>JAFRRH010000008.1 GCA_017428215.1 Selenomonadaceae bacterium
TATTACGACAAAATTCTCGACCAAATAAGCAAGTATGTTCATCCAGTAAGGCAAGAAAGATTCTTCCTAAGAAATTGCCGATATATCCATCCTGTGAGCTTCAATTATCGTGTCGCTTAAGTTAATGGCATTGCACATTTTCCTGTATTTATGCCGCCATCTTTCATTCCATACATATGTAAGTAATTACCTGAGCCGTTTGGTTCGTTGTCGGCGAAGTGATTATAACTAAAAGTCTCATATGTTGTCCATTGCCAATTATCGTTGTCGTCTTTAAATCCGCCAAGCCAATAGCTGTTCTTTGTACCTTTTTCGTAAAGAAGATTCTCAACTACAATCTGTTCGTTTTCGTCAGTAATTGTTACGAGATGTCCGCCAATAGATTCACAATAAACTTTTGCATCTTCCCAAGTCATTCCATCGTTAAAAATTTTGTAACTGTGCCCGTTGTATTTCAAAGCGTCGGCAGGAACGCTCGAAATAAGTTTGCCGTTGAGATATTTTTTCTCTAAGTTATCGGCATCAACAATCGTAATTTCTTTGCCTTTAGCGTTTTGAACTTTGATTGAACCGTTGCCGATTTTGAACGTGACATCATTGCCGCTTTTCGTGACCTTTTTGATTGAGCCTTTAGTCAATTTAATCATGTCTTTGGACGAAAAGTCGGCGATAACGTCATTTCCGTCGCCGCTCGCGTAGAAGAAAACGTCCTTGCCACTTCCGCCGTACAAAGTGTCATTTCCTTTGCCTCCACAGAGCGAATCATTGCCTGCATCGCCAAAAAGATAATCGTCGCCTTTTTCACCCCAAAGTGAATCATTTCCCGCGCCGCCATAGAGTGAATCTTTACCGTTTCCGCCTTTGAGCACGTCTTTGCCTTTGCCGGAGTAAATTTCATTATCTTTGTCGTTGCCGTTTATGGTTACGGCTTTAGTAAAAGTATCCGCGTAAATAATTTTCACGGAACTCTTGTAGTCGGAAGAATTGACTTCGCTTGTACAGTTTGACGGAAGTGTAACAGCAGTACTTTTTTTGTTATAAACGAGGTCAAGCTCAAGAATCGGTAAATTTTCAAGGTCAACCGTCACGCCTAAAGATTTCAGCTTGCTTTGAAGTATTTTTGAAGTGCTCGCGAAAGAATTTGCCCAACTTTTTATATTTTCGACAGTGCCTTTTGCGGAATTAACTTCAAACGCAAGATTGTTGTAAAGATTATTCAAGGATTCATATTGAGTTAAAGCCTCAGAAATTTTTTTGCCTTTAACGCTCTTAACAACCTTGCCGATTTCAGATGTTCCATAAGCCTTAGCAACTTTTTTGAAGGCAGAATTGCCGAAAACTTTTTTGTAAACGCTCTCGGTTCCGTCGTTAAAGACTGCGCTTAGAATCTTCGCACCGTTTTCTATGAGTGTATTAATAATAATTTTTCTTGCGGAAGTCACTCTTTGACCCAAATTATAGAGCGACGCACAATATTGCGCCATTGCATTTTTGCCGGTAGCTTCATCTTTCCAGTTAATCCACGAATCTTTGTTGCCACGCGATACATTTATGAAACTTCCGCTGACACCAAGATGACTTCCCGAAAATTCAACTTTGTAAGTTACGGTTTTGCCATTTTCTTCGACTGGAACTTTAATATCGTCGAGTTTCTTAAGCAATTTACCGATTTGCGTCGCGACCTGCTTTATACATTTGCCTTCGTTAGTAGAATATTCGATAAAGATTGAGCTTATTTTGGCATTATCATTGAGAGTCTCTGCAATTTTCTTATAAACATCATCGGGAATTATCGTAAGAGTTCCGACGGGTTTTGTAAAACTTTTCTTAACCTGTTCGAGACCGGAACTTTTGGCGGAAGTATCTTGTTTTTCGATAGCCGCGCCGAGTTTTTCGCCGAGAGCATTGCCGATTGCGTCCAGATTTGTCTTAGCCGCCTTCAAAAGTTTTTCTTTATCACTCGCCATAAAAATCACCTCTCCATAAAACTTTACAATTAAAATTCTTCCAGTAGAGAGAATTTCCTTTAATCTTCAGCATAAATTTTAACGTCGCATTCAAATCAAAGACAATCTGACGCACTTTATAAAATCTTCGTCGCTCAAATCTTCCACGTCGTAGCGAACTAAAAGCCGCAAGCCGTCAATTCTAATGTCGAGCGTGTCTTTAAAATCGTCAAGCAACTGTTTAGCCGGCACATCGAAGCCTTTGCGCTTTTCAACGTAAATTCTTTTAACCATATTTTCCTCCAGAAATTTTTATTGATTTTAGCACAGGGCGCGGAAATAAAAAAGGGCGAAGCATATCGAAAAGCTCTATACAAATTTCCTTGACTTTGCTCGCCTAATAACTTAAACTAACGTCGCATTTTGAACTTACGATTGAATAATATGATTTTATTGCACTTAATCATGACGAAAATTTTAATAGCCTTAATAAATTTTTATCGAAAATGGCTGTCGCCGCTCAAAGCTCCATGTTGCCGTTTCGTACCGACGTGCTCAACTTATGCCGTCGACGCACTGAAAAAATACGGCTGGATTCGCGGTGGATTCTTGACGCTTAAAAGAATTCTGCGTTGCAATCCCTTCAGCAAAGGCGGCTATGATCCTGTCCCTTAACTCCTAAAGGAAGTGATTTTTTGGAAGAACCTGGACTTTTTGGCGGTGTATTCGAGCCAATAGAAAAACTCATGACTGCCGTATTAACTGCGCTCTATTCGCTAACTGAAACGCTTGGCGTGCCCAGTTACGGCTTGGCAATAATTTTGCTAACCATACTTATAAAAATTTTGGTTTACCCATTGACGAAAAAACAACTCCAATCGATGAAAGCAATGCAACGCATTCAGCCGCAAATGAAAAAGTTGCAGGATAAGTACAAGGATAACCCGCAAGTCATGCAACAAAAATTAATGGAACTGTATCAAAAAGAGGGCGCAAATCCAATGTCGGGTTGTTTGCCCATGCTGATTCAAATGCCAATTTTAATGGGTATGTATTATACGCTGTACAGTTTCGATTACGGCGGTGCGGCTCCGTCATTCCTGTGGTTGCCGAGTTTATCAGAGACTGATCCGACTTATGCATTGCCATTCCTTTCGGCGGCTACGACATTTCTTCAGCAAAAAATGATGTCAAACACGAGCGAAGCAAATACGCAAATGCGTGCGATGATGGTAGTAATGCCGTTGTTTATCGGCTGGATAAGTTTACAATTCCCAGCGGGGCTGGTGCTCTATTGGGTAACGATGAATGTCGTGCAGATAGTTCAACAGTGGTGGACGAATAGGCAGGACGATAACAAGGAGGCTGCTTAAATGGCAAATGTGATTGAAAGAACCGGCAAAACGATTGACGAAGCAATAGCAGCGGCGGCAGAAGAGCTGGGCGTAGATAAAGACGAACTTGATATTGAAATTTTGGAGACACCGACTAAAAGGCTGTTCGGGCTGTTCGGCGAGACGCCCGCCAAAATTCGCGCTACAGTCAAAGAACCGCCCGAAATAATCAAGAATGAAAAGCCAGTAGTTGTCGAGGAACCTGCGCGGCTTGAGGAAGAAATTTCAGCTGAGGAGCCGGCAGAAAAATTTGAGCCAGTATTAGAGCCGTCGCCCGTCGAAGAAAAAATTGAGCCTTTCGACAGAGATAAAGCCATAGATGCGGCAGAAGATTTCTTGCGGGAAGTTTTTGCTACAATGAATTTGGAAGTTATCATGAAAATCGAGGATAACGACGAGGAAGGTTGCTTAATCGAGCTTAGCGGTAAAGGCTTAGGAATTTTAATCGGTAGACGCGGGCAAGCACTTGACGCTTTGCAGTACCTGCTGAACTTGGCGGTAAATCGCAAGCACGCGGACGAAAAAGTTCACTTCGTGCTTGACGTTGAAGATTATCGCCGCCGCCGCGAACAAACTTTAATTAAGCTTGCCAAAAGTGTTGCTGAACGCGTGATTAAAACTCGTCGTGATGTTAAACTTGAGCCGATGAATCGCCACGAGCGGAAAATTATTCACACTGTTTTACAAGACAATGATCGCGTCGATACACATAGCGCGGGCGAGGAACCTTATAGATATATAGTCGTTTCGCCAAAACGCGGCAGAAGATAGACCGTTTACATAGTTAAAAAAGCACGCAAAATTTAAAGCGTGTTTTTTTATACAAGAGATTAAATACATTAAAAAATATTAGAGGATAAAACTTTAAACTTTATGATTCAAGATATTACAACCGTCATGTGGAGAGATTGGATTGTCTTACGTCGACGACTTAAGAAATTTATTCTGTCGCGATTGGTGACGCCTGTCCTTTATCTCGTCGCATTCGGCTGGGGTTTAGGCAAAAATATTAATCTTGCGTCGGGCAGTTATTTAGATTTTCTCGTGCCAGGCATTATCGCGCTAAACACAATGAACGTTAGCTACATGAGTATAACTACTGTTCACGCCGAGCGCGTCTATCATAAAAGTTTGGAAGAGTATTTAAGCGCACCGATTGAGCCTGCCGCGTTTGTTATTGGGAAAATTTTGTCGGCGGTTGTTCGGGCGTTAATATCAACCGCGTTGATTTTAAGTGTAGCAATAATTTTCGGCGCGAGTTTAAAGTTTTTTTCCGAGCCGCTGAATTTTTTAGTTGTCGTCGTGCTGAACTCAATAATTTTCGCGAGTGTGTGTTTCTGCGCGGCGTTAAAAGTCCAAACTTATGAGGAGCTGGCGCAAGTCAACACATATCTTTTAATGCCGATGAGTTTCTTATGTGGAACATTTTTTTCCGTAGCAGAATTGCCGCCCGTCGTCCGAATTTTGATAGAAATTTTACCGCTAACTCACACAAGCCAACTTTTACGCGAAGGATTCAACTTGCCGTCGATTTTAATTTTAGCAGGCTACGCGATTTTCTCGCTATGGTTATCAATCAAAATGTTCAAGAGGTTATCGTCATGAAACACAATCAATCTAAACTTTGCACGACGCAGATTGAAAATTTTTCCGTCAGGGTCGGCGAACTCACAATTTTTGAGGACGTGAACTTTACGATTCATTGCGGCGAATTGACTGCCTTAATTGGTCCTAATGGCGCAGGTAAATCCACGCTATTAAAATCAATTCTCGGCGAAGTTGAACACACGGGCAATCTAAATTACTTTGACGCAAAAGGCGAACACCTCCGCCCAATTATCGGCTACGTTCCGCAAACTTTGAAATTCGACGCTACCAGCCCGACCACAGTTTTAGATTTATTTATGGCGTGTTTGACGTGGCGACCGGTCTGGCTTTGCAGTTCAAAATTTATTCGCGAACGCGTTATTAAAAATCTTCGTCGCGTCAAGGCAGAACATTTAATCGACAGGCGATTAGGCGCGTTATCTGGCGGCGAATTGCAAAGAATTTTGTTGGCACTCGCACTTGACCCGCTACCGGATTTATTGCTTTTGGACGAACCGATTAGCGGAGTTGACAAAGTCGGTATGAGAATTTTTTATGAACTCGTCGCTGAATTAAAATCCGTCGAGGACATGGCAATCCTTTTAATTTCGCACGATTTGGAGATGATTGAACGATTCGCCGATAAAGTTATTCTGCTCAACAAAAAAGTTTTAAAAATCGGCAAGGCGCAGGAAGTTTTTCAATCGGAAGAAATGCGCGAAGTTTTCAAACAAAAAACCGCCAAGCTTTGAACGGCTCGGCGATTTTTTTATTCAGCAGTTGAAAATCAGGACGTCCGCATCAACTGCCCCGTAAAAATTTTTTAACTCGGCAAGTTTTTCTTTCGTCGGAGCAAGCAACGCAAATTTTCTTATCCGCTCTTCCAAATACAAAAATTTAGCGTCATTACTTGAAATAATTTCGATAGAAAAATTCTCAGTGCGTAGATAGTTTCGATTCTGCTCGCGGAAGATAAAACCGTCAGAAATTTCCTCTGTAGCTAAAGCGTCGTCGATTATAAAACTCGGTTTGAATATTGTACTTTGCGAAAGTTCTTGAGCAAGCAGAAAACTTTCATAGCCTACGCCTTGAGCAATCGCGACGCCCAATAATGGTAGATTTTTAATCTCAAACGCCTCAGCAACTTCATTTGTGAAATTTTTTTTAGCAGCAAGCTCTTTGTCCCGAAAAGCTTTTTGCTTATTAAATTCACATACAAAATTTTCAAAAATCATGCGAATTTTTTCAATCACTTGTTGCGGATTTAGCTTGCTGTCATCGAATTTGAATTCAGCGGGAATATTTATATCAATGTCGTTAGCTGCCGCTCCACGCTTACCAGTTATCACAACGCAACCCATAAGTGAGGCTTCGCGAGGTAATCGCTCTCGTCCTGGAAAATTTCCGAAGTCAATATACACTTTCGCTTTAGTCAAAAATTCTTTAACTTGTTCAACAGTCATACCCTTAATCGGTCGCCAATCAATATCAGGTGCAAGTTTTATAAGCTGTTGAGTAATTTCAATGCCTTTACTCGGATTATAAGCGACGATATTTTCTTTTTTATTAAGGTCAACATTATTAGCATAATTTAAAAAATTTTGATTCATGCACGTTTCAACAGATTTTGCATTAGTAATACCATTAATTATTATAAATTGTCGAGTATATTCCGATTGAAAAAAATGAGTTATATTGCTGTCCTCTTTACTGAAGTAAAAAAATTTTGGAGTAGGTTCGGTCATTACTTTAGAGAGATGGCTGTTTAATAATATAGAAATTTTTTTTATGTAATTATCAACGCTCAACCACCAAAAAACACGTTGAATTTTTTTCACAGTGTAAAGATACTCACTGAAATATTCGGGGATAACAAAAATATTTTTCTCCGAATCTTCTAAATCAAATGTGTAAGGAAGATGATATTTTATGTAAACTTCGGGCACAGGATTATTTTTTGATGTGTTCGGTATATAAAACATGAATGCGTTGATATTTAATCTTATAAGTTGCGAGCAAAGCTGATGACACAGCTCTGGACCGCCGGAAGCATAATTACGAGGGCAGAGGACATAAACTTTCGAGTCGGGATAAAGTTTCATAAAAACCTCCAAAAAAATTGGTCGACAAACTCAAAAGCTTGCCGACCGAAAAAATTTTTTATAAATAACGAAGATAAACGTAGGCGGTTGAAATAATTATCGACAGAATCATCAGCGGGAAGGCAACTTTCATAAATCCGATAAACGAAATCGCTCGTCCGCGTTGAGCCGCCATAGACGCGACAACGACGTTTGCACTTGCGCCGATTAAGGTTCCGTTACCGCCGAGACACGCGCCCAAAGCCAAGCTCCACCACATCGGGTCAAGATTCGTCAAGCCCATTGCGCCCATATCTTTAATCAACGGAATCATCGTAGCCACGAACGGAATATTGTCAATAAATGCCGAAGCAATCGCGCTCATCCAGAGGATTATCATTGCGGTTAAGGTAACGTCGCCCTGCGTGATTTTAATTGCCTCTTCCGCTAACATTTTGATAACGCCCGTCTCAACCAACGCGCCGACGAGGATAAACAATCCGCCGAAGAAGAATATTGCGAGCCATTCAACTTTGCTGAGCATTTTAGCAATCATTTCTTCGTTGTGCGAGAAAGTTATAAGCAACAGTAAACTTGCGCCCGTGAGTGCCGCCGTTGCCGATTCAAGTCCCAACATGCCGTGAAATGCAAACAAGCTGATTGTTATCGCCAAAACGAACAGGCATTTCTTAAGGAGCAAATGATCTGTTATCTGTTCGTGTTCGTTGAGTCGCATAACTTTATCTTGGAGTTCGGGTTTGGTGTGTAAATCGTTTTTATAAATCATAACCAACAACGCAACTGTCACGACGAAGATTAAAACCGATACTGCCGTCATGTTGAGGATAAAATCGCCGAAACTCAAGCCGACTGCCGAGCCAATCATAATGTTTGGCGGGTCGCCGATAAGCGTTGCAGTTCCGCCGATGTTCGAGCTAATAATTTGCGCCATAAGGAACGGTTTCACGTCAACTTTCAACTGCGCGGCGATATTAAAAGTAATCGGCACGGTTAAAAGGACGGTCGTAACGTTATCGAGCAATGCGGAGCAAACGGCGGTTAACGTACTAAGTGCGACAAGCAAGGCGACGGGTTGAGCCTTAACTTTCTTCGCCGACCAGATAGCCAGGAAATTAAATAATCCCGTCTCGCTTGTGATGTTGACGACAATCATCATACCCATAAGCAAACCGATTGTGTTAAAGTCAATGTGGTGAACTGCGGTTTCCTGGTCGAGAATTCCCAAAAGAATCATCAACATTGCGCCGAAAAGCCCGACTACCGTGCGGTGAACTTTTTCGGAAATTATCAGCGCGTAGGCAGTTACGAAAATCGCAATCGCCACGTAAGTCATAGTATCCATTAAAAAATCCCCTTAGAAAAGTTTTTTATCAGTGACGGTCAAAGTTATTCGTTCGCCGTCTCTTTTTATTTTGAAGTTGTAGCTCTTGACGCCCGCATTGGACAATTCGATTTTTAGTGCAAGAAGTTCACGTCCGAGTTTGTCGGTAAGTTCGGGCGTAAATCCTGCCTTTGCAAGCGGCGCGGGCGGAGCTTCTGCCTCTGCAACCATGCGAAGTTTTTCGGCTTTTTTTGCGGCGGTTAAAAGTTGCTGTTCGATTGTTTCTTCCTCGATGTAATTTTTTACCATATCTTTATCCGTCAAGCCGCGTGGAATTTTCGGCATTGCTAATCACCTCGCTTTAACTTTTGCCCAAGTATCTTTCAAGCCGACGACGCGATTGAAAACTAATTTATCGGGCGTAGTATCGGGGTCGACTACAAAATATCCCAGTCGCAAAAATTGATAATGCGTGCCCGCTCCTGTCCAACGAGCGGAAGGTTCAATCAACGCCTGCTTTACGATTAAAGAGTTTGGATTGAGCGCGGCAATAAAATCTTCCGGAATGTTGCCGTTCGCGTCGGTCGTCAAAAGATAATCATACAATCTAACTTCGGCGGGCAATGCAAATTTCGTGCTCACCCAATGAATCGTGCCTTTAATTTTACGTCCTGCAGTCGCGCCGCCCGATTTGCTCGTTGGGTCGATTATGCAATGGAGTTCGACGACTTCACCGGCAGAATTTTTAATAACTTCGTTGCATTTGATAATGTAAGCGTGTTTAAGTCTGACTTCGCCGCCGGGCTTGAGTCGGAAAAATTTCTTCGGCGCATCTTCCATAAAATCTTCGCGCTCAATAAAAATTTCTCGCGTAAACGGAACAAAACGACTGCCGCCGCGCTTCGGGTGATTCTCCGCCGTCAAATACTCAACAGAATTTTCATCGACATTAGTCAAAACAACTTTTAGCGGGTCAAGGACAGCCATAACTCTATCGGCGTTTTCGTTCAAATCATCGCGGACGCAATGCTCCAACATGGAAATATCGACGACGCTGTTAGACTTTGCAACGCCTATTTGCTCGCAAAAATCTCTAATCGCCGCCGGAGTAAAACCGCGTCTCCTAAGCCCGCAAAGTGTCGGCATACGCGGATCGTCCCAGCCGCGAACGTAATTTTCCTCAACCAACTGTCTAAGCTTGCGTTTACTGGTGATTGTGTTGGTTAAGTCAAGGCGGGCGAATTCAATTTGGCGCGGGCGTGTGTTCACGTCGAAGCCTAAAGAATCTAAAAGCCAATCATAAAACGGGCGGTGGTCTTCAAATTCAAGCGTGCAAACCGAGTGCGTGATATTTTCAATGGCGTCTTCAAGCGGGTGCGCAAAATCGTACATGGGATAAATCAACCAATCGTCGCCGGTGTGATGATGAGTTGTGCGCGTGATTCTGTATATGACGGGGTCGCGCATATTTATATTGGGGCTTGCCATGTCAATCTTAGCCCGCAAAACTTTTGAGCCGTCTGGGAATTCACCAGCTTTCATGCGCGTAAATAAATCCAAATTTTCTTCGACGCTACGATTGCGACAAGGACTTTCCTTGCCCGCCTCTGTCAATGTGCCGCGATAGGCGCGAATTTCCTCCGCGCTAAGGTCGTCAACATAAGCCAACCCGCGCTTTATCAGCTCAACTGCAAAGTCGTAAAACTTGCCGAAATAATCAGACGCGAAAAATTTTCTATCGCCCCAATCAAAGCCCAGCCATTTAATATCCTCTTGAATCGAATCGACAAATTCAACGTCCTCTTTAGTCGGGTTGGTGTCGTCGAAGCGCAAATTACACAAGCCGCCATTATGAAGCGCAAGCCCAAAATTTAGGCAAACGGATTTCGCGTGCCCAATGTGAAGGTAGCCGTTCGGTTCAGGCGGAAAGCGCGTGTGTATTCCGTCGGTGTACTTGCCCGCCTTCAAATCGTTTTCAATCTCCTGCTGTACAAAATTTACCATATCAAAACTCCTTTAGTTTTTTATCGACGTGCAATCTTAAGCGGCGAACACCTTCGGCAATTTTTTCGTCCATAGGCAAATTGGCGACGATTTTTTCAATGTAACCGCGCTCAACAATTTTTTGCATAGTCCACGAAAAATTTATGTCGTAAATCCACATGAGCCGAACAATTTTTCTGTCGCCGTTCGTGCGAATTTTTCTATAGTCAGCTTGATTGCCTGTCACGAAATTTTCTACAAAGTCGGGGCTGATGTCGGCAACCAATCTGCTTGTTGACTTAATAAAGTTTGGCATTTTGTCGGCGGCGGATTGAGCAAGGAAAGGTTCCAACACGCGATAAATATCTAGCTTATCGGCATCGCGAATTATTTTAGCAAAAAATTTTTTCCGCTCGTCGTCAGTCTGCGCGACGGTTTTTTTATTGTGATTCTGAATTGCAAACCTCACAAGCTCATAATCCTGCGCGGCAAGTTCTTTAAAAAATTCCAATTCGTCAATAACTTTAAGCGCGAGGTCGGCGTGATCCTCTGAATCGGCGTCGTTGAAAGTTTTGTAAATGCTGTACTGCCGGAAGCGTCCCACGTCGTGAAACAAGCCGATAATTTCTGCAAGTTCCGCGTCGTGTTTCGGCAACTTTAAAAATTTGGCAAGCTCCACGCAATTCGCCGTAACGTAGCCCGTGTGTTTTTCCTTTAGCAAAATTCCCTGCTGAACTTCCACGTCGTCCGAATAAAAACTTTTCATGTAAGCCGTCATCCAATCGTGCATTCGGCTCAACAATTCCCGCATTCAATCCCCCTCCAAAAATTAAAATATCATTAGCGCGAATTATACAACCCTTTAACGCTTTACGCAATTTATCTTAGTAAATTTATTGACGGGTAAAAATCCCTGTGTTAATATGTGCACTGCTTAGAGTAAAATTTTTTGGAGGCGATTCTGAATGAGTAAAATCGCGGTCGTGTTTTGGAGCGGCACCGGCAATACTGAGGAAATGGCGAACGCCGTAGCGGAAGGCGCAAAAGAAGCGGGCGCAGATGTCGAAGTATTCCAGGTTGACGAATTCAACGCAACTGACATGGCGGATTATAACGGTTTCCTGTTCGGTTGCCCGGCTATGGGCGACGAAGTTTTGGAAGAAGATTCCTTCGAGCCGTTCTTTACCGAAGCTGAAAGCAAGCTCAATGGCGTGCCGGTTGGTTTGTTCGGTAGCTACGGCTGGGGCGGCGGCATTTGGATGGAAAATTGGAGCGAACGTACCAAAGAAGCCGGCGCAAAATTCGTTGGCTCTGTGATTGCGGAAAATGCTCCCGATGATACCGCCCTTGAGGATTGCCGCAAACTCGGCGAGGATTTGGCTAAGGCTGTGTAAATATTTTTAGACGAGATAAAAAAGTCCCTCGCAACTTGCGGGGGATAATTTTTTCTTACATATCAGACTTTCCATAGCGAGCAAAATATTCGCGGGCTAACATTCCTAATACAATTAAATTTTCGTAGACGCCGTTGGTTAAAAGATATTCACGCAGAACGCCTTCACGAATAAAGCCCGAACTTTCATAGAGGTGGAGCGCGATTGAATTGTATTCTTTGCAGTCAATCCATACGCGATGAAATTTTTTAATCTCAAACGTCCACTTAAGCAAAAGTTTCAAAGCTTCGCGACCGTAGCCAATACCTTTCTTGTCGATGATGACGTGAGTATATTCCGCGCAGGGCGAATCCATTTCACGCAACATAAAATATCCGACGGCAATTCCCGTATCAATTTCCTCTATAATCACGTCCAATTTTTCCGAGCCGTCCGAATTTATAATTGCGCGGTGATAATCCTCGTCAAACGGTACGATAAATTTTAAATTCTCTGGCGCGAATTGTAACGCCATTATGTAACCTAAATCCGTCACGTTCGCCCGCCGCAAGCGCAATCTTTTTCCTTCGATTAAAACTTCGTTCATTGCTATCAACTCCTTAGCGATTAATATATCAGCAAAAAAATTTTTTTCAAGTAAGAGGTGTTTTGTTTGGAATATTTTCAACACATTGACTGGTGGGCTTTAGGGCAAAAGCTCATTTTGCCCGCGTGTATCTTAGTGTTTTCGTTTTTCGTCGGCGTTACGATCAATCGAATGTTGACGCAAAAACTTGCGGGGCGTGTCAAAGCTAGCGAGTCGGAACTCATGGAAATTTTTTTCCGCGCAATGAGAGGCGTACCAATTTCCTTGTGCATGGTAATTGGTCTTTATTGGAGCGTCACAACTTCTGACATGCCCGCCGGTCTGGAAAGGCTTTTTTCTTACGTTCTGTTCGCGATGATTATTTTTTCGTTGACGCGAGTTTGTGAACGTACGTTGTCGGGCTTTATTCGACTGAAGTTTTCCAGCTCAAGCGACATGACTCAATCGACGCTACTCGATACGATTTTCCGCGTGGCGATTTACGCTTCGGGCGTGCTCATCATTTTGGATTACTTTGAGATTTCAATCGCGCCGATTATCGCGGCTATGGGTGTCGGCAGTATGGCGATTGGTCTCGGCTTGAAGGAGACTTTAGAAAATATTTTTTCGGGACTGCAAATTATTATTTCAAAACAAATTCGCGTTAACGATTACATAAGGCTTTCGTCGGGCGACGAGGGACGAGTCACCGATATTAACTGGCGATATATTACGGTTATGCCGGCGTCGAAAAGTAGCGTCGTCGTCATTCCGAACAAAATGATTGCCAGTTCCGTCACTACAAATTTTTCTCAGCCGCACGATGATATTGTTCTTGTAGTGCCAATCGGCGTCGGTTATGAAAGCGACCTTGAGCATGTTGAGCAAGTGACGGTTGAAGTTGCTCGCGAACTTCAGACAAAAATTGACGGCTACGAACCGAGATTTGATTCGGAAGGCGTCGACAGAAATCCTCTTGCGCCCGTCGTCCGCTATCAAGCTTTTAATGATTCGTCGATTGATTTCAACGCGATTATGCACGTCCAACTTTTTACCAACCAATATCTTTTAAAGCATGAATTTATTAAGGAAATCACGAAGCGTTATCGCGAAGAGGGCATTAATATTCCGTTCCCGATTCGCACGCTTGATTTGCCTGATAATACAAAAGTTGATTTAAGGAAGTGATTGCTTATGATTGTTGACGGTGTTAAGGTTAATTTTGTTGGCATTGATGACGCTACGCGCGAGGAGGCGGCTAACTATGTTGCTTATGTTCGCGGACGCGTCTCGGAGCCTGTCAAAACCATCTCGGTTAAGCTATGCGACGACGGTTTAGTTGACGTAAGTTACACGGCACGCGGCGAAAAGTTCGAGCGTATCCGCCGGATTACTGGGTACTTGACCGGCGATTTAAACTCGTGGAACAATGCCAAACGTTCAGAGGAGCACGACCGCGTTAAGCACGACATTTTTAACTGATAAAAAATTAGAGCCGCTCGCAAATTGAACGGCTCTTTTTGTTGCTCAAGCGTCAATGTCAACGTCGATTATTCCCATCGCATACGGCGCAACTTCGTATTGCTGGAAAATAAAATGCACGTGGAGATTTTCGTCCCAATAAAAATATTCGGGCAGATTTTTCAGTGGCAATGCTTCGGGGAAAAGATAAAGTTTCTCGCGCTGGGCTTTTTCACGGAGTTTGTTTTCAAGGCGTCCTTTTATTTCTTCTACGCTGACACCTGAGCCGACGTCCGTCAAATAATCAAGTCCCATACGATTGCCCGACGACATATTAAAATTCAGTGCATGCAAATAAGATGCTGGGTGCGCCGCGCCCTCAAAATATTGGCTTTTGCTTATGAGCAAACTTAGAATTACAGTATTGCCCGCCCCGTTGCAAGCGACCTCGTAATTTGTGCGGGCGTCAAGAACTTTGCGATTATCGTATTGTGCGGCGTAGTGCAATCCCTTGATAAAACTCATAAGTTCCTCTTTAATTTTAGCGTTAATTTTTTGGTCAATCGCCTCGTCGCCTGTGTGCACTACTGGATAAACAATTTTATCGTTGCCATTGAAACAAGCCGATTCAATAGTTGCCGCGCTACAAAAACTTTGAACGCTAACAATCAGCGCAAGCAACGTTAAGAATAAAATTTTCCGCATAAAAATCACCTCCGCGCAGATTATAGCATGCGGAAAAATTTTGTCGACGCGCAGAATTTTTTTTGCTATCATAAACAAAAACTTTAGAGGCTAAATAATGATTCTACTTGATAACGTTACAAAATTTTATGGCGAACGGCTAATCTTCCGCGACGTGACTTTTAAAGTTGTTGACGGAGAAAAATTAGGCATCGTCGGCAAAAACGGCGCGGGCAAATCGACGCTAGTTAAAATTATGACGGGTGCGGAGCCTTTCGACGCTGGGACAATCGGCGGGCTACGTTCAGAGGATATTGGCTTTGTTGAACAGACGCCAAAATTTACGGCGGCAACGCTTCTCGACGAAATGTTAGCCGTTGGTGTCGAAAAATTTCAAGCGCGGAAAATTTTATTCGGGCTGGGCTTTACAGAGGCGGAGCTTGAAAAAAATCCGAACCATTTCAGCGGCGGCGAATCAGCTAAAATTTCCTTAGCAAAAGCTCTGTTAAACGAGCCGCGCATTTTGATTTTGGACGAGCCTACTAATCACCTCGATATTTACTCGATAGAATTTCTGGAGGAGTTCATTAAAAATTATCGCGGCACAGTCATTGCCGTCACACACGACAGACATTTTCTGCAGAATTGCGTTGAGAAAATTTTGGATATGGAGAACGGGCGGGCGACGCTTTATCCTGGTAACTATGAAAAATTTGTTCAACTTAAAAAGGAACGGCGCGAAGCTGAACTTAAAGCTTACGAAAAACAACAGGAAGAAATTGCAAAGCTGGAAGATTTCGTACGGCGCAATAAAGTTCGGGCGTCTACGGCAAAACGTGCGCGAAGTCGTCAAATAATGCTTGACCGTATGGAACGCTTGGAAAAGCCGCCGTCTGTCGAAACTTCTAACATTAAACTCAACGACGCCGCCGAATCAGCTAACCGCGTTTTGATTCTGGAGAAAATTTTTTTCAAGAACATAATCAAAGACTTCAGCGCGGAAATTTTCAAAGGGGAAAAAATTGGACTAATCGGGCGCAATGGCGTCGGCAAATCTACGTTACTAAAAATTATCGTCGGCGAATTTAAAGCTGACAGCGGCGAAATAAAAATCGGCAACCGCGTTAAAATCGGCTACCTTTCACAAGGACACGAGGAACTTAACGAAAATCGCACACCGCTTGAAGAATTAAATTACGAATTCGGCTTGACGGAAGGACAAGCACGCTCGGAACTCGCCAGATTAAATTTGTTCGCGCAAGTTGTCGAAAAGCCGATTGCAGATTTATCCGGCGGCGAAAAAACTCGCGTCGCACTGACGAAATTAATCTTGACGGGCGCAAATTTCCTAATCCTCGACGAGCCGACGAATCATTTAGATTTACCTGCGCGGGAGGCAATAGAATCTGCGCTAAACGAATTCGACGGGACAATTTTAATCGTCACGCACGATCGATATTTACTTGACAAAGTGGCGACGCGAATAATAGAATTTCTACCAGTTAGGAATGAGGAATTAGAAATTAAAAACGAAAAACCTGCGCGGGCTACGTCAAAGCCAAAATCTTCTACACCAAAAACTAACACGCAGGCATTAGATAAAATCGAGGCACAAATAAAAATGGCGGAAATGGAACTTAAAATGATAGAACACGAAATAAACAGCGCGAGCGAGCCAGAAAAGCTAACGACATTAGCGGCGGCACATGCGGCAAAAATCGCGGAAATCGACGAACTTTATTTGCGTTGGGAGGAATTGCAATGTTGAGAATTATTCCGCTTGTCCTTGCCATTGCGTTATGTTTTTCCAATCTTGGCTTTATAAATCTGGGCGGTCGCATTGAGGAAAATGATTCTGTAAAAGTTGCCGACGCGCACGCCCCGCACAATCACCTAACGCAAGATAAAAACGTTCAAGCCGCCGTAATTGGCGAGGTATACAGCTTTGAAGACGCAACCGACGCACCCGCTCAAGATATTTCCGATGAAATTATTCAGCGCGAACAAAATATTTTGCGGCTTTACTGGGATATTGTTCCGAACGCCGTAAAGTATGAAGTCTTAATCGAGGGCGCAACGTTTTACGCTTACACCAACGGCATTGAAATTCCCGTCGATAACGTAAACGCCAAGTTTCAAGTAAACGCAATTTCTCTAGAGGGCACGACGCTACAAAATAAATTGCCGATTGTTTCTATCGATACCAATCCGACTTCGCCTCTTACGACAACAGAATTTGATAAAATGAATTATCCGCCGCTTTACCCCGTGTACTCGTGGATACCGACGAACGGCGCGGATCATTACGAAATTGAACTTATAAAGGACGGCAAGATTATCCGCCGATATTTTACACAATCACAGCCACAAGATGATAACTTTGATTTTTATGATAAACAACCGGTGCTTGACGAGGGCGAATATTTTTGGCGAGTACGCGGTTTCAATCAAGACAATCAGCCGTTGACTCGTTGGTCTGAAAAAAATTCTTCCAACAGTTTCGAGGTCAAACATCAAGTTCGATTCTGTGCGCTCGGTGACAGCATAACGCACGGCGGCGGCTCAATTTCCGTTCCGCCTTCGACTGTCATGTATAATTGGGAAACTTACTGCGCTATTCCCGTTAAAAATCTCGGCAGGAGCGGCGACACTACAGCGGAACTTTTAGCGCGTTTCAATAATGACGTGTTGCCTTTCCGCCCCGAAGTTTTATTTATTATGGCGGGCGTCAACGATTATCGCGCAAATATTTTAGGTTCGGAGTCGGTTGAAAATTTAATAATGCTTAGAGATAAATGCGAGCAAAACGGGATTAAGCCCGTGTTCTTGACACCTACGCCACTTAACCCCGCGCAGATTCAAAAAGTTAATTTTGTTGAACCGCCGCCAGAAGATTGGCAAGAACATCAGCGATTTATTTGCGAGTGGATTCGCGACCAAGAATTTTTTATAGATGTAAACGAAAAACTCACTGACGACGCCGGAAATCTGATTGATTCGTTAAGTGTTGACGGCTTGCACCCCGACGCCGACGGCAAAAGGATTATCGGCGAGGCGGTTGCCGCGTGGTTGGATAAATATTTGAACTTGAAATAAAAAATTCCCGTCAAAATCGGCGGGAAAATTTTTTTGTTATTAACGATTTCGTTCGTCGTTGAGAATTTTTATAAAAACCTCTTCAATTTCACGAATATAATTTGCTGAATCCATAAGCGGCGATTTCTCCATCATCGTCCGCAAATTTTTTCTAAGAATTGTTAACAGTTCCCAATCGCCCGCTAAAGCAACTGCTCGTTCGATATAATTTTCATAAGAATCAACCGCTAACTCCTCAATGCCAATATTTTTCAAAATACTCAAGCCGAAACGAGAGCCGTGCCTCGCGCCGTAAAGACTGACGACCGGGACGCCCATATACAACGCCTCGCAAGTGGTGACTCCGCCGGTGTATGGAAAAGTATCCAGCTCAATGTCAACGTCGCCATATTCGACAAGATGATTTGCCGTATAAGGGCGCATTTCAACACGCGTAAGATCAAAGCCAAAACTTTTAAGGTGATCGCCAATAAAATTTTTTTCTTCGTCCGTCGTGAAAGTATAATGCTTAAGAATCAATCGACTGTTAGGCACAGCATCGAGAATTTTTTTCCACGTGCTTAACACTGAACTTGTCATTTTACCAAAGTTATTAAAGCTTCCAAATGTTACGAAACCATTTTTAAGACATGGTGGAGTATTAGCTGGCTCAATTTTTATCGACGGCTCGTAGCAAATATGGCTGTGCGGAAGCTTAATAAGTTTCTCTGTAAAATAATTTTCATCGCCCGCGCAATAAATATCGGACAAAAAATAATCAAAGCAGTCAAGCCCCGTGCTGTTCATGTAGCCAATTCCCGAAATTTGAACGGTAGCAGGTCGATATGCCGCAACATGAATCCTAGTTCCCTCTGTATGTCCATTCAAATCAAACAAAATGTCAATCTCGTCGTCGAAAATGAGTTTAGCTACAGCCTCGTCTGTTAAGTCGCGAATTTCTCGCCAATGTTCGACAGTCTTGCTTAGATAATCTGTAATTTTGTCTGGTTTTTTTACATTAGAGTAACAATAAACCTCAAAAAATTTTTTATCTAATTTAGTCAACAACGACCAAGTCCAATTAATCACCGGATGTTTACGAAAATCGGCAGATAAAAAGCCTAACCGAATCCTTTTATGGTTGTAAAATCGTTTTGGAAAGGTGACATCCGAACAATAAACTTTTTTACATTCGGCATATATAGCACGAAAATCAGTCGCTGAATAATTTTCTATGACATTTGTAAGAAAACATATATCCCTTGCGACATAATCTGTTAAATTTTTTTTATCAGTCAGTTTCAGACATAATAAGTAGGCTTTCGCTGCTTTGTCCCACAAATATAAATTATGTGCAATTATATCCCCGAAATGTACAAAAATCTCGGCAATGAAATTCTTATTTTGAATTGAAGAAAGATCCAAAAGCGACAAGTATTTTTCAAGAGCATAACATTCCTTAAAAGGGTTTTTGAGCTTATTCCATATGTTTGCTTCCATATAATAAGCTTTTTTGTAATCTGGTGCAAAGATTTTTATTTCCTCAAGGATTTTTAACGCCGCATTATAATTTTTCGCCGTATATTGTTCAAGGGATTTAGAATAAAGTTCGTAAACATTCATTGCTTGTGCCCATTCAAAAAATGTTCAATACGATTTAAGGCTTCAGAAATTTTATCAACACTCGTAGCATAGGAGCAACGAACATGCCCCGCGCCACATTTGCCGAACGCTGTACCAGGAACTAAGGCGACATGTTCGGCTTGAATTAATTTTTCGGCGAAAGTTTCGGAACTTAATCCGCTCGACGTGATATTTGGGAAAATATAAAACGCGCCACGCGGCTCGAAACTATCTAAACCTAAAGTTTTAAAGCCGTCGTAAATCAAATGCCGCCGCTTATCGTAATCGGCAACCATTTTTTTCATATATTTTTCGCCGCGCTTTAATGCCTCAATCGCCGCCATTTGAGCTGTTATCGGTGCACAAAGAATCGTGTATTGATGAATCTTCGTCATTGCCGCGATAAAATCTGGGTTGCTAAGCGCGTAGCCAATTCGCCAACCGGTCATCGCATACGCTTTACTGAACCCGTTCAGCAAAATTGTTCTGTCGCGCATTTTCGGCAAAGCGGCAAAACATTCGTGGACACCGCCATAAGTCAAATCACCGTAAATTTCATCGGATATAACAACTAAATCATGAACTTCTGCGAACTCGGCTATCTTAAGCAAATCCTCGCGCTCCATAATCGCGCCCGTCGGATTATTCGGATAGCCGATTAAAATTGCTTTGGTCTTGTCCGTAATAAACGGTTCTAACTCTTCAGGCGTGATTCGGAATTCGTTTTCAATTTTGGCGGGCACGCTGACAGGTACGCCATTAGCCATAAACGTACACGCTTGATAAGAAACGTAGCACGGCTCCGGAATTAAAACTTCGTCGCCTGGATTCAAAATCGCTCGCAATGCCAAATCTAAAGCCTCACTCACGCCGACCGTAACCAAAATTTCCGTGTCAACGTCATAGCTCAAATTAAATTTTTCTGAATAATGGCGGGCAATTTCCTCGCGCAACTTTAACATGCCGCGATTGGCAGTGTAGCTTGTATAGCCGCGCTCCAAGCTGTAAACGCAACTTTCACGAATAGGCCAAGGAGTCACAAAATCAGGCTCACCAACGCCCAAAGATATTACGTCCTGCATTTTAGCCGCAATGTCAAAAAATTTCCTTATTCCACTCGGCGCAATGCTTTTTACTGAACTCGACAGCTTATCTTGCCACGTCATGGCGCAACCACCAGCCTGCGATCTCGTTCGTCGTCTTCCATTATCACGCCGTCTTTTTTATACGCCTTCAACATGAAATGGCTCCGAGTTTGCGTCACGCCTTCAATCGTCGATAAGCGCGTCGCTACGAAATTTGCCACGTCTTTTAAAGATTTTCCCTCTATTATGACCAGCAAATCAAAATTGCCGCTCATTAGATAAACCGTACGCACCTCGTCAAAGCGATAAATTCTTTCTGCGATTGCGTCGAAGCCAACCTCGCGTTGTGGCGTCAAATTAATTTCTATTACCGCCGTAACATTATCATCGCCGAATTTTTCCCAATTAATCAGCGCACCATACGACAGAATAATTTTTTCCTTCTCCAGCGTAGCGATTTCCTTTTCAATTTCGTACTCCGACTTTTGCAACATTGCGGCTAATTCGCCTGTCGACAAGCGGGCGTTGTGCTCCAACAGTTCCAAAATTTCTTTCATGTCAATCACCTCTCTAATTTTAAACAGCAGTCTAAAGCTTGAAAAATCTTTAATCAATTTTTACAAAGTTCATTTTGTGCGCGACCGTCATTAATTCGCATTGACGAATCAAAACATTCAGTCCCGTGAAAAAATTGCCCGTCATAACGTCCGCAATCATCAGCGTGCCTACGTATTCCACCGGAAGTCCGAGTTCTGTCAATAAAAGCGTGAACGACGCCACTATTCCGCCCGCCGCGTTCGGTGAGGAAAAACTCAGTTGTATTGATAGGAAAGCAATAATGAACACCTCAAAAGCGGAAAGCTCTCCGCCTGTAACTGATATTACGTAAAATCCCGCCATTGTCAACTGAATTATTTTCGACGGAGAAAATAAAACTAGCGATAATGGTATCCAAAAATTACAAAACTTTTCCCCGATATGCAAGCTTTCTTTTGATATTTCAAGGCTTTTCGGCAAGGACGCAACACTACTGCCCGATGTCAACGAAATCATCGCCGCAGGGGAAATTTTATTCAGAAAATCGGGTATTGATACTTTCGTTTTAAGATAAAGTCGAATTATCATGAACAAAATAATTATCGCGTAAATAATTAATTCCGCAACAATTATTTTCCACACTTTAAGAAAATCTGCGAGATTGCTCGTCAATAATGCTTGTAAAACACATAAAAATATTACAAGCGGTATGACGGAAAAGACCAACTCGACTATTTTAAAAATTAAAAAATTCAGCTCGTTAAGTAAAGTTTTTACGCTTGATACTCGATTGCCGATTTTTATTATGCAAATTCCTACTACAAATGCCATTATCGTGACTTGTGAAACTTTTCCCTTTAAAAATGCTTCCAAAATATTTGTCGGAATAATTGATAGCAATAATTCCGCAATTTGACCGACTTCAGTTATATTTTTATCCAAGATTGTCATTACAGGGAAAAAAAGTGCGCCGATTAAAAATGTTACAACAACAATTAATACGTCTATCAGAAAAAATCTTCCGACAACCGTCGTGCCAATATTGCTTAGCATAGTAACATCTTCTATTGCGCAAATGCCCGACACGATTGAAAAAAATATCATAAAAAACCGTCACTGTAACGATTAATTTCATCAGCGTAGATAAAAGCGGTGTGATGATTTTTTCTGCAAAAATACCTTGAATTTCTTGCGGAAAATAACCTACGATAAACGAAAAAATTATCGCCAAAATTATTGCGACGGTTATTGAGCCACCGGGAATTTTCAGCGGCTTTTGTTCCTTCGTCGAATAGGAAATTAATTCGTTGCAACCGTTTTCGTAGCGATAAATTGTCTTTGCCTCGTTTAAATTCAAAAGTCTTTGCATTGCCTCATTGCTGAAGAGCGTATCATCATTAGAATCATTTTTCAGAGGTGAAAACGGCTCGCCCTTAACGCAGATAATTATTTTCGGCGCACTGAACCATTTTTTTTTATAAATATTAAATTCGTGAGCCGAGCCAAATTTTTCTTGATAGCGGAGCAATGACTCTTCCACGACAAGACAAATTTTTATCACGTCTTTGCGCGGAACTTTTGAGTTTTCAAAAAAAGCGCGTATGTCATCTATCACCGCGCCAATATTTTTATTGCTTAGTTCCATTTTTATTGATAAAGCGGATATTTTTCACACAGAGACGCTACTCTTCTCCGTGCCTCCATTTTTTTATTTTCATCTGTAGGATTATCCAAAACCAACGCGATTATATTGCCAACTTCGCGCATGTCGTCTTCTTTAAAGCCGCGTGTCGTCAATGCCGGACTTCCAAGCCTTAATCCGCTCGTTACAAATGGGGAGCGCGGCTCAAACGGAATTGTATTTTTGTTAGCCGTGATATTTACCTCGTCGAGAACGTTTTGCGCCTCTTTGCCCGTGATATTTTTGCTAGTCAAGTCGACAAGAATTAAGTGATTATCCGTGCCGCCGCTTACAATTCGGAAGCCGTCCGCCGTCAAAGTCTCCGCCAAAACTTTTGCATTCTTGATAATCTGCGCGGCGTAATCTTTGAATTCGGGCTGTAATGCCTCGAAAAATGCCACAGCTTTTGCCGCGATAACGTGCATAAGCGGACCGCCTTGCGTGCCAGGAAAAATTGCTTTGTTAAATTTCTTTCCAAACTCCGCGTCTTTGCACAAAATCAAACCTCCGCGAGGTCCGCGCAGTGTTTTATGCGTCGTCGAAGTTACGACATCGGCATAGGGCAATGGACTGGGGTGCAATCCAGCCGCTACTAAGCCGGCAATGTGCGCCATATCTACCATTAAATACGCTCCGACTTTTTTAGCAGTGTCGGCAAGGCGTTCAAAGTCAATTATCCGCGAATATGCCGACGCACCCGCCACGATAATTTTCGGAGTGCAATCGAACGCGATTTTTTCTAATAAATCGTAATCAATCGTTTCAGTTTCGCGGCTTACACCGTAAGGAACGATTTTAAAATATTTGCCGCTCATGTTTACGGGCGAACCGTGCGTTAAATGCCCGCCGTCCGTCAAGTTCATGCCCATTATCGTATCGCCAGGCGTCGCCAGCGCGAAATATACCGCCATGTTCGCCTGTGCGCCCGAATGCGGCTGAACGTTTGCATAATCGCAGTTGAAAAGTTTTTTAGCGCGGTCAATCGCGAGCTGTTCCGCCACGTCGACGAATTCACAACCGCCGTAATATCTTTTGCCGGGATAACCTTCGGCGTATTTATTCGTGAGAACCGAGCCTTGCGCCTCCATTACCGCTTTGCTAACGATATTTTCCGACGCGATAAGCTCTAATTTGTTGCGCTGGCGATTCAATTCGTCGTCAATCGCCTTAAAAAGCTCAATATCTCTCGTCATCTTAAAACCTCCAAAATCATTTAATCAAACCTAACGTCGTAAGCAAGCCGAACATGCCTTGAGCCGCTACGTCGTTAATTATTTTGCCGTCGTCATTAAAATAATAAAAATTCATCACGCTAAACGAAAATTTTTTACCCGTCGGCGCAAGTCCCATAAATTCGCCGTCGTGCGTGCCACTGCAAATCCAACTTACTGCAACTTTATCGTCCTCTGCCGCCATGTCGACAATTTCCCAACGAATATCCGAAAAACTTTTGCGCATTAAATCGACCACGCTTAAATATCCCGCGCCGCCGTAAAGCGGCTTTTCAGATACAGGCGTTGTAAATTCAGCTTCGGGCGCGATAAGTTCTTCCGCCAAAACTTTATCATTCGTGTTAATACACGTCATAAATTTTTTCATCGTGAGTTTGTTGCGCTCAACTTTGCTCATTCTAAAACCTCCAAAATTCTTTCGGCTGAAATTGCTCCATGACGTAAAATTTTCGGCTCCGCAGTCGTCAAATCAATTATCGTTGACGAAATTCCGAATTTACATTGCCCGCCGTCCAAAATTATTTCCAAGCGTCCCGATAAATTCTCTAAAACCTCCTGCGCGGTCTTTGGCGGCGTTTTTCCAGATAAATTTGCGCTCGGCGCGGCTATAGGGCAGTTCGCAAGCCTTATCAGCGACAACGCCACGTCATTTGCCGGAAATCTTATGCCGACGCTTGACAATCCGCCCGTCACAAAGTCCGGAACAATTTTATTCTTTGGCAATATTATCGTCAAGGCACCGGGACAAAAGGCTTTGAATAATTTTTCTGCCTGTACAGATATTTTAGCGATTTTTTCTGCCATTTCAAGGCTTGCGACGTGCAAACTTAATGCTTTATCGCTCGGTCTATCCTTCGCCGCGAAAATTTTCTTGCAAGCCTCCACGTTTAAAGAATTCGCACCCAAGCCGTAAACAGTTTCCGTTGGGAAGGCGACCAATTCTCCGCGCTTTATTAAATCAGCCGCCAAAAGTAAATTTTCTTCCGTCGGTTGTAAAATTTTTGTTCGCAAATTTATTCCTCCGTCGTTTCAACTTGAAATTTGTATGAATACATGATATATTAATTTTGGCAGTCGATGAGTCGGCTCTCCTCTCGCATGGGGGGAGGTGATGTCATGGACAAATTCGATTGGCTCAACCTCGTGTTGAACCTTATTCAGACCGTTCTGGCATTGCTTACGTTTCTGAAGTAATCTAGAAACGAAAAAAGCCGCATTTGCGGACGCGACCTTCTTCAAATCACCAGTGTTATTAAGAGAGGAGGCGTCGGCACCGCTAAACACCGACTGCCATTAAAATTGTCTTTTTAAAGCACAAAAATCATATCACATGCAAAAAAATTTTTCAAGCCTTGACGAAATTTCCAACACTCTCGGCAAATTTCGGTTGCCGCGATTTTTTATTGTCTGGTGAGTTCGGGCATTAAAGCTTTAACAGCGTTTGTAAGATTTGTGTTGCGTACCCTGTTGATTGCTTTTCCGTAATCCTTCAACTGCTCGCTGATATACGGTTGCGCGTTGTTATCGTAAGTGGAGTCCTTTTCTTTGCTCCAATCCACCTCGATAAAATGACTGAAATCCCAATCTCTTATGTATGGGAAATAAAAATCATAAACTTTTGTACAAACAACAACTGTGAAATATTTTCCGGGTATGCTTTCGCTGTCGCGCAGACTGAGCTTTGGAATAACGATACGGTCGCCGACTTCAATATCGAGCATGGGTTTTAAAATGTTGAATCTGTTTACAGCTTCTTGGTAATTGGTGTTGCCTTTTGAACGCTCTCTTTCTACATAAGCATTTTGACCGTTTCTAAGATCCTCGACGCCCCAGCCTTGTCGAAGAATTTTCTTGTTGAGCAACTCGTCACGAACAAATTCAAACATTGAAGTGCCGTCGGTAAAACGATCCGTTGAATAGGGAACACGCCAAACAAAACATTTCATAAAATCAACTCCCAATTTATTTTTCAAAGTTTGTCGCAAATATAAATGCCGTTACACCGTCAGCAGCAGTTTCGTCAACGTCGACTTGCAATAAACAACGCCAATCATCTGCAGGATACATGAGTTCATCCAAAAAAGTGGCGGCTTCATTCATCTGCAACATATTAAGAAACTCAATTTTCCCGAAAAACACGAGCAAAGTTTTTTTGGCGTGTCGAATGTCTTCAATAAACAACGGAGACTTCAACGCTTTTTTCACGGCATCAAGGGCGGGATTTTCAGTGTCAAGACTTTCGCCGAACCCTATACACGCTTTGCCGAAATTTCCTATTGTTCTTGGAATCTCAGCAAAATCCATTCCGATAAAGTTCGCCCGCTTTTTCATAATCGGAATTATACTCGTCGTCATGTTCACGGCTCGATATATCGCCGCATTTTTCGTAAAGCCGCTCTCGGCAATTTTATCTCTCGGCAAAATTATCCACGTGCCAAATTTTTTTTGAATGTCGGCAAGGCGAACATCATCGGCGGACGGACACAAAATCCCAAACGTTGTCAGGAATATTTTTGACTCCTCAATAATTTTGGCGACGCTTTCGGCAATTTTTAAGTCCTCAATATCTGTAATAACGAACAAGTAATCAACGCGAGCAATTTTCGCCTGCAAACCGGCAACATCATCTTCGTTGGAAACAATTAATCGTTCAGGGAAAAGGTCGTTGCCGACTTCGCTGAAATAATCCGACGCACCGGCTCCGGCTGCACCTATCTCTATAAATTTTGCCGAAATAAACTGGTCGAGATATTCATCATCATAAATTTCCATCGTGCCGTGCTCCTTTAAACCTCTCAGATCGTTTAGCGAATGCCGTGACGGGCAAGAATACTTGCAAAAGTTTCGCCGCTGATAAGGATAACGCCGTTTCCTTGAGTCGCCGCGTCGAATTGATTTGTCAAGTCGATTAAAATTCGGATATTGCCGTCGGAATTGGGCGGCTCGTCGCAAGGTTCATCATTTGTTTTGATACGGACGAAAATTTTCTTAGGCTCATTGGTGGACTTATAAAGGTCGTACATGAGTTCGCGCTCGGAAAACATTTCAAATACCAAATCCGACTCGTCGTTAATCAAGCGGTAGCCATTCTTGATGAACAGCTCCTTAATCATATTTTTCCGCTCGACGAACGAAAACTTTTGCAACGTCTCAAAAATGTTGTCGAGTACTTCATTTCGTGACGGGTCGTCGGGTGATATGTTGAACAGGACTTTCAACAATTCCTTGAGATAATTCTCGCGGATTGTCGATATTTTTTTGATCGGCGAATTTAAATCGCTCTGCTGTTGCGGCATAGAATTAATCGGCGGCAGAAAGTTGTTTCCCGAATTTGTCAAAATCGCTCCCGCTTCGGCGGCGGCAACGAGATCCGCGTGGTCAAGCGGCATTCCCAAAGCCTGCATGGATTCAAAAAATTCTTTTACGTCGGGGATTTTGTATAAACTTCCACGAACACGCAATTTCGTGCCCAGTTGAGGATTCACTTCGTCGCGATTAAATGTAAAAACTTTGTCAACATGAAAACATTGCCGACCGTCTTGATGACCGGAAGTATCTATAGGTCTGGGATTCGCGTCGTAAAAATACTTACTGCAGATTCGCACCGCAGTTACTTTCCCGCGCTCAGGTATGTTTTTGTGTAAGATATAATCGCCCACATTCAAGTTAAGGAGGCGTCTCTTCCACGTCTTCAAATTTCCTTTTCGTCAGCCGACATCTGATTCTCAGAAAGCTGATACAAGCTTTGTCATATCTCATCGTCTCTCTAATTTCTTAGCTTTATCGAAATCAGCTTGAGCTGTTGCCGCGTCGCCGAGTTCTTTATAACATTTCCCGCGCAGATAATAAATTTCAGCATAATCCGGCTTAAGCTCAATTATTTTTGTGTAATTTTCTATGGCTCGCTTATATTTTTTTAAACGGCTATAATCCTGCCCCAAATTGTAATACGCCTTATCAAATTTCGGATTAAATTGAATTGCTTTGATGTAGTCTTCAATAGCTAGTTTATATTTTCCGAGTTCGTCATAAAGAATTCCGCGATTAAAATATGCTTGCGCCGATTTTGAATTCAACTCAATTACTTTGCTGTAATCCCGAACGGCGAGTTTATTTTGATTTAAATTGCGATATGCACCCGCTCGATTATTATACGCCAACGACAAATTCGGATTTATTTGAATTGCTTTATCGAAATCGGTAATCGCACGCTCGTATTGTTTTAAATTGTAATAAGACACTCCGCGCTTGCAATATGCCTCTTCATAATCCGGATTTATTTGAATCGCCGTGTCATAATCCTGAATTGCTCGCTCGTATTGCTCCGATTCAAAATAAGTATTGCCGCGATTATAATATTTTTGCGCTGAATTCGGATCTAATTCTATTTCCTTGTCATAATCTCGAATTGCTTGATCATATTTATTCATTTGGCGATACGTGACGGCGCGATTATTATAGGCTTCAATATAATTCGGCTTGAGTTCGATTGCTTTAGTTAAATCTTGAATTGATTGCTTGTATTTTTTTAAATAACGATAAATGCGCCCGCGATTGCAGTAAATTTCCGCTGAATTCGGATTAAATTCTAAAACTTTAGTTAAATCTTGAATTGTTTGCTCGTATTTGTGCTGATTATAATACGCGACGGCGCGATTTTTATATGCCTCTACAAAATTCGGATTGAGTTTAATAGATTCATCGTAATATTTTGTCGCGTCTTCGTAATTTTTTATATAAGCAAGTCTATTGCCCTCTGCCAGATTCTGTATAGATAAAAAGTCATTGTCAACTTGCTCAATCTGCTCACGAATTTTATCTTTATCCGCTTGAGTTGTAGCTCCATTGTATTTTTCTTTTAAATCGGCAATTTTGGCGTCATTTTTAGTTAGCGCGTCTTTTAAGGCTTCGTTTTGCTGAACGATTATAATTTTTTCGTTATCAGTGTGCTTAATGAAACCGAAAATACTATCGGCGTCAATTTTGGCGTTTAAAGTCGCCGTCAAAATAATTGTAGATTCGTCGGAAGTCTCATTAGTAACTTTTACGTCAGAAAATTGAATAATATTGTTCGTGACGGCTAAAATTTCGTCTATAGTGATTTTTGCGTTGACTGATTGAGAAAACTCTACGAGATAGACGCCGGATTTATAAATTGCGTCCTCTTTAGCAAGTTGAATCACCCGTTGATAAGCAATTTCGGGATTTTCAAAATCGCTCATTATATATTTGCCCTCGCCGACAAAAACTTTTGTGGTTGCGCCGACAAATTTCGCGCCGAACAAAAAAATTACGATTAAGAAGGCAATTAAGCCGCGTTGAAAGAATTTTTCCCACTGCATGAGCCATCACTCCTAAAAATTTTGGAAATATTTTATTACAGTTATGGCTAAAATTAAAGCCCTCGCCAAATTCGGTGGGGCTTTTTGATATAATTTTTGTTGTAAATAAGATTTAAATCGTGTGCAAGCGGATTGAACTTGTGCCGCCCTCGCCGTATTTCATGCCTGCAGTAAGAATAACCAAGTCGCCTTTCTCGACAAAACCTTTTTCCAGTGCACTAGCCGAAGAGTAATCAATCATTTGAACAATATCAAGCCAAGGCGTGCCAGGAATGGGGTAGACGCCCCAACGCAAATTCAAATGGCGGGCGACCTCATCATTTTGTGTAAAGGCGATAATCGGGGCTTTAGGTTTATATTTTGAAACGACGCGAGTTGTATAGCCCGAACGAGTCGGCGTAATAATTGCCTTCGCGCTCAATTCGTAGCAAAGCTGAACCGTAGCATGCGCAATAGCGTCCGTGTGTGAATATTTTCTGTGCATGCCTTTCTGGAGGAAAATTTCTTTGTATTCGAGTGATTCTTCAGTCCTCAAGGCGATTTGGTTCATCATAGTAGCGGCTTCGACGGGATATTTTCCGCTTGCAGTTTCGCCGCTGAGCATAATAATATCTGCGCCGTCGAGGATAGCGTTGCCAACATCGGAAACTTCTGCGCGGGTCGGACGCGGATTGACAGTCATACTTTCCAACATTTGAGTAGCGACGACGACGGGTTTACCAATGGCGTTGCATTTTTTAATAATATCTTTTTGGATAATGGGCACGTCTTCGGCAGGAATTTCAACGCCTAAATCACCGCGAGCAACCATAATGCCATCACTTGCCGCAATAATTTCGTCAATATTTTTGACGCCTTCGAGGTTTTCAATTTTGGAGATAATTTCCATGTGCCCGCCGTTTTTGACGATTAAATCGCGAATTTCCTCGACATCGGCGGCGCGTTGAATAAAGCTTGCGGCAACGAAATCCATATCATTTTCAATTCCGAATAGAATATCTTTTTCGTCCTGTTCAGAGACGGCAGGAAGTCCGAGCGAAACGCCAGGCGCGGCAACTCTTTTGCGACTGCTCATCTTGCCGGAATTTAAAATCGTCGTGTAAATATTTTTGTCTTTAATCTCGTCAATCTGCAATTCAACAAGTCCGTCATTGAGCAAAAGTTTATCGCCGACTTTAACTTCCGTGTAAAGCAATTTGTGTGTGACAGACGCTTTAGTTTCGTCGCCGAGAATGTCGTCGTTAACGAGCGTGAACTTGTTGCCTTCGACGAGCTGAACGGAGCCATCTTTGAATTCGCCGAGACGCATTTCCGGACCTTTGGTGTCGAGAATCAGCGAAATAATTTTCCCAGTAGCTTTAGCGGCGGTCTTTACGGCGTCGATACGTTTCTTGTGCCCCGCGTGGTCGCCGTGTGAAAAATTAAATCGGGCGGCGTTCATTCCGTTTTCGATAAGAGCTTCGATAACGCCCGGCGCGTCGGTTGCAGGTCCCTGCGTGCAGATGATTTTTGTCTTTTTCAACATAAAATCGCCTCCTTGAAAATTTTTTTCATTGTACAATATTTTAATGGTTAAGGCAAATTATTTCGGCGTACGCCACTCTTGCATAATATCTGGCAAATTGAACAGGCGCAGAATTTTATTGACGATATGATTTATCTGCGCTTGCAAGTTCGGCGGCGTATTATAAAAAGTCATGACAGGCGGCATAATTATCGCTCCGCAATCGGCAAGTTCTTTCATGTTGCGCAGATGAATTCGACTGAACGGCATTTCACGCGGCACGAGCAAAAGTTTTCGATTTTCTTTCAAGCAAACGTCCGCCGCACGAAGTAAAAGATTTTCGCAATAGCCCGAAGCAATCCCCGCCAAAGTTTTCATTGTGCACGGTACGATAATCATTCCGTCGACTAAAAAACTGCCGCTGGCAATGGAAGCGTCCATTTGATTAACGTCATAAACGCAATCGGCAAGGCGACGTATCTCGAAAATGTCAAAATTAGTTTCGTCGCGAATCGTCAACTGTGCACCGTCCGTTATAATTAAATGCGTCTCAACCGAATCAATCGCCTTGAGCCGTTGCAAAAGTTCTACAGCTATCACAACGCCGCTTGCGCCAGTCATGCCTACAATTAATCGCATAAAAATTTTCTCCTTTATCTGTCAATGTATTTATAATACAAGCACCGCAGATTTTTTTCAATAACCAAAACCGCTGTTATAGATAATAAAATTTGCGCGTTTACTGATTCGGTTGTATAATGCGCTTAAATTTTTTTGAGGAGGGTGCAAATTGCTATCAAAAGTTGCAAAGGTGTACGGCGAAACGGCACTTATAAAATTAATCGCCGTTGGTTTGGTGGTAGGAATTATTTTAGCGTTATTCGTGCCGGCTGTGGTGCCAGTCATCGCGGTTTTCGGCAAGCTCTTTGTTAGTGCTTTAAAAGGCGTGGCTCCAATTTTGGTTTTCGTGTTGGTAATGAACGCGATGAGCCAAAAATCGGAATCTAACGCGACAATGAAACCGATAATCCAACTTTACGTACTCGGAACGTTTTTAGCGTCGTTGGTGGCAGTTACGGCGTCATTTTTATTCCCGACGACATTAAAATTGCAAATCGACGCGGACACGACAATTTCGCCGCCGGGCGGAATCGTTGAAGTTTTGCAGAATGTTATAATGAACGTCGTCGATAATCCTATACACGCGCTGACGACTGCAAATTATATCGGAATATTAGCTTGGGGCGTGATAATGGGCTTGGCGTTCCGACATGCGGGCGACGAATTGCACAATGTGCTTGCAGACTTAGCAAAGGCAGTTACAAAGGTTGTGCAGTGGGTAATTCGTTTTGCGCCGTTCGGTATCATGGGCTTGGTTGCAGACGCGATTGCAACGAGTGGCGTTGACGCGCTTTTAGGCTATGCAAAACTTTTGGCGGTACTTTTGGGCGCATTCTTCAGCGTGGCGTTAATCATGAATCCGATAATTGTTTTCTTCAAGCTGGGAATCAATCCTTATCCGTTGGTTTTGGCGACGCTTAGGGAGAGTGGCATTTACGCATTCTTCACGCGGTCGAGCGCAGCAAATATTCCTGTCAACATGAGCCTTTGTAAACGTTTAGGCTTAAACGAGGATTTATATTCCATATCAATACCATTGGGCGCAACAATAAATATGGCAGGCGCGTCGATAACGATAGCGGTTTTGAGTTTAGCGGCGGCTCACACGTTGGGAATTTCAGTTGACATGCCGACGGCATTATTACTCTGTATAATTTCAACGGTTGGTGCGTGTGGTGCGTCGGGCGTAGCGGGCGGCTCGTTGCTTTTAATTCCGGTTGCCTGTTCGAGTTTCGGCATTGATAATGATATTGCAATGCAAGTTGTCGGCGTCGGCTTTATAATCGGCGTGTTGCAAGATTCGTGCGAAACTGCGTTGAATTCGTCAAGTGACGCGCTGTTTACGGCTACAGCTGAATTTGCCGAACGTAAAAAGCAAGGCAAACTTAATCCTGCTGACTTAACGCCACGTGCTGAAGAATAAATAAACTTTGCAACAAAAAATCCCCCTGTCAATGTAGGCAAGGGAATTTTTCTATGGTCTGACATTATCAGTAAATTACATTTCTCCGCGAGCTTCACGCTTTGAAAGTTCTTCCATAATCGGGAATATTCTTTATCGAGTTTATATCCAATAGAACCGCCTGAGAATATTAATCCTTCTGTGCGAATGTGGAATTTATAATAACAGCAAGAAAAGTGCAATTACAGCCCAAATGCTCATGACGATAATCCATGCCTGTTGATTGTCGCCAAAAACTTTAATCAACGGGAGAGTCGCCGAAATGGAAATGATTTTGCCAATCGGCGAGAGTGCCATACGAGTAACGGAGAGCATGTCGCGTTTATGAGAGGAGCGCGTCATCATTGCGGAGAGTGAACCGTAAGGCAAATTCAGTGCGGTTTAGCAGAATGTGTTACAAAATTTTATAGGGTGATTCCATGCGCCTGTCAGTCGACATTTTTAACTTAGTTTCTTCTGTATGCCGAAAGCCTGTGCGTTTAGTTGATTGTTTGGCACTTGTCTGAGCGGTAACAGGATATTTTTCGTAACGTTTTTTATTATAGGCTGTAGCTTTTACGACCTCTTTGGGGTATCCGTTTGGTGTCATAGTATCACGTGAACAAATAAAATGTTTTTTCCAAAAGTTAAGTTCATCTTGATTCGAGCATATTTTTAACATTACAGTGACAAGCATGTCTTTTCCGTGACTTTGAATGGCTTTATTCAGATAAGAAGTCTTGCACCTAGCGTGTTCCCGAAAATGTTCCTCAACAATAGATACGTCCAGTGGCAATACCTGTATTGGGAAGAGCTTGCACCTAGCGTGTTCCCGAAAATGTTCCTCAACTGTTCGTGTCGTTTGTCCGACATATTCAAAATCGTTTGTTCCAAATGATTCATACTGTAGACAAAAAGCACCTATCAAGTAAAATAAGTCTGTTTGGAATCCGTTCAATGCGCCAGACAATAAGAGAAATAGAAGTGAATAATGCGTACCGCTGGTTTATCGGCTACTCGTTGACGGAACCGGTGCCGCACTACATTTGTCAAAGGTGAGCATAAAAGGTGTTTTGCCTACAGTGCCCAAACGCCCCAAGAATAAGGACTAGAAGCAGAGCACCTGCGCCACATATCTCAAATTCGCGATACTTATAAAAAGCGCAAGGAGACAATCGAGCGAGTCTTTGCTGATGCTAAGGAACGACATTGCCTACGTTATACTTATTATCGCGGCTTAGCTAAAGTCAAAGTGCAAGTAGTGCTTATTTTCTTCTGCCTAAATATGAAAAAATAGGCAATAAGAAAGCGCAAAAACTTTATATAGTTCTTCTTCCTTCGCCGCTGAAAAGAAAATCAAAGCCAAAAGCCCGTCTCAGAGCATTCCGAGACAGGCTTTGTCTACAAGCTGTGAGCCGCTCAAAGTAGAGTGGCTCTTTTTATATTAAATAGTTTTCATCTGCGATAAATAATTAAAAAGCAAAATCCCTTACATGTAGTCGATTGAGGATTTTTGTTTTTCTTGTTTCATGAAACCGAGTTTCTTAGCGACCCATTCGGTGATTACGAATAGCACGGGGATAACGAAAATGCCCAGCGTTGTAGCAAATAACATACCGCCGACGACAGCCACGCCCATTCCGTTACGAGCCGCCGAACCTGCGCCCGTCGCTACAGCCAAAGGCAAGCAACCGATTATAAACGCGAACGAAGTCATTAATATTGGGCGAAGTCGCAAGCCAGCCGCCTCCAACGCCGCTTTAATCGGAGGCATTCCTCTATCGACGCGAACTTTAGCGAACTCGACGATTAGGATAGCATTCTTAGCCGCAAGTCCGATTATCATGATGATTCCGATTTGCATATAAACGCTATCTTGAAGTCCGGCGTTTTGTTGTCCGTTGTTAAGTGTCGCCTCAAGCCACGCCATAAAATATTCCGAGAAAACCGCTCCGAAAAGTCCCGTCGGCACGCTTAGCAAAACTGCGTAGGGAACCGACCAACTTTCATACAGCGCGGCGAGCATTAAGAAGACGAAAACTAACGCCAATGCTAAAACTTGTCCTGTGGAGCTTGCCGCTTTCTTTTCTTCGCGAGATTGTCCCGACCATTCGATATTGAATCCAACGCCCGCCTCTTGCTTGACGATTTCCTCAATAGCTGCCATTGCTTGACCGGAAGAATAGCCCGCGCCCGCATTGCCTTGAATCATTACTGCACGAGCCGCATTAAATCTGGAAATTTGCGTTGGACCTGTCGAAAGTTTTGGCGTGATTAAACTCATGAGCGGAACCATTTGCCCATTTGAGCCTTTAACGAAAACAAATCGTGCACAGTCCGCCTCCGAACGATAGAGCACGTCCGATTGAAGCATAACTTTGTAAGTGCGTCCAAATTTATTAAAGTCGTTGACTTGCATACCGCCGAAGTTGACTTGCAGAGCCTCGAATACGTCCGCCAAATTTACGCCGAGCAGTTTAACCTTTTCGCGGTCAATTTCGTATTCGACGGTCGGCGAGGCGATGTTAAAAGTTGTGCGAACGCCCTGCATTTCGGGACGCTGATTAGCTAGTCCGACAATTTTTTTCGTCAAGGCGTCAAGTTCCTCGTCGGTGTGTCCTGCCATATCCTGTAACTGCATTGACCAGCCACCGACGTTACCTAAGCCGGGCAGTGCGGGCGGGTTAAACGCGATAACTTGCGCTTCAGGAACAGTCATCGCGCCGAGTCTAAACATCGTACCGATACACGCATTAACCGACGCTTCTGGACCGCGTTTAGTCCAATCTTCCAAACCGCAGACAATTATGCCCGCGCTGGGTTTCGCGCCGAATGACAGAATATCAAAGCCCGTAATCATCATGCAGTTTTTCAAGCCTGGCATTTCTTTCATAACAGCCGCACCTAGTTTATCAATCGTTGCAACGGTGTGATTCATTGAGGTACCTTCAGGCAAGCTAATCGACGTAAAGAAATAACCTTGATCCTCTTCAGGCACGAAAGTTGACGGGAGCCGCTGATAAATTGTCCACGCGCAACCGCAGACTATCAACAGGAAAATTATCGCGAGCTTGGAACGGCTGATAAATGCCGCGACAATTTTAACGTAGCCATTTTTTGTGCGGTCGAACCAATTATTAAAGCCGTCAAAAAATTTATCGAAGATACCTTTCTTTTTGTTAGGGTCTTTAGGTTTAAGAATCATAGCGCACAATGCCGGCGTTAACGTCAACGCGACGAATGCCGACAACGCCATTGATATTGCAATAGTCAGCGCGAACTGTCGATATAGAACGCCCATCATGCCGCCCAAAAATGCAACGGGCACGAACACCGCCGCCAAGACAAACGCAATCGCCACGACTGGACCTTGAACTTCGTCCATAGCGCGTTCGGTTGCGTCGACGGGCTGAAGTCCTTCCTCCATGTGGTGTTCGACGTTTTCGATAACAACTATTGCGTCGTCGACGACCAAGCCGATTGCCAGAACCATTGCGAAAAGTGTTAGCGTGTTAATTGAAAAATCAAGAACGATAAACGCCGCGAAAGTTCCGATTAACGACACGGGAACGGCAAGCAACGGAATTAACGTAGCACGCCAACTTTGCAGAAAGATAAAAATTACGAACACGACGAGGAGCAATGCCTCAACGAATGTGTGAGCAACTTCCTCAATCGAAGCGCGGATATAATCTGTGCTATCGAAAATTTCGCTGATAAAAAGATTGGGTGGCAAGTTCGGGCGTTGACGTTCGATAATATCTTGCACGCCACGAACAGTAGTCATTGCATTTGCGTCGGAAGTGAGCTGAATACCAAAGCCAACGGAAGGATAGCCGTTAAACTTCGCAATGATATTATTTGCCTTCTGCCCAGATTCAATTCTGGCAACATCTTTCATGTAAACAAAAGTGCCGTCACTGCGACTTTTTAAAATAATATTCTCGAATTCTTCAATCTCGGTTAAACGCCCTTGAACTTTGCCGGTGAATTGTTTTTCCTGCCCTTGAGCGAGCGGCATTGAACCGATCGTGCCCGCCGCCGCTTGTAAGTTCTGTTCGTTAATGGCGTTGGAAACGTCGGAAACCGTCAAATCGTATTCGGCGAGTTTATCGGGATTGAGCCAAATGCGCATTGAGTAATCGGAGCCGAAAATCTGAACGTCACCAACGCCGTCGACGCGCTTAATCTCGTCCATTAAATAAATATCGGCGTAGTTTTTCATAAAGGCGCGGTCATAGCTACCGTCTGGCGAGTACATTGCCAAGAACAGAGCCATTTCGTTAGACGCCTTACGAGTAGTGACGCCGACGCGCTGAACGTCCGTTGGCAAGCTGGCGTTTGCAATGGCGACGTTGTTTTGAACTTTAACGGAGTCCATGTCGCCATCAGTGCCGACTTGGAAGACGACGCTCAAGCTGTAACGTCCCGTATCGTCGGAGTTGGAGTTCATGTAATCCATACCGTCGGTACCGTTAACTTGTTGCTCAATGACCTGCGCGATTGTCTCGTTAACGACGGAAGCATTTGCGCCAGTGTAAGTCGTGCTAACCGAAATTGTCGGCGGTGATATTTGCGGATATTGCGCGATTGGAAGTTGCATTGCCGCGAGAATACCGACGAGTGTAATTATCAAAGCAATGACTATCGCGAATATCGGTCGGTGTATAAAAAATTTTGCCAAGTTATCGCCCCCTTTTCAGGTGTTAAATATATCAAGCGAAATAAATTTTTTCATCGAGGAGATTTTCTGTTCGCGCCAAAACCGTCGCTACCGCCACATTGGCTGTTACATTTGCGAAGATAACAATTCTGCAAATTAAAGGGTCAAGGCAAAAAAGCAAGCCCGCAATTTCATTCGGGACGCCGAAATAACTCACAATGGTTACAACGCAAATGACTACAGAGGCAGGCACCGTCGGTTTCCCAAGACATAATACTATTGACAAGAAGGCAACCAACGCGAGGTTTTGCAAGTCAAGTTCGATGCCGTACATTCTCAGGAACATGACACATGCCGTAATAAAATAAATCATGGTGCCTGGCAGGTTAGCGGTTATGCCAATCGGAATAGCGAACGAAGAAATTTTTGGAGAAACGCCAAGTTTTTCTGTGCATAATTTCATCATGTATGGCATTAAGACAGTTGAACTTGCCGTTGCAAGAGACAGAGGCAAAAGCGTGAGGAGTTTTTTGACGAAAGTTTTAACCGAAATTTTTCCGATACGCCAAACAAAAATCCGGTAAAAAGCAAGCATCAATAGAGTTGCAATTAATTGCCCGATAAACAGATTTGAAATAACCGTTAAAATTTCGGCGTCGATTTCGAGAGTCAAAGTTATCATTGCAAAAAAAGCAATCGACGGCACGAAGAAAATTACCATCGAAATCATTTTCGTAAAAACATTGTTCAAATTGCCGACAAGTTCCTTTATGAGGGAAGCTTTTTCGCCGAGTGCATTCAAAGACATTCCAAAGAGTATGGCGATAAAAATAATCTGCAATACTTTTCCGTTCAAGACGGGACTGACAAAATTTCCAGGAATAATATCAACGATGAATTGAACTAAAGAGAATTCCAAAACTTCGGCGGAATTTTCGGTGGCGGGCAACGTGTTGATTTGCGGGACGCCTCCGCTGAAAAAAATCCACGCCATGACGCACGATAAGACCAGAGAAATTATCGCTAAAGTCGTTGAGCACCCCATTAACTTTAAACCGATTTTGCCGACGCCCATCGAACTCATGCTGATTATTCCGCTGATGATGCTGAAAAAAACTACGGGCGTAATCAGCAAGTTCAACGCGTCGAGAAACATTTTTTCGGACGAATGAATAATCGTCTCGCTGAAAAAAGAAATTATTTCGGGCGAAAGAAATTCCCGCATAAGCAAACCGCAAATCAGCCCGCTGAAAATGCAAACTATCGTCAAAATTGCTTGCGAGTTGCCTTTACTGCGGACGTTTATCGTAACGACGTTGAAATTATTTTTATGGAACCAATTTAATCTTTGAAGGTTGGCTTTAAGAATCATCAGGCTGAAATAATCTTCGTCGTCTTTGTCTTCGTCCCAATCGGCGATTTCGACAAGCGGATTGTAACTTGCGCCTTGAGCTGCCATTTGAACTTGAACTTTACCGAAAAATTTTTTGACGACTTGAATCTTGACCTGCGCGGCATTGCCCTTTTTTATCAAACTCCAAAAAATTTCCTCGACCAAAAGTTCCGCGTTCAAAATATCTTTTTGCTTGATTTTGAGCTGCTCAAGTTGCGGATCAAGTTCCTCGTGCATGTCGGAAAAATTTTCCGCGTCCAAAATAAAAGTTTGCATTGTCTTATTTTCCGCGCAAACTATCCGGAGCGTTTGGATTTGTATTGGCTGAAGTAACTCCCGCGTCCGCGTTATAAGTGCTCGTGACGTTGGCTAAAGTAAAGCCCATTTCGCCGGGTGTAACAGTTTTAACGTTAAGTTCGACGCCTTCACGCAAATTTGTCAAGCCCTCGACTATAACGGTATCATTTGTATTAATTCCTTTGTTGACGACAAAATAACTTCCGACTTGTTCGCCAAGTTCAACGGTGCGCGCCTCTGATTTATCGCCGTTGCCGACAACCATAACGAACGATTTGCCCAAAAGCTGTTGAACGGAGCGTTGCGGAACTAAAATTGCGTTTGGAATAACTTCGCCGGTAAGTTTGACGCGAGCAAACATGCCGGGCATTAAAAGTCCGCTGGGATTCGGGAAAATTGCCTTCATAATTAAAGAACCGGTACTATTGGCAAGTTCGCGGTCAACCTCGACGATTTGCCCCTCAAAAGGATATTCTTTACCGTCGGCAAGCGTTATCGTCACGTCAATGGGATTGTGCTCGGATTGCATGTTCTGAACCGTCATAAAATGCAGATAATCTGACTCGCTGATTGAGAATTGCACAAAAATTGGGTCGGGTGCGCCCAACGTAACCAAAGTCGTCTGTCCTGCTGAAACAAAAGTCCCGATTGACACGTCATCAACGCCGAGTTGCCCCGACATAGGCGCGTAAATTTCAGTATCTGCTAAATCTTGCTGTGCAATTTTAAGAGCGGCTTGACAAGCATAAATCGCCGCCTCATTTGCCGCGCAGGTTGCCTCGTCTGCACGAACTTTTGCCGCTTGAGTAGTAACGACCTGTTCAGCGATTGCCGCATCTTTATAAAGTTCTTCGTTGCGTCGCAAATCTTTTAAAGAATTGTTATAAGTAGCTATGGATTGCTCCAAAACCGCCTCAGCTTGAGCTAAATCGGCTTGCGCCCTAAGTACGGCGGAATTAAATTGCCGCGCGTCGATTTTGTAGAGCAACTGCCCTTGCTCAACGAATTGTCCGCCGACGATGTATTTCTCGACGATGTTACCTGAAACTTTTGATTGAACTTGGATTTCCTCCGTGCCGACTAAATGTCCCGCGTATTCGCTGGCAAGCGGCGTGTCGCGTCGGATAACTTTCATGGCTTTGACTTGTGCTTTTTGAACTTGCGCCTGTTGCTGTTGCTCGTCTTGACCACAACCGCCGAACACTATCGAAGACGCGGCGAAGACTGCCGCCATTGTCATCAATTTGGCTCTCGATAAAACCACTTCGACCCCTCCCATTTTTCTATGTATTATGCAAGGAATTTTAAGGTTTTGGCAGCTAAATGTCAATTTGAACTTTGCAACTCCAAATCAATTCCGATTTTTAGTGCTAGCGAAAATTAACATCACGACACCTTACAAAATCCAATATATTGGAAAATGTAAATCGCGCCTCCAAATCGCCTCCAAAACCGTTTTCAACGCTTTGAAATACTCTAGGACGAAAAATTTTCCGTCGGAATATTGATAACGTGGAATTTTTTGCTATAATCAGCTTGAAAGTTACGTTCAATCTGGTTTTGAAGATCAAGGAAGGTTTGTGAGGCAAAAATTTCTTTTTGAGGCGTTTTTTTAGTTGAGGAGGCGGTTTTATGCTTGCTTACGATACTCGCAATGATTACGAGATTATTGAGGGGGTAAAATTTATGGCACCGAGTCCTGGTTGGGGGCACGTTAATGTTACGGCAAATTTAATTAAAATAATTGGCGGTTATGCGAGTATAAAAAGGCTCGGAGTAGTTGCAGCGGATAATTTTGACGTTCACTTTCCCGACGGCAGTTTGTTCCGTCCCGATTTTATCTTTGTAAGTGCGGAAAATGCCAAACATTTATTTGCTAATAAAAATACGACACTGCACGGCGTCCCCGACATGGTTGCAGAAATTTTTTCCAAATCGACAATGAAACGAGACGTCGGAATCAAAAAAGACATTTACGAACGCAATGGCGTCAAGGAATATTGGATTATCGACCCGTGGCGCGAAACTATTGACACTTATATCCTTCGCGACGGCAAATATGAACTCGGCGGGCACTATGAAAATTGGAGCGACGACGAATTAGCGGAGAGAGCTGAATTGCCTGAAGATGAGCGTCCCGAAGTCGAATTTGAAATTCCTGTTGCAGTTTTGGACGGCTTCAAAGTCAAAATCAGAAATATTTTCGGCTGGTACTTTGAATAGGAGGCGATTTTATGGCTTTTATTAGCAATAACAATTCTAACACTATTTTAAGCGGAACGAGTAGCAGTGATACTATTGTAAACTACAGCGGAAATGTTTCAATCTATGGCGGTGCAGGCAATGACTGCATCAGAAGCTACTATGAAGGGCACAATTCGATAATTGACGGCGGCAAAGGTAACGACTACCTTTCTAATAAGGGAGATAAAGTTACAATCACAGCTGGAGACGGAAAAGATACCATTAACAATCAAGGAGACTCAGTTAAAGTAAATACCGGTGTAGGAAATGATTTTATTGAGAACACTGGCAACTCCGTGACAATCAGCGGCGATAACGGCAACGATTCCATTTATAACAACTGCTATCTTCAATCTGACGGTAGTATTTATTATCCTGATTATGATGAAGGCTTAAATGTTCTGTTCAAATATAGTTTAGGCGACGGAAACGATAAAATTTATGGCTTTCGCGCAGATTCTACTCTTTCAATAAGCGGCGGTTCGTATTCGACGACAAAAAGCGGCTCAAATATTATTGTCACGGTCGGCGACGGTAAAATTTCTTTAATCGGTGCGGCGAGCCTCTCAAGCGTCAATATTGTTGGCACAGATTCAACACAAGGAGTTACTATTAGAAATACAGAGTCCAATACGCTGTTATCAGGCACGAGTGGCAATGATGCAATTCTAAATGGTGCTTATTGGGACGGTGACGGTTATTCGCACTATGGCGGTTCAAAAGTAACGATAAACGGCGGCGCAGGTGACGATTCTATTAAAAATTACGGAGAAAAAGTAACGATAAGCGGCGGCGACGGCAATGATAATCTTTGGAACAGTGGAGCCATAACGTCGATAATTGGCGGCGACGGAAACGATTCTATTGAAAATTATTATGGCGGCAATGTTACGATAAGCGGCGGCGACGGCTCTGATTCTGTTCGTAACTCTGGAGCCAAAACGTCGATAAGTTGCGGAGATGGCGATGATATTATTGATAATCATTGGGGTGGAGACAACACGTCGATAAGCGGTGGCAAGGGCAATGATTCTATCATAAATTATGCTAAAAATGTCACGATAAACGGCGGCGAAGGCTCTGATGAAATTTTGAACTCTAACTATTATAACAATGGTACAAACACGTCGATAAGCGGCGGTGCTGGCAATGATTCAATTAGAAATGATGGCGATTCCGTTACGATAAGCGGCGGAACCGGTGCTGATACGATTTTTAATGCATGTGAACTTAGATATGACGGTAATATTTATTATTATGACGATGAAGGCGAAAATTTTCTTGTTAAATACAGTTCAGGAGACGGCAATGATATTATTTATGGCTTCAAAGCAGATTCCACGCTTTCAATCGGCGGCGGATCGTATTCAACTAAAAAAAGCGGCGATGATATTATTGTCACTGTCGGAAACGGAAAAATCTCACTTATTGGCGCGGCAAGTTTGTCTAAAGTCAATATCAAAGGCACAAAAGCGACTTCGACAACAAAAACTGTCACCGATTCCACAAAATCGCCTGTGACGGTCGGTTCAGCGATTAAAACTATTAATGCTTCATCGAGAACTAAAGCTGTTAAAATTACTGGCAATTCGCTTGCAAATTCAATCGTCGGCGGCTCCGGCAACGATAAACTCTTCGGTGGAGCCGGAAATGACAGTTTGAGCGGCGGAGACGGCAAAGACACGCTCTCCGGTGGTTCTGGTAATGATAAATTACTCGGTGGAGCCGGAAATGACAGTTTGAGCGGCGGAGACGGCAAAGATACGCTCTCCGGCGGCTCTGGTAATGATAAATTACTCGGCGGCGCAGGTAATGACAGTTTAAGCGGCGGAGACGGAAAAGATACGCTCGACGGCGGCTCCGGAAACGATAAATTACTCGGCGGCGCAGGTAACGATAGCTTAAGCGGCGGTGACGGCAAAGACACGATTTCAGGTGGTTCAGGTAATGATAAAATCTTCGGCGGCGCAGGAAACGACTGCATAAAAGGCGGCACTGGTAAAGATTCGTTATGGGGCGGCAAAGGCAATGACAGTTTATGGGGCGACGACGGCGCAGATACGTTTTATTATGCAAAAGGCGACGGCGCGGACATAATTTACGGCTTTGACAGCAAAGATACGTTGACTTTTGACAATATAACTTTCAAAACGAGTATGGCGACTTACGACAAGTCAGCAGGCACGCTTACATTAAACGTTAGCGGCGGCTCGGTCACGTTGAAAGATTTTACAGCCTCGACATTCAATATTAACGGCGACGCATATAAAATCAACGGTACAAAGCTTGTTAAGAAATAAATTGAACAGAAAATTTCTTCCCGTCAATGCGGCGGGATTTTTTTTGTGTATGTCTAATTTTTTTTAGGTAAGTAGCGGGAAAATTTCAATCGACGTAAAATATTAAAGGGTATGTTCGATAGGATAGGAGATGACAGTCGTTGAAAAAAGTTTTTAATCTGCGCGGCGGACAAAATCTTGAAGTCGGCGGAAGAACTTTGGTTATGGGGATATTGAACGTCACGCCCGATTCTTTTTCGGACGGCGGGAGATTTTTTTCAACAGACATGGCGGCAGTGCACGCGGCTCAATTAGTTGAAGACGGAGCGGATATTATCGACATTGGCGCGGAGTCTACTCGTCCAGGCGCAACTCCAATCAGTGCAGATGAAGAATTTGCCCGCTTGGAAAAAATTTTGCCCTTGATAAAAAATTTTGGCGTTCCAATTTCAATCGACACTTACAAACCCGAAGTTGCCGCGCAGGCTTTAGAAATCGGAGCCGACATTATTAACGATATTCGCGGATTAGAGGATTTGCGCATGATTGACGTTGCTAAAGAATTTGACGTACCAGTTATCGCCATGCACAACGAAAAATGTTCTAACGGCGACATTATCGGCGACTTGAAGAAATTTTTTAGGCGAACGATTGCAAATTGCGCGGCTAAGGGGTTTGACACTACAAAAATTATCTTCGACCCGGGAATTGGATTCGGTAAAACGTCTGAAGACGATTTGGAGATTTTGCGACGCCTGGACGAGCTGAAAATTTTGGATGGGCAGGAAATTTTTCTAATGATTGGTGTAAGCCGCAAGAGAATTATTGGACAGGTAACGGGACTACCGCTTTATGAACGCGACTCGGCAACAGGCGCACTTTGTGTTTATGAAATTGTCAATGGCGTCGATATTGTCCGCGTTCACAACGTCGCTATGATTTCTAAAATGTGTTTGATGACTGACAAACTATTAAAGGAGTGATTCACATGACGGACAAAGTTATTTTAAAAGGAATTGAGATTAAAGGGCGGCACGGCTGCTCGGAATTTGAGCGGCAACACGAGCAACTTTTTATCGTCGACGTGGAACTTTATCTTGACCTTTTGCGGGCGAGTAAGACCGACGATTTGGGCGATACGATTGACTACATGCAAGTTATCAGCGATATTAAAAAAATCGTCGGCGGCACCCCGCGCAATTTGATTGAAACTGTCGCGCAGGACATTTCCGAATTCCTCTTGCGCAGATATTTTCTCTTGGAAGGCTTGAAAATTACAATTCACAAGCCTAATCCGCCCGTCAAAGAAAAATTCGGCGGCGCGGCAGTCGAAATCGTCAGAAACCGTCAATGATTTTTTATTTGGGTTTAGGCGCGAATCTCGGCGAGCGGGAAAAAACACTGCGGCGTGCGATTGAGCGAGTAAAAAAAATTCCCGCCGTCAAAATCTTGCGGGTATCGTCATTTTATGAAACGGAGCCTTGGGGCGTCGAAAGTCAGCCAAATTACATCAACGCCGCGATAAAAATTTCAACGGAACTTGAGCCGCTCGCCTTGCTTGACGAATTACAACGGATTGAACTTGAATTGGGCAGAATTCGCCGTGAGCATTGGGGCGCACGCACGATTGACATTGATATTCTCTATGGCGCGGAAATTTCACACGAACGCTTGACGGTTCCGCATAAATTTTTATTTGAGCGCGACTTTGCACTTATACCGCTTGCAGAAATTTTCCCGACGCTTAAATTTAATCTGCGCGGCGATAAAGTTATTCGCGTGGGGGGTTCGCCGACTGATTTTAAGTTTAAACTCGTCGCCTGCGTTGATAAAAATTTCGGACTCGGCTACAAAAATGATTTGCTCTTTAGAATCCCCGCCGATTTAAAAAATTTCCGACGCTTGACGCTGAATCACACGATTATTTATGGACGGCGGACGCTTGAAACTTTTCCGAATCAAAAACCGCTTGACGAACGCAGAAATATTATTTTGAGCTGTTCGCTTAAAAATTTATCTGGCGCGGAAGTTATCGGCAGTGTCGAGGAACTTTTTAACGTGCTTAACGCGGCTGAAGAGAATTTTGTCATAGGCGGCGCAGAAATTTTTAATGAACTTATTCCATATGCGACGGAAATTTTTTTGACAGTCGTTGATGTTGACGCGGAGGCGGATACTTTTTTCCCGTCCGTTGACGAATTTATTTTGCGCGACGTGAAAACTTTTGACGGATTGGAATTCAGGAGATACACACGATGAAAAAAATTTTTAAAAATGATTGGCAGGAGCTTTTAGCGGAGGAGTTACAGGAGCAATATTATCAGGAGTTGAGGAAATTTTTAATTGACGAGTACAGCACGAAAAAAATTTTCCCGAACATGTACGACATATTTAACGCACTGCATTTCACGAGCTACGCCGATACTAAAGTTGTAATTTTGGGGCAAGACCCGTATCACGAGCCGGGACAAGCTCACGGATTGAGTTTTTCAGTTTTGCCGAACGTGCCGCCGCCTCCGTCGCTGATAAATATCTTTAAAGAGCTTCGCGACGACCTCGATTGCTTTATTCCGAATAATGGTTGCCTTAAACCTTGGGCGGAGCAGGGAGTTTTGCTTTTAAACACGGTTTTAACAGTCAGAGCACACGCGGCGAATTCACATCGCGGACGCGGCTGGGAAATTTTCACCGATAAAATTATTCGTCTGCTGAATGAACACGAACGACCGCTTGCGTTTATCTTGTGGGGACGACCTGCGCGGAGCAAAAAAAATATGATAACGAACTCGCGCCATTTTATCGTTGAATCGGCGCATCCAAGTCCGTTATCGGCGAGCGGCGGATTTTTCGGTAGCCGTCCGTTCTCGCGCGTTAATAAATTTCTCGAATCAATCGGCGAAACTCCTATCGATTGGCAAATTCCTAACCTTTAGAAAGGAGCCTGTTAAATGACTAAGAAAACAATTTCCCGAATTCTTCTGGCAATTTTAATTATCTCGAACGTCTATTTGATTTGGCGAGTTAACTCCAACACGATGTCGATTGCCGCTTATGACGCCGGAATTAATCAGCGGACGGGCGTCGGTAAACTCGAAAGTTTTTGGACAAAATATATCGGCGGCTCCAAAGGTTTTGGAAGCTACGAGGACAGGTCACGAGCCGAAGCCGACAGTCAAACTGCAACTAATGTGCTTATCGTTTTAGATATTGTTATTATCGGCGCGATTTACTTTTTGAATAGAAAACCTAAGCCAAAACCCGCGCCCGTCGAAGATGATTCTTGGAATAAACTTTCGCGCAGAGGTCGTCGGCGCAGATAAATTATTCAAAATCGTGGCAGTAACGTCGTATCTCGTCAAGTTTTTTGTAAAGATTATCGCCAGGACAACTCGTATCGTTTAAATTCCTGTGTCCGACGATAACGCCCTTACCCATAGGATTAAGCTTGTACTTTTGACAGAGCCACGCCGTTAAAAGTTTCAACGAATCCATTTGCTTATGATTGGGCTTGGCGACATTAAAATTACCTGCGACGCAAATCCCGACAGAATTTTTATTATGCTGATAAGCATGCGCCCCGACCGCTAAAGGTTTACGTCCCTGCTCAATCGTGCCGTCCTTGCGAATCACGTAATGATAGCCGATTCCCGCCCAACCATTTGTCTCTTGATGAAATTTATGGATTTCCTCAGCGGAAGAATCTTTATCGCCGTCGGGAAAGCCCGCGTGATGAATTACAATCATTTCCGTCGTCGGACGCTCTTCGTACTCGGTGAAGTTCAAAAATAATTTTCTAATCGGCGGCTCCCATGTCTCCAAAATATAAGCTACCGCCTTGTCGTCACCAAAAATAATTCCCGCCGCCGCCAATGACAACATTCTTAAAAATTTTCTTCTGTCCATGATTTTTCCCTCCGCTAAATTCAGCTCTGTAAAATCTTAGAAAAATTTTTTTGCATTTTCAAGCACAGCTGTTATAATCATTTCCGTAAACAAGTAATTAGGAGGAAATTTTATGCTGACTATCGCAAAGCTTCAAGAATACGGAGTAAACACTAAGGAAGGACTTGCCCGTTGCATGAACATGGAAAAATTTTATTTTCGTATGTTGGGCATGGGGCTTAAGAATGATTCCTTCGATAAACTCGAAAAGTCGCTCGCAGAAGGTAATTTGGAAGACGCTTTTGAACAAGCGCACGCTCTTAAAGGTGTAGTCGGTAACCTCGCTATCACTCCGATTTTCCAGCCTCTTAGCAACCTCACCGAATCCCTCCGCGCTAAAGAGAATTTGGATTACGTCTCTCTTTACAAACCGATAAAAGAATTGCGCGATAAACTGGTTGCCGAACTCTAAAAATATATTCTGCTGAATCAATCTACATTAATAAACTTTATCCGCCCGCTAAGAAAGGAGCGGATTCTTTATTTTACGAAACACAAAAACTTTACACTAAAAATTTTGCGTAGTCTACGAATTCGCAATTAAGAGCCTCTGCAACAGCTTTGTTGGTAAGGTTGCCGTCAATCGTGTTGAGACCTTTAGCAAGTCCTGCGTCCTCTTGGCAAGCCGCTATCCAACCTTTGCTCTCGATTTTCAAAGCATACGGCAAAGTTGCATTCGTTAGGGCAAGCGTTGAAGTTCTGGAGACTGCGCCAGGAATATTTGCAACGGAATAATGAATTACGCCGTGTTTAACAAAAGTTGGATCGCTGTGCGTGGTGACGTGGTCGCAAGTGGCAATCGAGCCACCCTGATCAATCGCAACGTCAACGATAACGGAGCCTTTCTTCATGCTTTTAACCATTTCTTCCGTAACAAGTTGAGGAGTTTTCGCGCCAGGTACCAAAACCGCGCCAATTAATAAATCTGCTTGCTTAACCCATTGCGCGATATTGTAAGCGTTGCTCATGACGGTGCAGACTTTGCCGCCGAAAATGTCATCAAGATAGCGGAGACGTTCAATAGACAAATCAATAATCGTGACACGTGCACGCATTCCGAGAGCAATTTTCGCCGCATTAGTTCCGACGACACCGCCGCCGATTATGACGACTTGACCGGAGGCAACACCACTTACACCGCCGAGCAAAACGCCACGTCCGCCATACTGACTTTCGAGGAATTGCGCACCGAGCTGAATTGACATGCGCCCGGCAATTTCACTCATCGGGGCGAGCAAAGGCAAGCTCCTGCCGTCACGACCAACAACCGTCTCATAAGCAATGCCCGTAACTTTTTTATCGAGTAAAGCTTTCGTAAGTGTGGGTTCGGGCGCGAGGTGCAAATACGTAAAGAGAATTTGTCCAGCGTGGAAAAGTTCGTATTCAGGCTCAAGCGGCTCTTTAACTTTGATAATCATTTCCGCATCGTCGAAGATTTTTTTCTTGTCAGCGATGATTTCCGCACCAACTGCTTTATAATCTCCGTCCTCGAAACCGGAGCCAATGCCCGCGCCCTGTTCAATTAAAACTTTGTTCCCAGCTTTAACGAGTGCGTCCGCTCCTGCCGGCGTCAAGCCCACGCGGTTTTCGTTGTTCTTAATTTCCTTAGATACGCCAATAATCATAGCGTCATACCTCCTACAAAAATTTTTTTCATACATGATACACCCGCTTAAAAGATTGTCAACGCCAAAGTAAAAAAATCCCGCCACGTTGACGGGATAAAATATTTTTTTCCGATTGATTTTATTTAACAAGTTTGGAGTTGCTAATTTGATAGGTTGTACCGTTAATATTAAATTTGCCGCTGGAGCTGACGTTATCTAAGATAACTGTTCCGCCGCCTGAAATCGTCAGTGTGAGTTTGTTGTCGTTGAAGTTTGAATCGGTGAACGAGCCGCCCTCTTTGCCGTCCGACTTAAGAATTTGCAACATATCGCAATAAGAATCGCTGTAATAGTAGTAGTCAGTAATGGTATCGGTGCCTTCGTTCGGCTTGTAGATAAAGACATCGTAACCGCTACCGCCTGTCAAAGTATCATCGCCTGCGCCGCCCCAAAGTGTATCGTTGTCGTAACCGCCATAGAGCGAATCGTTTCCTGCGCCGCCAACCAGTGAATCCGCGCCGCTGTAGCCAGAGATTGTGTCGTTGCCTTTGCCGCCCAAAACTGTTATGTTGTCACTGCGAGAGATATTGCTGTAAATCTGGACGCCAGCTGTAGTTTTCGAGGCATCAACATATGTCGTATAGGCTCCCATGTTAAAGGATGTAGCGCTTGCTTTGAGCGTGACAGACGGGACTGTAACGCTACCGTCGCTCATGTAAATATTTTCAGCGAGGAGTTTGTCTTTTGAATTGAGGACAGTAATTTTTTTATTGACGGCGTCCTTTAAGGTGAGCGTGCCCGTGCCGATTTTTAAGATAACATCGTTTTCGCTGACGGTTGCCGAGAATTTTGTTGTGCCGATAATTTTTATTGAGTCATCAACGCCGAAGCCCTCGACAATATCGTTGCCGTCGCCCGTCTTGTAAACGACCAAATTATCATCTGAATAACTACTCAAAGAAATGGAATCGTTGCCCGCGCCGCCATAAATCGAAACGTTGTCGTTGTCGTTATAAATCGTGTCGGAACCCGCACCGCCTGCGATTGAAATATTTTCGCCGTAATTTCTAATTGAATCGTTGCCGTCGCCGCCGTCGATTGAAACATTTGTGCCTCTGTTGGAAACAGTATCGTTGCCTGCGCCCGCGTTGACGGTGACATTTTCCGAATAGGTGTAGTCGTATTTTTTCGTTTCAGCGTTCCATTTTTTGTCCGAATCAATATAAATGTAGTCTTTACCCGTGCCGGCGTCTATAGAAACGTTATTGGCGTAATTACGAATTAGGTCGTTGCCCGCGTCGCCTATGACTGTAGCGTTGTCCACATAGTTATTTAAAGTGTCTTTGACTCGCGTGCCGATTACCCTTGCTTTAACTTGGAAGGAAAGTGCCTTGCCTTTGGCGTCAACGATATTCAGCTTTTCGAGATGTTTATAGCTACTACCAGTGTAATATCCCAACTCTTCATCGTAGTAGAGACTGCTCGACATATACAACTTTATGGTATTTCTCCCGACAGTCACGAAATAATTTTCCCCGTCGGACGTAACAACGGAATTGAATTTTCCCGACGTAATCTGGAGCGTGCTTGTCGAATTGAAGCCTTCGATTGTGTCGTTGCCGCCGCTGTACTTGAACAAAATATTTTTTCTATTGCCGCTATCAATATAGTCGTTGCCGGCTCCCGCCTTGATTATAGCATTGTCGCCTCGTTCGAGACGAATAGAATTATTGCCGTCGCCCGCGTCGATTGTAACATTGTCGCCTTGTTCGACATGGATTGAATCGTTACCGGAGCCGCCGCTGATAGAAACTTTCGAGCCGTAATTCCAAATGTAGTCGTCGCCTTTGCCGCCAGAGATTTTCGCGCTGTCAAGGTAATTTGTAAAATAATCCGCGTATTTTGTACCAGAGATTTTTTTGTTGACTTTGTAATTAATCGCCTTATTATTGGCGTCAACGATTTTAAGTTCGTCAACTTTCGCGCCGCCCGCCAATGTGATAACGTTTTTGCCGACGGTAAGGAAGTAGGAGTAACCGTCCGTAGTCAGGACAGTGTTAAGTTTGCCCGACGCGATTTTGAGCGTGCTCGTCTCGTTGAAGCCCTCAATGTGGTCGTTGCCGCCGTCATACCTGAAGACAACATTCACGCCCTCATTGTAAACGGAATCGCTACCCGCGCCGCCCGTAATAGTCACCTTGTCGCCGTAGTTTTCGATTGAGTCATTGCCTGCGCCCGCGTTGATTGTCAGCTTGTCACCGTAGTTGTAAATTGTGTCCGCATTCGACGTGCCCTTGACAGCTACGCCGTCCGTAACGTTTTCTTTAATCGCCATAAAAATTCCTCCTTAACTTTTTATGGCATTATTATAATTGTTTTTTTTTTTTCAATTCCTAGCTCCAAAATTTTATTTCAACGCGATGAATGCGGCAATTCGTCCTGTACGGTCAAATCCTTTTTTCTGCGCGGCACGATAGGAAAAATACCAACTACTTCCGCAACAAGTACACTCGCCAGCCACGTCGATATTTTCTTTAGAAACGCCGATTTCTAAAAGCTGAATCACATTTGCCCGCCATAAATCTAAAAAAATTTTCCCGTCGCGTTCGATTAAAAGTTCACGGTAATTGTTAGGGAATGCCGCCTTGCATTTATCAACAACCACGCCGCCGATTTCATAACAACAAGCTCCGATTGACGGCGCAATTCCAATCAAACAATCTTCAGCTCGCGTCCCGAATTCGTCGCCCATTTTGAGCAAAGTTTTAGCGGCGATTTTTTTAAGTGTACCTTTCCAGCCGCCGTGCGCCAGTCCAATCGCTTGATTCTCCACGTCAACAAAAAAAATCGGCACGCAATCAGCAAAACACAGCATAAGCGGCAAAGCGGGTGTGTTCGTGATGAGCGCGTCGGTTTCGGGTATCGAGTCGGCATAATTAGTACAGCCACAACCGCGATAATTATCATCAACGCGGAAAATTTTATCGCCGTGAACTTGATTAGGCGTAACAATGTCCGCAACGTCAAATCCGAGCGATTGAACAAATTTTTTCCGATTGGCAAGAACGTCTGCAGGTTCGTCTCCGACGTGGAGCGCAAGATTTAAGCTGTCGAACGGAGACTTACTAAAACCGCCAATTCGCGTTGATACCGCATGTGTAATTAAATCTTCAGGGAACGTCGAAAACTTCCCGTGCCAAAGATTATTTTCCGTCCGTTTTAAAAAGTAGCTCATGATATTTCTCCTTAAAAAATTTATGTTCGCTTAAACATTTTGGCGAGGTCGTCGCTTGAAAATTTTATAATAGTTGGGCGTCCGTGCGGGCAAGTATGCGGGTGCGCCGTTTTAGACAAATCGTTTAACAAAATTTCCATTTGCCGCAAGTTGAGTTCTTGCCCAGCTTTTATTGCCGCCTTGCAAGCTGTCGTTGCTAAAACTGATTGCCGAATTTTTTTGGCAATATCGCCCGCCTCGTTCACGCCGTCGAAAATTTCTTTGATTATTCCGCGCAAAAGATTTTCTGCGTCGGTATCAGCGGCGTCAAGTGGAACTTCGGTTATTCGGAATTCGTTTTCGCCGCTCGGCTCCAATGTAAAGCCCAACTTGGAAAATACGCTAAGATTTTTTTCAATCAGCTCTGCTTCCCGCAAATCAAATTTCAGCACGCGATGAATCAACAAGCCCTGCGCGGGGATTTTTTCTGCATAGGCGTTTAGCTTGTCGAATAAAATTCTCTCGTGCGCCGCGTGTTGGTCAACGATATATAAATCCGTTCCGCCCTGCGCCACTATATAACACCGCGCCACTTGTCCAATCGGCTCAAGTTCAAGCGCGGATTTTTTTTCGGGCGACTGGGTTTTTTCAACAGAAATTTTTTCGGGCTTAGTTTTTTCTTCGGGCGGTTGAATTGTTTTAGTGGCTGGTAAATTTTTTTCAAAGTCGAATTCGTCTTTAGATTTTTTCTTGCGCTCGGAAGTTTTTTTAGGCGGCGGCTCTTGGAACTCCTCATTTAAATTCAACTGTTCAAAGTGCGGCGTTTCGGGCGCGGCGGCTACCTCCATTAAATCGTGATTAACCGCCTCAACTTTGCCCTCGACGGCCTCGCGCACCGCATGATAGACCGCTTTAAAAATTCTTCCCTCGTCCTCGAACTTAAGCTCAATTTTTTGCGGGTGAACATTTACGTCGATTGAACTTTGCGGCACGTTGATTAGCACCACAGCCAACGGAAATCCGGTTTTCGGAATCAACGACTTATAAGCCTCGTCAACCGCCTTTGCAATCGTCCGGCTTTCCACGACGCGACCATTGATTATAAACGTCTGCCACGAGCGATAACTTTTTAAAATATTCGGCTTAGTAACGTAGCCGCGCAACTTTAAATCGCCGTCGTCAAGCTTCAACGTCAAAAGCGAGTCAGTTAGCTCCGTGCCGTAAATCGCGCTTAATGCGTCAAGAATTTTTCCATTGCCGGGCGTGGCTAGCGCAACTCGATTGCCGTTTATAAATCTGAACGCGATATTTGGACGGCTCAACGCAAGCTTAACTATGAAGTCGTGAATTTTGTTTGCTTCCGTCGGCGTCGCCTTTAAAAATTTCAGCCGCGCAGGCGTATTAAAAAATAATTCTTCAACCAAAATCGTCGTGCCGGCTTTGCAACCAACTTCGCACGTATCTTGAAGTTTACCGCCGTCGATTTTTATTTTAGTGCCAAGTTCATCATCTGCGCGGCGCGTCTGCAATGTAAACTTCGACACGGCGGCTATCGTCGGCAATGCCTCGCCTCTAAAACCAAGCGTCGTAATTCGTTGCAAGTCATCTGCTGTAGAAAGTTTGCTTGTCGCGTGCCGTCGAACGGAAAGGGCGGCGTCTTCGCGATTCATGCCCGCGCCGTCGTCCGTCACTCGAATTAATGCTTTGCCGCCGTTTTGAATTTCAATTTCTATGCGTTTTGCGCCCGCGTCTATCGAATTTTCCACAAGCTCCTTGACGACAGAGGCAGGGCGTTCGACGACTTCGCCAGCCGCAATTTTATTTATCGTGCTCGTGTCTAAAAGTTTAACATTTGCCATTTACACCCCTCCCAAAAAAAATTAGCGATTGTCACGTTGATTCAAAAACAATTCCTCGTGCTTGCCTCCTGTTTTTAAAGTCCGCGTCTCCGCCGAATCAAATCTTCACTGCGATAAGCAAAATAATTTTCGTAAAAATAACTCGTGTCCAAACCTTTCATAAAAATTTCGCGGTCGTCGATTTTATCCGTCAAAGCGGCGGCAAGAAGTTTTTTTATCTCTGAATCATTAATCGGACTGCGCTCCATTGCTTGCAGATAATTGTTCTTGTCGATTTTGCTCCAATCAATCACGCGGCTCAATTCGCGCTTAAAAATATCGTCAAGCCAAAGCCGCATACTTCGCCCGTTGCCTTCGCGAAAAGGATGCGCCACGTTCATTTCAACATATTTTTCGACAATCTCATTAAAATTTTTCTGCGGCATTTTCTCCACGCTTGAAACCGCCTCGCGAAGATAAAGTGCCGACGCAAAGCGGAAATTGCCCTTGCTTATGTTTTCAGCGCGAATTTTCCCTGCGAAATAATAAATATCCTCGAACAATTTTTTATGGATATAAGCCAAAGCCGCGAACGTGCCCGCTTGAAAATTTTTCAGCTCGTTGCTTTGCCAAAGTTCAATCGCCTTTTGCTTGCTGATTTTTTCTTCTGCACGTGCCAGCTCAACAGAGCTTTCGAGGTTGAATTTATTTTTTAACGTCAATGTTCTGCCTCCGCTTTTATGCGTTGCCTTTGGCGCGATTATGCATTTTGCAAAGCATTTGGCAGTTGTTTATATTGGATTCGCCGCCTTTACTCCATGCCGTCACGTGGTCGGCTTCCATTTCTTTATAATCCCAAATCTTTTTAGCTCTGGAGCCTTTGCCCTCCGCGCACAATGGACAATTCGATACGCCTTTTGCCTGCGCGGCTTTAGTTTGCTGATTGTAAGCCCGTTTCTTTACCGCGTCTTTAAAATATCGCACGTGCAAAAGATTAGTAAGTTTGCGCCCGCTCAACAAATATTCGTAAATGCCGCTCTTGCTCGTTATAACATCATCGTCCGCCGCATAAAGTTCCGCAACTTCGGCGGCAAGTTTTTCCGCGTCATAAGTTTTCGTGTGATAAGTTTCGTAAAGCCGCCCCCATTCAAGCCCGCACATTTCCTCGCGCTGATTAGGGAAAACTCCACGCGCCCAATTTATCACCGACTCAAAATAATTTTCAAGCTCGGAAATGTCACTGCTCAAGCGGTGTCGGCTCATGTAATCTTCAACGGCTTTATCGTCCGAACTCTTAACCACCCACTCCAACGCCGTGCGCAAAAGTTCTTGCCGCTTTACGTTGCCCTTGAAAAAATTTTTCCACACGTACAGATTTGAATTCGTGCTGTTGCTGAAGACCGCCTTAGCCGCCGTCACGAACGCGCCAGAATATATCGCGTTGGCTATCTCCTGCTTTTTTAGTTCAAGCCCCGTGATATTTATCGTCTTATACCACGCTTTAATTTCCGATTCGGTGCCCTCGCATATGTAAATCGTCAGCGGCGTCGTTAAAAATTTTTCGCGTTCAGCGGCGGGCATTGACTTAAAATAATGCGGATTGCCCTGCACGCTAACTGCAAAATAATTCTTTATGAACCGCCCTAAGCTCGTAATTCGCTGTTGCCCGTCCAAAACTTCAAATTTATTCTGCTCCGGCTCGTTGAAATACAATAGCCCTATCGGATAGCCGCGCAGTACAGAATCGATTACGGATTTTTCGCGCTTGCCGTCGTCTTCCGCGTAGAGATAATGCCGCTGATATTCCGGTTGAATTGTCAGCTTGCCGCCCCAGCCGTATAACCCCTTGCCCTCCGCCGCACTGAACTCAAAACCCGCGCAGATGTCTGCTATCGTTAAATCCGTCCGCAATGTCGTTTTCATTACTTAAGCCGCCTTGTTGTAGTCGATAATCGATAATTCTTGAGCAAATTTTTTAGCTTCATTAACGATTTTTTCCAACTGTTCGGCTACATCGTCCGTAAAATATTTTTCACCGCACTGATTGCACTCCATGCACGGTACATTTCTCACGATAATCAAATGATCTTTGAAATCCACTACGTGCGTCGTCGTCGATTCGACATATTCTCCGCCTTTGCAATACATACACATCATTTTTGCCTCCTTATTTTATATTGGCGTAAATTGTTTATCTCAATCATAATCTCACCGCCGCCGCCGAATTGCAATCCGTTTGTAACCAATCTTGCCGTTAATTATCGGATTCGCCAAATTGTATTCGTTAATCTTGCCGGTATCAATCTTGCCGAGTATCTCAAATTGTTCAGGGCAATATTTACCGAGAAAAGTAATCGGCACGCCCATAACGCCCGCATAATCTTTGGGGATTTCTGCAGTCTTGGAAACTTCAATGGCGTCATAATTATCGTAGCGCGGATAAAGTTCGGGCGAATACTTCATGTAAAGCGAAATATTTTCGTGCCTCTTCCCATGCTCCATATTCGTCAGCCAATGCAAATTCCCAAAGCTGCGCCACTTTTGCCCGTCATTATCAATCCAAAAACGTGTCGAACGCTCCTCATAATCTGCAGGAACTTTAAATTGCGGGTCGCCGCCGCTAAAGCCGTTGCCGAGCCAAATTTTATTTTCCTTAATCAGCGGAAAAACTTCTTTGTAAGTAATGCAGTTCATATTGCAAATAATGAGGAATTTTTTATTAGCCTCCAAAATCCACGCTAAAAATTCGCGGAACATGCTAAACGGCGGGTTGGTGATAATTACGTCCGCCTCGTCGCGCAATCTCTTAACTTCAGCAGAGCGAAAATCGCCGTCGCCTTCGAGATATTCCCAGCGATTCAGGGCTTTTAACGGATAATCAACTTTGCCCAAATCATTTTGCTCAAGCGTATAAATTTTGCCGTGAGAAAAATCTTTGAACTCGTCAAAAAGATTGCGGTAAATAAATTTTTTCTTATCGGCGGCGTAGCTCGTGGAAATTAATTTTTTCAATCCGTACAGCTCAAAGTTTAGCGCGAAAAATTTTGTAAAGTTGCTCCACTCTGGATCGTCGCACGGCAACAAAACTGTTTTATCGCGAAGAAAATTTTTGTCGTAAATGTAGTAGCAATTTAGCTCGCGCTGTATGTCGTCGTACTGCGTATAAAATTCGTCGTTTTTGGCACGCGCCGCAATGTTGAGATTTCTATTGCCCGCCATTTGCCAGCCTCCGCCGAATAAACAGCCGCTTGTAAACTTTTTGTCCGTTAATCGTCGCTTGTTTAAACTTTGAATCATCGTGCCATAAACCGTTTGAAAATCCCGTGCCCTCGCTTTCAGTCGCACCAATAATCTCAAATTGTTCAGGGCAATATTTATCGAGGAAAGTAATCGGGACGCCCATGACGCCGTTATAATCTCTAGGAATTGCGTCAGTGGCAGGAACTTCTATTGCGTCGTAGTTGTCATACTTTTGAAAGCCAACGCCGCGTATCTTCGGGTGAAATTGCTCGCAATCTTTGTAAGTCATAAGTTGCAAGGGGCGATGCCTTTTACCGTGTTCAAGATTCGTAAGCCACAAGCATTGATTCGTTGAAACAATTCGTCCTTCTTCTGAAAGCCGCGCCTCCGTACCATAAAGCTCATAATCTTCAGGAACGAGAAAGCCCGAAATCCATCTGCCCATACCGTTGCCCAGCCAAATTTTATTGTCTTTAATCAGCGGAAAAACTTCTTTGTAAGTAATACAGTTTATGTTGCCGATAATGAGGAATTTTTTATTAGCCTCCAAAATCCACGCTAAAAATTCGCGGAACATACTAAACGGCGGGTTGGTGATAATAACGTCAGCCTCGTCGCGCAACTTTTTAACTTCAGCAGAGCGAAAATCTCCGTCGCCTTCGAGATATTCCCAGCGATTTAGAGCTTTTAACGGATAATCAACTTTGCCCAAATCATTTTGCTCAAGCGTATAAATTCTGCCGTGAGAAAAATCTTTGGACTCGTCAAACTGCGGCTCGTCCCAATCGTCAAAAAGATTGCGCATAGGCTTGTAAATAAATTTTTTCTTATCGGCGGCGTAGCTCGTGGAAATTAATTTTTTCAATCCGTACAGTTCAAAGTTTAGCGCGAAAAATTTTGTAAAGTTGCTCCATTCGGGGTCGTCGCACGGCAACAAAACTGTTTTATCGCGAAGAAAATTTTCGTCGTAAATGTAATAACAGTTAAGCTCGCGCTGTATGTCGTCGTATTGCGTATAAAATTCGTCGTTTTTGGCACGCGCCGCGCTGTTGAGATTTTTATTGCCCGCCATTTGTCAAATCCTCTCTACCGCGCATTAAAAATTTTCTTAAACGAAATTTTCTTCTCCTTAAACAACGAGCGTATCAAAATTAACGCGACAACCGCCTCTGCCACGTCGTTTATTGAATAGTTCAGCGAAATATATTCTATCGGCAAAATTTTAGGCAATAGCCAAATCGTCGGCACTTGCACGACCAGCGGCAACAAACTTATTACCAAGTTGCGCCACTCGTCCTCTAATGCCGCCATTATTCCGCTAAGCCACGTGTACAGCCCAACGAACGGTTGCAACACGAACATTGCCCGCAGGAACGTTATCATTTCCGGCGTTACTGGCTCTCTTTCTGCTATAAAAAATCTCGCTAACTCTTCCGTGAAAATCATCAACAGCGCGTATATTGCGAACGTTAAAACGACCGTCAAGAAAAATCCGTAGCGCATGACGCGCAGGCAATGCCTTTCCTCTTTAGCCGCGTAAAGTCTGCTCACTAGCGGTTGAATTCCCGTGTCCAATCCGTTAAGCGGCAAGAACACGAACGATAAAATTATATTCGAGATTGTCACCGCCGCCAGCAAATACGTCGCGTCATAATACAAAACTGTCGCGTTCAAGAAATATTCTATACAGCACATCATCAGCGTTGCCATTGCGAAACCTGCGCCGATTTTAATTTCCTTGAAAATGTATGCAAAGCTCTCAAAACCCGTTGAGTTTGAAAATTTTTGTCGCGAATATTTAAAGTACCAGAAGGCAAGCACCGCGCCGAGCATTTGCGCCATTAACGTTGCAATCGCCGCGCCCTTTAAGCCCCAGCCGAATACAATTATAAACAGCGCGTCTAAAATTATATTCGCAAACACAGACGAGCCGACGAATAAGAAAACATGCTCCGGTTTGTCTATGCAACGCATGAAAGCTCCCGTTATGTAAATCGTTAGCATGAACGGCACGCCGCAAAGCGTTATTCGCAGAAACATAATCGCCAATTCGATAATATATTGTTCGTTTGCGTCTTCGGATAAAAGTTTTAGCAACGGTTCGATAAAAATATTTCCGACAATCGCAACGATTATTCCGAGTATCACCACGAAAAGATAATTACTGCGCATAATCTTTTCGGCAAGTTGTTTTTTGCCCGCGCCAATTTGTTCAGAAACGACAGCAGAGCCGCCCGTTTCAAATAAAACGCCAATCGCGGAGATAGCCATATTAATCGGGACAATTAACGCCATAGCCTCTAAGCCGTCGGTGCCAACCCAATTCCCGACAAAAAATCCGTCCGTCATCATGTAAACACTCATGGCGACCAATGCCGCAAATGTCGAGCCGCCGTAGTGAATAATTTCTTTGACTGTTGAGAAAAAATCGCCTCTCATGATTTAATATTCGGCCTCCATGTCAAGTTGAAAATCTCCGCAAATCCTGTCATCTCTAAAACTTCGCGAACTTGCTCGCCGACATTTTTAACTGTCATATTCCCGCCTTGCGCACGGATTTTTTTCATTGCGGCAATCAAAATCCTCAAGCCCGCCGACGCGATATATTCCAGCCCGTTCAAGTCAAACGTAACATTTTGCACGCCGTCAAGCATAGACATAATCTCATTTTTGGCGAGGTTGGCGGAATCGGTGTTGAGCTTGCCGGAAATTTTTAATGTCAAATTGTCGCCGTCGCGTTGCGAAGAAATTTTTACGTCGCGAACGTCTTGGGCGGGATTATAAGTAACGACGTATTTTTTCAGCATGACGAGCGGATACAAATGCTCTTTAAAGAAACGCAAATTTTCCTCGCCAACGTCGTCCGTTAAGTTTTCCGTCAAAATGCCGCGCTCCAAATTTATCTTCGCGTCATTCCAATAAGCAAATTCATTCACACCGTTAAAATTGTAATCAGCCTTCGCGAACAGCCCGATTGAGTGCGAATCGTCAATCCTTTCGTCGACGGAGTAAGCGACAATCTGCCCGTCAACGCGAATCACGAACCCGAAAAGATTTTTAAAATCGTCCCAGTTTTCCATAGCAAACAAAAACTGGTCGCTGTCGGCTTGCGCAAGTTCGACGTTCTCGACGCGCTCTTGAATATTTTTTTCTGCGCCGATATGAAAACGCCACAAATCGTTAAAAATTTCCGGCTTAATTTCTTCAATCGTGTATTCGTAATTTTTTTCAAAGGAATTTTTAGCGTTGCGAATGCGCTTGAACTTTTTGCCCTCAAGTTTTTCCATGCGGTCGAGGTACAAAATATAATCCCACATGTCGCGGTCGTCATCAACCTCAATCGCGTCGCCGAGTTCGCGTTGCCAAATCTTTAAAAGATATTCCGGCACAAAGTTAAAAATGGTTCCGGCGGGCACGTGCGCCTTGAAAACTTTTTTCCAATCAATTTCGTCCCAATCGCCGGCGGGCGGTCCCCAAATTTCCATATCGCCTTCAGAAAATTTATGCCAACAAAGATTTTCGGCGTAGGCGCGTTGAACGTTATGCGCCTCTTTACTGGCAAGCAAAAGAAGCGGCGAGGCATTGGACGGAATCTGGATACAGCGGTGGAGGTAATCCAAATAGCGTTCGTTGTCGTCGAAGTCGAAGTTTTTAAACTCAATCATTATAAAATCTCCTCTCAAAAATCAATATCTAAACTGGAAAGATTAACATTAACAACAACATCTTGATAATAAGGATCGGTGACGGCGACGCCTTTGGGAACGTCAAAATCTTTCGGGCGGTCTGAATTTTCTTCAGCGGGCACTACAACCCAAAATACAACGTCGACTTGACCCGAATTCAACGCGGCGGCACGGGCTGCGCTATCAATCTGCACGAGTTCGATATTTTCATCGATACGTTTAGAAATTTCCGACAACACAGCAGTATTGAAACCGGCAGGTTTTCCGTTGGGAAGCACGTAGTCAAGCATGGGCAAATCGCCGGTAATGCCAACTTTAATCGTGTCTGCGCCTTCAATTTTCGCAATGTTAACGGAAACCGGCTCGCCCTCAAATTTTGTAATGTACTTGTGAATGAGCGCGTCAAGTGTGCCGTCAGCTTTCATTGTATTAATCGCCGAGTTGAACAAATCTTTCAAGACGACATCTTCCTCGCGCATTGCACAACAAAATTTATCGACTAAGTGAACAGTTTGGCTTTCAGTGACTTTAAAGCCGGGATTATTTTCCTGCATGAACTTCGCCACGCTACCATAAGTTTGAACAACTTGGATATTGCCCGACGACAGAGCCATTTGCATTGAGTTAAAACTGTCGAAGAAATTCAGCTCGCCGCCGTTAACAAGTTTGGTTGCGTTTTCGGGCGAATTGTTCAGCTGAGTGAGCGTGCCAATTTTGATTGTCTGCTTGTCGTCCGTTTCAGACGAACCACAGCCGCTTAAAATCATCATAACCAAAATCATCGCGACTGTTAAAAAACTTTTTCTCAAAATAAAACATCCTTTCATTGTCCGAGTTCTTGTTTAACTCGTTGTTGTAATTCGTAAAGTTTACCCATTGCTTCAATCGGCGTCAAGCTTGGAACGTCTAGCGCAAGCAAATCTTTTAAACTGTTGGCAACGAACAAATCCGGCGCGGGCGATTTTTTATTTTCGACGGGGCGGACGGGCGCGGAAGTTTCCATAGACTTTAAAATTTCTTCAGCGCGTTTCATTACGGATTTAGGAAGTCCGGCGAGTTTTGCGACTTGAATCCCGTATGATTTATCGGCTCCACCCTGTTTGATTCGGCGCAGGAAAATTACTTCGCTACCACGTTCCTTGACGGCAACAGAAAAATTTTCAATCCGCGCAGATGTTTCCGCTAAGTCGGTGAGTTCGTGGTAATGCGTGGCGAAAAGAGTTTTGGCGCGAATTTTTTTGTCAATGTATTCGATAACTGCGCGGGCAATGCTCATTCCGTCAAAGGTCGAAGTTCCGCGTCCAACCTCGTCGAGGACAATTAAGCTGTGGTCGGTTGCGTATTTCAAAATCTGCGCGACTTCGTTCATCTCAACCATAAAAGTTGATTGCCCGCTAACAAGGTCGTCACTTGCGCCGATTCTGGTAAAAATTCTGTCGACGGGACAAATATTCGCGCTCGTCGCCGGAATAAAACTGCCAGTCTGCGTCATCAAAGTTAACAGCGCAACTTGCCGCATGTAAGTTGACTTGCCCGCCATATTCGGACCTGTGATAATCATCAACGCGCAACGATTAGGCGCAAGGCTCGTGTCGTTGGGAACAAATAATCCGCCCGTCAAAATTTTTTCAACCAGCGGGTGGCGTCCGTCGCGAATGTCAATTTTCCCCTCAATATTTAAATCGGGGCGCGTGTAGTTGTTAATATGCGCCGCCTCCGCCATGCTCGCGATAACGTCAATCAAGGCGATTCGCTTAGCGGTGTCCTGAATTTCCTGCAGACGATTTTTAATTCGGTCACGAACTTCGCAAAAGATACTGTATTCGAGATTTACAATTCGTTCCTGCGCACCGAGAATTTTAGTTTCAAAATCTTTAAGCTCTTCGGTAATGTAGCGTTCAGCGTTAACCAAAGTTTGCTTGCGAACGTAATTGGCGGGAATTTTACTTGCGCCGCTGTGACGAACTTCAATATAGTAACCGAAGACGCGATTATAGCCAACTTTCAGCGCACGGATTCCAGTCTTAGCCCTCTCGCGCTCCTCCATTTCCTGCAGAAAAGAGCGATTGTTTATTGAAACGTAGCGCAGTTCGTCGAGTTCCTCACTGTAGCCGCTGTTGATAATTCCGCCGTCGCGCACAGAAGTTGAAGCGTTTTCGCTTATGGCGTCGTTGATAAGTTTAGCCTCTGCAGAAAAATCGCCGAACCCGTCACGGCACGCGGCAAGAATATCGCTTTGTGTACCTTTAAGAATTTCGGAAATTTTCGGTAGAGCTTGTAAAGAAATTTTTAGCGCAGTTAAATCGCGGGCATTAGCCGAGCCGACTTCGATTTTAGTCATAAGCCGTTCAAAGTCGTGAATGTCCCTTAAAGTTTCGCGCAAATTCCGCCGCGTCGTGAAATTTTTAAAAAGCTCCTCTACCGCGTCGAGCCGACGATTAATCGCGGCAATGTCAACGAGTGGACTTTCTAACCAACGGCGCAACAATCGATTACCTAGCGCAGTTTTCGTAAAGTCCAGCACGTTGAAGAGCGTATCTTTTTTGGAGCCGTCGCGAAGATTTTTAACGACTTCGAGATTTTTTAAAGCGGTCGCGTCCAAAATTAAATGGGTGCTCATGTCGAGGCGTGTAAGTTTAGACAGGTGTTTTAAATCGGTGCGAACAGTTGCGTGAATATACTGCAGAAGATTTTCGACGGCTTGAGCGGCAATTTCGGCGGCGGGCAATTCATTTTCGGCGAAGTGTTCAGCGGAAAAATTTTTGTCGGAATTTTTTTCGGGGTCAATCGTCGTGAAAGCGCAACCGTCAAGCTTGAGGTCGGCGAAATTTTTCAGCCGCTTGAATAAGGATAAACCCTTTGGAATTAAAATTTCGTGCGGCGAAAGTCTATAGAGTTCGTCGAAAAGATTTTGCTCGCGATTGCCGCCGTCATAAAGGCAATAAAAAATTTCTCCTGTGGAAATATCCGCGCCCGCTAAAGAAATTTCGTTGCCGCCCTCCATAATCAGCACGAGATAATTATTTCCGCTGTTCGTTAAGGCGTCTTCAGTTAAAATTGTGCCTGGCGTAACGATTTTGGTTAAAGCGCGTTCGGTTAATCCTTTAGCCTTTGGGTCGCCGATTTGGTCAACGATTGCCACGCGATAACCTTTGTCAACGAGTTTTTGCAGATAACCTTCGACGGCATGAGCAGGTACTCCACACATCGGAACTTGCTGGCGTTGCGTTAAAGTAAGTTGAAGTTCTCGCGAGGCAGTTACGGCGTCCTCGTTAAACATCTCGAAAAAATCGCCGAGACGGAAGAAAAGTAATTCGTTTGGGTGTTGAGATTTTTGCGCCTGATATTGTTCCATCATCGGCGTTAAGTTTTTATCGTTCAAGTCCTCACCTCTGAAAATTTTTGTCAACTGCAGTTTAACACCTTATCGGCGTAATGTCCAAAAAATATTCGTAATGTCGCCTGTAGAGCGACAAATTTTTTCCCCGCCTTTGATAAGATACGGACAAACCAAGATTAAGGAGGAATTTTTGCAATGAGTAACGTAGGCGATTTTATCAAATGTTTAGCTGGTTATTTTGCAATGATGTTTATTTTTACGTGGATTGCCGAAAAACTTTTTGGTAGTTTTGATTTAATTGGATTCTACATTGCGGACGGGCATATTCTTAAGGGATTATTTCTCGCCGTACTCGCTTACATCATTTATTTTACCTGCGCGGGTGTGACAGCTTCGATAGGTAATAGCGGCAAGGCGGTCGTGGCAGTGGTAGTTGCCTTTTCGCTTTTCGGCATGTACCACGAAATTAACGAGCTTGCGGGCAATAAGGAAGGTATAAACTATGTTGGAAGTGTGCTTTTTTACTTGATTGCCATGTTAAATGATACCTTGCGAATTGTAGCCACGCTACACGCATTTAAAGGCGAGATGTAAAGAAAGAATTTTATTTATTTTAAGCGGAGGTACGACAGTGGACGAAAAAAATATTGAGCTGTTGCTTGATGCTTACATAAAAAAAAGTTGGATCCCATTAATCTTTCCTGGCGTAGTGAGTGCGGTTTATACGCCGCCGGTTTTTGTTGACGAGATAAATTTTCGTGAATTGCAAGCTCAAAATATGGGCGAAACTTTTTCGGAAATGCTTATTCGGCTTATTGAGGAAAGCGGCGAAAAAAATTCTGCTATTTACACTCGCGCCAATATTGACCGTCGTCACTTCTCTAAAATCGCCAACCACAAAGAATATCAGCCGAGCAAGCAAACCGCCCTTGCCTTTGCAATAGCTCTTAAGTTAGACTTTGATAAAACGCAAAAACTTCTTGCCACTGCCGGTTACACGCTGAATAATGCCAATCTTGCCGATGTTATCGTTTCGTTCTTTATCGAGTACAAAGTTTTCGACGTGGATTTAGTCAATCAAGCACTTTACAAATATAAGTTGCCATTGCTCGGCGGCTGAAAAAATTTTATTTGTCGCCTGTCAAGCGTCAACAACTTTGAATTTTTAGGTTATATTAAGCACAACAAAAGGAGGAAGATTAAAATGACTGAATTGGTTTTTATACTTGATCGCTCCGGCTCAATGTCTGGACTGGAAAGCGACACGATTGGCGGCTTTAACTCTATGATTAAAAAGCAACAGACTGAAACTGAGGGCGATGCTCTGGTTTCCACGATTCTTTTTGATCACGAGTCGATTGTTCTGCATGACCGCGTTCCGCTTGCCGATATTAAACCCTTGACGGAAAAAGATTACGAGGTTCGCGGAACGACTGCCCTGCTTGATGCTGTTGGCGACGCCGTTAAGCACATCAAAAATATTCACAAGTACGCCCGCGAAGAAGATCGTCCGCAAAAAACTTTGTTCGTCATCACTACCGACGGAATGGAAAACGCCAGTGTCAAATTCAATTACAGAGACATTAAACGGCTTATCAAACAACAAAAGGAGCTTGGCTGGGAATTTATTTTTCTCGGTGCTAATATCGACGCTGTTGAAGTTGCAGAGCATATCGGAATCGACGCCCGTCGCGCAGTCAACTATCATGCCGACAGCTTTGGTACCGCGCATGCTTTTGGCGCAATCGGAAATTTCGCCTCTGCTTTTGCTGCCCCCAATATCGACTTCGATAAAATTTTTGGTGACGACTCTTGGCGCAAAGACATCGACAAAGACTTCCAAGACAGGAAAAAATAATTTTACAGCGCGTTTTGTCTGACAGCTTCGGATAAAATTATCGCGGCAGAAGTTGCGACGTTTAAACTCTCGGCGTGCCCGCTCATTGGTATGAAAATTTTTCGGGCATTGTCGAGAATTTTTTTTGAGACGCCAGCCGCTTCCGAGCCGAAAACTATTGCGCTGCGTTTATTAAAATTGTGTTGATAATAAATTTCCGCTGATGAATCGATTGCCGCCGCTAAAATTTCCACGCCGCGCAGATTTAAAAATTCCTCGCGACTTAGCTTTACAATCGGCAGATAAAAAATCGCGCCCATAGACGAGCGCACAACTTTTGGATTGAAAATTTCCGCTGAACCTTCCAATAAAATTACAGAGCAATCGAAAGCCGCCGCCGTCCGCAAAATTGTCCCGACATTGCCAGGATCTTGTACGCCGTCGAGTACGGCGATTATTTTTTTTGCAAGGACTTCCTCAAGCGACGAAAATTTTTGGCGTACGACAAGTAAAATCCCTTGCGGCGTTTGCGTATCAGAAATTTTTTCCATTGTTGACGGCGAAATTTCCTCTAAATTTTTCAGACGCTCAACCAAGTTTGCCGCTCTATCGTCTGATAAAAATTCCCGCGTATAAAATCCGAATTCAACCTGCGCGGGCGGCACTTCCTCACAAAGGCGTAAACCTTCCGCAGTGAAAAGTTTTAATTCATTGCGGAATTTTTTTTGTGCCAGCTTGCGGACGAGTTTTATATTTGACATTTAAAATCCTCCGTGCTATATAATTGATAAAAATTATTAGGAGATGATTGACTTGAAAAAAACTTATAAAATTGATGTGGACTGCGCCAACTGCGCGAATCTTATGGAAGTCGAGACAAAGAAAACTGCAGGCGTTAAAAATGCCGTCGTAAATTTTATGACGCTCAAGATGAAAGTCGAATTCGAGGACGGCGTTGACGCTAAGGAAGTTATGAGCCGCGTCCGTGAAAATTGTAAGCGTGTCGAAAAGGATTGCGAGATTTTCTTGTGAACGCTAAGCAGAAAAAAAATCTGGCGCGAATTTTAATTGCGGCGTCATTGCTAATCGCACTGAATTTTGTTGAAATTTCGGGCGTTGAAAAATTTTTGCTGTACCTCGTGCCGTATTTGATTGTCGGCTATGATATTTTAATCAAGGCATTTCACGGATTGAAAAATCTGCGCGCCCTCGACGAAAGCCTTTTGATGACGATTGCCTCGCTCGGAGCATTTGCGTTGGCAGTTTACGAGGACGGCGATTATAACGAGGCGATTGCCGTCATTTTATTTTATCAAGTCGGCGAGCTGTTTGAAAGTGTCGCGGTCGGCAAAAGTCGCAAAAATATTTCCGAGCTTATGGACATTCGCCCCGATTATGCTAACGTCGAGACTGACGACGGACTTGAGCAAGTTGACCCCGATGATGTAGAAATTGGCACGCTTATAATTGTTCAGCCTGGCGAAAAAATTCCGATTGACGGCGTGATTGTCGAGGGCAATTCAACTTTGAATACAATCGCTTTGACGGGCGAAAGCCTCCCGCGTGATGTTTCAATCGGCGCGGAAGTTATCAGTGGTTGTATAAATTTGAACGGCGTCCTTAAAATTCGCACGACTAAAGAATTTGGCGAATCGACTGCCTCAAAAATTTTGGAGCTAGTCGAGGACGCAAGCTCGCGAAAATCTAAATCGGAAGATTTTATCGCGAAGTTTGCAAGAATTTATACGCCCGCCGTTGTAATCTGCGCGGCGACTTTGGCGATAATTCCGTCGATAATTTTTGGCGATTGGGAGACGTGGATTTATCGTGCACTGATTTTTCTGGTTATAAGTTGTCCGTGTGCGTTGGTGATAAGTATTCCGTTGAGTTTCTTTGCGGGTATTGGCGGCGCGAGTCGTGCGGGAATTTTAATCAAAGGTTCAAACTTTTTGGAAACGCTATCCAAAGTTAAAACTGTCGTAATGGATAAGACTGGAACATTAACGCAAGGCAGTTTTGAGGTCGAAGCCGTTCACAGCAAAAATTTAAATTTCGACGAGGAAAAACTTTTGCACCTTGCCGCGCATGTTGAGAGATATTCGACGCACCCAATAGCAAATTCCCTGCGTAAAGCTTATCCGAACGAACGCGACGATTGCACGGTTGAGGAAGTCGAAGAAATTGCTGGGCGCGGAATTCGGGCGAAAATTAACGGACAAATTGTCAGCGTTGGCAACGAAAAATTTATGGACGAAGTCGGCGCGAAATGGATTCCCTGTCGCAAGACTGGCACGATTATTCATGTGGCGGTTGACGGAGAATACGCTGGGCACGTTGTCATTTCCGACGCGATTAAGCCGCACGCCAAAGAAGCCGTCGCCGATATGAAAAATGCTGGCGTCGAAAATATTTTTATGTTGACTGGCGACACGGAAAAAATTGCCGCTAAAGTTGCTGGCGAACTTAACATTAAAAATTATCGCAGTGAGCTTTTGCCCGCCGATAAAGTTACAGAGTTTGAAAAAATTTTATCGGCGTCGAATGGTAAAGTTGCTTTCGTCGGCGATGGGATTAACGACGCGCCTGTTTTGAGCCGCGCAGATGTCGGAATTGCAATGGGAGCTTTAGGTTCGGATGCGGCGATTGAGGCGGCTGATGTAGTTTTAATGGATGACGACCCGCGCAAAATTTCTAAGGCGATAAAAATTTCTCGTAAATGTTTAGGCATTGTCAAGCAGAATATTTTCTTTGCAATCGGCGTAAAATTTTTATGTTTGATTCTCGGTGCAGTCGGACTTGCGAATATGTGGGCGGCAATTTTCGCTGATGTCGGCGTTATGATTCTTGCCGTGCTAAATGCGATTCGCGCCTTAATCTTGCCAAAATAAACCTCTCGTGCTATAATTCCGGCAAGCGTATGTATCAAAAATATATTTTAGGAGGTTATGATTTATGGCTAAATATGTTTGCAATGTCTGCGGTTATGTCTACGAAGGCGACGAGCCGCCGATTGAATGCCCAGTTTGCAAAGCTCCCGCCGAAAAGTTCACCAAACAGGATGCTGAAATGACTTGGGCGGCTGAACATGTTGTCGGCGTGGCAAAGGGTGCGCCCGAAGACATTTTGAAAGACCTTCGCGCCAATTTTACGGGCGAATGCACGGAAGTCGGAATGTATCTGGCTATGAGCCGCGTCGCTTATCGTGAAGGCTATCCGGAAATCGGCGAGTATTGGCGTCGTGCCGCATTGGAAGAAGCAGAACACGCCGCTAAATTCGCGGAACTCTTGGGCGAAGTTCTCACGGACAGCACTAAAAAGAATTTGCAAATGCGCGTAGAAGCCGAGAACGGTGCCACCGCTGGCAAAACGGATCTTGCTAAACGCGCTAAGGCTCTCAATCTCGACGCGATTCACGACACTGTTCACGAAATGGCGCGTGATGAAGCTCGTCACGGAAAAGCTTTCAAAGGTTTACTCGACCGTTACTTTAAATAAAATTTGATATACACTCTTGAGCAAAAGCCCGCGTTTTCTGCGCGGGTTATTTTTTATTTCAAAATCGTTGACTTATGTATTCATTACCAAAAATTTGACAGGTTATATCAAATTAAATATAATTTATGGCGTGAAAAGTTTTATCGTTTAGATTTTGCAGGAGGGATTATTTTTAATGGATTTGTCACAACTATTGAATGACGTTAACGATTTTGTATGGGGTCCGATAATGCTGGCGTTCTTAGTCGGCACGGGAATTTTTTTAACAATCCGTCTAAAGTTTTTGCCATGGATAAATCTTTGGTACGCGATTAAGATGATTATGCTACACAAGGCTGATAAACAAGGCGACTTATCTCCGTTCCAATCGCTCATGACGGCACTTTCTGCGACGGTCGGCACAGGTAATATCGTCGGCGTGGCAACTGCTATGGTGCTCGGCGGACCTGGCGCGATTGTTTGGATGTGGATAAGTGCGGCGTTCGGACTGTCAACTAAATATGCCGAATCAGTTTTGGCTGTCAAATATCGTGAAACAAATTCCGTCGGCGAAATGGCGGGCGGTCCTATGTACGCCATGAAAAACGGCATTGGCGGCGGCTTCGGCAAATTAATGGCGACGTTATTCGCGCTGTTTGCGGTTTGTGCCTCGTTCGGTATCGGCAACATGACGCAGGCAAATTCTATCAGTTCGGCTTTCAGTTCGCTAGGTATTTCGACTGAAGTCACGGGCGTTATCCTTGTCGTGTGCTCATTAGCGGTTTTGATTCGCGGCGTCCGTTCAATCGGTAAAGTTTCAAGTTTTATCGTGCCGAGTATGGCGTTCTTTTATATCCTGTTTACTGTAATTATTATCATTGTCAACTTTGAAAATGTTCCTGGCGGTTTGGTGGTTATGTTCCAAATGGCGTTTTCGACTGAAGCTGTAGCGGGCGGCGTCGGCGGTTCAATCGTCGCAAGTATGTTAACGGCTATGCGTTGGGGCGTGGCTCGTGGCGTCTTTTCAAATGAGGCGGGCTTAGGTTCAGCTCCGATTGCGGCGGCGGCGGCAAGGACTGACCATGCGTCTCGTCAAGGTTACGTCAACATGACGGGCACTTTCTTTGACACGATGATTATCTGCTTTTTGACGGGCTTAGTTATTGCAAGTTCGGGCGTGCTCGGAAGTGTTGACCCTGAAACCGGCAAGCTTATTTCGGGCGCACCGCTTACGATTTTGGCGTTCAGCACGGTTTACGGCGAGGGCGCAAAATATATCGTCTCGATTGCTCTTGCGATGTTTGCATATTCGACGATTCTTGGCTGGGAATATTACGGCGAAAAATCTCTTGAATACCTCGTTAAAGCTCGCCCCGTGATTATCGGCTATAGAATTGTTTTCAGTCTTATAACTTTTATTGGCGCAACGCAAACGCTTGATATTGTTTGGAATTTCTCCGACACGATGAACGGCTTAATGGCAATTCCAAACTTGCTGTGCTTGTTAATACTCAATAAAGACATTGCCAACGAATGTTTTGATTATCAAAAAGAATATGTCTCTAAAGGCAAATGATGTGAGGAATTTTTCCGCAGTCTGCGCGGCTGTGGATTTTTTTTTATGTCCGTTGTAAAATGTTAAAAAAATTTTTCGGGAGGAGAGAGTCTTTTGGCTAAACACAAAACAAAGAAGATTGACAAGAAAGTTAATAAAAACGCTGACAAGATAAAAATTTCCGCGTGCTACATGGTCAAAAATGGCGCGGAAGATTTGCGCCGCTCGCTGGAAAGTTTAGCTAAATATGTCGACGAAATTATTGTTGTCGATACCGGCTCGACGGACGGAACCGTTGCAGTTGCAGAGGAATTCGGCGCGAAAATTTTTCATGAACCCTGGCAAAATGATTTCGCTACGCCGCGCAATGTCGCTCTCCGCGAGGCAATGGGCGATTGGATTGTTTTTCTCGACGCCGACGAATATTTTATAAACGACTGCGCTAAAAATTTACAAACCGTTATAAAAATGACTCAATGGGTAAAAGTAAAAGGTATCTCTGTAAACTTGGTAAACGTGGATAAAGATAAAGATAACGCCGTTATAGACTCAATGTATTTGCTAAGAATTTTTGAACACGCTCCTAATATCCGTTATGTCGGCAAGATTCATGAGGACGTTTATTTGGGCGACAAGCCTTTAAAACGTGTAATGGCTTCTGCTGATTCTCTTACAATCTATCACACGGGTTATTCAACGTCGATTGGTCGCTTTAAAGCAGAACGAAATTTGAAACTTCTGCTTGAAGAGCTGGAAACAACTAATAATCCTGAAAGAATTTATTCTTATCTTGCCGACTCTTATTACGGTTTAAATGATTGGGCTAACATTGAAAAATATGCCCGCCTTGACGTTAATGCTAGAATAAGCCCAACTACTCGCTCCATACGTCTTTTAATGAATTGTTTGGAAAGGGAACCGTCACGCTTTGAGGAGTGCTTTGAAATCGTCAAGCTTGCAGTTGAACGTTATCCTAAAGTTCCCGAATTCTCCGCTAAACTTGCCGATTGTCTGGCGCAAAAAGGCGATTATAAAGCGGCGGTTGCTGAAATGCAACGGGCACTTGAAAAAGCTAAAAACTACGGCGAGCAAATTGAATCAACCAATTTTAATGAGGATATGGAAAAAATTGCTCAAGAACGTATTGATGAGTGGACAGAAAAAATTATCCTAACGCCTGAAGAAAAACGCCGCAAAATTTCAAGATTTACGAAAGATTTAGCATATAATATGGAAGTTACTCATGATAAAGAAAAAATTCTGCAGACAGCTGAAAAAATTTTTGAACTGAAGCCCGACACTCCCGAACCTTTAGAAAGAATTGCGGCGATCTATGATGAGTATAAGATGGCAGACAAAATGGAGGAAGTTGTCAATTATCTTCTGAAGCATTTTCCGCAAACGCCCTATCGATTATTATTATGCGCTCACATGCATTTTCTTTTAGGTAATTTGTTCGAAAACATAAAAATTTGCAAACAAGCCCTTGAAATGGACGATATAGATTTTATTACAAAAATGTTGACTTATAATTCACTTGGACAAGCGTATCGATATATCGGCGATGCTAAACGCTCTACAGAATGTTACGAGTACATTGCTAAATTTAACCTTAACGAATTTAAAAATTCGCCACGATTACTGCAAGCAGAAAAAGTTCGTCTTCAAGATTATAGCAATTATCTTTTTAACTTACACAATCTCAACGTCAGCCGCGAAAAACTTTTCGAGGAGATTTGCGGATTCAATAAACTTCTTAAACACATTCCGCGTTTCAAGCACAATCGCAAAAAACATTCCCGCCACAAAAAAATTCGTGTCGGTTACATTTCGCCGGACATTCGTTTTCACGTCGTCGCCTTCTTCAGCTATCATCTCTTTATGAGTTATGACCGCACTCGCTTTGAAGTTTTCGTCTACTCCAACAACAATGAAGATTATATCACCAAGCAATTTAAGGAAAGAGTTGACGTCTTTCGTAATATTTTAAACATTCCTGCCCGCGAAGTCGCAAACCGGATAATGGAAGATGAAATTGATATTCTCGTCGATTTAGCTGGACATTCAGCGAATAATTCTTTAGGAGCTATGGCGTATAAACCTGCGCCGATTCAAATTTCGGGCATTGGTTACTTTGATTCGACGGGACTTGATACGATTGATTATTTCATTGCGGACAAATACACCGACCCTGAAGGCTTAAACGAAAAATTTTTCACGGAAAAAATTCTGCGCTTGCAACACAGTCACTTTTGCTACGAATGGCACGATTTCCCGTTTATGATTACATCTGCGCCTTGTACTAAAAAAGGTTACGTGACCTTCGTGAGCTTTAATAACTTTACAAAGGTTACAGATGAGATGCTTAAAGTTTGGAGTAAAATTTTAGACGGCGTGCCAAAATCTCGGTTGTATCTCAAGGGGATTGCTTTTTTGGAGAATGGCGGACTTGCTCTTGCCAAAGAAAGATTTAAAGCGGCAGGCATTGACATTGACCGCGTAGACTTGGAAGGTTTAGAAACTGAATACATCCAAAAATACGAGCGGGCGGATATTGCGCTGGACACGTTCCCATATCCCGGCGGCGGCACCACTTGCGACGCGCTGTATATGGGCGTCCCCGTTATAACTTTGGTCGGCGAGCGGCACAATTCGCGGTTCGGCTATTCGTTGCTTATGAACATTGGTTTAGAGGAGCTTTGCGCCTTCAGCGAGGAAGAATATATTCAAAAGGCGGTTGACCTTGCCAACGATTGGGAAAGAATTCGCGAGTACCATTTGACGATTCGCCGGAAAATGGAAGAATCGCCCGTTATGAACGATACCATTTATATGGGCGAGATAGAGGCGGCTTACGAAAAAATTTTCAATGCGTGGGTTAATAATGATCCGTTACCAGACTTTCCGCAGGAGCCTGAGCTTGTTACTGAAGAACTTGCCGATAAATATTTCGAGAGGGCTACGGATTACCTGTCGTTGATAAATAAATGGGGCGAGAGCAATTTTGATAGCCGTTTTGATTTAAAGCGCACGCTCTATTATGCCGAACTTGCCGCGCAGTGTGAATCTAAACGTAATGCCGAATTTCTTTTGACGATAGCTGACCGCCGCCATTTGACTGACGATAATCTTGGTGCGTATGAGGCAATGCGCGAGGCTATGGATTATATTTATTCGCCTGCAGGTACGAAAAAAAGCTATTCAAATAAATTCGTTGCAGAGTGCCATAAAAGAATGGCGAGATACGCGCACGATAATCGTAAACACGTCGAGGGCGTGGAAAATGACCAGCGAGCTTTTGAACTTACCGAAGACAAAAGCAGACGGCTTGTGTTTTATGATGCAATGCTTTTGGGACTTCACTTTTTGGATATTTCCAATGAAGATATGACGACGTTTCACTTTGAATACCAAAAATTTTTCGAGGATATTAAGCCGTTCACAACGTATCATAAGCGGCACGCAAGAATTAAAGTTGGATATATTTCGGGCGACTTTAGGAATCATGCGGCGTTCGCTGTCGTTTTCGGATTTATTTCCTGTCATGACAAGAGTAAATTTGAAATCACTTGCTACAGTAAAAATCTCAAAGATGACAATCACACCGAACTTTACAGAAAAACCGTTGAGCATTTTGTTGACGTTCAAGAACTTTCTGCAGTTGAGCTTGCGAAAAAAATTCACGACGACGAGATTGATATTGCTTTTGACTTGGCTGGGCATACGGGTTGCAATGGCTTGTCTGCGTTGGCATATCGACCTGCGCCCGTGCAAATTTGCGGGATTGGTTACATGTCGACGACTGGTTTAAAAGAGATTGATTATTTTATCACGGACGAGAACCTTGACCCGCCCAATCAAAATCGCGAGCAATATTTTAGCGAAAAATTTTTGTACATGCCCGCGCAGTTCTGCTACGCTCGCCCCGGCGACGTTCCGATTCCCGACGGCGCACCATGTATTAAAAATGGTTATGTGACTTTTGGGACGATTTGTCGCTACTCGAAAATTACTGATGACATGTTGGCGATTTGGACAGAAATTTTAAATTTGGTTCCAAGCGCAAAACTTTTAATGCGTGCGCAAGAGTTCATAAGCAATAAAGCTGTCGACGAACTTTATAATACGCTAAAAAATTTTGGTTGTGATATGGATAGAGTTATCTTCCGCCCCGCCGTGAGTGGTATGAATTATTTTAAGGCGATCAGTCAGATTGATATTATGCTTGACTCCTATCCTTATGTCGGAGGAACCACGACTTTGGACGCGCTTTATATGGGCGTGCCCGTCATAAATCTTTACGGTGAACGACACAGCACACGCTTTGGCAAAAGTATTTTGGCAAGTGCCGGTTTAGGTGAGCTGTCTGTTGATAATGTGGAGACCTATATAAACAATGCTGTCGCTCTCGCCAATGATAAAGATACGCTGGACATTTTACATAAAAATCTGCGTAATATGTTCCTAAATTCGGACGCACTTGACCCGATGAAATATTGCCGCTTACTTGAAAAAAAGTTTGAAGAGCTTTTAAATTGACCGTACGATAAGCGGTTGATATAATCTGCGCGAGGTGAGTGGCGTGAAGAGTTATTCCTCGCGTGAAGTCATAGCGATTTTGAAAAAAGACGGCTGGTACGAATTTACTTGCGAAGGTGATCATCATCAATTTAAACACCCACGCAAGAAAGGTCGTGTGACAGTTCCGCACCCCGTTAAAGACATAGCCATTGGTACTCTTAAAAATATTGAGCGTCAATCAGGAATCAAATTTCTTTGAGGAAGTGATAGTATGGAAGAATACAGTTTCATTGCCGGATTCACTCGCGACCCTATTGCCATTGCAGTTGAATTTCCCGATTTGCCCGGTTGCCTTACTCAAGGCGACAATTACCGCGATGCTTTTCTGAATGCTAAGGAGGCATTGCATTTGCATCTTGTCGGCATGCTTATGGACGGCGAAGAAATTCCTAAACCGAGCACTTTTGATGACCTTCCGCCGAGTAAAGAAACTGTTTATAGATTAGTTGAAGTTAAAGTTTAAAAATCAAGTAGCGGCGTTTCAATTTTTGCTTTACAATTCTTAGAAAATTTTTTAAAATAGCGGCGTAAGATTTCAATCTTTAAAGATTTGAGTGGGGGGATTAGCGTGTTAAATGCAATCGCGGTAATGACTAGCGGCGGCGATAGCCCCGGTATGAATGCGGCGGCGCGTGCGGTCGTCAGAACTGCGCTTTATGAGGGCGTAAAAGTTTTCGGAATTCAGAACGGCTACAAGGGCATGCTCAACGATGAGATAATTGAACTTCAGCGTAAGAGCGTCAGCGATTTGATTCAACGCGGCGGAACTTTCTTGGGAACGGCTCGTTGCAAGGAGTTCAAAACGGAGGAAGGGCGTCGCAAAGGTTTGGACAATCTCCAGAAACACGGCATTGAGGGACTTGTCATAATCGGCGGCGACGGCTCTTTAACGGGCGGTTCTTTGCTGTCGAAGATGGGCGGTATTCCGATTGTCGGCTTGCCTGGCACGATTGACAACGACGTTTGGGGCACTGATTATACAATCGGTTGCGACACCGCCGCTAACACCGCCGTTGAGGCGATTAACAAATTGCGCGATACGGCTTCAGCACATAAACGCATTATGGTTGTTGAGGTTATGGGGCACACTTCTGGTTGGCTCGCTATGGTTTCGGGCATTGCTTCCGGCGCGGAATATATCATCGTTCCCGAAGTTAAATACAATATTGATGAAATGTGCGAAGAAATTGTTGAGTCCTACAAGAAAGGTCGCCGTTATACGATTATCGTTGTGGCGGAGGGCGCGTGCTCTGGCGTCGGCTTGAAAAATGTCGTTCAAGAGAAAACCGGCATTGATACCCGCGTTTCAATTCTCGGACATATTCAGCGCGGCGGCTCCCCGACTGTCGAAGACCGCATGAAGGCTTCTCAACTCGGCGAACGTGCTGCACTTGCGATTATTTCCGGCGTCTCCAATGTCGTATTCGGCTTCGACGAAGGCAAAGTCGTTTCAATTAATCTTTTCGACTCGGTAAACAATAAAAAGCCGCTCGATCCCGAACTTGTCCGTTTGGCGAGCGTGCTTGTCTGAGACGTGAATAATTTTTGGAAAGCGGCGGCGATTCTCTCAGGCGTTGGGATTTATATCGCCGCCGTAATTTTTATTTGTTTGTACATTGGCGGAATTGTCGACGATTATTTTCAGCTCGGCGGCAAAGGCAGAATTGGCGGAATTATTTTAGGCTTTCCAATCGCGGTTTACTCCGTTTATCGTCAATTAAAGTATCACGGATTTATTTAGAGGAGTGATTTTATGGCAGAAAATATTTTAGACTTCAAAGCATTTTCGCAGGTGACGGACGCTCGCTGGTATCCGCGTTATCACCTCGCGCCGCCGTTCGGTTGGTGCAATGACCCCAACGGCATGTGTTTTTATAAAAATCAGTACCATTTTTTCTATCAACACTATCCTTACGCGCCTGAATGGGGTCCGATGCACTGGGGACACGCCGTTTCAGACGATTTAGCTTATTGGAAACACTTGCCGATTGCTTTAAAGCCTGAACAGCCTTACGAACAGGGCGGCGGATGTTTTTCCGGCTCCGCTATCGAGAAAGACGGCAAACTTTATCTTATGTACACGGGACATTTAAGCGCAACACCCGAAGAAGAAGCCGCGATCGGTTACGGGCACATTGAATTTCAATGCCTCGCAAGCTCCGAAGACGGTATTCACTTCACAAAATCCGAAAAAAATCCCGTTATCGAGGATATTGACATTAAAAGCGACGATGTTTTTATAAATGATATTCGCGACCCCAAAGTTTGGATTCATGACGGAAAATATTACGCTGTTCTCGGCTCTCGTACCCCAGATATGGCTCACGGACAAATTATTTTATTTGAATCAACGGATTTAACAACTTCTTGGAGATTTAAAGCAATTTCTGCCCGTTCTGAAGGAAATCTCGGCGGAATGTGGGAATGTCCCAACTTTGCAGAGATTAACGGGGAAGATGTTCTGATTTTCTCGCCTATGGATATAAATACCGAAGACGGAACCTTTTATAACGATAAAGTTGCCGGCGTTTTAATCGGAAAGCTTAATTATCGGTCGGGATTGTTCACTCACGGCGATTTTCAATACCTCGACAAGGGTTTTGACTTCTACGCGCCCCAAATTATGCAAACTCCCGACGGTCGCACCGTTATGATTGCTTGGATGGATATGTGGAACGTCGATATGCACGAGACTAAGGACGGTTGGGCTGGTATGATGACGATTCCGCGCGTTCTCGGCATTAAAAACGGAAAAATTATCTCCACGCCCGTTAAAGAACTCGAAAAACTCCGCAAGTGGAAGCCGATAATTCTTGAAGACGTTTTAATCGACGAGGCGACCACTTTTGACGGCGTTTCGGGCGAAGCTTACGAACTTTTGCTGAATATCGACGCCGCGCAGTCCAAAAAGTTTTCTATCGCCTTGCGCGCCTCCGATATTGAGCAAACCGTTTTAAGCTACAATGCCAACGGAATTTTTAAACTTGACCGCACAAACTCCGGCGAACCGATTAATTTCCAATCCGTCCGCGAAATTCAAATCGAGCCGTGCGAAAAACTCAAGCTCCATATTTTTATCGACCGCTCAAGCATTGAAATCTTTATAAACGACGGCACGGAAGTTCTTTCGGCGAGAATTTATCCAAAACGCACTTCCCAGAAAGTTATTTTCGTGCCCGAAGACGAACAGCTGAAAATCGACTCGCTGGAGTATTACAAACTCGATTTCGGATTGCCGCACCCGCACATCAAAGATACGCCCGAAGATTTGCATAAGAAATTCCCGTTCCTGAAATAAAGTTCACGGCAAATAAAAATCCTCCAAAGTCTTAACCGACTGCGGAGGATTTTTAATGTAGAATCTTGAAAACGTAGAATTTTTTGCTATAATCAGCTTGAAAGTTCCGTTTACTCATGTTTTTAAGTTCAAAGGAGGTATGAGAGGCAAAAATTTCTTGTCGAGGTGGTTTTTTAGTTGAGGAGGAGGTTCTATGCTTGCTTACGATACTCGCGATGATTACGAGATTATCGAGGGGGAAAAATTTATGGCACCGAGTCCATTTAAACGGCACGGAAAAATTGTCGGGCGTTTGATGTTTTCGATTGGGACATATGCTTTTATCAACAGGCTTGGTACGGCGTTTGCAGATAACTTCGATGTTAATCTTCCCGACGGCAATGTTTTGCGCCCCGATTTTATTTTTATAGGCGCGGCGAACGATAATATTGTTTTCGACAACGAGGACGAAAATTTTCACGGCGTTCCGGATATGGTTGCAGAAATTTTTTCCAAGTCAACCATGAAACGCGACGTTGGAATCAAAAAAGACGTTTACGAACGCAACGGAGTCCGCGAATATTGGATTATCGACCCGTGGAGCGAAAATATTCAAGTTTATCTCCTTCAAGACGGAAAATATGTGCTCGACAATGTTTATCAAAACTATAGCGATGATGAATTGTCCAAACTTACAGATGAAGAGCGTTCTGAAATTGAAATGGAAGTTCCCGTTGCAGTTTTGGACGGATTCAAAGTCAAAATCAGAAATATTTTCGGCTGGTACTTTGAATAGGAGGTGGTTTTTATGGAGGTTATCAATGAACGACTTCTTTATCCGTCGTATGAAATTATTGGAGGTAAAAAATTTATGGCACCTGCAGCGAATCCGATTCACGGGAGCATTATTGGAAGACTTTACGCTTTCCTATGTAGTTATTTGGACGCGAAAAATGCCGGTTATGTATTCGTTGATGATGTTGATGTTTATCTTCAGGACGGTCCTCTGTTCAAGCCGGACTTAATCGTTGTTTTGGAAGAAAATGCTGACATTATCGACTGGCGCAAAGGAATTTACGGTGCTCCAGATATGCTCGTCGAAGTTTTATCGAAGTCCACGCGCAAAAATGACCTCACGATTAAAAAAGACATTTATGAACGTAACGGAGTCCGCGAATATTGGATTATCGATCCGTATATGAAGGCAATCAGCGTTTATCTTCTGCGTGAGGGAAAATATTATCTTGATGACGAGTATATTCTATTCGACGATAAAGAATTGGAGTTGCTGACTGACGAGGAAAAAGCCGAAATTAAGCATGAAGTACCGGTTAAAACTCTAGGAGGCTTAAAAATACCGCTGACATACATTTTCAAGTGGGGTTACAAATAATTTTTAAAGATTTTTAGTGATAGGTTGTTTTTATGGCTGATTTTAGGAATGGAAGAGCAGGTACGAATGAAAAATCAGCGGCTCAACCTTAAAAAAGCAATAACGATAGGCACAAAAAAATTTAACGGTTTCGTGAAATATCGGAGCCGATTTTTTTTGATTTTTCGTGCCGCGCAGGTTCTTATAAATGTTTTTGAAAAATTTTATCCTAAAAAGCTTGACAAAGTGACGTTGGGGGGGGGGATAATGGGCGGGAAAGTATCGTGTCATTTGGTCTTTAGTAAAAAAGGAGGTTTGCCTGGAAAAAATTTCTGTCGATGTCGGTTTATTTTCAGTTAGGAGGCGATTTTATGGCGCGTTTTAGTAACGAAACAGCTAATACTCTAATTTCAGGCACAAGTAGTGACGATTATATTTGGAACTCTGGCAATAATGTTACGATTAATGCCGGAAATGGCAATGATACTGTTAATAACTATGATAATTTCTGGGATAGGGCTAATTCAGTTCAAATTTACACTGGAGACGGCAATGATTCCGTTTTTAATAATGTTACTAATTACAATGGTGGCAAAAAAGTCACTATAGACACTGGCTCTGGCAATGATACCATTAATAATATGGGAAATTCAGCTTCAATAAACACCGGCGCGGGCAATGATTCCATTTTTAATTATTACAACGGCTCATCAGTCATGATAATTACTGGCGCGGGCAATGATACAATTATAAATTCTAGCTCATCAGTCACAATAAACAGTGGCGCAGGCAATGATATAGTAAGTTTAGGTGCAAATGCCAATAACAACTTAATTATTTACAATAACGGAGACGATAACGATAAAATTTATAATTTTGGTGCTGATGATACACTTTCAATCGCAAGTGGCACCTATTCAAGCAAAAAGAGCGGCGATGATATAGTTGTAACGGTTGGAGAAGGCAAAATTACTTTGGTTGGCGCGTCTAGCAACTATTTAGTTAACATTGAGGGTAAAAAATCAGAAACTGCGCTTAAAACCGTCACGAATTCGGATAAATCTGTCGTAACTGTCGGTGCAGATGTAGTAACAATCGACGGAACGGCTAGAACGAAGGCAGTTAAACTCAAAGGCAATAAACTTGCGAACTTGATAAAAGGCGGCAAAGGCAAAGATACGCTTTGGGGCGGCGTCGGCAACGATAAACTGCTTGGAAACGGCGGAAATGATTCACTTTACGGCGGAGACGGCAAAGATACGCTAGACGGCGGCAGTGGAAACGATGTTTTACTCGGCGGAACGAATGATGACTCGCTTTCTGGCGGTTCGGGCAATGATACGCTCGACGGCGGCGATGACGATGATATTTTGATTGCCGGCAAAGGAAATGACAGTTTAAACGGCGGCGAAGGCAATGACACGCTTTCAGGCGATAATGGCGATGATATTTTGCTCGGCGACGAGGGAAATGACAGCTTAAGCGGCGGACAAGGCGACGATACGATTTATGCGGGCGATGACGATGATATTTTGCTCGGCGGCAAGGGTTATGACAGTTTAGTTGGCGGAAATGGCGACGATACGATTTCTGGCAACGATGACGATGATATTTTGCTCGGAAATGACGGCAACGACAGTTTAAGCGGCGACAAAGGTAATGATTCAATCGTCGGCGGCTCTGGAAATGATAATTTGCTTGGTGGCGCGGGCAATGATACGCTTGACGGTGGCGTAGGTAATGATAAATTGTTTGGAGAGGCTGGCAATGACAGTTTAAGCGGCGGCGCAGGCAATGATACGCTTGACGGCGGTGCAGATGGTGATACATTAATCGGCGGCGCGGGCAATGACTGCATAAGAGGCGGCACCGGCAGAGATTTACTTTGGGGCGGCGCAGGTAATGACAGTTTATGGGGCGACGACGGCAAAGATAATTTCTACTACGCAAAAGGCGACGGTAAAGATGTTATTTTCGGCTTTGAAGACGGCGACACGCTCACATTCGACAATATAACGTTCAAAACGAGTATGGCGTCTTACGACAAGTCAGCAGGTACGCTTACAATAAACGTTAGTAGCGGCTCGGTAACTTTGAAAGATTTTACAACCTCGACTTTCCATATTAACAACGACACGTATAAAATTAGCGGCTCAACGCTTAAAAAGCAATAAACTATTCGAAGCAACAAAAAACGACCACGAAGATTTAACTCAAAAATTTTCGTTCCATAAAGGTTGAGAAAAGTAATATCTGCGCGACAACTTTTAATCCCGTCGAAAGGCGGGAAATTTTTTTTATCTTGACAAAGTGACGTTTTTTTTTTGAGGATAATAGATGGGAAAGTATTGTTTCTTTAGGATTTTAGTAAAAAGGAGGTGTGACTGGCAAAAATTTTGTCGATGTCGATTTATTTTTAGAGCGTGTTGGTAAAGTGTAAAGATAAAAAAATAAGCAAAACCTCCGGTAGAATGAAGTTTTACTAAATGCCGAAAGGAAATGCTTATGTCGAACTCATTCTACCATTTTCTTCCTTACAAAAAGGCAAGAAGAAGTAATAAAGGCGTTGTTACCTGCGCCGAAGTCAACTCCGAGCTTAGATTCCTTGAAAGTCTTCAATGCAATAGTCTTCGAGAACATTTTGGAAGCAATAGTAGCTGACACAGAAAAATATCTGCTTGTCCAAATTGATTCAAGCGATAGGTATATCGTGTGGTGAAAAAAACAGCAAAGTTTACGCTCTTGTCACTGAAAATTTTCAACTGATAGGCTTGTTATTGAGTGGTGGACAAGTTCACGATTCCGAGTGTGATGTTGAACTTCTGAGTAAGGTAGAGATCGAGGGTAAAATTGTTTTAGGTGATAAAGCTTTTTGTTCGGCTCAGGTTCGCGATTTTATTTAAAGCAGAAAAGCTGAGGTTTGTATTCCCGACAAGATAATTCCCTTACAAAGCATGATTTTGATAGGGAGCTTTACAAAGCTCACAACGTCGTTGAATGCTTTTTCTTGAAGATAAAGAATCGTCGGCGTATCGCTACTCGTTATAACAAATTGGCGCTTCCCTTTCTCAATTTCGTATTGCTCGTTACACTCATGATTCTAGTCTAGAGTTTACCAACACGCCCTAGGGTGCCGCGACTAAGGTAGGGGATAATAAAAATTTTATAAGACTCTATAAAAATCTATAGCACACGGCGGAAAAAACGTCCACCAATAGTTTTTCCTCTTCCTTAGAACGTGTGTTCATAGAAAAAAATACGAAACAGATATAACGGAAGAGCAATGGAAAGTTATTGCTCCCTTGTTCTTCAATATGAGAAATTACAAATGGGAAAAGCGAAATTTACAGTGCACAGCTTTTATCGACGAGCGCGGCTCAGCGGACTGTGGGACTCAATTCTCATTCATCTTTTGAAGCTTACTCGTCAAAAGGCAGATAGTCACCGATTATATTGGTTGTTAAATATAACGTTGGAGAAAATATGTGCAGATGGCGGTTATCACGATTCTTTTGTCTACGCGGCTTACAAATATTTCGACTTGCGAGTGGAAA
>JAFRRH010000048.1 GCA_017428215.1 Selenomonadaceae bacterium
CGGATTAGTTACATAAAGATTTTTATTGCTATCCATCTCTTTAAGAATTGCCTGTAACTTTTCTATCGGATTCATTTTATAACAGTCCTTTCGGGACTATCATAAATTCTTTTCCCCTTTTCGTTAAGTTAATGCCATTGACCGTTATGCTTGAAAATGAAGACTATACCAGCGAACATGTTTATATCGCAACGCGAGAAGACGGGAACGCTAACCTTTGGCTCAAAAACTTTAACATAACCAACAGTAAAGATAAAAATTTCATCAAGTTTCAGACAATACTTTCAACTTCACGGGAACAAACAGCTTTAAGTCAAACTTTTCTGTAACGATGAATTCTGCTATTATAAACGTCGGCGGTGGACTAACGGTTGAAGATGGCGTTGACTATACAAGAATCTTTAATTTTGAAAAAGTAGCAAGTGATCATTTAGGAGCATGTATTGATTCTAGTAACAATGAGAATCTTTCCGCTAACATAATAGTAAACAATAGAACATTTATTGATAAGTATAATAATTCAGTGTTGTCAGTTGCACAAATCCGCTGTGGATTCAACACGGCACTTAGGCAAATCAACGAATCAACGAATCAACGTTAATATCAACAGCATTGAAATTAAAGACTTAAAAGATACTATTCCCAACGAGGCGATAAAGCTCAATTAAATACATGATCAAATTCGTCCGAAAAACAATTCGAACTTCAAGCGTTGCTCGATAAGGTAAAATTCTGAATCACAATTCAAAATTCCTCGTCGGCTTTGAGTTTATTGAGATAAAATTTATGACAAGGATACGACAACATGACTATTGAACTTTTGGACAACGAATTAGAAAATATAATTGGCGACAGTGGCGTTAAAGTTCCAGGACTTGGCGTGATAGTTTACAAGGACGGCGCAGAAATTTATTCTAAGTTTCTCGGTAGACGCACTATTGAAATTTCAAAACCCGTTAATCGTCACACGCGGTTTAGGGCGGCGTCCGTTTCTAAGATGTTCACGATTTTTTCTATTATGCAACTCGTTGAGCAAAGTAAAATAAATCTCGACGACGACATAAGCAATTATCTCGGCTTTAAATTGCGCAATCCAAATTTTCCACAAAAAAAAATTACCACGCGAATGTTGGCAAGTCATACGTCCTCTTTGCGCGACGGAAAAATTTACAGCATACCGCCTGAGGATAGCTTAGAAGAATTTTTTTTGCCCAACGGAAAATATTGGGAGGACGGCGCACATTTCGCTAAAAAACTGCCCGAAAAATTTTTCAGATATTGCAACTTAAACTACGGACTTTTAGGTACAATTATAGAAACCGTGACGGGTGAAAGATTCGATATTTATCAACGGAAAAATATTTTGAGCCAACTGGAAACTAAAGCCGATTACTTGCCAGGAAATTTTGACAGCGCGGAATTTGAAAAGCTCGGTGCGATTTATCGAAAAAAAAATCCCAATGGCATTTGGGACGAATTCGGAAAATGGTATCCTCAAGTCGACGATTATAAAATTCAGCCCGCCAAAGATACTTTGTCGCTCCAAAATCCCTACGACGAAAATTTTCAGCAAGAATATAATTTGAAAGATTATCGCGTCGGAACGAACGCCACGATTTTTTCTCCGCAAGGCGGACTAAGAATTTCTTTCGAGGAACTCGCTCACGCCTTAGAAATGCTCATGAACGGCGGAGTTTATCGCGGTAAAAAAATTTTAAGCAAGAAATCACTTGAGACAATGTTCACGCCTCATTGGATTTACGACGGCAAGAACGGCGACACTTGCGGCGGCGTAATGTTGTCATATGGCTTGGGAGTTTATTTTATCGACGGCAAAAGTACAGCTCGTGTTTGCAAAGATTATGAGATAAATTTAATCGGTCACACGGGCGCGGCCTTCGGTATGCTTTCTGGCTTATTTTTTATTCCGAACACAAAGACAGGCTTTATCTATATGATGAACGGCGAGGCTTTGGCAGAAGATACCGATCCGCGTAGTCTTGGCGAGTTCAGCAACAATTATATTTGGGAAGAAAAAATCATGAACGCCATTTGTAAATTTATAGTTTAAGCTCGTCAGCGCGTTCAGTCATGCCCTTAATACAAAGCTCCATAAGTTTACCAAGCTCCATACCTAAATCATCTGCGCCGCGTTGAATGACTTCGCGATTGCACTTAGCGGCAAAACGTTTATCTTTGAATTTTTTCTTGAGACTTTTAACGGACATGCCCGACATTTTTTCGGGGCGCATGAGTGCATAAGCATGAACGATACCAGTTAACTCATCGACAGCGAATAAACTTTTTTGGCAAGGAGTTTCCGGTTTAATCGTCGCGCCTGTTAAGCCGTAGCCGTGAGAAATAATCGTTGTAATATCGTCTTCGCTGATTCCTTCAGGCTCCAAAAGTTCGCGGACGTGTTGACAATGTTCATCGGGAAATTTTTCAAAGTCAACATCATGCAGATAGCCGATAGCCGACCAATACTCCTTATCTTCGCCGAAGTGTTCAGCAAGTGCTCCCATTGCTCCGCTTACTGCCGCCGCGTGAACGAATAAATGTGGCTCTGTCGTGTGCTTGTGTAAAATTTCCTTAGCGCGTTCCAAAGTCAAAGTGCTCAAGTTAAATCCTCTCCTCAAATTTTTTTAGTAAGTTCATGTGCAGTTCAAAAGTTTTGCGGTTGTTTTTGGCTATTGTGTCTAAAATTAATCCGCAAGCGAACGATAACAGCGACGCTAGCATTAAAAATCCGCTGACAATTAACGTTGGGAAGCGCGGCACGAGTGAAGTTTCCAGATATTGAAAGAATACCGGCAAAAAAAGTATAAGCGCAACGAGTGCCAGAATCAACGCAATCACGCCGAAAAATTGTAACGGCTTGTAGTCGCGATATAAATTAAAAATCGTCATGATTACTTTCGCGCCGTCAACGTAAGTATTTAATTTACTCTCTGAACCGGCAGGGCGGTCACGATAATTAACGGGCACCGAACGTAGCAGAAAATTTTTATCCAGTGCGTGAATCGTCATTTCCGTTTCAATCTCAAAGCCTTTAGACAAGACTGGAAAACTTTTAACGAATAGTGGACTGAATGCGCGGTAGCCAGTCATCACGTCGAGAATTGGATTTTTCGGACGCCAAAACATATTTATAAATTTGCGAACCATGACATTGCCGACGTTGTGGAAAGGACGCTTATTCTCGGTAAAATATGTTGAGGAAAGTCTGTCGCCAATAACCATATCCGCCGCGCCGCTCAAAATTAAATCGCACATTTCGCGGGCATTTTCAGCTGGATAAGTATCGTCGCCGTCAATCATTAAGTAACAATCGGCGTCAATGTCGCGAAACATCGTGCGAATTACATTGCCTTTACCTTGCCGATATTCATAGCGAACAATCGCGCCCGCCGTCCGTGCAATTTCGTCTGTGCCGTCTGTGGAATTGTTGTCGTAAACGTAAATTGTTGCTTCGGGCAATGCCTGCCGATAATCGCGAACAACTTTTCCAATCGTTTGGCTCTCGTTGTAGCAGGGAATTAGTACAGCAATTTTGGGTATCATACGATTAAAGTTTCCAGTCCAATTTTTTTTACGACGCGGCAGGGATTGCCAAACGCCAAAACATTTTCGGGAATATCTTTAGTGACGAGAGATTTGGCACCGATAACCGAACCGCGCCCGATTTTAACGCCAGGCAAAATGGTAACGTCACCGCCAATCCAAACGTCGTCGCCAATGATAATCGGTTCTGCACGTTCTAAACCTTCTGCGCGGCGAACAGCGTCGAGCGGATGAATCGCTGTATAAAAACCGCAGTTCGGACCAACGAAAACTTTTTTACCGAGCTGAATTTGAGCGCAGTCCATAAGATAAACATTGTGATTTAAAAAAGTGCCCGCGCCGAGAAAAGTATTATAGCCGTAATCGACCATGAACGGCGACAAAATTTCCACAGCGTCGGCGTCAACGTTAGGCAAAATCTCTCTCAAAATTTTTTTACGCCGCGATAAATCCTGCATGCGCGTCAAATTAAATTCCAAACATAAATCTTTAACAAAAGCTCGCTCTTCAATCAAGCTTGCGTCGAAATTGGCATCGTACCATTGCCCCGCAAGCATTTTTTCTTTTTCCGTCAAAATGTCCACGCTCCTTAAAAGTTTTTTTTATTATAACGAATTTGGCTTGACGAATCAAAGGGCAGTGCTTAAAATTTTTGGCAAAGGAGGAATTCATGTGCTCGACTTCGATTGTTTTCTTGCAAAAATCGGTTGCCGAACGCGGGGAGATTTGGACGTTGAGGTTGATTGCATTGCGGAGAATCTTTATCCGATTTATGAAAATCTCTACAGGAAAATTTATCGTTCGTTTGAAGAATGCAAGTTTCATCACTTCGACATTATACTTTTGACTGCCGAACGTTCGCCCGAAAAATTTATTGATGTGCTGATTCAAACTGACGCCTTGACGGAAAATATTTGGGTGTTACTCAAAAAAAATTCCGCGCTTGAGAGTTGGCTTACGGCTAATGAAAATATTTTCGCACAGGTTAAACGTCTTGAAGTCGAAGACGGCGCGTGGTATCTGATAAAAAAATTTACGCCGCCTACCGATGTCGGAGTTTACGTTGTCACTCACAAGGACGCCAAACTTTATACATTACCAGATGGCTATAAAATTATTCATGCCGGACACGCGCTTGCCAAAAAAGATTTCGGCTATCTGGGCGACGACACCGGCGATAATATCAGCCGATTAAATCCCTTCCTCGATGAAATTACCGCGCTGTATTGGGTGTGGAAAAATACACGCCACACGCACGCCGGTATTGTTCACTACCGCAGATTCTTTACGAGCGATACTAATCAGAAAGCTTTTGACGTGGAAAAAATTTTAAGCTCGGCGGAGATTCTAAAACTTTTGAACGAGTACGATATTATAACTCAAAGGGAAGGCGTAACCGAACGTACTCAACGCGAAATGATGCTTCTCGCGACGGGACAGCCCGATTTAATCAACGTTACTGAAAAAATTATTCGCAAACATTTGATTCGTACCCACCTCAATTATCTCGACGCTTTCGACGCCGTAATAAACGGCGTAATACTTTTTGCCTGTTCGATTCATATAACGCGCCGAAATATTTTCAACGCTTACTGCGAATGGCTTTTCTCGTTTATGATCGACGCGACTAAGGAAATTCGCGACAAGATAGAAGTCAACGGCAAAGGTCTTGAGGAAATGGGACACACTTATTCACGAGTTGCAGGATATTTCGCCGAGCGTATGCTGACGGTTTGGCTGATGAAAAACCATTTACGAATAAAAACATTGCCGACAATGTTCCGCGAGGGCGTTTGATAAATGTTACAGGACATAACGTTAGGGCAATTTTTTCCTGGCAAATCGATATTGCATAGGCTCGACCCGCGCACAAAAATAATTTTGCTGTTCGTGCTTATGATTGTAATTTTTACGGCTAAAGGTTGGGCGGCGTATTCTGTGCTGACGATTTTGACGGCGGGATTAATTTTTTTATCGCAAGTGCCGCTGTTGACAGTTCTAAAGTCAATCAAGCCGCTCGCGTGGATAATTTTATTTACGTTGCTGATACATTTCGTGAGCCACGACGGAGAAGTTTTAGCGAAATTTTACGTGTTCAAAGTGACGACGGAGGGAATAATCTACGGCGTACAAATAAGCTTGCGATTAGTGTTGTTAATTGTGTTGTCGAGTTTGCTGACATTCACGACCTCGCCGCTAAAATTAACCGACGCTACGGAAAAACTTTTATCGCCGCTAAAAAAAATCGGAGTGCCTTCTCACGAATTAGCAATGATGATGACGATAGCAATCCGCTTTGTGCCGACGTTACTGGAGGAGACGGACAAAATTATCAAGGCGCAAAAATCTCGTGGACTGGACTTTGAATCAGGCGGGCTAATAAAAAAATTGCGTGCAATGGTTCCAATATTAGTTCCGTTGTTCTTGTCTAGTTTTCGGCGAGCAGATGATTTAGCAATGGCAATGGAGGCGCGTTGTTATCGTGGCGGCGAGGGGCGCACTCATATGAAACAATTACGTTTAACAAATTTAGATTTCTGCGCGGCGGCTGTAGTGCTATTAATCTGCGCGGCTATCGGAGGATTGAGTTATGCGCTTTGAAAATAAACAGGAGATGAAACTTCGACGGCGGAACATTGCGTTGACGGTTGCCTATGACGGGACGAATTACAATGGCTTTCAATGGCAGAGTCCGCCGCGAGTTGCAGTGCAAAATGTTTTAGAGGAGCGGCTGGAAAAAATTTTCGGCGACAAAATAGAGTTGGCGGCGGCAGGGCGCACGGACGCGGGAGTTCACGCTTTGGGGCAAGTCGTCAATTTTTTTACGGACGGAAGAATTGACGTTGAGAAAATTCCGATTGCGGCAAGTTGCGTTTTGCCCGCCGATATTATCGTTCGTGAGGCGCGGGAAGTTGATAAAAATTTTAGCGCGTTACATAGCGCAAAGAGTAAAATTTATCTTTACAGAATTCTACGTTGCGCGGCGTCTAATCCTTTTGTAAATCGATTTGCTTGGCATATTTTCCGACCGCTTGACGTGGACGCAATGCGCGAGGCTTTGAAGATTTTAATTGGCACGCATGATTATTCCAGTTTTAAAGCGGCGGGTGGCGCACCTAATATGAATCCCGTCCGAACGATTTTTGCGGCAGAACTTTTTGAGGAAAAATTTTTCGGCGGCGACATTTTGACAATAAAAATTCACGCCAGCGGTTTTTTATATCATATGGCGCGAAATATTGTTGCGTTGACGGTTGCAGTTGGTAGAAACAAAATAACCCTTGACGAGTTTCAAAAAATTTTCGACGCTCGTGACAGAAGTTTAGTTCCCGCTACTGCTCCCGCGCAGGGTTTATGTCTTCAAGAAGTTTTTTACTAAGACGCTCGTAATAGAAATTTTTTTTAAAACGCAAAAGCGGCTCCGAAATTGGAACCGCTGAATTTTTTTATTTGGTGTGCTCGGCGGGAGTCGAACCCACGCTTCAAGCTCCGGAGGCTTACGTCCTATCCGCTGGACTACGAGCACTACTTTTAAAAGGATTCATTTCAAAGTTTAGACAAAAGCTCGCGTGTATGTTGCGCGACTTCTTCGGGCGTGATAGTTTTGTTTCTAGCAATGCCCGACTCTTGAGCCGCCTTAGCAACTGCCGCCGCAACTGTCGGAGCAACGCGCTCATCAAAGGGCGTCGTGATAACGTGGTCTTCGTTGAGTTCTTCCGCGCTGACAAGTGAGGCAATCGCATAAGCCGCCGCGATTTTCATTTCCTCGTTAACGTCGGTTGCACGAACATCAAGCGCACCTCTAAATATGCCAGGAAATGCCAACAGATTATTAACCTGATTCGGGAAATCGCTACGTCCAGTGCATACGACGCGAGCACCCGCCGCCTTAGCTTTATCGGGCATAATTTCGGGAACGGGATTAGCCATAGCCAAAATTATCGCGTCTTTGTTCATGGACTTAACCATTTCCTCAGTTAGCAAATTAGCTTTCGACACGCCGATAAAAACGTCCGCACCGTGAATAATATCGACGAGTTGCCCAGCCTCTTTATCAAAATTCGTGACGGCGGCGATTTGGTCTTTGTAAGGATTCATGCCCTTGCCGCGTCCCTCGTAAATTGCGCCGGTTGAGTCGCAGAGCATAACATTTTTCGCGCCCATTTTTTGAATCAGGTAAGTTATCGCCATGCCAGCCGCGCCCGCGCCGTTGACGACAACTTTTATATCCTCAAACTTTTTGCCGATAAGACGCAACGCATTAATCAGAGCCGCCGCAACTACAATCGCCGTGCCGTGTTGGTCGTCGTGGAAAACGGGAATGTCAACGGAATCTTTCAAAGCCTGCTCAATGTCAAAACATTCGGGAGCTTTAATATCCTCAAGATTTATGCCGCCGAAACTCGGAGCCATAAGTTGAATCGTCTTGATAATTTCGGGAACGCTTTTTGTATTGAGGCAAATCGGAATAGCGTCAACCCCCGCGAAACCTTTAAATAAAATCGCTTTACCTTCCATGACGGGCAAACCTGCACCTGCGCCAATATCACCTAAGCCAAGAACTGCCGTTCCATTCGTGACGACTGCGACGAGGTTGCCGCGATTAGTGTAATCATAAATTTTATCGAAATCGTCTTTAATCTCCAGACAGGGAGCCGCGACGCCCGGCGTATATGCAAGCGTCAAATCTTTATTCGTCTTAAGCGGCACTTTGCTCCGAACTTCAAGCTTGCCGCGATTAGTCTTGTGCAAAACTAATGCTTCCTTGTCGACGTTCGCCAATTTAAATTCATCCTTTCAAATCGACTTGCTTTAATAACCGCCGCATATTATATTAGCCATAAAAAATAATTTCAAGCCCGCGCCAGCCTTGAATACAATATTTTTTCCAATTTAAACGGCGTATTGACAAAGCGTCTTACGGGTGTAAAATGTTTCTGCAAAAAATTTTGATTAATCTTAAAAGGGTTTTATAAATTTGCGGCGAAGTTTTTCAAACCAAAAGCACTTATACAGGAGGTCAATTCATGATAAAGCTTACGAAATTTAATTCGGATGCCAAGAAGGGCGGCGAGTTCATTCTCAACGCCGAACTGATTCAGACAATCGAGACAACTCCCGATACTGTAATCACGTTGGTTAATGAGAAAAAATTAATCGTCGAAGAACCCGCCGAAGAAGTCGTGCGCCGTGTGATGAAATATCGCCGCGCCTTGAGACAATTTTAATCATGGAGGGGAAAAATTATGCCAGATGAAGAAAAAGAAGTCGATACAGCAGCCGTACCGCCTCCTCCTGCCTCACAATCCAAAAAGAAGACAATAATTTTAATCGTCGTCCTCGTGATAGTCGGCTTGGCATTGGCAGCGGGCATTTCGCTCTTCGTCGTGACAAAAGTTATGGGCGATATTCCTGGCGGCGGTTCAGAGGAAGAAGACGTCGGTCCACGCTATCACGACGCAGGCGTTTTCGTCAAGCTGGGAGATCCTAAAGAAGGAATTCTCGTCAACGTCGGCGGTCCGCGCAGTGGAAAATATCTCAAGGCAAGCATTATCGTTGAGTTTAATCCCGGTAAAAAATCCGTCATCAACGAAGACACGCACTCCTTGCAACCCGACGCCGAAGTTAAAGTTAATGACGTTGCCACGCAATTTTTACGGGCGACTTCCCTTGAAGATTTCGACGCCGATAAGCAGGACGAATTTAAAAAGCAACTCAAAGACGCCCTCAATACCGCACTCGGTGGAGGCTCCGTCTACGACGTTTATATTACGAGTTTCCTCTTGCAATGATAAGGGGGGAAAAACTTGTCTGTTGATGTATTAACACAAGAGCAGATAGACGCCCTGCTTGCCGCCGCCAATGACGATTCAACCGATTTGGAGGAACTCAAGCGCGAAGAAACTACGCGGAAAATTAAAGTTTACGACTTCAAACGTCCCGATAAATTTTCCAAAGACCAAATTCGTACGCTGTACATGCTCCACGAAAGTTTTGCGCGTCTGCTGAATACTTATATGAGTTCGCACCTGCGGACGCTCGTCAATGTAGACGTTGCCTCAGTTGAACAGCTAACGTATCAGGAATTTGTTCAATCGTTGGCAAATCCCAGCGTGATAACAATCTTAGGCGTCCCGCCGCTCAAGGGCAATATAATTTTCGAGATAAGCACGGAGATTGCCTTTGCTTACCTTGACCGCGTATTTGGCGGCGATGGCTCTACGGCTATGAAAACTCGTGTCCTTACTGAAATTGAAGATGCGGTTATGCGCCGTTTCGTCAATTCGGCTATGGAGCGTTTCAAAGAATCTTGGTCGAACGTTACGCCAATGAATCCGGTACTTGAGGCTACAGAATCAAATCCGCAGTTCACGCAGATTGTTCCGCCAAATGATATGGTTGTTATCATTACGATGAATACCAAGCTCGGCGAAGTTGAAGGCTTCATGAATATTTGTATACCTTACCTTGTCTTGGAGCCGATTATGTCGAAGTTGACGACAACTTTCTGGGTTGCGGCGTCCGCTGCTAAGGACGAATCAAAAGGACAGGCGGAGACTATTCGCAAGAAACTCAACAAAACTAAAGTGCCGTTCGTCGTTGAAGTCGGGCGCGTGCAAATTACAATTCGCGAATTCTTGACTTTGGGTTTCGGCGACGTGCTTCAACTAAATACTAAAGTTAAGGAAGATTTTCCCTGCATGATTGGTACTAATGCGAAATTTCTTTGCAGACCTGGCACTTTCGGCAAAAAGCTGGCGGTGCAGATAACGCAAGTTGTACAAAAAGGAGAGGATGCGGCTGATGACGATGATGGGTGATTTATCTCAAGCTGAAATTGATGCGTTGTTAGCGGGAGGCGGCGGCGATTCTAGTAGTGATTCTGCGGGCGGCGACGCATCTTCTGACAATAGCAATATCGAAGATCTTTTATCTCCAATAGAAAAAGACGCGCTCGGCGAAATCGGAAATATTTCAATGGGTAGTGCGGCAACAACTTTATCTACGCTGTTGGGACATAAAGTAAGTATTACGACGCCTTCAGTAAGTGTCGCGCCGATGAATATTATTCAACAGCATTATCCATTGCCTTATCTGGTTGTAGAGGTTGCGTATACCGTCGGCATTGACGGCAATAACGTCTTTGCAATTCAGGCTACGGACGCGGCAGTTATCGCTGATTTGATGATGGGCGGCGACGGAACTAATCCCGACTCTGAACTTAACGAAATTCATTTGAGCGCGGTCGGCGAGGCTATGAATCAAATGATGGGCGCAGTCGCAACAAGTTTGTCGACTATGTTCAATAAAAAAATTGATATTTCCCCGCCCAAAGTTAATCTCGTTGATTTCGGCAAAGAAGACCTTTCAGACAAAAATCGTACTGAACCTGTAGTTCGTGCCGCTTTCCGCATGGAAGTTGACGGCTTGATTGATAGCGAGATAATGCAAATTATTACGCTTAAAGTTGCTAAAGAAATGGTTGATTCACTAATGGGCGGCAATGATGAGCCTGAACCTGCGCCCGCTCCAAGTCCGCCGCCGTCAACGCCAACTCCAAAACAATCAATGCCGAGTCCTCCGCCGCAATCTGCGCCTGTTGCTCCTGCGCCTCAACAAAATTATTCTCCTCCTCCACAGTCGCAAGGATATGCACAACCGCAGAGCTATGGATATGGGGGAAATCAAATGCAGCCAAATGTCGTAACAAATATGCCCGTTTCGCCCGCGCAGTTCACGCCCCTTTCCACAGAGCCGGTACAAATCAACGAGGCGAATATCGGATTAATTTTGGACGTGCCGTTGCAAGTGACAGTTGAACTTGGGCGGACAAAAAAGACAATCAAGGAAATTCTCGACTTGGCAACGGGTTCGATTGTAGAATTGGATAAATTAGCGGGCGAGCCTGTCGAAGTGCTGGTAAACGGTCACCCATTGGCGAAAGGCGAAGTCGTCGTTATCGATGAAAATTTCGGCGTCAGAATAACGGAAATCGCAACGCCCGCCGAACGTGCCGCTCACTTAAAATGATAAACTTGCTTATAAGTCTTGCTGATTATTACATTATCGTTTATAATCATATCCTAAAGTGTTGACATGAAAAAAATCTTTTAAACGGGAGAGATGAATTATGGCAGTACGAGTTTTAGTCGTCGACGATGCGGCTTTCATGCGAATGATGGTCAAAGATATTCTTTCCAAAAACGGCTATGAAGTCGTCGGCGAGGCAGAAAACGGCATGAAGGCAGTCGAAAAATTCGCCGAACTGCGCCCCGATTTGGTGACAATGGATATTACCATGCCCGAAATGGACGGAATCTCGGCAGTTAAGGCGATTAAAAAAATCGACCCAAAGGCAAAAATCGTCATGTGTAGCGCAATGGGACAACAGGCGATGGTTATAGAGGCAATTCAAGCGGGCGCACGCGACTTTATCGTAAAGCCCTTCCAGGCGGATCGCGTGCTCGAAGCAGTGCGCAAAGCCGTCGGCTGATGACTGACAAAATAAAATTTTATCTCCCGGCTGCGCTGGTGCTTATTAGTTTGATTTATTTTGGCAACTCTACTGCGGAGGCTGCTGGTGGGTATCTGGAAGGTTACGAAGAAGTTGACCCCAGACCCACCGGAGTCTCGTGGTGGTCGACGCTTGCTTATCTTGTAAGTTTATTTGCCGTGTTCGCTGTCGTGTTGGTTATGGCTTATTTTGCCGCACGATTTATTGGCGGACGTTTTAACGCGGCGCGTATGTCAGCAAGTGGCGGCAGAATTCTGGAAAATTTACCACTCGGACCAAATCGCTCTGTCTGCACAGTTGAAATGGCTGGCAGGGTATTTTTGTTAGGTGTAACTGACCACAATATAAATCTTTTGGGCGAGATAACCGACAAAAATTTAATCGAACATCTTCACGCGCAAGCAATAGATTCGGGCGATATGTTTTCTCAAGAATTCGGCACGTTGTCGAGTTTAGTAAAGAAAATTCCTCTATTTAAAAAGAGGTCATAAAAATTGACAAGATTTTTTTTAATCTGCGCGGCGGGCGTGCTTATAACGAATTTTGCGGAGGCGGCACCGATTATCCCAAGCGTCAATGTCGAAGTGGGCACAGCGGAAAATCCCGAACAAGTTGCCTCAACTTTGCAAGTCATAGCGATTTTAACGTTGGCAACAATCGCGCCGGGAATTTTGATGATGACAACTTCCTTTGTGCGAATCGTCGTGATAATCGGGTTCCTAAGAAACGCGCTTGCAACGCAAAACGTCCCGCCCAATCAAGTTATCATCTCGCTGGCAATGTTTTTGACGTTTTACATAATGGCACCCTATTGGTCACAGGCGAACGATAACGGCTTGCAACCTTACTTAGCTGGGCAAATTTCGCAGGAAGAGGCGATAACCAACGTACTCGAACCAATGCGCGAATTCATGTTCCGACAGACGCGCGAATCTGATTTGGCACTTTTCGTAAATTTGTCCGAAGCTGAACGCCCAAATTCGCAAGAAGACGTTTCAACCTTCGTGCTAATTCCCGCGTTCATAATCAGCGAGCTAAAAACGGCGTTCCAAATCGGATTCATGCTTTACGTGCCGTTTATCGTCATAGATATGATTGTAGCAACTACGCTTATGTCAATGGGTATGATGATGTTGCCGCCGGTCATGATTTCCTTGCCGTTTAAAATTCTACTGTTTGTTATGATTGACGGCTGGCATTTGCTGATTCAGTCGATAATTGTAAGTTTCCGTTAAAAAAATTTTGGAGGTAGAGACAATGAAATTTGAATCGTATGCCCAGGATTGTGAAGACATAATTTTGTATGGTGTCTTGAAGGACATTGAAAAAGGTTTTTACATTGATGTTGGCGCGAATGACCCCGAACTCCTGAGTGTTACGAAGGCTTTCTACGACAGGGGCTGGCACGGCATTAACATCGAACCTCTTCATGCCGTTTGCGCCAAATTGGAACAAGAACGTCCTCGTGACATTAACCTTTGCATAGGCTGCGGAAAAGAGCACGGCAAAATGGATTTATATGAACGCGGCATGGGTTCAACTTTTTCTGCTGAAGAAGTAACCAGACAGAAAATGCCTGAATCAATTAAGAAAACCAGATTCATTTGGACGCTTTCAGAAGTATATGAACAATACCCCCCCCTAGTGGCAACATACACTTCTGCAAAATTGATGTAGAGGGCTACGAGCGCGAAGTTTTAGTGGGCGTGAAAGACTGGCATAAATTCCGTCCGTGGATTTTCGTTATGGAGGCAACTCTTCCTGGAACAGGCACGCCTTGCCACGATAAATGGGAGTCCATACTATTAGACAATGAGTATGTCTTCGCGCTTAAACATGGAATAAATAGATATTACGTTGCAGCAGAAAGGGAATATTTGCTGGACAATTTCGCCAAGATTAATCAATTTGTCGCGGAAAATGAGGTTTGGCAGAAATTTAGAAGAAAAATCGGCTAAATCTTAATCGAACGGACTGTGTCAGCGATTCTTCTAAAATTTCTCATATCGTTGACACAGTTCGGAAATAAAGTAATCCTTTAGAGGTGCCTCATGTCGGGAGATTTGGTAATTCAGCTAGGGCAAGAAGCGTTAATGGTCGTTCTGCTCGTCTCCGCGCCTATGCTGGGCTTGGGGTTGACAGTCGGTTTAATGGTTAGCGTCTTTCAGGCAACAACTTCAATTCAAGAACAAACGCTGGCATTTATCCCGAAGATTATCGCGGTCTTCATAGCGATTTTAATTTTCGGTCCCTGGATGCTTAGAATTATGGTTGAATTTTTTTCGGGAATATTTATTGGCTTGCCGTCGCGTATCGGCTAATTTCCTTGTCAGGAGGTCGAACATTTGACAGAAATTGATTTTTTCGACATTCTTCAAGGACAAGTGGCATGTTTTTTACTTGTGCTGACACGGACGAGCGGCATTTTTTTTATTTCGCCATTCTTCGGTAGCTTAAACATTTCGTACAGGGTGAGAGCCTGCGCGGCGATTTTATTAGCAGTGTTGTTATTTCCCGTCGTCGTTAGAATGTACGTTATAGAGGCTCCGGCAACAACGTTGCTGTTCGCCTTCACAGTTATCAAAGAACTTTTTATCGGCTGGCTTATCGGGCTTGTCGGCTATATCACGCTTGCCGCAGTAAACATGGCAGGTAAAATTATGGACATGCAAGTTGGTTTTGCCGTCGTTCAAATGATGGATCCAACTACCCAACAGCAAAGCGGTATGATTGGTACTTTTCTCTATAACTTGACGATAATTTACTTTGTTATAACCAATGGGCACCACGTAATTATTTCCGCGCTGGCTGAAAGTTTCCGAATTATCCCACTTAGCTCAATGGTTTGGAATACTTCGTTGCCACAACTTATCAACGATTTAACGGCGGGAATTTTTATGAACGGAATGAAAATCGCTATGCCCGTAACTTTTGCAATCTTGCTGACAAACGTCGGAATGGGTATCCTCGCTCGTACGATGCCGCAGATGAATATTTTCGTTGTCGGTATCCCCTTGCAACTGACGATTGGCACGAGTATGATTTCAATGGTTCTGCCGTTTTATATCCTCTTTTTGGACGTGATTTTTAATGAAATGTACGCAAATATTTCCATTGCCCTCAAAGCCCTTGCCCCCTGAAGATTTTGTCTTCGACCTGCAACGCTTCGACGGAGAAAAAACAGAAGAGCCGACTTCCAAAAAGCGCGAAGACGCTCGCAAAAAAGGTCAAGTCGCACGAAGTCAAGAGCTTAATACGGCGTTCGTTCTGCTAATCGGCTTTTTGATCTTGCGTATCTTATGGGAATTCATTTACGGAAATATCGCGGAGTATACGGTTTATCTTTATTCGCACTTATCAAGCAGTACATCAACCGAAGCAATTTCTGAACTCTTTATAGGAATTATGATTCTTTTGGCGAAAACAGTTATGCCGGTAATGTTTGCAATTCTAATCGTCGGACTTGGCATAAATATTTTTCAAGTCGGACTCATGCTTTCGACGGAGAAATTGGAATTTAAATTGGACAATCTCAATCCGATTAACGGCTTTGGAAGAATTTTTTCTAAGCGTTCAATCGTCGAGCTGTTTAAATCGCTGTTCAAAATAATTGTTATAGGTTACTTCCTCTTCCTGTATCTTAAAGATCAAATTCCGCTCCTGCCGCAATTTATTTTCTTCGACTTGCCGCACTCTTTAGCGACGGCGGCGGACGTAATTTTTACAATGGCATTTCAAGTTATCGGCGTGATAATGATAATGGCGGCGGCTGACTACGCCTATCAATGTTGGCAGACAACGCAGGATTTGAAAATGTCTAAGCAGGAAGTCAAAGACGAATATAAACAAATGGAAGGTGACCCGCAAATTAAAGGCAAGATTAAACAAAAGCAAAGACAAATGGCAATGCAACGCATGATGCAGGAAGTTCCGAAAGCGGACGTTATTGTCACGAACCCGACGCATTTGGCTGTTGCACTTCAATATAAAAAAGGAATGATTGCGCCGCTGGTCGTGGCTAAAGGTCAAGACCTCGTCGCTGAAAGAATCAAACAAATTGCCCGCGAACATCATATCTTAATCGTAGAGAATAAACCTGTAGCTCGTGCACTTTTTGAGGCGGTTGAAGTCGGCGGAAGTGTTCCTGCTGAACTTTATCAAGCCGTCGCAGAAATTCTTGCTTACGTCTACAAAATTAAACACCGCAAAGTTGCTTAACGGAGGAGGTAACTTATGCCCGCACCCTCAGATATTTTAGAAAGTGAACCGCGAACATTAGGTTCAATTATCCAAAAGTACAGCGACGTTATAATCGCCGTGACGCTCGTTATGATCGTCATTATGATGATTATTCCGTTACCGACGCCGCTTTTGGACTTGTTAATTTGTTTGAATATCACAATCGCCCTTGTCGTCATCATGAGCGCGATTTATAACGAGGAGGCTCTTGATTTATCCGTTTTTCCCTCGCTATTGCTCGTGACGACGCTTTTCCGATTAGCTTTGAACATTTCCTCGACGCGCCTGATTTTAATTAATGGCTACGCGGGCGAAGTTATTACGGCTTTTGGTAATTTCGTCGTCGGTGGTAATCCCGTCGTCGGTTTCATCATGTTTATTATTTTGGTTATCATCAACTTTATCGTTATAACCAAAGGCTCCGAACGTGTCGCGGAAGTTTCTGCCCGTTTCACATTGGACGCAATGCCTGGTAAACAAATGTCAATCGACGCTGACTTGAATCAGGGCGCGATAACTGACGAAGAGGCTAAAGTTCGCCGCTCCAAAATTCAACGCGAAGCTGACTTCTTCGGAGCTATGGACGGTGCCTCGAAGTTCGTTAAAGGCGACGCCATTGCCGCAATTATTATCATGTTGATTAATATCGGCGGCGGTTTCGTTATAGGTATGGCGCAAAAAGATATGGACGCCGTAACTGCACTTCAAACTTACACGCTTTTAACCGTCGGCGAAGGTTTGGTTAGCCAGATTCCCGCGCTGTTAATCTCCACTGCAACTGGTATTATCGTTACTCGCGCCGCTTCTGAAGGCAATCTCGGTAATGACATCGTTGCACAACTTTTTAATAACGAAAGAATTTTCTTTATCAATGCAGGCGTTCTGCTCATGCTTTCAATCGTTCCCGGCTTGCCCGGTATCCCGTTTGCGTCTCTTGCATTAATTTGCGCGTTTATCGGCTACAGTTTGCATAAGAAAAATATCGTGCCTGAAGAAGTTAAAGAGGAACAACAGCAAGCTAAGGAAAAAACAGAGGCGACTCGCCCCGAAAATATTATCTCGCTGTTGCAAGTCGACCCAATGGAATTGGAAATTGGTTATTCGCTGATTCCCCTTGTCGACACGGGGCAGGGCGGCGACTTACTCGACCGTATTGTTATGATTCGACGACAATGCGCCCTCGAACTCGGTTTAGTCGTCCCGACAATTCGTATCCGCGATAATATCCAGATTAAACCAAACGCTTATATCATCAAGCTAAAGGGAATGGAAATTGCTCGCGGCGAACTTATGCTGGATCACTTCTTAGCAATGAACTCCGGCACTGTCTTTGAAGAAATTCCAGGCATTGAGACCGTTGAGCCGGCGTTTGGACTGCCTGCATTGTGGATTCCAGAAGGTCAACGCGAACAAGCAGAATTAAGCGGCTATACTGTCGTCGACGCGGTATCAGTTTTGGCAACGCATTTGACGGAAATTATTAAACAACACGCCGCAGAAATTCTCGGTCGTCAAGAAACTCAAAACCTCGTTGACAACCTCGCCAAATCCAATCGCGGACTCGTCGACGAAGTTGTTCCCGAACTTTTGGGTATCGGCGAAATTCAAAAAGTCTTGGCAAATTTGCTTACCGAAAGAATTTCTATCCGCGATATGGCAACTATTATGGAAGTGCTCGCAGATTATGCTCGCGCAACCAAAGATCCAGAAATTTTAACGGAATATGTGCGCCACGCTATGGCAAGACAAATTACTCATCAAGTCGTTCAAGGCGGGACAACTTTGCCGTGCGTTACACTCGACCCCGCGTTGGAAAATCGGATTGTCGGCGGCGTTCAAAGAACGGATCACGGCTCATACGTCAGCCTCGACCCAGATTCTATGCGCCGTATGATTGCCTCGTTGAATAATGAAGTCGAAAAGCTCGCCAATCAAGGTTATCCTGCAATCATATTGACAAGTCCCGCCGTTCGTCTCTACTTCCGCAAACTTGTCGAACGTTCGGTGCAAGGTCTTACAATCGTTTCACATGCTGAAATTGATCAATCCGTTGAGATTCAAATTATCGGCGTCATCAGAATCTAAAATTAAAAAATTAACCTCCGCGCAGATTTGCGGAGGTTTTTTGTTGCCTCGAATAGTTTATTGCTTTTTAAGCGTCGAACCGCTGATTTTATAAGTGTCGTCGTTGATGTGAAAAATTTTAGCGGAAAAATCTTTGAGCGTGACAGATCCGCCGTCAACTTTAAAAGTGATTGTGCCTTTGGATTTGCTGTAAGAAGTTTTAAAATCAATCCCGTCAAGTGTAAGCGTGTCTTTGTTATCGAAGCCGTAGATAATGTCCTTACCATCGCCCGTCTCATAAATAAACTTGTCCGCACCCGCGTCTCCCCACAACGAATCATTTCCTTTACCACCGATGAGCGTATCGTTGCCCTTGCCGCCGCTTATACAATCATTGCCTGTCTCGCCGTAGAGAATATCATTGTCCGCGCCACCCGATAAAGTGTCCTTACCAGCTCCGCCGCTCAAGGTATCTGCATTAGCCTCGCCGAATAGTTTATCATTGCCAGCATTGCCGACGATTGAATCATTTCCGGAGCCGCCATACAAAGTATCAGCTTTTGAGCCGCCGCTTATTGTGTTAGCCTTAGAATTGCCGGTAATTTTTACAGCTTTAGTCCGCGTAGAGGCGTCGATAGTTTTAACAGCTGAGCCGACAGTTACGGGTGATTTGGTCGAGTTCGTAATGGTTAGGAGCGTCGGATCATTATAAACGCCGTCGATATTGACTTTAGACAAGTTCGCTACGCCTTCCAGAGTTATCTTGCCCTTGCCGACAGTGACGATAATATCCTCGCCGCTTGTTTGTGAAAAGTAAGTGTCTGTGCCGTTGCCGATTTGAAGTGTCGACGTTGAATTGAAGCCTTTAATGATGTCGTTTCCGTCACCAGAGATGTATTTGAACAAAGTGTTTTGAGTATATCTGTTATCAATGTAATCGTTACCTGTGCCGCTAAAGATTGTTGAATTGTTTCCTGAACTGTTGTTGATAATAATATCATTACCTGCACCTGCGTCAACAAATACATTTGCATTCCAGTTCTCGATATAATCTTCGCCATTGCCACCTATGAGCGTTGAATCATCTCCGTCGTTATAGAGGGTGTCATTACCCGCGCCCGCGTCGATATAAACACCTAATCCGCCAGAGGGAGTACCACTTACTTCATTCCAAATCCTATCGTCGCCGTCACCACCGTCAATCCTAACAAAATCATCGTGATTGTGAATTTCATCATTACCCACGCCGCCATTGATACTGCCATATTTCCAACCAGAATTATTGTAAATGAAATCGTTACCATTGCCGCCAGCTATTGTAGAATTTGAACCCCAGCTGTAAATGGAATCATTACCATCATCGCCGTTGATTATATTGTATGAAGAAAAAGATCCAGTGCCTATAATGTCGTCTCCACTATCGCCATTGATTGTAACGTTTAAGCCAAAACTGTGAATTTCATCATTACCTTCGCCGCCGTTAATGCTGACATTATTGCCAATTTCATTGAAAATAGTATCGTCGCCATTGCCACCGTCAATCGTGGAGTTGTCAGAAATTCTTCCTGTATCCTCCCATTGCATTGTTTTTGAATTCCATATGTAATATCGTCCGTTGTAAATGGAATCATTGCCGTCACCAGCCGAAATTGATACTGACCAGCTTGCTCCATTGGAAATGGTATCGTTCCCTGTTCCGCCGTCTATGGTGACGTTGTCGCCAAGATTTTCTATAGAGTCGTTACCTTCACCACCGTTTATTATAACGTTATTGCTACGTTTTCCCGAAAATCTGCTTGCAAATCCGTTTTCAATGCAATCATCGCCTGATCCAGCATCGATGGTTACAAAATCAGCATAATTTGTAATGTAGTCACGCAAGCCACGAGTTTGAATCAGCGCGTAGTTAAGACCGTTATTAATGTTGTCACTACTTTCCGTACCATAAATGATTGGAGAGGCAACAGTCGCGGGGAGTGTCGGGAATTCGGGCGGCGGTACAGGAGTGGCAGTCGGGTCTTCCTTACCGCGTTTGCGTGTCTTGTCGTTGATTGTAACCTCTTTACCTGCCATGCCGATAAGCAGAATTGAACCTTCGCCAGCCGTGATAAGGAAATCATTGCCGCTTGCCGCAGTTTTATAGGAGCCGCTGATTTTTATGCTATCGTCCTCGTTAAAGCCGTAAATGGTATCGTTGCCGTCGCCCGAAGTGTATTTAATCAGCGTATTCTTTGCCTCGTCTTGCATAACGACAAAATCATCGCCCTTGCCGCCGCTTATCGTATTATTATTCGCGCCGTTCGCAATGTAAAGTTTATCATCGTCCTCGTCGCCGAAAATTTTATTGTCAGTACCGACCACGTTTATAAAATCCTTGCCCGTGCCGCCGTAAATCGTGCTGTTCACATCGTAGACGGAAATTTGATCGTCGCCGGGTCCTCCGAAGATTGAATTTTTCTGCGGCGTATCAGTATCAGTCTTATAGCTACCGAGTGTGTCGTCATCATGACCGCCCCAAATCGTTACGTTGGAGAAACCATAATTTCCAATGTCATCGTTGCCGCTGTCGCCATAAACCATGCTTTTATCTTCCAAGACGTAGAATTTATCATCGCCTGAAGTGCCGCTGTTTTTGTAGTTCAGCGTTTTTACCCAGTCGGCAATAACTTCAACATAATTTTTATCTGTGTAATAAGGAATATCTTTTCCTCTGATAAACGAAAGACCTGCCTGAATCCATTTAAAAACAGTATCGTCAAAGCCTTTCGCGTAACTGCTGGCGGTGTCATGAATAAACGTCGCCAATGCGTCTATGCGCGCGTCATGCTTAGCAATTTTTTCGGGAATGCCGTCGTCAGTGTACTTTTTAAAATTACTATCGTATTTATTTGCTCCGTTGAGAACTCCGGTTATCGCTGCAAAAATCAAACCTAACGGACCGCTATCTTTGGTGAAGTTCGTAGCTGTTTGTTCGCGAATTTCGGCTTTGACCGCAGGATTGTCAAGAATTTGGCTTACCGGCTTGTCGATAAGATTATCAGCGAGACCTGCGGAGAAAAATTTCTTGATTACTTCGGCACCGCTGTCTTTCATCAACGTTACATAGCTTGTATTGATTTTTTCTATTTCGCTGTCTTTCAAGCCGTCCATGCTTAAAACAAGATTTGCTGTCAATCCGACTACTGAAGATACGACAGACAAAATGAACGAATTCTTGCCGCTAGCCAATTTTTGGAATGCGTTTGTTAAAGACGCGAGCTTAGAGATTAAATCTTCAGCTTTTGAAGCTATGATCTCTTTGGAAGGATTATCTTTGGCATTTTCTTCGCGAATGGCGTACACGTCTTCCACAATCGAAACGATACCTGCTAATATCGTAGTAAGTGCGTTGACTTGTGAAGTTCTAGTGCTTTTTTTAAAGAACAACGAGCCAAAGAAAGTTCCAATAAATTTTAGCGTGGAATTCAGCGTGGAACTGCCATCTTGTAGCTTGGTATCGTCGACGGTTTTCAAATCGAATCTCTGGATAATGCTGTGCATGAGTTCTAAAGCGTCGAAACCTGTTTTACCGTTGGCGGACTTTGCAAAACGCTGAAGGTCGAAAACAAATTCTCTCATACAAATCATCTCCCGATAAAATTTTTCTCGTGCATATTATATCACAAAAAAATCCCGCCGAGCCTTTCGACGGGAAAAATTTTGTCCGCGCAGATTTTATTGCTTTTTAAGCGTGGTGCCGCTGATTTTGTACGTGTCGTTGTTAATATGGAAAGTCGAGGTTGTAAAATCTTTCAAAGTGACGGAGCCGCCGCTAACGTTTAATGTAAGCGTGCCTGCTGACTTGTCGTAAGTCGCCATACTCGTTTTGAACGTTATATTGTCGAATGTGAGCGTGTCGCCGTTTTCAAAGCCGAAAATAACATCTTTACCGTCGCCTTTTGCGTAGTAGAAATTATCTTTGCCGTCGTCGCCCCAAAGTAAATCTCTGCCGGTGCCGCCTCTTATGCAGTCATTGCCCGCGCCGCCGAGTAATTTATCATTATCAGCCCCGCCAGATAGCGTATCATCACCTGTACCGCCGTCGTTAGCAATTAAATCATTCCCCTTGCCACCATTTATCGTGGAGTTATGAGAAAATGCAATCATTGTCTGCGTTTCCGTCAATTATTACGTTTGAGCCTCTGTTTTCGATTGTATCTTCGCCATTTCCGCCATCTATCGTACCTTTGTTTCCTTTGTTGATAACTCTGTATCTGTAGAGTTGCAAGTAATCTTGCGATTATTTTTTTCGTTGGTTCGGGTGAAATCTTTGACCTTGAATTTAATCGCCCTTCCTTTGGCGTTTACAATATCGCCTTTATCAAGTTTATGTGAGAAGGTACTAAGGCGTATTGTATTTTTTCCGAGATTCAAAAAATAATCCGAGCTGTTTGTGGTGATAACAGAATCTATCGTTCCGCTTGCAATTTGCATCGCATTGACAGAACGAAATCCGCTGATTGTATCGTCGCCGCCGCTGTATTTAAATAAAATATTTGAGCCGACGTTGGAAATGTAATCATTGCCTTTGCCACTTTAAATTGTGACGTTATCGCCTCTGTTTTTAATCGATTCATTACCCGTTCCGCCGACTATCTTTACATTTGAGCAGGAATTTGTGATAAATACTGTTCAAATTTCCAAAATGATAGGGTAAATCCACTCCACGTAGCTCCTGAAGATAATATCCATACAATTACATTGAAGAGTGTCAGAGGATTTAAACATGGTCGTCCCTTTGCCTTCGGCACAGGTAACAACGGGGCGATTACTTCTCCTTGCCTTTTTGTCAGGCAGTATCTTTCGTGGTAAAATGAGTTTGACATAAGCAGTTTCCTTTAAGTATTTTTCAAATTTATTTTACCAAAGATTTTGCTATGTTTTACTTTTGTACTTTATCAACACACTCTAATTCCTTTAACGCAACCCTACTGATTACGTCAGAGTAACTTATCCTGTTCATTGAAGACAAGATGACGATAGGAATTTTGAAGTCGCGAGAAAATTGTTTGAGACGAAAAACATTGTAATCTACGGCTTTCTTGTCGGTCATATGAGCGTCGTGAGCTTTAAGGATTTGAAGATATTCGATAAAAACGACTGGCAAGGAATTTAATTCATATTGATCTTTCAAATCCATAGAAATTTTCATACATTTAAGTTTATCCATATGTTGTTTGATAATCTCGACCATTTCGGATTGAAAGTGTTCAGACACATTACCGAAGATGTGCTGAAGTATATTCCGGTCAATAAAACAAATATTGTCGTAACGCTGGAACGAGTAAATTGAATTCATTATAAGTTCGTCTATTACATAAAATTTTCTATCGAAGATAACAGCAGAATGGACAATGGCATTAACTTAACGAAAGGGGAAAAGAATTTATGATAGTCCCGAAAGGACTGTTATAAAATGAATCCGATAGAAAAGTTACAGGCAATTCTTAAAGAGATGGATAGCAATAAAAATCTTTATGTAACTAATCCGCAAAAAGATTTTACACGCAA
>JAFRRH010000049.1 GCA_017428215.1 Selenomonadaceae bacterium
ACGATATTGGCTGTCTTTTAGCTGTAGTGGTTCACAAAGCAAATTTACACGATACGAAAATAGGCTATTGGGTAGCAGGCTTGGCGACTTTTACTTATCCGAAGTTGGAGAAAATATGTGCAGATGGCGGTTATCGCGGTTATTTTGTCTACGCGGCTTACAAATATTTCGGCTTGCGAGTGGAAATATTCACGCCTACTAAGCAAGGATTACGAGCTGAGCGTTACTTCTGCTCAAACCTTGATTAAGATTTCCCATATTCACACCTTACTTAAGCGGTTATGAACACCGATTCTAAGGACATATGTAGGATTATCGGAACAAGGAAAGGCGTCGAACGCCAGTAAACCGACGAGGAACAATAAGCAGTTGAATCGGTACTCAAAAGCGAAGCTCGAACCTGCGAAAGCTCTGTAATGGGGCTGGAGGAATGGGCACGAGTCTTTAACAATTTAAAAACAATCACTCAATCGAAATAAGGATTCGAGCAAGACCAAAATCAAGAACAACACAGAGAGCAAAACAGCCGGAACGGACAAATTGACAATTGCGGACATCATCAAATTAACGCCCGAAGAAGTAAGCGCAAAAGTCAATTTCATTGTTTCGGGAACAAAAAGATGCTACCGACCTAAACCCGTAAGAAGAAGGTAGTGGGAAAAAATTTCTGTAAAAAAGACCAAGCGAGAAGTTAGAAGGACAAGCGTCCCACGAAAATAATAGAGAACTCGTCATAAATTAAACCCCAATAATCGTGGGAAGAGTCGGCGAAAACTTGAAAATGGGAATAGTGGCGGCCTAATTTATCCGCCAAGATTTCATTGCGTGCGGATATTTTTTTGATCAATTGTGTTCAACTTCTTCGCGGATACGGGCGGCAGTCGGCTCGTCTTGCGCAGTGTAAATTTTTTTTCAAGTCAGCGGCGAAATTTTCGCGCTCCTTAATTGCAACATACTTAAGCGTATTTATGACTTGGTGGACAATGCAACGTTGAAATTCACTAAAGAAAGGCAGTCTCGATAGCGTCTTTCAATCTCTTCAGCACAAAGAATTAAAATGTCCTGCAACCCGCGATTCTTAAGAAAATTCAAAACGCCGAGCAAATCTTTCAGGGCTTCTTGAATATCCTGTGCTGTTTGAATATCATACTCGCTCAATAGTCTGCGGATAATTTAATGCTTGCCGTCTGTCATTACTACTGCCGACGGCTTTTCCTTTTTACCCATAAAAAAAATCTCCCATGATTGTTTTATCACGGGAGGTCTTTTTACAGACTTTTTTCGCACGCCCAAAATTTAATTTGTAGTCTACGTAGCGAACTTTAAGGAACCGCAGAGAACTTAAATTGGCGTAACGGAGCAGAGTTTGATGTCATTACGCACTTTATTTTTTGGCAATTTTTAACAGCGATTTGAATAAAAAAATTGATTTTGTGCAACGTTTGAAGTTTTTTTAGCAATTCTAATCCTAATTGACTTTCAGGCGGTGGCAGTTTATTATTGCAATTAATTTCACATTTGGGAGGAGCAAACTTTGAGCAATATATCGAAGACTTACGAGCCGCAAAAATTTGAGAAAGAAATTTACGCGGCATGGGAACGAGATAAAAATTTCCACACGACAGCAGAAAAATCTGGCGAGCCGTATTGCATAGTAATTCCGCCGCCGAACGTGACGGGACAACTGCACATGGGGCACGCGCTCGACGAAACTTTACAGGATATTTTGATTCGCTACCACCGCATGAAAGGCGACAATACACTTTGGATGCCTGGAACTGACCACGCGGGCATTGCCACCCAAGCCAAAGTCGAAGAGCAACTGCGCGGCGAGGGCACTAATCGTTATGAACTTGGACGCGAAAAATTTTTGGAGCGCGTTTGGCAGTGGAAAGAAAAATTCGGCAACCGAATCAGCTATCAACTGCGAACGCTCGGCTCAAGTTGCGATTGGGAACGCGAACGCTTTACAATGGACGCGGGTTGCTCGGCGGCTGTCAGAAAAGTTTTCGTTCAGCTGTACAACGAGGGATTAATTTATCGCGGGCGTCGAATTACTAACTGGTGCCCGAAATGTAACACCGCGCTAAGTGACATTGAAGTTGAGCACGAAAACGAACAAGGACACCTTTGGCATTTGCGCTATCCGTTCAAAGACGGTTCAGGTTACGTGGAAGTTGCGACGACGCGCCCCGAAACTATGTTGGGCGACACGGGCGTTGCGGTTCACCCCGACGACGAACGCTATAAAAATCTCGTCGGCAAAACTTTAATCCTGCCGCTCGTCAATCGCGAAATCCCGCTGTTCGCTGATTCTTACGTTGATAAAGAATTCGGAACGGGCGCAGTTAAAGTTACACCGGCGCACGACCCCAACGATTTTGAAATGGGACTTCGCCACAATTTGGAGCAAGTCAAAGTTATAAACAACGATGGCACAATGACTGACGACGTTGGGAAATATTCGGGGCTTGACCGCTATAAATGCCGTGAGCAGATTGTTAAAGATTTGGAGGCGGGCGGCTTTTTAGTTAAGGTTGAGCCTTACGAACACGCCGTTGGACATTGCTCGCGCTGTCATACGACGGTTGAGCCGCTTATCAGCAAGCAATGGTTCGTTAAAATGGAAACGCTAGCTAAGCCCGCGATTGAGGCTGTTAAATCTGGCGAATTAAAATTTGTTCCGGAACGCTTTACGAAAATTTATATCAGCTGGCTTGAAAATATTCGCGACTGGTGTATAAGTCGGCAACTTTGGTGGGGGCATCAAATTCCGGCGTGGTATTGCGACGATTGCGGCGAAATGACAGTTTCAGAAACGGATATTGACGAGTGCCCGCATTGTCACGGAAAAAATTTGCGCCGCGAAGAGGACGTTTTGGACACGTGGTTTTCAAGTGCGTTGTGGCCCTTCTCGACGTTAGGTTATCCGGAAGAAACGCCCGAACTTAAAAAATTTTATCCGACAAGCGTCCTCGTCACAGGCTACGATATAATTTTCTTCTGGGTTGTGCGTATGGTTATGATGGGCTTAAAGTTCAGGGGCGAAGTTCCGTTTAAGCACGTCTTTATTCACGGCTTAGTACGCGACGAACAGGGGCGCAAGATGACAAAATCGCTTGGCAACGGCATTGATCCTGTTGAGGTGATTGATAAATATGGCGCGGATTCTTTGCGGTTTATGTTGGTGACTGGCAACACGCCCGGCAACGATTTAAGATTTTATTGGTCGAAAGTCGAATCTGCGCGGAACTTTGCAAATAAAATTTGGAATGCGTCAAGATTTTTGCTGATGAACTTGGAAGGCTTCGACGCGAATTTTAAACCTGCGCGGGAAGATTTAGAATTTGCTGACGTGTGGATTATCAGCGAGTTGGCAAAAACGATTGAGGGTGTCACGAAAAATATTGAGCGGTTTGAATTGGGCGAGGCGGCGCGGCTCCTTGACGATTTTATTTGGTCTGAATTCTGCGACTATTACATTGAGCTGACAAAAGCGCGGCTGTACGGCACGGACGCAAAAGCTAAGGCAACAGTTTTGTTCGTGCTGTCAACGGTCTTGGAGTGCACGCTTAGATTGTTGCATCCGTTTATGCCGTTTTTGACGGAAATAATCAGGCAAAAACTTCCGAACGCGCAAGGCTCAATCATGCTCGCGCCCTATCCTACACGCGACGAATTAAAAGATTTACTTTCCGACAAATACAACGTGGAAGAATTCGCTAACGTAATTTTGAACGTCGTTAGAACAATCCGCAACTTGAAATCGGAACTAGGAATTGATTCGCGCAAAAAAGCGGCGGTCGTCTTGAAAGTTAAAAGTGCGCGGCACAAAGAAATTTTGCAGGAGTGCATTAACTATGTAGCCGCGTTGACGTTCGCAGAGCCGATAACATTTGCGGAAGAAAAACCTTTGCACGCAATGAGCGGCATGATTGAAGGCGTGGAAATTTATTTGCCGCTTGAAGGATTAATCGACACGGAAAAAGAAATCGTTCGTCTCCAAAAAGAACTCGACAAGTTGCGCAAATTTTCCACCTCGACGGCGAGCAAACTCAACAATGAACGCTTTTTAAGCAAAGCTCCCGCTGAAGTCGTCAAATCGGAGCGCGATAAACTTGCCGCCACTGAAGAAAAAATTTCGTCGCTTGAACAGAGGATTAAACAACTTGAAAACTTATAAAGACGCGCTGAATTATTTGGAGCAACTTTGCCAGTTCGGGATAAAGGAAGGTCTGGAACGAACAAAGAAACTCGCCGCCGCGCTTGAAAATCCGCAAAATTTTTATCGGACAATTCACGTGACAGGCACCAACGGTAAAGGTTCAGTGTGTGCCATGCTTGCCGAAATGCTTAAGGCTCAAGGCTTAAAAGTTGGATTGTTTACATCGCCGCATTTAGAAAGTTATTGCGAACGAATTCAAATCAATGGCGAAAATATTTCCGAAGAAGACTTCACCGAAATGATTTTCCGCGTGAAGGATAGCAACGTTGACGCTACGCATTTTGAAACTTTAACGCTTGCCGCCTTCTTATACTTTAAAATTCGCAAGGTTGACGTGGCAGTTGTCGAAGTCGGCTTGGGCGGAACTTTTGATTCGACGAATATCATCATGCCTGAACTTTGCATTATCACGACGGTTGCACTTGACCACGAAAATATTTTGGGCGATTTGAATAATATCGCACGAAACAAGGCGGGCATTATCCGACCGAACGTCCCGACGATTACGGGCGCGAGTGGTGAGCCGCTTGAAATTATTCGTGCCGTTGCTAAAGAAAAAAATTCTCCGCTGTATGAAGTTACAACTCCCGCAAATGTCGAAATAAATCTGCGCGGCGAGTATCAGAAATTTAACGCGGCGATTGCGATTAAGGCGGCTAAAGTTTTAGGCGTTGATGACGATAAAATTTTTTCCGCACTAAGCAAAGTTCAATGGGCGGGACGCTTTGAAGTTATTGGCAACGTTGTAATTGACGGGGCGCACAATCCTCACGGGGCGGCGGCTCTGCGCGAGAGTTTAGATAAAAATTTTCCGAGCGACAAAAGAGTTTGGCTCTTCGGCGTGCTGAAGGATAAAAATTTCGACGAGATGATTAAAATTTTGTTCCGCGCAGATGATTTTGTTATTGTTACTAAAGTTCCCTCCGAACGCGCCGCCGAACCTGAAACTTTATGCGAAATTTTACGTAGACGCGGCATTGAGTGCGTTGCAGTTGAAGATAATTTTGCGGCAGTTGAAAAGCTTAAAAATTCCGGCGGCGATATAAAAATTATCGCGGGTTCGTTGTATCTAATCGGCGCAGTCAGAAAATTTTTTATCAGTTAAGAAAAGAGGCGAGATAGTGGACAGGATAAGCGTTTTTGCCAGACGACGGCGAATAAAAAACTTGGAAGAGTGGACGCTCTACGCCATTTTGACAGAAGCGTTTTTCCTCGCGCTTTCGCCAACGATTGCGGCGGCTGCAGTTATGTTCGGCGTGATAACTGCTTTTTTGCGCATGAGAATCGACACGCGGTACAAAATGCGGAGCTTGCCCTTCGACGTGCCTGTTACAATTTTTTTGCTAATCGGCGCGGCAAGTGTTTTTCTGTCGTCGGTATTTAGTTTTGGGTTAATCCATAATTATTTATCACTCGTCGGAGTTTACGCCTTAACTTATCTAATCGTCGGGCAATCAATTCGCACACCCGCGCAGGTTAAAAAAGTAGCTCAAGCTCTCGGCGCGTCGGCAGTATTGGTCGTGTTGTGGGGATTTTTCCAATTTGTATTTGGCGTGGACGCGGCGGACGTAAAGTGGACAGACCCCGACGCCTTCCCCGAATTAAAGAAACGCATTTTCTCGACGCTGGAAAATCCCAACGTACTTGCGGGTTATCTGGACATTTTTATCTGTTTAGCATTGGGATTGTTATCAAAAGCAGAGCGACGTTCGCATAAAGTAATTTTAATCAGCGCGATAATTTTGCTCACTGCGTGCTTGGTGATGACTTATTCTCGCGGCGCGTTCATTGCAATAGTAGTTGTCTTCGTGGTTTATGGCGTGCTAAAAGATTGGCGCGTTTTAGTTTTCTTCGCGGTAGTCACGGGGCTAATCGCTTATACCGACACGACTTTTGTAAACAGAATTTTATCGACGTTCAATATGGGCGATTCGTCGGAGGGCGTGCGCGTCGGAATTTGGGTCAGTACCATTGCCATGATTAGCGACCATCCGTTTGCGGGCATTGGCTGGGGTGCTTATCAATTCGTTTATCCCCAATACAATTACTACGTCGCCGACTTGAACATTATCATTTACCACGCGCACAACATTTATTTAAACTTCGCGGCGGAGATTGGTATTGTCGGGGCGTTGGCGTTCTTTTGGTATTTTTTCGGGACAATGCTTATCTCTTTAGGTGCGAGTGAAAACAGCGTTGAAAATTGGTTGAGCCGGCACCTTGAAAAAATTATTTCGTCAAGTTCGTTTCTGCAGGAACTTTCTAATATGGTTAATGAAAAGCTTGAGGACTTCTCGAATAAAGTTTTGAACTTATTTAGCAGGAAAAAAACGCCGCACATAAAAAAAATCCGTCGCAGTGATGTTGTTCACCATGAGGATATGAAGTGGAGCAAGCCTTCTACTGACGAGGAAAAAATTGCTTCCGTAGAAAATATTCCTGTTGCCGGCGAAAATATTTCCGCTAAAATTATTAAGCTTGACGACGCACCAAAAGAAAATGACAAGCCGTTAGTCGAATGGGACGACGTGACTAAAGTTGACGATAAAAAATTTCTCGACGGATTCAAATTCGGAATTGGTCTGGCGTTCTTGTCTATGGCATTGAACGGTTTGACGGACCATTTACTTTTCAACATTCCAAGCTCAATGCTAATGTGGATGCTCGGAGCGTTGGGAGCGGCGATACATTTAATGCCGGAAGAAGACATTAACTCTAGCAAAAGGAGGCGGCACATTTGAAGAAAACAATTTCACAGGCGACGATTGACCGATTGCCATTGTATTTTAGGACATTGCAGTTGGTAGAGTCGGAGAAAACAAGTATAATCTCTTCGGACGAGTTGGGTAAACGACTTGACATCACGCCTGAACAAATCCGCAAAGACTTAGCGACGTTCGGGCAATTCGGCAGAAAGGGCATTGGCTACGACGTGCACGAGCTTAAAAATAAAATCAGCAATATTTTAGGCTTGCACAACAGGTGGCGGCTGGCGATTGTCGGCGTGGGGCATTTGGGCGGCGCACTCGCCAATTATGTTAACTTCGCGTCGCTGGGTTTTTCGGTCGTGGCTCTCTTTGACAAGGACAAAAAAATAATCGGCACCGAAGTCAACGGAATCAAAGTCAACGCCGTTTCCTCTATGAAAAAAATTATTGATAAGCGGGCGGTAGACATTGGCGTTATCACAGTTCCCGCGACTGAAGCTCAAGAAGTAGCAGATAAATTAATTGCGGCGGGCGTCAAAGGTATTTGGAATTTCGCGCCGATAAAATTAAGCGTGCCGTCGGAAATCCCGCTCGTCAACGAGGATTTATCAATCGGCTTGAGCGCGTTAAGTTATCACATGTCACAAGATTAGGAGTTGGTATTATAAATGATGACGGTTTTAATGGTATTGGACGCGATAATTTCAATCGCGCTTATCGCGGTTATTCTCGGACAGGAGGCAAAATCGGGCGGTATGGGCGGCATGGACGGCGGCTCGGACGCAGTTTTTTCGGGCAAAGCTCGTGGTATGGACGCTTTACTTGCGCGGTTGACTATAATCTTGGGAATTTTATTTGCGATAATCACTTTAATAATTGCTAAACTTTCCATGTAGGAGGAAAATATTTTGATAGAAGGCGGAGAACCTTTTTTTATGAAAGGCGGCTCAAGCGGCGTGTTGCTGATTCACGGCTTTACGGGCTTGCCCGCCGGAATGTTTTTATTAGGCGAAGTTCTGAACGACGCGGGCTTTAGTGTCCTCTGTCCGAGATTGGCAGGGCACGGCACCAGCGAAAGCGATTTAATGCGCACGACAAAAGAAGATTGGTTTAATTCGGTGCTCGACGGCTTTTATATTCTGCGCGGCATTTGCGATAAAATTTATGTTGTCGGTCACTCAATGGGCGGACTGTTGACTTTGAAACTTTCGACGCAACACGACATTGCAAAGATAGTTACGCTTGCCGCGCCGATTTTTATTGATGACGGGCTTGGATTGAAAAATTTGCCGCCCAAAGAATTTTGCGGCAACGCCTGCACTTTTACGCCACGCAAGAAACTTGACGATGTACCGCCCGCCGTCAACAATGTCTACGAGAAAACGCCGCTTGTAAGCGTCCATGAACTCGTTGAGCTGATTGACGACGTGAAAAATCTTTTGCCGAAAGTCACTGCGCCGATTTTAATTATGCACGGCGAAGAAGATCATACAGCTCAACCGCGCAGTGCAAGATTTATAATGGATAATGTCGGCTCGAAGTCAAAAAAAATTATCACGGTGCCGAATAGCGGACATCTTTTGCCGTTCGCCGAAAATCGAAAATTCGTAGCTGAAATGGTTTTGCAGTTTTTGAGCAAAGGTAATTAGAAAATGCGTAGATAAAAGTCGAATTATAATATTATAAAAAATAATTAAAATAGTCCTTAACTCTGTAGGAATATTTATGGAGAAAATTTCAATGAACAAAATCTTAATCCTGTTAACGCTTGCCATTTGCGCGGCGATAATTTTTTTTGTGCCGCCTATAAAAGGACTCGGCGATTTAGCAAAAATAATTTTCTTCCACGTACCAACGGCGTGGGTTTCAGTTATTGCGTTCTTTGCAAGTGCATTTTTCGCCGCGAAATTTTTAAGGACATTTAATTTTTCGTTCGATAGACTTAGCGAGCGGGCAGCGCGATTGGGATTTATCTTCGTGTTGTTGTCTACGGTAAGCGGCGCGATTTTCAGCAAATTAACTTGGGGCGCGTATTGGAATTGGGATCCGCGTCAGACAACAATTTTCGTGCTGATTCTGATTTACGGCGCGTATTTGACATTGCGGGCGGCGGTCTCTGACGAAAAAATTCGCGCAAAAGTTTCGGCGGTCTATTCATTGTTGAGCGTCTTGACGGTGCCATTTTTAGTCTTCATAATTCCGCGAATGTATTTTTCCTTGCACCCGTCGCCAGTTTTAAATTCGGCGGGACGCGTCGAAATGGATTCAATCGTTCTAATCGTGCTAATCGCGGCTGTCGTCGACGCTACTTTAATTTTTATCCAACTGATGAGGAGGAAGCTTTCATGAGAACTTTAAAAATTTTCGGGCTTGCGTTTTTGATGATTTTCGTTGCGCAAGTAAAAACTTTTGCCGCAATGCCGGAGGTTTCAGCGGGCGAAACTTACTTTGACCTTTTTAAAGGTGCCTATGTCTTGAAAAACAATGTACACGTCGCAGTAGATAATCATGGCTTTAGGGCGACTGTTACGGCGGACGGAGCCATTGTCAGCGTTACTCAACAAAAATGTTGGGCGGACGGCAATGTCAAGCTCACGCAGGAAAATATAATTTTTAGTTGCGATCACGTTTACATTGAAGGGGCAACACATACTGCCAAAGTCAAGGGTAAAGTTAAATTTGAAAACAAAAACAGTGCCACGATAACTTCGGACACTGCAGTTTTTAATTGGGATAATAAAATCGTTGACTTTTACGGCAAAGTTACACTTAAATCTGATAAAAAAGTTAAATTAGCCGACGGCTTAACACTTGACGGTAAAGATTATCAGCACATTCAATATAACGTCGTCGAAGATACAATTCTTGCGCTTGATAAAACTTTTAACGCGCCTGACGTTACAATCCCCGACGTAAATTCTTAATTGCGCAATTTGAACGTTTGAATCTCCTTTTGCAATTCTTCCGCCATATCAGCGAGTTGCCGACTCGACGAGGCAATTTCCTCTGTAGAGGCGGAAAGTTCCTGCGTCGTGGCTGAAATATTTTCCGTTTGTTTTGAGAATTTAATCGCCGCGTCATTTATAACTTTAACCGAGTCGATAATCTGGGCATTACCGGTCTCGGCTTTTTTTATTGCTTCGGTCGTCAAGGCGATTTTCTCTGTTAGGGCGTCGATTTGCTTAACGATGTCACGGAACGCGCTACCCGCCTCGTCGACCGCCTTAACACTTGACGCAGTAAGCTCCGTACCTACGTTCATGGATTCAACAGCCTTTTCTGTTTGGTTAAGAACGTCAGCAATTAATGTACGAATTTCGCTCGCCGCCAAGCCCGATTGTTCAGCAAGTTTACGGACTTCCTCCGAGACGACTGCAAAGCCGCGTCCATGTTCGCCAGCGCGTGCCGCCTCTATTGCCGCGTTTAATGCTAAAAGATTCGTTTGGTCGGCTATAGCGGAAATCGCCTCGACAATGTTTCCGATTTTGCCTGAGTATTCGCCGAGCAATTTTATAATCTGCGCGGACTCTTGCACGGAAACTCTAAGCGACTCCATACTTTCCACAGCATTACCAACAGTTACCGCGCCGCTCTCCGCAGTCTTCATAGCGACGTTAGAGGCATTTGCAACGCCGCCCGAATTTTCCGCGATAACGTTCAAAAGTTCGCGCATGTTGAGGACAGCCTCATTAGCGGCACCGACTGCATTTTGTTGCCCGACGGTTTCAGTTGCAAATTCTGTAACGGCGACTGCAATTTGATTCGCCGCCTCCGCCGATTGTCGCGAGTTATCGTTGAGATTATCGGCGGCTTCGGCAACGGTCATTGCGCTTTGTCTTGCCTTGTGGAAAAAGTTATTGAGCTTATCCGTCATGGTTCCAAAGGCGGAGGCGACATTTCCAAGCTCGTCTTCCGAATCGACAGGAATTTTTTCCAATGATAAGTTGCCTTTAGAAATTTCGTCCGCCGCATGATTGATCGTCAAAATCGGTTTGACGGCAACATTGGAAATAAAATTGGCAACGAAAATTATCACCAAGAGAATAACGACGCACATGCCGCCTAAAACTTCGGCTTCCTCTATGGCGTCGGCTTCGACTGCGCTGTAGGGACGAAACGTAGCGACAATCCAATTAGTCTGTGGTTCACGTTCGTAGCTGACGAGTTTTTTCTCGCCGTCAAGCTCAATCTCGGAAATTTCTCTGTTACCGACAGCGGCTTTATTTATAAAATCGTAGCCGCTCGCGTCAATGCGGTCTTCTTCCTTTTCGATTTCCATAGAGGAATGGGAAACAAGCTTACCATTGCTCTCGAAAATTGCCAGTTCTGTACTATCGTCCGCTTCCTTCTTTAAAAGCTCGGTCATCGAAGAGATGTTGTAATTGCGCTGAATCATGCCGATAACTTGTCCGTCGGAATTTTTAACCGGCACTTCAATTACGACGATAGCCAGTCCAGTTGTCTTGCTCACGACGACTTCGGAGATATATTCGTTGCCTTTCATTGCTTCCTTAAAATAGTCGCGGGCTTCAAGGCTGACAAGCTTGGCGTCGTCACTGCGCACAAGTTGCTTGCCGTCGTTGCCGGTTATTACAATATTGCTGTTGTCTTGAAAGAGTGCGTTGGCATTTTGAACGAGATTTTTCATGTTAGGGTTGCGGTTTTCCGGAGCCGCCGTTAAATATTCCTGCACGGCGGGATTGACTGCCATAAGTCGTAGTGCCGTAAAATTACTTGCCATCATCGCGTTGACTTCTTTTTCAATCAGCTCGTTCTTTACTTTGAGTTCGTGCTCTGCAAATGAGAACGCCTCTGTTACCTTGTTAAATAGAGTATACGACATCGCGATTAACAACGGCACCATACCTATTACTATCAACAGAAAAATTAATTTTGACTTGATGCTAGTTAGAAATCTCATCAATACACGACCTTTCATAAATTTGCAGAGAGGAACTCGACTTAACTACAACATACATTTTACACAAGATTTATGAAAAGTCACTATAGCAACGAAATTAATTTTCGACTGCCTCCAACGATTTTATCGCAACTTCAATCATCGAATCATCTGGCTCGCGTGTAGTTAAATATTGGAGCCAAAGTCCCGGCAATGTCGCCAACTTTACGAATGAATTTTCCGACCGCGCCGAGAATCGAATTATTTCATAAGATAACCCTGCTACAATCGGCAATAAAATTATTCGCGACAAAATTCTTATCCATAAATCGGGCCAGCCTAGAAACGCGAACACAAAAATACTTACGAGCATGACGATTAATAAAAATGCAGTTCCGCAACGAGGATGAAGGCGCGGAAATTTTTTTACGTTCTCGACGGTTAACGGCAAGTCGGCTTCGTAGCAGAAAATTGTTTTGTGTTCTGCGCCGTGATATTGAAAGACGCGCTGAATATCTTTCATGCGGGAGATTGCGAACAGATAAGCTAAAAAAATTATCAGCCGCAAAAATCCTTCTGCCAAATTTAAAATTATAGGGTCGTCTGTCAACGTGTGGAAAAATTTTGCGGCGAATGTCGGTATCGCTAAAAACAGCACGCACGCCAGCGCGATTGCCAAAATTATTGTGCCGATTAATTCTTTATCAGAAAGTTGCTCGTCCTCCTCGCCTGCCGCCTGCGCTGAAAATGATAACGACTTCATGCCCAAAATCAGCGACTCGAATAAACTTACTGCGCCGCGCAGAAGTGGCAATTTTAAAATTGGGTAGCGATCGGCTATTGAGCTGACGGGTTTGACTTGCACATTTATATTGCCGTTGGGTTCACGCACTGCCGTTGCCACTTTGCCGAATCCGCGCATCATTACGCCTTCAATAACCGCCTGTCCACCAACTAAGGGTTTATCCATAAAAATTTCTCCTTGACAACAAAACAAGCAGGGCGCGTTCGGCAACCCTGCCTGAAATTTTTCGTTCAAGATTTCTTGTAGCGTTTGTTGAATTTTTCAATGCGCCCGCCAGCTTTAACATCGCGCTGACGTCCCGTAAAAAACGGATGACATTTCGAGCAAACGTCCACGCGCAATTCTTTTTTCGTGGAGCCGGTTTTAAAAGTATTGCCGCAACCGCAAGTAACAGTAGCTTCAAAATACTGCGGATGAATTTTTTCCTTCACGCAAATACACCTCACTTTCTATTTTGTACCCCAAACGACGATGCAATTTCCCGTACCGGTTAAAGGTTCTTCGGGCATGGTCTTTGCGCCAGGAATCATCGGTAAAAACTCTTCCAAAGTATATCCCTTATCCCAACCACTACCACGTCTGAGAGCCCCTTCATTCCAAGTGATATAGCCTGCTTTTGCTCTGCGAAGAATTCTGTTTATGTAAATGTCCTGCGCAAATTTAACGAGTTCGGAAAAAGCGTAGTTGCTAATGAACAAATCGCAAGGCACGTCATTATAAAGATGAGTGCCGTCAATATAGCGAATGTCACCTGCTACGTCAAGCTCGGTTAAAAATCTTTCAGTAAGCGCAAGGACTTCGGGAAGGTCAACGAGATTGTAGTGTTTAATCGGCAGAGCACGCATCAAAACCCTACATTGTCCGCCATATCCTATACCAACTTCACATACCCCCCCCCCTGAAGTATACTTTCAGGGAATAGCTTTGAAATATCGGAAAGAACTTTCACGTAACGCAAAGTTGTAGGGGAACATTCAACCTTCAAATTGGAGATATTGTATTGAGCTTTACTAGGACCGCCGATTGTATCGTTGCGCAGGATATATTCCCAATCTTGAATCGACAAATGAAGTTCATCATTTTCCAAAATCTTTTCGAGATAACTGTTACCTTGTTGGGGGAGAGACATGTTCAAGTACAGCATGGTAGATAGGATTTTGTTTAAATTTTGCGAACTCCACATCATTCTTAGAAGCCGTGTAACAATACATGGGATAGCGATTGTTGTCGGTTTTACTTGTTCGTTCCATTTTTAAACCTCCAAACATACAAAACTACAAACTGACATCTCTTTATTGAATAACCGCCGTTAAATACAGTTGACGCGAAAACCGCGCAAGGTGTATTATACGCGCTGTGAATTTTAATTGCAAGGTTTTTTACAAAGGAGAAATTTTTCAATGGCAGGAGAAAGTTATCATTGCAGTTTATGCGGGCGGCGTGTAAGAATTCAGAGCCGCGCAGATATGCCCGTCCTCGACCCGAATACCGGTTTTGGCATTTGCAGAAGCTGTATCAAAAACATTTACGAGTTTATCGAGGAAGACGAAAAGCGCAACGCTCGCTTTAGCAAGAAAAATTTTAAATACATGCTCGGCGACCTTTTGGCGAAGAATAAACCGCACGTCATAAAAGAATATCTCGACGAGTTTATAATCATGCAGGAGCGGGCGAAAAAAATTTTGTCCGTCGCGGCGTATAATCACTATAAGCGAATGAAATACGATTTGGATAATCGCGGCGGCGACGACGAAATTGACAAGTCCAACGTAATAATTATGGGACCTACGGGTTGCGGCAAAACCGCTATGCTAAGTCATCTATCGAAGCTTTTGGATATTCCCTTTGCTGTAACTGATGCGTCAAGTTTAACGGAAGCGGGCTTTGTCGGTGCAGACGTGGAAGTTGCCGTGAGAAATCTTTACTACGCGGCAGGAAAAGACGTCGAGAAAACTGAACACGGGATTATTTATCTTGACGAGTTTGATAAAATTGCTCGCAAATCTGGCGCGAATAATTCGATAACCGCCGACCCCGGTCATGAAGGCGTTCAACAAGGCTTATTAAAAATGTTAGAGGGAAGTGTCGTCGAATTCACCGAGCGCGGTCAACGTAAGCACCCCGAAGCCCCGACTATTAAAGTTAACACGAAAAATATTTTGTTTATATGCGGCGGCGCGTTTGTCGGCATTGAAAAAATTATCGAGAAGCGCGTCAAGAAGGACGACTCAAATATCGGCTTTGGCTCCGAAATTCCCTCCAAAGAGGACACCGATAAAAAGTTTAACGAGCTGATTCACCAGGTACGCCCCGAAGATTTAATGAAGTACGGAATTATTCCGGAGATTATTGGACGTTTGCCAGTTATCTGCACGCTTGAAACGCTCGACGAGGACGCATTACTTAGAATTTTAACTGAACCGAAAAATGCGCCCGTCAAACAGTATGAAAAACTTTTGGCAATGGATAATGTCAAATTGGAATTCGAGGAAGCAGCACTTCGTCAAGTCGCTAAAATGGCAATCGAACGCAAAACGGGAGCACGTTCGCTTAAGGGGATTATCGAAGACGTTATGCTCGACGTAATGTTTGACATTCCCAAGAGCAATGAGCCGCGCCGTGTCGTCGTAACGGAGGCTTGCATAAAAGGCGAGGCTAAACCACAAATTTTCCCGCTTGAAGAAAGTATTTCTGCCTAGGAGGACTTACTTTGAAAAATTTTGTCAAACTGATTCAACGGATACACAAGGAAAGATTTTCTGTCATCATGCACAAAATTGTCACGGAAAAAATTCCTGTCGCCTTCCTTTCAATCGCGCCGATTGCTCAAGCCGTCGACAGTGCAAAAAATTTTCGGACTCAAGGTCTGAACATCACGAAGCTTTTTGTCATAGACAACAATCCTCTTCCGAACGATTTGGATTTTGAAGTCGCTGACATTTTCGACGCCGCGCAGATTGTTCCTCAGCCCGAATATATTTTCACAGATACCGTTATCGACGTGCGAGTTGCTCTAAAAAATTTTCCCAAATCAACAGTGCTGACGCTCAACCACGGCAACACTGACCATATTTACGAAATGTTCATGACGCATCTCGACGATTTGCAAGAAGTTTACGAATCACTCATTGACGAGGAATCCAAAAAAACTTTTCGTGGCTATTGGCTCAGTAGCATAACCAATCGTCTTGCTGATATTGTCTACTCGAAATCGGCACATTATCTGATAAATGGCTTTATCCCGACTCGCGGCGCGGTCGTCATTGACGGCGGAGTTTTCGACGGCGGCACGGCTGCTGTCTTCGCGGAAATGGGTTACAAAGTTTACGGCTTTGAAATGAACAAAGAAAACTACGAGACTGCTCGCAAGATCGCTAAAGAAAAGAAGTTCGTCTTGGAAAATCTCGGATTGGGTGCTCAGAAAGGCGAAATGAATTACGTTCCCTCTGGCGGCTCCACGCACTTTGATTCCAACGGTTCAGCCGTTGCGCAGATTACAACCATTGACGCCTATGTTCGCGAAAAAAATTTGCCGCGTGTTGATTTTATAAAGCTCGACGTGGAAGGCGCAGAGCTTGATATTTTGAAAGGTGCCGTGATAACAATCGCACAATATAAACCGATTCTCGCGCTCAGTGCCTATCACAAGCTCGACGACTTTTGGATGCTTATGAACTTCGTTAAATCGATTCGACCCGATTACGAATTTGCTCTGCGTCAATCTTTTGACTCCATTGAAGACGCGCCGTCAACTTATTCAAAGGAACTCGTGGCTCTTTTAAAAAATTTAAATTTGGAACCATTCCTTTGCTGGTACAATGAATGCGTGTTATTCGCTCGCTGAAAAATTTTGACAAAATTATTGACAAAGCTCCTCGCCTTGACTTATTGTTGAGGCGAATTTTTTTATGGGAGGTTTGGCTGTGAAAAAAATTTTGACGATAGATGTTGGCGGCACGTTTATTAAATATGCTGTCCTGACTGGTGCGCGTGTTTTTAAAATCGCCGCAAAGGGTAAAGTTCCCACGCCGAAAAAAAATCACGAGGACTTTTTAGAAAAGCTCGCGGAAATTTTTAAAGCTCATAGTTACGTTGAGGGTATTGGCGTTTCCATGCCAGGATTGATTGATACTTTCAAGGGCGTTTGTATTTCCAGCGGCGCATTAGATTTTTGTAACGGACATTGCGTAGCTGAGGAGCTTCAAAACATTTGCGGTGTTCCTGTCACTATTGAAAACGATGCAAACTGCGCGGCTCTTGCTGAAATTAAGTCGGGCAGTCTCGTTGGTGTAAAGGAAGCTTTTGTTTTGGTTTTCGGTACGGGAATTGGCGGTGCCGTCATTCGCAAAGGAGAACTCTATCGCGGTGCTCACTTCTGCGCGGGCGAAGTTTCCTTTATGCCGATAAATATTAATGCTGTCGTTGACGAAAAAAATTTTTGCGCTAGCGATTACGGGGCATTACCTTTCCAAAAAAGTTGCGCTAAAATTTTAGGCAAGCCGCCCGAAGAAGTGACCGGCGAAATGATTTTCGATTTGATTGAGGATAACAACGCTGAATTGCTTGCCGCGCTCCATAAATTTGCACACGGTATCGCGGCGATGATTTTTAATTTGCAAGTGGCTTTCGACCCTGAACGCTTTGCACTCGGCGGCGGCATAAGTATTCGACAAAGTTTTATCGACGCCGTTCATTACGAAATCGACAAACTTTATAAAAAAGTTCCCGACTATTTGCCACGCCCTGAAGTCGTAGCTTGCAAGTATCACAATGACGCTAACCTGTTTGGAGCATTATATCGCCATTTAAAAAAGCAAAGAGGTGTACCGCGTGATAAAACTCTTAGGCATTGAAAAAATTTACGACAGCCCGTCGGGTAAAGTGCACGCGCTAAAAGGCATTGATTTAGAAATTGCACGCGGCGAAATTTACGGGATAATTGGTTTGAGCGGCGCGGGCAAGTCAACTTTGGTGCGTTGTATTAACATGCTTGAACGACCGACGGCAGGTAAAGTTTTCGTTGACGGGCAGGACATGACAACTTTAACGGAAAGCGAACTTCGTGCGGCGCGTAAAAATATCGGAATGATTTTCCAACATTTTAATCTGCTAAGTTCAGCGACCGTTTACGATAATATTGCCTTTCCGCTGAAACTTTCCGGCACAAGTTCCGCCGATATTGAGAAAAAAGTTTCGCCGCTTCTCGAACTCGTCGGCTTAAGCGACAAAGCTAATCAATATCCCTCGCAACTTAGCGGCGGACAAAAACAGCGCGTCGGAATTGCTCGCGCCCTTGCCAGCGACCCAAAAGTTTTGCTCTGCGACGAGGCAACCAGCGCACTTGACCCGCAAACAACTAAATCTATTCTCGCGCTGATTAAGGACATTAATAAAAAACTTTCCTTAACCGTCGTCGTTATTACTCACGAAATGCAGGTTATCAAAGACATTTGCGATAAAGTTGCTGTGATAAGCGACGGAATTATTGCCGAGCGCGGCTCCGTCCTCGACGTGTTCACTAATCCGCAACACCGAATTACTAAAGAATTTATCAGCGTGCTTTTGTCGAACGAATTACCCGCCGCGTTTCGTGGCAATGAAATTTCTCAAGATAGGACGCCTGGCAGTCTGCTTTTGCTCCGATTAATTTTTTTAGGTGAGACTGCAGATTATCCCGTGCTTGCAAAAATGATTCGTACCTGCGCGGGCGTGGAATGCACAATGCTTTTCGGAAATCTAGACGAAATTCACGGCGTGCCATTTGGACGATTTATTATTGGCTTGAGTGGCGAGGACGAAGTGATTAATAATGCGCTAAACTTTTTGGGCGGCGAAGATGTGCGCGTGGAGGTGATTGGCTATGTTCGCAGAAATAATTCCGCTACTCAGTAAAGCACTCGGTGAAACAATTTATATGGTCGTGGTGTCAATGGCAATCGCGTCTGCAATCGGTGTGCCGCTCGGAGTTTTACTTCACACGACTGCTAAGGGACAAATTCTCGAAAACATTTTTATCAATCAAACAGTCGGTTCAGTCGTCAACGCGGTGCGTTCAATTCCGTTTATAATTTTAATGGTGGCAATAATCCCGTTGACAAGATTTATCGTCGGCAGTGCAATCGGAACGACGGCGGCAATCGTTCCGCTAGTTATCGCGTCGATACCGTTTATCGGGCGACAAGTCGAAACGTCGCTTAAAGAAGTTCCATCGGGTTTGATTGAAGCCGCGCAGGCAATGGGCGCAACGCCGTTCCAAATTATCAGCAAAGTTTTATTACCAGAGGCAATGCCGGGAATTGTCTCACAGTTGACGACGGTAATAATTGCGCTGGTAGGTGAATCAGCTATGGCGGGCGCAATCGGCGGCGGCGGTCTTGGAGATTTGGCAATTCGCTATGGTTATCAGAGATTTAGACCGGAAGTTATGCTGGCAACTGTTGTTGTACTGATAATTTTGGTTCAGCTCGTGCAATTCGTCGGCAACACGCTAGCTAAGAAACTCGATAAGCGTTGACAGATAAATTTAATTGTGATAACTTTGCAAATGGTTATCACATTATTTTTTTGGAAGCGAGGTATAAGAATGCGCAGAATGTTATTTACATCCGAATCCGTGACGGAGGGACATCCCGATAAGGTTGCGGACAGAATTTCAGACAGTATCTTGGACGCAATCATGGAGAAAGACCCTATGGGGCGCGTCGCCTGTGAAACGCTCGTTACGACTGGTCAAGTCCACGTCGTCGGCGAAATTTCCACAACTTGCTACGTTGACATTCCTAAAATTATTCGCGGCGCAATTAACGACATCGGCTATACTAACTCGGCTTACGGTTTCGAGGCTGATACCGTTGGAGTTTTGGTTTCGCTTGATGAACAATCTCCCGACATTGCTCAAGGCGTCAACAAGTCAATCGAGGCTCGCGAAGGCGACATGGCGATTGAGGACGCTATCGGCGCGGGCGATCAAGGCATGATGTTCGGCTACGCGACAAACGAGACGCCCGATTTTATGCCGCTCCCAATTTCTCTTGCTCATAAATTAGCTCGTCGGCTTGCTGAAGTCCGCAAAGTTACACACGAAGTTGACTACCTGCGCCCCGACGGAAAAACTCAAGTCACCATTGCTTACGAAGGACGCAAACCCGTTGCCGTCGATACGATTGTTATTTCCACACAACACAATCCCGACGTCACACTTGAGCAAATAAAAAAAGACATGCTCGAATACGTCGTTAAACCCATTGTTCCTGCTGAACTTTTGACGGCTGAAACAAAATTTTTCGTCAATCCAACGGGCAAATTCGTTATTGGCGGACCTCAAGGCGACAGCGGCTTGACCGGCAGAAAAATTATCGTCGACACTTACGGCGGCTGGGCACGTCATGGCGGCGGAGCTTTCAGCGGTAAAGACCCGACAAAAGTTGACCGCAGTGCGGCTTATGCGGCTCGCTACGTTGCTAAAAATATTGTGGCGGCTGGCTTGGCTGACGAATGCGAAATTCAACTTGCCTATGCTATCGGCGTTGCCTATCCTGTTAGCGTTCGCGTTGAAAGTTTTGGCACGGCTAAAGTTGACGAGGAACTTATTGAAAAACTAGTTAAAGAAAACTTTGACCTGCGCCCCGCCGGAATTATTAAAATGCTCAACTTGCGCCGCCCGATTTATAAACAAACTTCCGCTTATGGGCACTTCGGCAGGACAGACGGCGACTTTCCTTGGGAACAAATTGACAAAGCCGACGCACTTCGCAAAGCCGCCGGACTTTAACCACGTCGATAAAATTTTCCCTAATCCCTTGTACCCTGCCGTTTCTTTTGTTACAATCGGTGCGGAAGATTCTGAAAACGGATTAAGGGAGGAAGGTTTATGAAACATATCGGATTGGTGGCGAAGGACGGTTGGCTCGCGCCTTACGAGGAAGCAATTCGCGGGCGTCACGATCACGCGCTGTGGAAAATTTCTCAACTGACACAAAACGGCAAGCGCACGCTCTCCGACTTCGCAGATGGTCATCTTTATTTCGGACTTCACAAAACTGGCTATGGTTGGGTTTTCCGCGAATGGGCACCGAATGCGGCGGACATTTGGTTAATCGGCGACTTCAACGGTTGGCAGAAAACTGAGGAATATCGTTGCAAAAAACTCGAAGGCGGCAACTGGGAACTTAAACTTTCGGAAAATCAACTCAAGCACGGCGACCTTTACAAAATGTGTGTTCGTTGGGACGGCGGCGAGGGCGAACGTATTCCGGCGTGGTGTCAACGTGTCGTTCAAGATGAGCAGACTAAAATTTTTTCCGCGCAGGTTTGGAATCCGCCGCAACCGCACATTTGGCACGATGAAGGCTTTAAGATTGATACTGACCCGCTTTTGATTTACGAGTGTCATGTTGGCATGGCGCAGGACGCAGAAAAAGTCGGCACTTACACCGAGTTTAAGGAAAATATTTTGCCGCGTGTAAAAATGGCTGGCTACAACGCGATTCAAGTTATGGCAATTCAGGAGCACCCATACTACGGTAGCTTTGGTTATCACGTGTCGAGTTTCTTTGCGCCGAGCAGTCGTTGTGGTACGCCCGAAGAGCTTAAAGACATGATTGACGCGGCTCACCAAATGGGCATTGGCGTTATAATGGATATTGTTCACAGCCACGCCGTTAAAAATGAAGTCGAAGGCTTAGGCAACCTCGCGGGCGACCCGAATCAATTTTTCTACGAAGGCGAACGCCACGAACACCCCGCTTGGGATAGTCTCTGTTTTGATTACGGCAAGGACGACGTTTTACATTTCCTGCTTAGCAACTGCAAATATTGGTTGCAAGAATATCACTTTGACGGCTTCCGCTTCGACGGGATAACCTCAATGCTTTATTACAGTCACGGCTTAGGCGAGGCGTTCTGTGGCTACGGCGATTATTTCAACGGACACCAAGACGACAACGCGATTTGCTACCTAATGTTAGCTAACAAAATGATTCACGAAATTAAACCCGACGCAGTAACCATTGCCGAAGACGTTAGCGGTATGCCCGGCTTGGCTAGCAAATTCGAGGACGGTGGCTTTGGATTTAATTATCGCTTGGCAATGAATGTTCCCGACTATTGGATTAAGATGATTAAAGAGCAACGCGACGAAGATTGGAAACCGTCCTCAATTTTCTGGGAGATGACCAATCGCCGCGCAGATGAAAAAACTATTTCCTACGCTGAAAGCCACGACCAAGCGTTGGTTGGAGATAAGACAATTATTTTCCGGCTGATTGATGCTGATATGTATTGGCACTTCCGCAAGGGTGACGAAAACGACGTTGCAAATCGCGGTATTGCCCTGCATAAGATGATTCGGCTTGTTACGGTTTCGACGATGAACGGCGGCTATCTGAACTTCATGGGCAACGAATTCGGTCACCCAGAATGGATTGATTTCCCGCGTGAGGGCAACGGCTGGAGTCATAAATATGCGCAACGTCAATGGCATTTGCTCGACGATAAAACTTTGTGCTATCACGAACTCGGCGACTTTGATAGGGCAATGCTTGCAGTCATTAAAGCTGAGCCGGATTTTGCAAAGTTACCTGTTCGCGAAATTTGGCACGACGATGCAGATCAAGTTTTAGCTTATATGCGCGGGCGGTTATTGTTCGTGTTTAACTTCTCGCCAACTAAATCGTTCACGGATTACGGCTTCCTCGTTCCAAAGGGCGACTATGATGTTATGCTCAACACCGACGATAAAGCTTTTGGCGGATTTGGCTTGACGGACGACAATGTTCCGCACTACACAAATTACGACCCCGTTTACGATAGACAAGATAAAGACTGGCTTAAATTGTACATACCGGCACGCACGGGCGTTGTCTTGTGGAAGAATTAATCGATTTAATTTTTCTCTTGCAAATCATACATAGACAAGAAAAATCCACCGTCGAATATGGCTAGGTGTCAGCTTGTATACAAAGCCCGTTTCAGGCTATTCCGAAACGGGCTTTTTGCTTTGATTTTCTTCAATAAAGTAGAAAATAAGAGTGACTTGCATTTTGAATTTGATTAATCCTCGATATTGTATTCCTAATAACCTTCTCGATTTGTTGTAGTGATAGGTAACTCTTTGAATTAGTCTCTGAGTTTTCCCACACTCTACACCGTACAAGCGACTTTCATCGCATAAGGTGTGCCATCATACTTAAGCTAACTCCTCTAAAACTTTCACCGTTATAAACGTCCAAGAGTAGCACCGTTTTTCAGTGTGGGTTCTTCTCTTACTCGAATCTCTTGGAAAAGAACTTGTGTGATTTTTTCCCATTACAGAGCCTTCATTGGTTCGAGCTTCGCTTTTCAGCGCGAATTAAGCAGCTTATTTTCTTCGTCTGCACATTGTCTTTGACAACTCTGCGTCTTTCCTTGTTCCGATAGCCTTATCTTTGCATATATCTTTAGGTTTTCGCTTTGAACCTGCAAGCTGGAATGTGCCTGTAACACATTAGGGTATTTCATAACTGCTATTCTTACTAAACCCCACTTGCGCCGATTTCCCGACCATTGCATTTCTACAATGTTTACGTCTAGCCCCGTACATTCGCGAATTCGTCAGTCTCCTTTGAGACATTCTCACCGTAGCTAATTTATAGACCTCCGGCATATAGACAACACCAACTGTCTCCAGTCAGCTTTCCTCAACATTACTTGTTAGGGTTGTTCTCTGCCGACTTCACCGAGCTTCTGACGCGAACGTCAGTCGGAGTATTAAGGAAAACGTTTCGAGGCGTTACTCCCTCATTCCATTTTTCAGGCTATCAGTTCGCCTTTTCAGGCGCAGTAGCTTTTCACTACTGAACAAGTCGCGTAGCAATTCAAAAAGCTCTCGAGAGGCTCGGACTTTGTGATATGCTTTCACCTTTCATGGCTTTAGTTCTTCTGTGACGAGGAACTCGACGACGGCAGAACTAAATTTTCCTGCCTTGCTCATAAGCAACATCAACTTCCTAATGAACTCGACAACCTCAAATTCCTTATTAAACTTGACCGCAAAGGAAAAAATAACGCCGTTTTTTATCGTTGCGCCAATCCTGACTTCGAGGAATATATTTCCAGCAAAAGTCTAAGAACGTGTGTTCATAGAAAAAAGTAGTATAATGAGCTTACTATGAGAAAAAAATACGAAACAGATTTAACGGAAGAGCAATGGGAAGTTATAGAGCCTTTGTTCTTCAATATGAGAAAGTAAAAATGGGAAAAGCGAAATTTATAGTGCACAATGGGTTATTGGGTAGCAGGTCTAGCCACTTTTGCCTATTCGACTTTGAAGAAAATATGTGGTGATGGTGGTTATTGCGGCTCCTTTGTTTACGAAGCGTACAAGTACTTTGGCTTGAGAGTAGAGATATCGAAGAAACCAAAGCCGCACGGTTGGTCAGTCTTATCAAAACGTTGGAGGGTAGAGAGAACTTTTTCTTGTCTTAATCACTCTCGCTGACTTTCTAAAGATTACGAACTGACTGTTGCTTCTGCTGATACCTTCATTAAAATTTCCCATATTCACACTTTACTCAAGCGTTTGGGAACACTGGTTCTTAAGTTTTAATTATCTCGTCGCTTAAGTTAATGCCATTGAGTCGAATGGGACGAAAACAAAATTGATTACCGCGATGAAAGCCACAGCGACGACGAAATTGATTTCAGCGATATTCCACGCATGACAAAAGAATAATTGGCAAAATTTAAAACGGCGCGATTTCGTCAAAGAAAATCTCAAAATATTGCAAGCTGAACAAAAAATTATCCCCTTCCAAAATCGGAGGGGGATTTTTTATAAAACTTTATAAGTTAGCGTCGTACGCCCGATTAAAATTTTGTCGCCGTCCTTAAGCTCGTGACGACTTATCGGTTTTTTATTGACGAATGTCCCGTTCAAACTGCCCGCGTCGTAGAGAACATGCCGGTGCCGTTCATAGGCAACATAAGCGTGAATTCGCGACGCGCTCTCATCATCAATAACGAAATCATTTGTAGTTTTGCGCCCAAGATAAATTTGCCGCTCGCCAAAAACAAGTTCCGACGTTTTATAATCGGTAAGAATTGCCAAATTATATTCGACTTTTCGCGGCGTGGCAGTTCGCATTGTCGCAACGATTGTTGTTTTGTCGGCAATGATTGTTTTATCGTCATTGGAAGCGTCCGTGCTTTCAATCAGCGTCTGTGATAACACTTCATTTTCAAGATTAATAGTATCTTCTTCCTGGTCGCTCTCGTCAACGTAGCTTGACACAATAACAATCGCATTTTCGTCAGCCGTCATCTTTTTTATCTTAACGGAAAGCACACCTTCCATAAAGCAATTTTCGCGAATAACTTTGCGCTCAACTGCCTCGTGCAGAGATTTAATTAATCGTGCCGCGCTCAATCGGTGACAATCTTCCTCGCAAAGATAAATTACATAGGAATTCGGAACGAAATTTTCTTTAGTTTTTTGCTTAGAAACTTCGCGTTCAAGTGCTTTTATCAATTCGTTAGGTTTAACTTCGCCGCGTCGCTGAAAAAAATTTGCCAGCTGTCCTGATATAACGCTTGCCAATTTCAACTGCGCCGCCTCCTTTAAACTTCAAAAAAAATGCTCTCCAAGAAAATTGGACAGCATCTTTTTTATAGTCAAAAATATTTTACACCAGCTCAATCCAAACCATAGGTGCGGCGTCTCCACGACGAGGCGCAACTTTTATAATTCTGGTGTAGCCGCCCGCACGATCGCTGTATTTTTCGGGAAGCTCCTCGAAAACTTTATGTACAACGTCTACATTAGCGACGAGATTTATAGCTTGACGGCGTGCACTCAAGTCGCCGCGTTTAGCAAGTGTAACGACTTTCTCGGCGAATTTGCGAAGTTCTTTAGCTCGTGCCTCTGTCGTCTCAATGCGTTCATGTTGGAAAAGCGCAGTCAGCAAACTTTTAAACATTGCCTTGCGTGCACCGGTATTCCTGCCGAGTTTTCTATAGCTCATCAAGTTTCCTCCTTCCTGCGAAGTTTAATCGTCCAACAAGTTTATATTTGTCTGATTCGGCGAAGGCTTAAACGATACGCCGAGTTGATCCATAGTGTGTTTAATTTCTTCAAACGACTTGCGACCGAGATTGCGAACCTTCATCATTTCCTCTTCGGTTTTGTCAACCAATTCCGCTACAACGTGTATGCCCGCCCGCTTTAAGCAATTCGTCGAACGAACGGACAATTCCAGCTCTTCGATAGGCTTTGTAAGATTTTTATCCATCGTCAAGGCAATGTCGTCTTTGGATTCTTTAGCGGAAGGCTCATTATCTTCCTCTATTTCCTCGAAAGCAACGCTGTCCATGCTTTGGAAAAGTTTCATGTGCGCTATCAAAATCGACGCCGCCTTAGCAACTGCCTCTTCAGGGCGAAGCGTGCCATTTGTCCAAACTTCCAACGTTAATTTATCAAAGTCCATTTCATTGCCAACGCGAGTATCTGTCACGTCGTAATTGACGCGCAACACCGGCGAGAAAATCGAATCAATCGGAATGGTGCCGATTATGTCATCGGGATTTCTATTTTTTTCCGCTTGGTCGTAGCCGCGTCCGCTCCGAGCTGTCATTTCAATTTTAAGCTTGCCAGTTTCGTTAAGCCAAGCAATATGCAAGTCGGGATTTAAAATCTCAATGCTGGGGTCGCACTCAATATCAGCCGCAATAACTTCCCTGCGTCCGCCCGAATGTCCGCCATTTCTAATTTCCTCCTCAACGTCAATGTCAATTCGGAGGGAATAAGTTCTGGGCGGCGTCGCTGTAACTTGCGCAAAGTATTGCGGAGGTTGATTTTTTTCCTCGTCAATCTTCAAGCAGAGCTGTTTGATATTCAGCACAATATTTGTTACGTCTTCGCGAACGCCGGGGATTGTAGAAAATTCATGGAGCACGCCATCAATCCTAATCGACGTAACCGCCGCGCCTTCCAAAGAGGAGAGAAGCATACGACGTAAGCTATTGCCGATTGTAATTCCGTAGCCGCGTCCGAGCGGTTCACAGATAAATTTTCCGTAGCAACCGTCCTCGCTGACTTCGACCATTTCAATCTTCGGCGGCTTTTGGCTTTCGTTTTTATCGTTGTCAATCACAAAAATCCGCTCCTTTCACAGAAAATCTGTTGGGACGAATTATCTGGAGTACAACTCAATAATAGACTGTTCGTTAACGGGAATGTCGCTGATGTCTTCGCGAGTCGGGAAACGAGTAACGGAGCCTTTGAGGTTAGCTTGATTAGAATCGAGCCACGGCGGAGCACTTAAGGCGTTGTTGACTTCCTTAATAACCTTGAAAACTTCTTTGCCTTGACTTTTCTCGCAAACTTCAACGACATCGCCGACTTTTACCAATGCCGACGGAATATCAACGCGCTTGCCGTTAACGGTAATGTGACCATGACGGACGAATTGACGAGCTTGACGGCGGGTATTGGAAAAGCCCATACGGAAGACGACATTATCCAAGCGACGTTCAAGGAGTATAAGAAGATTTTCGCCTGTGACGCCAGGCATTTTTTTAGCCTTTTCGTAGTAGTTACGGAATTGACGCTCAAGGACGCCGTAAATAAATTTAGCCTTTTGTTTTTCTTTAAGCTGCAAGCCGTACTCGCTGACTTTACGAGCCATGCGCTGTTGCTGGTGTTTCTTCTCACCGACTTTGCGCGAACGACCGATAACCGCCTGTTCAATTCCGAGTGCGCGGCAGCGTTTCAATGCGGGAGTTCTATCGATTGCCATATTTGCACCTCCAAATTAAACTCTTCTGCGTTTAGGCGGACGACAGCCGTTGTGCGGAATAGGCGTCACGTCTTTAATCATGTTAACTTCCAGACCTGTAGCTTGGAGCGAACGGATAGCCGCCTCGCGTCCTGCGCCGGGACCTTTTACATAAACTTCGACTTGTTTCAAGCCGTGCTCCATAGCCGCCTTAGCCGCAGTTTCAGCTGCCATCTGCGCGGCGAAGGGAGTAGATTTACGCGAGCCACGAAAACCTAAGCCGCCCGCCGACGCCCAAGAAATTGCGTTGCCGCTTTTGTCGGTGAGCGTGACAATCGTATTATTAAACGTGGAGCTGATATGCGCCACGCCGTATTCAATATTCTTGCGAACTTTCTTTTTAGCGCGGACTGTTCTTTTTGTTGCCACCTGTTTAGCCTCCTTTAAAGATTATTCTTTCTTCTTGCCCTGAACGAGTTTTTTGGGACCCTTGCGAGTTCTAGCGTTGTTTTTGGTGTTCTGTCCACGAACAGGAAGACCGAGACGGTGACGGCGTCCGCGATAACAGCCAATATCAATGAGTCGCTTGATGTCCATCTGAACATCGCGGCGAAGGTCGCCCTCCACTACGAAGTTGTGGTCGATAGCATCACGAAGTTTAACAACCTCGTCATCCGTGAGATCTTTTGTCCGAGTGTCGGGGTTAACGCCCGTCATCGCAAGGATTTTCTGCGACGTGGGAAGTCCGATTCCGTAAATATACGTAAGAGCATATTCAATTCTCTTGTCACGGGGCAAATCTACACCAGCTATACGTGCCATAAAATTTTCACCTCCTTAACCTTGACGCTGTTTATGTTTGGGATTTTCGCATATAACCATAACGCGCCCTTTGCGCTTGATGATTTTGCATTTGTCACACAACTTTTTGACCGACGGTCTAACTTTCATAATGCCCGCCTCCTAAACGATTCGATAATGTACCACGTTTTTTGATTATTGTCCATAGTTATTTAAAACGATAAGTGATTCTTCCGCGTGTCAAGTCGTAAGGCGTGAGTTCAATCGTAACTTTGTCGCCAGGAAGAATTCGGATAAAGTTCATGCGAATTTTCCCTGAAACGTGCGCTAAGACTTTGTGCCCGTTCGCCAACTCGACTTGAAACATTGCATTCGGCAGAGCCTCCAAGACTTTGCCCTCGACTTCGATAACGTCTTGTTTTGACATGATTGCCGCCTCCGGTTTATTCCTGCACCGAGGTCAAAACGCTAACGAGATCTTCGGTGACTTTGTCAATGGGTTGTCTGCCGTCAATTTCGGTATAAACGCCCGCATTTTTGTAGTAGTCGATGAGCGGACGGGTTGACGCCTCGTAAGCATTGAGACGATTTTTCATAGTGGTTTCGTTATCGTCGGCGCGTTGATAAAGCTCGCCGCCGCATTCGTCGCAAGTGTCACCTTTGGGCGGATTGAATTTTATGTGGTAAGTTGCGCCGCATTTCCTGCAAAGCCGACGCCCAACCGCACGTTCAATCAGATATTCTGCCGGAACATTTATATTCAGCACGCAAGTAATTTTCTTGCCGAGTTCGTCGAGAATTTTATTAAGTGCGTCCGCCTGTTCGACTGTGCGCGGGAAGCCGTCAAGGATAAATCCGTTTTTGCAGTCGTCTTTAGCCAATCGCTCGCGAACGATACCGATTGTAATTTCGTCTGGAACGAGTTTTCCGGCGTCCATGCAAGCTTTAGCCGCCTTGCCAAGTTCCGTGCCTTCCTTAACCGCCGCTCTGAACATGTCACCCGTTGAGATTTGCGGGATATTAAATTTTTTTACGAGTTTAGCCGCCTGCGTACCCTTTCCGGCTCCAGGCGCACCCATTATTAATAGTTGCATTTTGGTTTCCTCATTTCATGAAGCCTTCATAGTGCCGCATAACGACCATTGCTTCGATTTGTTTCATTGTATGGAGCGCGACGCTTACGACAATCAATAACGCCGTCCCTCCGAAATATACGCCTTGAATGTGAGTTGCTCCGCCTATCAAATTCGGCAACACCGCGATAAACGCCAGATACAACGAACCTGCCGTTACCAATCTTGTCAGCACATAATCCACATAATCCGCCGTCGGTTGTCCAGGTCTAATTCCAGGTATGAACGCGCCGTATTTTTTGAGGTTGTCCGCCATGTCTGGTATCTTAACTGTGACCGCCGTATAAAAATACGTAAAGAAAATTATTAACACGACGTACAGGAAAGTTTGGAGTGGCGTGCCCCATTGCAGATGAGCCGCGATTTTTTGAATTGACGGATTGTCTATAAACTGCACAACCGTTATCGGGAACATTAACACTGACGACGCGAAGATTATCGGAATGACGCCGGCGGGATTTACTTTCAGCGGCAAGTGGCTTTGATGTCCGCCATAAGCCCGCGCCCCGACAACTCGTTTTGCATAGGTTATCGGAATTCGTCTAAGTGCCGCCTCGACGTAGATAACGAACACGATCATTGCGATTGCGATTAACGCGAACAATACGACGCTGAAATAATTTATCGTGCCCGCTTGAACGTACTGATAAATCGTCGCGATATTTTTCGGCAATGCCGCCACGATACCCGCGAAGATTATCAGCGAAATTCCGTTGCCGACGCCCTGCGCGGTTATCTGTTCGCCTATCCACATTAAAAGCGTTGTGCCCGCCGTCAACGTTATGGCGATTATCAAGATGTTCACGGGATTTGGATTTAAGACTGCCGCCTTAAGTCCGATTGACATGCCGACCGCTTGTGCAAATGCTAATACGACTGTCAATTTCCTCGTTACTCGCGTAGTTTTCTTGTGACCTTCCGCGCCTTCCTTTGACCATTGCTCCAAAGTCGGCACGACGACCGTTAACAACTGCATGATAATCGCCGCGTTGATGTAAGGCGTGATACTCATTGCAAAGATAGAAAATTTGCTGAACGCGCCGCCGGAGAATAAATCCAACAGCCCGAACAAACTCCCGTTGTTAAAGAGCTGTTCGATAGCCGTCGGATCTACTCCAGGTACGGGAATGTGTGTGCCCATGCGGAACACTGCAAACATTATCAGCGTAAAAATTATTCGCTGCCTAAGCTCAGGAATCTTAAAGATATTTGAAAGAGCCGACAGCACTTTAAATCACCTCAGCCGTCCCGCCGACAGCCTCAATCTTTTGAATAGCCGTCTTCGTGAACCCCTGCGCTTTAACGTTCAATTTTTTAGTCAATTCGCCGTCGCCAAGAATCCTCACGCCGTCGAGGACATTTTTAAGGATACCAATTTCAACGAGTGCAACCGCGTCAACAGTAGTATCATCGTCAAAAATGTTGAGCGTCGCAACGTTGACTTCAGCATATTCCTTGCGCCAAATATTTTTAAAACCGCGTTTGGGCAAGCGACGATAAATCGGCATTTGCCCGCCTTCAAAACCCGGACGGACGCCGCCGCCACTGCGAGATTTTTGCCCTTTGTGCCCGCGACCAGACGTTTTGCCACAACCGGAACCCGTGCCGCGTCCCAAGCGTGTTTTATCCTTGCGAGCACCTTCCGCAGGTTTAAGTTCGTGCAATTTCATCAGCTAAACCCCCTTCCGATTTATTTTTCAAGTGCAACCTTTGCCTCTTCTGCGACTTCCTCGACTTTCACGAGATGTTCAACCTTGTGAATTTGTCCACGAATTGTCGGAGAATCCGGCAGTATCGAAAAGGAATTTAACTTGCGCAAACCGAGCGAACGGACTGTTCTGCGTTGAGTTTCGGGACGACCGATTACGCTTCTGACCAATGTTATTTTCAATTTAGCCACGTGTCGACCCTCCTTAGTTAAAAAGCTCCGCAACAGTTTTGCCGCGCAATTCGGCGACAACTTCCGCACGCTTTAACATTTTCAAGCCCTCAAGCGTCGCACGCACCATATTATTAGGGTTGGACGAGCCGAGAGATTTAGTCAAGATGTCGTGAACGCCAGCGAGTTCAAGTACCGCACGAGCAGGACCGCCCGCAATAACGCCAGTACCTTTGGACGCGGGACGCAACATAACCCTACCCGCGCCGAATACGCCAACTACGCCGTGAGGTATTGAACGCTCTTTAAGAGCAACCTCGATTAAATTTTTCTTCGCATCGTCTACGCCCTTGCGAATCGCTTCGGGAACTTCAGCCGCTTTGCCGAGTCCGACGCCGACTTTGCCGTTCTTGTTGCCGACGACGACCAACGCGCTGAATGAAAATCTGCGACCGCCTTTGACGACCTTAGCAACACGATTTATAAAAACAACCTTCTCCTCGAATTCGGGAGTTTCAGTTTCATTTCGGGGCATTAGTTCAACCTCCTTTGCTTAGAATTTCAATCCGCCCTCGCGAGCCGCCTGAGCTAATGCCGCAACTCGTCCGTGATAGATGTAGCCGCCTCTATCGAAAACGACTTCGCTGATACCTTTTTCAAGAGCCTTTTTAGCTATCGCCGTGCCGACAGCCTTAGCCGCCGCAATATTGCCGCCCGTGCCTTCAAAATCTTTATCGAGCGAACTTGCCGCCGCGAGTGTAATGCCTTTATCGTCGTCGATAACCTGCGCGTAAATATGTTTAAGACTGCGGAACACATTCAAGCGCGGACGCTCTGCAGTGCCCGCAACACGATTGCGAACGCGCAAGTGTCTCTTTTGGCGAGTTTTATTTTTATCTGCCTTAAGGAGCACTTAGGTTTCCTCCTTTAAAAATTTCTGATTCAATCACGCAAGCCGGGATTTTCCGCGATAATTTCAATCTCGTTGCCTTCGGGATCGACAACAACAGCTTCGTAATAGCCGTCGCCAGTCGTGCGTGCGCCGCTGACTACGATAACGCCGTCCGCGTCGAATTTTTTCATCATGTCATCAACGTCTTTACGGTCGCCAACGCAAATTGCAATGTGATGAAAACCCGTGCGATAACGAGCTTTTTCTGCGTCGTTAGCACTATTGCGCGTCATAATTTCCAAGCGCGAGCCATCATCGAATTTCAAAAAGTAATTGCTGAAGTCATTGCGGAAATTGCTGTACTTGGAGCCTGCCTTAGCGTTGAAGTATTTGACGAAGAAATTTTTCTCCGCCTCCAAGTCATTAACGTACATGGCAACATGTTCAATTTTCATGGTAGTTACCTCCTCTTTATCAAAGAAAGTTCAGTTGCCGAAGTTGCCCGCGAGAAGTTCGATCTCATTGCCTTCAGGGTCAGTAACGATACTTGCGTAATAACCGTCGCCCGTCTTGCGCGGAGCAACCATGATAACCATTCCGTCATCTTCCAATTTGCTTGTAACTGCATCGACATCTTTTTTATCGCCAACGTTAATCGCAATGTGATGATAACCAGAACGATATTTTTCTTTCTTGGGGTCAAACATACCAGTGCGGTGCATAATTTCAAAACGCGAGCCGTTGTCAAAAGTAAGGAAATAACTGGTGAAGTCATTGCGGAAATTGGTATACTTCTCGCTTGCCTTCGCGCCGAAATATTTAACGAAGAATTCTCTTTCGACTTCCAAATTGTTTACGTAAATGGCAACGTGTTCAATGTTCATGATTATGCCTCCTGTTTTAGCTTATAGTTCATAGCTGTTAGCTGATAGAAAAATCCCTAACAGCTAACCACTAACAGCTAATAGCTTATTTCTTGCCCTTCGCGCCGGCTTTACCTTCCTTACGACGAATATGTTCGCCCGCGTACTTAATGCCTTTGCCCTTGTAAGGTTCAGGTTCACGCCAGCCGCGAATATTTGCCGCAACCGCGCCGACGAGTTCCTTATCTATGCCGTGAACAGTTATTGTTGTCGCTGTGGGAGCGTCAAGTGTAATGCCTGCGGGCGGTTCGATAATTACGGGGTGAGAGTAGCCGAGCGAAAGATTTAAATTCTTGCCTTGCTTAGCCGCACGATAGCCGACGCCAGCGATTTCAAGATTTTTCGTAAAGCCTTGAGTGACACCGACAACCATATTATTAATCAACGTGCGGGAAAGTCCATGCAAACTTCTATGCGTTTTATTATCCGAGGGGCGTGCCACCGTCAAGACGCCGTCCTCAATGCTTATTTTCATTTCCGTAGAGATCTTGCGGGACAATTCGCCCTTAGGACCTTTGACATGCACCAGATTATCTTCGCCGACACTTACGGTGACGCCGGCGGGAATATTTATCGGTGCTCTTCCAATTCGAGACATGTCAGCACCTCCAAAAAATTTTTACCAGACGTAAGCGATAACTTCGCCGCCAAGTCCTGCTTTACGAGCTTGTTTATCGCTCATAATGCCCTGCGACGTGGAGATAATCGCGATACCGAGTCCGCCGAGTACGCGGGGAAGATCTTTCCTCTTGGTGTACTGACGGAGTCCTGGTCTGGAGATACGTTTAATGCCCGTGATAACTTTTTCGCGTTCAGGACCGTACTTAAGCTTGACAGTCAAAATGCCCTGCTTGTTGTCCTCTGCGAAACTGTAATCTTTGATGTAGCCTTCCCGCTTGAGAACATCCGCGATAGCGGTTTTGATTTTCGAGCCGGGAATTTCCACTTTCTCGTGGTAGACAGAATTAGCATTGCGAATGCGCGTGAGCATATCCGCAATAGGATCAGTCATTGCCATAGGAAACCGATATCCTCCTTTCAAGTTTAAAAAATTTTACCAACTGGATTTTGTAATACCGGGAATAGCTCCGGCGTAGCTCTGAACGCGGAAGCAGATACGGCACATTTCAAACTTACGAATATAGCCGTGGGGTCTGCCGCAAATTTTGCAACGGTTGTACTTACGGGTTGAGAATTTCGGTTCCTTGCTCCACTTTTCGATTAAAGCTTTCTTCGCCATTTGATAATCACTTCCTTAAGCGTTAGCGAACGGCATGCCCATAAGCGCGAGGAATTCTCTAGCCTCTTCGTCGGTTTTAGCCGTCGTTACAATGATAATGTCCATGCCGCGAATCTTATCAATCTTGTCGTATTCGATTTCAGGAAAGATGAGCTGTTCTTTAACGCCGACTGCGTAATTGCCGCGCCCATCGAAAGATTTTCTGCTGACACCGCGGAAGTCACGAACACGCGGAAGAGCAATGTTCATAAACTTATCGAGAAACTCATACATGCGACGCCCGCGCAGAGTAACTTTGCAACCAATAGCCATACCTGTGCGAAGTTTCCAAGCGGCAAGAGATTTTCTAGCGCGAGTGATAACGGGTTTTTGTCCGGCAATAGTAGTCAAGTCAGCAATAGCCGATTCGAGAGCCTTAGCATTGCCAACAGCATCGCCGCAAGCCATGTTAATTACGATTTTTTCAAGCTTCGGCACCTGCATGACGTTCTTGTAGGAAAATTTTTCAGTCATTGCGCCGATAACTTCATTCTTGTACTTATCCAAAAGTCTGCTCATATTTCCACCTCCTTACAAATTATTCGATAACCTCGCCGCACTTTTTGCAGACGCGGGAATTTTTACCGTTAACGTCCTTATGTCCAATGCGCGTAGGTTTGTTGCAAGCGGGACAAACGAGCTGAACTTTGCAAGCGTGAAGGGGCATTTCCTTAGTAATTATGCCGCCCTGCGGAACTTTCAAGCTCGGTTTGCTGTGACGTTTAACTTTGTTAATGCCTTCGACGACAACCTTACCGGCTTTAGGCATTGCGGTAATAACTTTGCCTTGCTTGCCTTTATCCTTGCCAGAAAGGACAACGACCGTGTCGCCCTTCTTGACGTGAAGTTTAATCAGTGACAACTCGGCACCTCCTTTCCTTTACAAAACTTCGGGCGCGAGTGAAATAATTTTCATGAAATCTTTTTCGCGGAGTTCGCGGGCGACGGGTCCGAAAATACGAGTGCCGCGAGGGGTTTTATCCTCTTTGATGATAACTGCGGCGTTTTCATCGAAACGGATATACGAACCGTCGGGACGGCGCAAACCTTTTTTACTGCGAACGACAACTGCCTTGACAACTTCGCCCTTTTTGACTTGACCGCCAGGCGTCGCCGATTTGACCGACGCAACGATAATGTCGCCGATATTGGCATAACGTCTGAACGAGCCGCCGAGCACGCGAATACACATGATTTCTTTCGCGCCGGTGTTGTCGCCGACGTTCAATCTGCTCTGTTGCTGAATCACGTTTTAACCTCCTTCCCGAAAAAATTACTTCGCCTTCTCGACGATTTTAACGAGCCGCCAGCGTTTTTCTTTGGACAGCGGGCGAGTCTCCATGATAGAAACTTTATCGCCGACTTTAGCCTCGTTGTTTTCGTCGTGCGCTTTGAATTTAACTGTACGCTTGACGGATTTTTTATAGAGTTTATGTTGAACAAGCTCTTCGATCGCGACGACAATCGTTTTTTCCATTTTATCGCTAACGACCTTGCCGACACGAACTTTGCGTTCATTGCGTTTTTCTTCGCTCACGATAGTCCTCCTTTCAAGTTAAGTACGACGGGCGTTGACCGATAACCAATGCCCATTCTGTCAATTCCCATATCAATCAGCGTCAGAAAATGTTCGCGAGTCCGAATACAACCACTGCCCTTGACTTTAATTTTATCGCCGCAAACGTCCAGCATAACCTTGATAATTTCGGGCGTCGCGCCGTGAGCCTCATGACCCGTCAAAAATCCCGTGCTCGTCTTTACGAAATCAGCTCCCGCCTCAATCGCACAAGCGCAAGATTTTTTCACCTCGTCGACTGTCAGCGCGTCGGTTTCAAAGATAACTTTAACTTCCGTGCCGAATTTATGACAAGTCTCAACGACGGCGGCAATGTCTTCGGTAACGTCGCCCCATTTGCCGGAGCGAATCCAACCGTAATTTGCCACGATGTCGAGGTCTTGAATTTTCCAGTTGCGGCAATACTCCTGCGCCTGTAAAACTTTGGAGGCAGTGGTTGACGTGCCGAAAGGAAAATCGCAGACGACGCAAATCCCCGTTGAAGTGCCTTCGGTGAGTTCAGCGGCTATCGGCAACGACGAAGGGTTAATGCAAACCGTCGCGCAACCGAAATCAACGCCCTCTTGAATGTAGCGGCGAATATCCGCTTCGGTGAATTCGGGCTTGAGAACCGATTGGTCGATGTAAGCGGCAAGTTCTTTAACCGTCATGTCGGCGGCTTTTTTATTCGGATGAGTCATATTCGTTTGCTCCTTGACTTACTGCCTGATATTGAGTTCGCGTTCGCGCTGAATTGTTTTAACTTGCGCGATTGAGCGTTTGATTTCGCGGAGGCGCATGGGATTTTCGAGTTGTCCCGTAGCGTGTTGAAAGCGGAGGTTAAAAAGTTCTTCCTTGAGCGATTTGATTTTTTCCGCCTGTTCATCGGGCGTCATATCGCGAATTTCATTAACCTTCATGAGCTTCACCGCCTTTATCAGCTTCAGCAGTTGCCGCCTCTTGAGCGTGTTCCTGTTCGTAAGCCGCATGAGCCGCCTTTTTAGCGTCGGCTAAGGTTTCATTTACAACGGGAACATACACGTCGCCTTGATGATCGCTGACGATAAATTTTGTTTTAATCGGGAGCTTATGACCTGCAAGGCGCATTGCTTCAGCGGCGATTTCTTTAGGAACGCCAGCCATTTCAAACAGAACGCGACCAGGTTTAACGACTGCAACCCAGTATTCAGGCGAACCTTTACCGGAACCCATACGAGTTTCAGCAGGTTTAGCAGTTACGGGCTTGTCGGGGAAAATTTTAATCCAGACTTGACCGCCGCGACGGATATAACGTGTCATTGCGATACGAGCCGCCTCAATCTGACGATTAGTTATCCAAGCCGGCTCCAATGCTACTAAACCGTATTGACCGTGCGCAATGGTGTTGCCGCGATTAGCTTTACCCTTCATGCGACCGCGAAATTGCTTGCGGTATTTTGTTCTCTTCGGAATTAACATTATGCGTCACTCCCTTCAGGCTTTTGAGCCTTTTCTTTTTTGTCGGGGAGAATTTCGCCTTTGAAAATCCAAACCTTAATGCCGATGCGCCCGTAAGTTGTATTAGCCTCCGCAAAGCCGTAGTCAATATCTGCGCGGAGTGTGTGCAGAGGAATGGAGCCTTCGCGATAAGATTCACTGCGAGCGATTTCAGCACCGCCTAAGCGACCACTGCAAGCGATTTTAATTCCCTTTGCACCAAGACGCATTGTTCTGCCGACGGATTGTTTCATTGCGCGGCGAAAAGCAATTCTGCGTTCCAACTGCGACGCAATATTTTCTGCGACGAGCAAAGCGTCCAAATCAGGCTGGCGAATTTCCATGATATTAATATCGACGCGCTTATCGGTGAGCTTCTTGAGTTTATTTTTAATGTCCTCAATGCCCGCGCCGCCGCGCCCGATAACCATACCAGGTTTAGCGGTGTGAATTGTAAGTTTAAGGCGTTTTTCCGAGCGTTCAATCTCAATGCGCGAAACGCCCGCCGACGCCAGTTGCTTATCGGTTTTGATCGCTTTGCGGATTTTTATATCTTCGTGAAGATTTGTCGCGAAGTCTTTATCTGCGTACCATTTCGCGTCCCACGTCTTGACTATGCCGAGGCGTATTCCATGCGGATGTACCTTCTGACCCAAACCGTTTCCCTCCTTTGTAAATTATTCTTCGGCTGCCTTTTCACTGACGACAACCGTAATATGTGAGGTGCGTTTTAAAATGCTGAACGCCTGCCCACGCGAGCGCGGGTGATACCTCTTGATTGTCGGTCCGCCGTCAACGAAACATTTCGAGATGAAAAGTTTATCGGAGTCCATATCGAAATTATTTTCCGCGTTGGCAACAGCAGACTTGAGAACTTTTTCAATCAGCGTTGCACCGCGTTTAGGCGTGAACTTCAAAATCGCGAAGGCGTCCGCAACTTCTTTGCCGCGAATCAAATCCATGACGATACGAACTTTGCGCGGCGCAATTCTTACATACTTGGCGATTGCTTTGGCTTCTTTGACTTCTGCCACTTCAACTCCTCCTTTCTTAAGACGGTAAATTTATTTGAGCGAAGTTTTGCGTTCTTCGCCCGCGTGCCCTTTGAAAGTACGAGTAGGAGCGAATTCGCCGAGCTTATGCCCGACCATATCTTCCGTAACGTAAACCGGAACATGTTTCCTGCCGTCGTGAACGGCGATTGTGTGTCCGACGAATGCAGGAAGAATTGTTGAACTGCGCGACCATGTACGGATAACTTTTTTATCGTTAGCGGCGTTGAGTGCCTCGACTTTAGCCAAAAGTTTTTCCTGCACGAACGGTCCTTTCTTAACAGACCTTGACAAATTATTTTCCTCCCTTCGCCGAGATTATTTACGACGACGAACGATAAGTTTATCGGACGCTTTTTTCTTGCGAGTTTTAGCACCCATAGCGCATTTGCCCCATTTAGTGACGGGGTGTTTACGACCGACGGGCGAGCGACCTTCACCGCCGCCATGCGGATGGTCTACAGGGTTCATAGCTACGCCGCGATTGGCAGGACGAATTCCCAACCAGCGCGAGCGTCCAGCCTTACCGATTGTAATATTTTCGTGATCAAGGTTACCCACTTGACCGATTGTCGCACGGCAATTAATATGAACTTTGCGAACTTCGCCAGACGGCATACGAATTGTTGCGTAGTTGCCTTCTTTAGCCATAAGTTGAGCCGCCGCGCCAGCACTGCGAACCATTTGCCCGCCCTTGCCGATTTTCATTTCGATATTGTGAATCATTGTGCCGACGGGGATATTTTTAAGCGGCAGAGCGTTGCCAGTTTTAATATCGGCTTCCGCGCCCGACTCGACTTTATCACCGACTTTTAAACCGTTCGGCGCGATAATGTAACGTTTTTCGCCGTCAACGTAATGGAGCAACGCGATACGAGCACTGCGATTGGGATCGTATTCAATCGTAGCGACTTTTGCCGGAATGCCGTCTTTGTTGCGTTTAAAGTCGATGATACGATAGCGACGCTTATGTCCGCCGCCTTGATGACGAACCGTCAATTTTCCCTGCTGATTTCTGCCGCCGTGTTTTTTAAGCGGAGCAAGCAAAGATTTTTCGGGTTTATCTGTCGTAATTTCCTCGAACGCCGAAACTGTCATATGACGGCGTCCGGGTGTGTACGGCTTGAAAGATTTAATTCCCACTTACGTTTTACCTCCTTTATCTAAAATTTATGCGCTGAAGAATTCGATAGTCTCGCCCGCACGGAGCTTGACGATAGCTTTTTTATAGCTGTTGGTTTTGCCGACCGTGCGTCCGCGACGTTTGGTTTTGCCCTTAACGTTCATCGTGTTGACATCTTCAACAGTCACGTTAAAAATTTCTTTGACAGCCTGCGCGATCTGAATTTTGTTAGCGCGTTTGTCGACTACGAAAACGAATTTGCCTTCCTGCATAAGGTCAGTCGAACGTTCGTTGATGAGCGGTTTAATCAGAATGTCTCTAGCGTCCATTATACGTACACCTCCTCAATTTTCGCAACCGCGTCTTTGGTGAGGAAGAGTTTATCGCTGTTGAGAATGTCATAGACGTTGAGTTGAAGTGCGGCGATTGCCTTAGCGTTCTGCAGATTATTAGAGGAGCGCGACACATTATCGATAAGTTCACGAGTTATGAACAGCGATTTGCAACCGTCAACGCCGAAAGTTTTCTGAAGTTCGACAAATTTTTTCGTCTTAGGTTCGTCGAAGTTGAGCTTATCAAGGACGATTAAATTGCCTTCCTTAACTTTATCGGTGAGGACGCATTTTAACGCGAGGCGACGTTGTTTTCTCGGCATACTGAACGAATAATCGCGGGGGTGCGGTCCAAAAATCGTGCCGCCGCCGCGCCAAAGGGGACTTCTGCGGGAACCTGCGCGGGCGCGACCTGTACCTTTTTGCCGCCAGGGTTTTTTGCCGCCGCCACGAACATCTGCGCGGGTTTTGGTGTTATGCGTACCGAGTCTCCACGATGCCATTTGCATAACAACCGCTTGATGAACAAGCCCTTCATTAATCTCAACGCCGAAAATTTCTTCGCTAAGTTCAATGTCGTCAACCTTTTTATTAGTCATATCGTAAACTGCTACAGTTGGCATTATCTCATTTCCTCCTTTCGATTATTATTTATGTTTCTTAGTTGGCTTGACGGTTTCACGAACGATGACAAGTCCTTTTTTCGGACCAGGAATTGCGCCTTTGATGAGGAGCAAATTTCTATCCGCGTCAACTTTAACAATCGTCAAACGCTGAATCGTCGTGCGAGTGCCGCCCATACGTCCGGGAAGTTTTTTGCCTTTGATGACACGACCGCCAGGACCGGAAAGCATTGCGCCTGTCGAGCCTGGTTCACGATGAGACTTGGAGCCGTGCCCCATAGGACCGCGTGCAAAGTTATGACGCTTAATCGAACCTGCAAAGCCTTTACCCTTTGAAGTGCCTACGACGTCAACGAGTTCACCCGCCGCGAAAATATCTACGCCGATAACGTCGCCGATTTTGTATTCCGACTCAGCCGCCAAACGCACTTCGCGGATAAATTTCACGGGCTTAACTTCAGCCTTTTTGAATTGTCCCATGTCGGGTTTATTAACTTTGCTTTCCTTAATTTCGCCGAAACCAAGCTGAACTGCGCAGTAGCCGTCAGTATCGACAGTTTTATTGCGGATAACAACGTTTTTGCCAGTTTCAACGACAGTTACGGGAATGACGCGCCCCTCTTCCGTGAAAATTTGCGTCATGCCGAGCTTAATTCCTAAAAGTGTTTTTGCCAATGTTGCCACCTCCTTAGACCTTAATCTCGATGTCAACACCGGCGGGCAAATCCAACCGCATGAGCGCATCAACTGTTTTGTGCGTCGGCTGGAGAATGTCAATCAAGCGTTTATGCGTGCGCATCTCGAATTGTTCACGCGAATCCTTGTTGACGTGCGGCGAGCGCAAAATTGTGTAGATATTTTTTTCCGTCGGCAACGGGATTGGTCCCGAAACTTCCGCGCCAGTTTTCTTGGCAGTCTCCACAATCTTGGTTGCGCTCTGGTCTAACGATTTGTGATCGTATGCCTTGAGGCGAATCCTGATTTTTTGTTGCTTTGCCAAAATAATTCCTCCTTAGTTGAAAGTCAAAGCCCTCAACATTGCTCCGTAGCAGTTCCCTCGACTGAACGGAATTTTTCTGCCGAGCAATCTGCCGCGTCACAGCACCTATCAAAATCAGCAACAACGGTCGATAATCAGTTCTTAGGCTGACTACCGACCGCCTCACCGATTTTTAGCTTTCAGCTGATAGCTTTTAGCTGATAGCTTTTAGCTGTTAGTTATTACGCTTCAAGAATCTCGATAACACGTCCCGAACCTACAGTGTGACCGCCCTCGCGGATAGCGAAGAGCAAGCCTTTTTCGATAGCAATCGGGGTGATAAGTTCGACTGTCATTTCAATGTGGTCGCCAGGCATGCACATTTCAGCCGCATTGCCGTTGGTGTCTTTCAAGTCGCTAACTACGCCCGTAACGTCGGTTGTACGGAAGTAGAATTGCGGGCGATAATTTGCGAAGAACGGAGTATGACGACCGCCCTCATCTTTAGTAAGGACGTAAACTTGAGCCTTAAACTTCGTGTGCGGATGAATCGTGCCCGGTTTCGCGATAACTTGACCGCGTTCAATTTCTTTGCGGTCAACGCCGCGCAGAAGGACACCGACGTTATCGCCAGCAACCGCGCTGTCGAGGAGTTTACGGAACATTTCAATACCAGTTGCAACAGTCTTGCGAGGTTCGTCACGAAGACCAACGATTTCAACCGGCTCATTAAGTTTCAACATGCCGCGTTCAACACGACCGGTAGCAACGGTGCCGCGTCCAGTAATCGTGAAGACGTCTTCAACAGGCATAAGGAACGGTTTATCAGTGTCGCGTGCAGGCGTCGGAATGTAATCGTCAACAGCGTCGAGGAGTTCCATAATTTTTGCTTTTTGAGCTTCGTCGCCTTCAAGGGCAAGAAGAGCCGAGCCAGCGATAACAGGAATGTCGTCGCCGGGGAATTCGTATTTGCTCAAAAGTTCGCGGACTTCCATTTCGACGAGTTCGAGGAGTTCTTCGTCGTCGACTTGGTCAACTTTGTTAAGGAAAACAACGATAGCCGGAACACCGACTTGGCGAGCAAGCAGGATATGTTCGCGAGTCTGCGGCATAGGACCATCAGAGGCAGCAACGACGAGAATCGCGCCGTCCATCTGCGCGGCACCGGTGATCATGTTCTTAATATAGTCAGCGTGACCTGGGCAGTCGACGTGAGCATAGTGTCTCTTCGCGGTCTCGTATTCAACATGAGCCGTGTTAATCGTAATACCGCGCTCGCGTTCTTCCGGAGCCTTGTCGATGTTGTCATAAGATTCGTATTTGGCAAGACCTTTTTCCGAGAGGATTTTGGTAATAGCCGCCGTCAAGGTCGTCTTGCCGTGGTCAATGTGTCCAATAGTACCAATATTTACGTGGGGTTTACTACGGTCAAACTTCTGCTTTGCCATTAATTTAACACTCCTTAGATTTATAAAAAATTTTTCAAGCCGTTAATCAATCGGCTCTCCTCTGTATCTCGCAACAATCACGTCCGAAATATTCTTCGGAACTTCGTCGTAATAGGCAACTTCCATTGAGTAGGATCCGCGCCCTTGAGTTTTGGAGCGCAAGTCCGTTGCATAACCGAACATTTCACTAAGCGGAACGAACGCATGAATTATTTGCAGATTATTACGTGGCTCCATGCCGTCAATCTTTCCGCGTCGCGAATTCAAGTCGCCGATAACGTCGCCCATATACTCTTCGGGAACGGTAACTTCAACTTTTACGTAGGGTTCCAAGAGAACGGGTTTAGCCTTTTCAGCCGCCGCCTTAAATGCCAACGAACCTGCAATTTTGAACGCCGCCTCGCTACTGTCAACTTCGTGAAAACTGCCATCATAAACTGTAGCTTTAACGTCAACCATTGGGAATCCGGCAAGAACGCCATTTTCCATAGCTTGCTTAACGCCAGCCTCAATCGGATTGATATACTCTTTAGGAATGACGCCGCCGACGATTTTATTTTCAAAGACGAATCCCGCGCCAGTTTCGTTGGGCGAAATCTCAATCCAGCAATGTCCGTATTGTCCATGCCCGCCTGTTTGACGAATAAATTTGCCTTCGCCCTTTTGCGTCTTGCGAATTGTCTCACGATAGGCAACTTGCGGCTCGCCAACTTTGCAGTCAACTTTGAACTCGTCTAACATGCGATCAACGATAATTTGCAAATGCAATTCGCCCATGCCCGAAATTATAACTTGTCCGGTTTCGGGGTCGGTGCGCACTTTGAAAGTTGGATCTTCCTCTGCAAGTTTCTGTAGCGCAATTCCCATTTTGTCTTGGTCGTTCTTAGTTGCAGGTTCAACGGCAACTGATATGACGGGATCTGGAAATTCCATTGACTCAAGGATAATCGGGTGAGCCTCGTCGCAGAGCGTATCGCCCGTCGTCGTGTCTCTTAAACCGACAACCGCCGCAATGTCGCCGCTGTAAAGAAAATCTATTTCCTTACGATTGTTAGCGTGCATTTGAAGAATTCGCCCAATACGTTCTTTTTTGCCCTTCGTCGAGTTGTAGACGTAGGAGCCACTTTTTAAAACGCCGCTGTAAACTCTGACGAATGCGAGCCTGCCGACGAAAGGATCCGTCATAATCTTAAATGCCAACGCGGCAAAAGGTTCCTCGTCGCTTGCGGGTCGTGAATCTTCTGTTCCGTCAGGCTGAACGCCTTCAATCGGCGGAATATCCGTTGGCGCGGGCATGTAGTCAACAATCGCGTCTAAAAGCGGTTGAACTCCACGATTCCTGTAAGACGTGCCGCAAGTGACTGGCGTCATTGTGCAGTTGATAACCGCCTTGCGAATTACGGCTTTAACCTCGTCGATTGTAACTTCCTCGCCGCCGAGATATTTTTCCATGAAGTCATCGTCTTGCTCCGCGCAGGCTTCCAAAAGTTTATCGCGATAATCTTCCGCCATGTCAAGCATATCGGCGGGAATTTCAACTTCCCTTGAAACTTTACCCAAATCGTCGTCGTAAACAATCGCTTCCATTTTAACGAGGTCAACAATTCCTTGAAAATTATCTTCCGCGCCAATCGGCAACTGAATTGCAACGGCGTTGGTGTGAAGTCTATCGCGCATCATTTGAATAACATGATAAAAATCCGCGCCGGTGATGTCCATTTTGTTGACGTAAGCCATACGCGGAACGTTGTATCTTTCCGCTTGCCGCCAAACAGTTTCCGTTTGAGGCTCAACGCCGCCGCGAGCTGTTAAAATCGCGAGTGCGCCGTCCAAAACTCTCAAAGATCTTTCAACCTCGACAGTAAAATCAACGTGTCCAGGCGTGTCGATAATGTTGATTCGAGTATCTTTCCAGTAACAGGTTGTCGCCGCCGAAGTTATCGTAATGCCGCGTTCCTGCTCTTGTTTCATCCAGTCCATAGTCGCCGCGCCCTCGTGGACTTCGCCGAGCTTGTGATTGACACCCGTGTAGAAAAGAATTCGTTCGGTTGTAGTCGTCTTGCCGGCGTCTATGTGCGCCATGATACCTATGTTGCGAGTTTTTTCTAATGAAAACTCTCTTGACACGAAACTTGCTCCTTACCAGCGATAATGCGCGAATGCCTTGTTAGCTTCCGCCATCTTGTGGGTGTCTTCCTTTTTCTTGATTGATGCGCCGGTATTGTTTGCCGCGTCCATGAGTTCGCCTGAAAGTCTAGCGTCCATAGTTTTTTCGTTGCGCAATCTAGCGTAATTCACCAGCCAACGAATTCCTAACGTCTGACGACGGTCGGGGCGCACTTCGACGGGAACTTGATAGTTTGCACCGCCGACGCGACGCGCTCTGACTTCCAAAACCGGCATAACATTTTTCAGTGCCGTCTCGAAAATTTCTAACGGATCTTTACCTGTCTTTTCGCGGATTGTGTCGAAGGCGTCATACACCACGCGCTGAGCTACGCTCTTTTTGCCTGATAACATGACTTTATTTATAAACTTCGCAACCGTCTTTGAGTGGTAGACAGGATCCGGCAGAACGTCTCGTTTAGGCACAGCACCTTTTCTTGGCATTGCTGCTCCTCCTTAGAAATTATTTCTTCTTAGCCTTAGCCTTCTTTGCGCCGTATTTAGAACGCGCTTGTTTGCGGTCTTGAACGCCGGCGGTATCGAGGGAGCCGCGAATAATATGATAGCGAACACCCGGCAAATCTTTAACACGCCCGCCGCGAATGAGAACAACGCTATGTTCCTGCAGATTGTGCCCGATGCCGGGGATATATGCAGTAACTTCAATGGCGTTGGTCAAGCGGACACGCGCAACCTTACGAAGTGCCGAATTCGGTTTTTTGGGCGTCGTCGTATAAACACGAGTGCACACGCCGCGTTTTTGCGGGCACTCTTTCAGAGCCGGAGCCGTTGATTTTTCGTCCAACATCTGACGACCTTTTCTCACTAATTGATTTATGGTTGGCATGCGCCCACCTCCTTCCAAAATTTTCATGCCTGTTTAAAAGCGGCGTAATATTATCATTGCCAAAAATGCTTGTCAAGCCTTTAGTGGCGCGACCTTTAAAAAAAACTTGTCTCTTGATAAAAAAATGTTTCCAAAAATTAAGAATGGCGTCATCATCGGGAAAATTTAAGCTTGAAAAATTTTTTATGAATTGCAGGAAAATTTTTTATCAGCTTGAAAGAATTAAAGTAAATGAATTTTGTTTTAAGGATAAATTCACAAGAGGAGGACGATAAATGACGCACGACATTAACATTTACATTTTGATAGCAAGCGCGGTAACTTTAGCGATAAAAATTTTACCGCTAACCTTAATTCGCGGCGAGATAAAAAACGTAACAATTCGTTCGTTCCTGCATTACGTGCCATATGTGACGCTGGCAGTTATGACATTCCCTGCGATAATCGACGCCACGCAATCGCAAATTTCGGGCGGACTTGCATTGATAGCGGGAATTTTAGCAGCGTGGTTCGGCGCAAGTTTGTTTAAGGTTGCCGTGATATGTTGTTCGGTCGTATTCGTCACGGAGCTTTTTATTTGACAATTTCCGACGCGGCGACTATAATTTAATTGCAGAAAAAAATCGCCCTGCGTTAACAGGACGATGCTCATAAACGGTCTGCCCCCAAGTGTATCTAGTTACTGTAAAAAAGAAATATAGCCGCTGTTGCTTTGCTGGAGCTTAGGCGGCTGTTTTCGTGAGGAGCAAGAGGATTACGGGGGTCAAAATTACAACCCTGACAATAATCTTTGTCATCTGCGTCACCCCCTCTCTGGGGGCTATTGCTGATTAGACCGCCTGCCGTCTGGCAATGAGCCAATTTTTAAATACTAAAACATAAGCATTATAGCACAGCATTTGGAAATTTCAACTGATTTTCATTTAGGAGAGTGAACGATATGCAGTACAAGTGCAAGCTGACAGTTATCGACAAAAAAGTTTTCGACGACTTGCAGGAAAAATATCTTGAAGATCCAAAATCCGGTGCGTGTCCTTTTTACGAAGTCGGCGCAGAATATATTTTTGAGCGTTATGGCGACGAGGATACTTTTTGGACGCAGGGCAAGGGCGCACATTGCTCGGAGGCGTGGGATTGTTTTAGTCGTTATGTTTATACGGCGTTGCAGGGCGGATCAATTATGCGCGGCTGGACGAACGATGAACACATGATGATTGCCTGTTGCAATGACGGAACTCGCCCAGTTATTTTCAGAATAGAACGCCTCGATTACAAAGTCGTTTACGTTGAATCGGACGCTGAAAAAATTGCTTATAAACTTAAAACTTTGGACGGTGTGACGGACGCGATTTATCGTCCCGACAAAAATTTTATCGAAGTTTTCATGGATAGGAACAACGAAGTTTCTGACGAGAAAATTATTTCCGTAGCGGGTAAAGTTACACGGATTGATTGACATGGACAAAGTTAGACTAGCGGCAACAAAGATTTTATACGACGTGGCAACTAACGGAGCTTATTCCAATGTGGCATTATCACAGACGTTGCGGCAAGAAAAATTTAGCGATTTAGACAGAAAATTTTGCACGGAATTGGTTTACGGCGCAGTAAAGGCGGGTGCATCACTCGATTGGAAAATTTCAAAATATCTCAATCGCCCGCTTGCCAAAGTCGACGAAAAAATTTTAGACGTTTTGCGCGTGGGTATGTATCAAATATTTTTTTTAGATAAAGTGCCAAATTCAGCGGCAGTAAATGAATCAGTGGAGTTATCTAAAAAATTTTGCGGAATCGGTGCGTCTAAATTTGTCAACGGAGTTTTGCGCTCGGCAGTTCGTGAGCCGCATAAATCAGACTTCCCGACAGGCGACGACGCAAAATCTCTAGCGTTGAGAAAATTTCATCCGTTTTGGCTAGTAAAACTTTTTATAAAAGAATTCGGGCTTGACGCGGCAAAAAAAATTTTGGACTTCGACAACACGGAACCGCCACTGTGCTTGCGCGTTAACTTTTTAAAAACTACTAGCGAAAAAATTTTAGACGAGCTTAAAAATTTCGGAATGCAAACGGAGCCGTCAACATTCGCGCCTGAAGGAATAATCTGTCGTGGACACGGTGCATTAGATAAATTTCAACCACTGCGCAACGGATTATGTCAAGTTCAAGATGAAAGCTCCATGACAGCGGCACGACTTTTAAATCCGCAAGCGGGCGAATTCGTTATAGATTGTTGTGCGGCTCCGGGCGGTAAATCTACACATTTAGCCGAACTCATGCAAAATCGCGGGCGAATCATCGCGGCGGATATTTACGAAACTAAACTTAATCATATTGCCCAAAATGCCGAACGTCTCGGAATAAAAATTATCGAACCATTGCTGATTGACGCTTGCGAAATTGGCGAAAAATTTCCCGCCCAAGCCGATAAAGTTTTGGTTGATGTGCCATGTTCGGGTTTGGGTGTATTGCGGCGTAAAGCAGATTTGCGTTGGAAAAAAAATCCCGCCGAGCTTAAAGAGTTGCCTGACTTGCAAGAAAAAATTCTGTCAAGCGCGGCTAAAACTCTTAAACCTGGCGGAATTTTGGTTTACAGCACGTGCACAATTACACGACGTGAAAATCAAGATGTTGTCGAAAAATTTCTTGCGACGAACGAAAATTTTCAACTAATCGAAATGAAAACGTTATTGCCGCATATCACAAATACCGACGGCTTTTTTTCCGCAAAACTAATTAAAAATTCTTGACTAACTTTTATAAAACTGAAAAATTTTTGGCGCGGCAAATGTCGCGTTTTTTTATGTCAAAGCTTGCGCCGGACAAATATTTTTGCACCGTCCACAACGTACACATTCGGCAGAATTAAAATCTTTCGTCGGGTCAAGTTCAAGCGGACAAATTTTTTTGCAACGCTCGCAACCAATACACTTATTTTGCGCGTAGTTTAATTGATAGAAACTGTATTTATTTAACGCGCCGTAAATCGCACCGAGTGGACACATTACGCGACAAAAAAATCTGTGAGCGAAGACGCATAAAAAAATTACGCTGAACATTATAAAAATTTTCAGCGCAAATAAATTTCCCAATACGTCGCGAAATTCTTCATGCGTGGCAATCAGCGGCAAGCCCGCCTCTAACGTTCCCGCCGGACAAATGTATTCGCAAAAAGTTGGTTCGCCAAATTTTGTCGCGACGGGCAAAATCAGCACGAAGATTATCAGCAAAAAATATTTCACGTATAATAATCTGCGCGGCAAGGAAATTTTCGGCGACGGAATTTTATTCAGCAACTCTTGAATCAATCCGAACGGGCATAAAAATCCGCAAACCGCCCGACCTAAAATCAATCCGATTAAAAGCGTGAAACCCGCCGCGTAAAAACTAAATTTGCCGCCCATGCCGCCGACTGTTTGCATTGCGCCAATCGGACAGCTAAAAGTTGCCGCAGGACATGACCAGCAATTTAATCCTGGTGCACAAAAATTTTTCAGCTCGCCGCGATAAAGTTTGCCGCTTAAAAAATTTGCCGCGTGAGGATTCGTTAAAATCGTCGCCGCCAACTGAATCAATCGCCGTTTCATTAGCCTAATCCGATACATTCAAGACAAACTCGCGTTGCTTTAGCGAAAATCGTTGACAACTCGCCGCGCTCAATTCCAAACCAAATCATAGCCGCGCTTGCCAAAAAAATTATCAGTCTACTGCTTGAGAAGTTTTTCAAGTTCATCTTTGTAACCTTCCACGTCCGCGCCAATAATCGCCTTACCAACGACTTCGCCCTTGCTGTTGACAAAAATCGTCGTCGGAACTGCCTCAACACCTTCCATAAACTGCATTAACTGCGCGTCAGGGACAATGTTAACGAAATTCGCGCCTGCCTCTTGAGTTATTTGTTGTGCCCGTTGAATTTGCGTAGAATTCTCCGAAGCGTCGCAGACTAATCCAATAATTTGCGCGTCGGCGGGCATGGAACGAGCCATTTCGCCGAGTTCGGGCATTTCACCTATACACGGCGGGCAAAACGTTCCCCAAATATTTACCATAGTAATTTTCTTCGACGCAAAAATTTCGTTCGTGACGGTCGCGCCGGTAATCGTCTTGGCAGTGAAGTTTGGAATATTTTTGGCAACGGGTGACGCCTGCGCGGTACTTGGTGAATTATGAACGTGCTCTGAATCGGAGCAACCGCTCATTAAAATTGCCACGCTCATAAAAGCCACTGCAAAAAATTTTTTAATCACAGTTATCATCTCCCGTATTTTTTTAACACATTCTATCATTCGCGTTGAAGCTATGCAAGCAGGGGAATTTACACGCGGGAAGAATAAATGCAGTTAGGAATCAGTAATTAGGAATGGTGACATGAAAATCGTAGTTTCCGGCTATTACGGCTCGAAGAACGGCGGCGATGAGGCGATGCTCTCTGCAATGCTCGAAGTCCTGCGCGAAGAAGTTGCAGACTTGAGCGTTACGGTTATATCCCTCAATCCCGAATATACCAAACGACGCCACAACGTCGACGCAGTGCCGTGGCTGGACATTTGGTCAATTATAAAAAAAATTCGTGCGGCAGATTTGCTGATAAGCGGCGGCGGCTCACTTTTACAAAATGTTACGAGTGGGCGCAGTCTTTACTATTACCTCGCGATAATTTTTTTTGCGCTTGCCTGCAAACGAAAAGTTATGCTTTATGCTCAAGGTATCGGACCGATTCGCGGCATGTTGGCGCATAAACTCATGAACTTAATCCTTAATCGCGTCGACTTAATTACAGTTCGTGATCGCGGCTCGCTTGAGGAATTATCGCGGCTTAAAATAACTTGTCCGGAAATTTACTGTACTGCCGACCCTGTTTTAGCGATAAAACCCGTGCCGCTCGAATTCGGCGAAAAAATTTTAGCGCGTCATTCTATAACTCGAAACGGGAAATTTATCGGCGTGGCGATTCGTCACTGGATTGACTGGGAACATTTTCAACACGAACTTGCTACTGCACTTGATAAAATTGCTGAAACTACCGACGCGAAAATTATTTTTATCCCAATGAAATTTCCTGAAGATATTCGCGCCGCCCAATCAACCGCCGCCCTAATGAAAAATTGCGCCGTGCTCGATGAAGAATTCACGACGCAAGAAATTTTAAGTTTAGTTGGTTGCATGGATATTTTAATTGGCGTTCGTTTGCACGCGCTGATTTTTGCCGGCGTTATGAATGTTCCCATGCTCGGAATTTCCTACGACCCGAAGATTGAACGCTTTCTTGATTCGATTGGAGAAAAACCGCTGGGCACGCTCTCTGACGTGACTGCTGATAAAATTTTCGACGAGACCTTGAAAAAACTTTCCGCGCATAAAAATTTCCGCAACGACGCTTTACTAAAAGAACTCGGCGAACTCGCCCGCAAAAATGCTAAACTCGCCGTCGCCTTAGCTAAACAACTTAGCTTGACTTAGAAAAGATTTTGCATTAACCTTGAAAAAATTTACTAAAGTTGAGGACACAAAAATTTATGACAGATGTACAGAATCAGCCAGATAAACGCGGCATAAAAATAAATCGGACAGGAATCACAGGGCTACACCTGCCATTTTTTATTTCGGACGGCGGCAAAACTCAACAAGTCTTAGCGAAAATTCGGTTTACAGTTGCGCTCGCCGAAAATCTGCGCGGGACGCATATGAGCCGCCTCACAGAAATTTTGACGGATTGGACGCAACGACCGATAAAAATTCCTGACGTGGAAAAAATTTTACTCGACGCCTTAGAAAAACTTTCAACCGACTTTGCGGCGATAACGTTTGCTTTTAAATTCTTTATAGAAAAATTTTCGCCCGTGTCTAAAAAATCTTCCTTAACTGCCGTCGACTGTGAATTTATCGGCGAACTCAAGCGCGGCAGTCGTATGAATTTTACTTTGGGATTAGCCGTGCCGTTTACGTCGCTTTGTCCGTGCAGTAAGGAAATTTCGGATTTCGGTGCACATAATCAACGCTCAATCTGCCGCGTAAAGTTGACGTTCAAAGATGTTAACGACGTTTCGATAGAAAAATTTGTTCGATTGATTGAGGCGCAAGGTTCAGCTGAAATTTTCCCGCTCCTCAAGCGCGAAGATGAAAAATTTATAACTGAAGCCGCCTATCAAAATCCAAAGTTCGTGGAAGATATTTTGCGCGACGTGGTAATTGCTCTGCGCGGCGTAGAAAATTTATCTGCCTTCGCCGTTGAATGCGAAAATTTTGAATCAATCCACAACCACAACGCCTTTGCCGCTCACGAGGAATAACTTTTCGGCTCACGTCCAACCGTCGACGTTACAAAGTTGTTGATAATCCTGCGCCGTAAAAAAATTTTGGGTAATAGTAATTTTGAATTTGCTGTTAACTACATATGGCTTGCCTAACTTGTCTCGTTCGATTAAAACTTCCTCAATCGGGCGATATATTTTATATCGCAAAATTTTTTCCTGCCGCCGCGCCGTGAAATATTTTAAAAATTTTTCAACGGGCTTTTCAAATCGGCTAGTCAACAATCCACTACTCGCCGTCGTGCAAAAGATTTATGTCGATTAATTTTTTCTTAACTTTGCCGTAGCCGTAGCGCGAAATGTTTATTGAATAACGTAAAATGAATCGCCGTGTTCATATTCCTCATTTTCCAAACCAAATAAAATTGCAATTCGTTCGGGAAAAATTAAGAACAAGACAGTTAAAATCGTAATCAAAAAGCCGCTAAGTTCCACAACTTTTTTCATGAGCTGACAAATCCCGAAGTAATCTTTCTCGCCGTAAAGCACGCCGCAAATATTCGGAATGACGCTGATGATACCGCCCGCTAAAAGTTCCGCTATTATCAGCGTATTTGAGCAGACCGCGTAAATTTCCATTGCCGTGACGCCAAGAACTGTTAAAACTGCAGTGTTGAGTACAAAAATTTGCAACGCTTGCATGAGTTCCAATCTTACTCGCGGACTGCCTGTTTTGAGCGCGGAGAAAAAAATATCTTTGAACCACGCAATGTCGCTTAAACGGAACTTTAACATTCTGTCATTGGAGCGTGCGTAGAAAATTAATATGACTAATCCGCAAGCATAACCGATAATCGTTGCGGCGGCGGACCTTCCATGCCCATGCCCGCGAATAAGCATTATTCGAGAAGTTAATTTGGAACTCGCCGTCGGAAATGCGGCGCATGAGATTGCCGACGCGAATAATTTTCCCGTCGAGTTTGCCTTGACCGATTGCGGTTAAAACTAATTCTTCCGCTTGAAATTTTGAGTAAACGTATTTATTCGACATGACCTCTTATCCAATGTAGAAGTCGCTTTCGGTGAATTTTTTATCAGTGGGAAGTTTTTGTCCAACGTAGTCGCCTCTGACGTTAAAAGTTGAAGCTTGTTTATTACTGCGAATAAAGCAGAGAATTTTTGCCGAAGTATTCTTAAACAATTCGTAGAGGACGTGAATCCCCAAAAGGCCCGTCGCGCCGGTGAGCAAAACATCGCCTAAGCCTTCGTGGTGGATTTCGTCGACATATTCTACGCGATTTTTGGCAAGTGCTCTTTTAATTTGGAAAAATTAGTTGAGGAATGAGCTACCCTCGATAAGCGCGGAAATTTTTGGTGCAGAGATTTTTTTCTCAACCCGCACGGGCGTCGGAGCCTGTTGCTTTAAAATGTAAGCCTCTAACTTTTCGACAGTCGGATTTTTCATCTGCGCCGATATTTTTTCTGCCCAGTGCCTTTGCAAACATTCCGCACAAAGTTTTCTGCAAATCTGTTGCGGCAATTTTTTTATCTTCCGCTTCGACTTGCAAGACAGGTTCGGGTAGTGCTTTCTTGTTGATTTTTTGCTCGTCAGCCGAAAGCCAATCAATATCTCCGATTTTCTCCGCGTTAAAAATTTTCGTGATGACATGTTTATAACTGTCAGCAAAACTTTTTATCAGCGTGTCAGAATATTTCCCGCCGTCAAAGCTAATCGACACGGCGCAAGAATTTTCATCAACCTGCAACGCAAAACGTGTCTTTAATCGACGCAGAGTCGACCGACACTCCACGAAAAAGGGAATCGCGGCATTGTTCTATGGTATCTTCCATAAAGAGAATTCCGCCTTTCCACAAAATTATTGAAAATTATTCAAGCAACAACTTTAAATTTTTACAAGCTTTTTGGCAAATAAAATCCTCAAACCATAACTTGCAAGCGTTGAATTGTCATATCTTCGGGACCAGTAATTTGACAGCCTTTGCGCTTGGCATAACGGACATAATCTAAAATTTCTTTAGTAATCCGTTCACCTGGCGCAAGTATCGGAATGCCAGGAGGATAGCACATTAAAAATTCTGCCGCAGTCTTATTTACAGTTTCTTCAATCGGCAAGGATTTTTTTTCTGCGTAGAAAGCGTCTTTTGGTGTGGCGTCAACAATCGGGTCAATGTATTCAACTTTCATGAGGCGCGAAGGATCTTTACGATAAATCCGCTTAATGTCGGCAAGCGCACTTACAAGCCGCTCAATATCTTTAACGCGGTCGCCAACGGAAACATACGCTAAAATATTCGCAATGTCGCCAAACTCCAGCTGAATATCATATTCGTCGCGCAAAATGTCATAAACTTCGACGCCTGCCAAACCAACAGCCCGCGTAAAAATAGACAATTTCGTAACGTCAAAGTCAAAGACAGAATCGCCGTCCACAATTTCCTTGCCATAAGCATACCAGCCGCCGAGAAAATTTATTTCGTCGCGAGCATATTCAACCAGCTCAATAACGCGATTAAAAATATCTGCGCCGTGCAAAACCAAATTTCGCCGCGAAATGTCAAGACTGACCATAAGCAGATAAGAACCGCTCGTTGACTGCGTGAGATTTATAATCTGGTGAACGTAGCCCGCATTAATATTTTCGCCCGTCAACAGCAGAGAACTTTGCGTTAAGGAGCCGCCGGATTTATGCATAGAAACTGCAGCCATATCCGCGCCAACACTCATCGCTGAGGGTGGCAATTTTTTATTAAAGTAAAAATGCGTGCCGTGCGCCTCGTCCGCTAAAACTTTCATACCGTGTTCGTGAGCCACGCGAGTTATCGTTGCAATGTCCGAGCAAATGCCGTAGTAAGTCGGATTGTTAATCAGCACGGCTTTAGCGTCGGGATTATTTTTTATCGCGGCAATGACTTCCTTAACCTTCATGCCAAGCGAAATCCCCAATCGTTCATCGACTTGCGGATTGACATAAACGGGAATTGCTCCGCACAAAATCAGCGCGTTAATTGCTGAACGGTGAACATTGCGCGGCAAAATAATTTTATCGCCTGGCTTGCACGTCGCCAAAATCATTGCTTGCACCGCCGAAGTTGTTCCGCCAATCATGAAAAAACTATGCGCCGCCCCGAATGCTTTTGCCGCTAAAATTTCTGCGTCGCGAATTACGCTGACGGGGTGACATAAATTATCCAGCGGCTTCATTGAATTAACATCGACATCAAGACAGTTTTGCCCTAAAAATTCTGCAAGCTCGTGATTGCCGCGCCCGCGTTTATGTCCTGGTACGTCAAAGGGCACTAATCTTGCCGCTTTCATATTAGTTAACGCCTCCAATATCGGAGCGCGGTCTTGTGTTAAATAATCGTTTCTCATACTCTATTCTCCCTAAACAAAAAACAGGCAACCGTTAGGCATGCCCGCTTTTTGTATGTGAATTGATTTTAATTTTAATCTCGCCCTCTCAACTATAACGACGCATAGGAATTTTAGCCGCGGCACTTTCATATTCTATACCTTTGGGCACGTAAAGAACAATTTTACTCGAAACCATTTCCGCTTGCCCGTCAATCGTGTAAACCGCACCAATAATAAAATCGCCAATGCGTTGCTGTTGCAATTCGTCAACGCCTTCAAAATTCACGATAACTGCATTGTGTTTTAAAAGGTCGTCGGCAATCTGCTTAACTTGGTCGTCGAATTTTGTTGGAGCGTAAATTTTCATTGTGAGCGTTGGGGTTTTGACGACGGCAAGGCTCGGTCTTACAGACGCTTCCGCAGTGTTGTTATTGTAAGCTTCATAACGGACGCCGCCCATACTCGTAACGCCGTTTTCCGCAGTGCTTACCATTCCGCCATGTCGCGTGAAACTCATCGTTCCCGTACCGAAATTTTGTGCATAACCGCCCGTTGCTGTTTGTTTTTCTGCTTGGAATGTCTGCGCGGCAGGTTGAGCTGTTGATTGTACCGTTGGTTGTGCTGGCGCAGATTTTACTTCTTCAGCTTTAGTTTCGGCTTTTTTAGTATCTTTAACTTCCTCTTCTTCTTCGTTGGGTGGTTCAAGCGGCATGATTATGTCCGTAATTTTCCTTATCCAATCCATCAATATCATATACAATCGCCCTTCCAATTAGTGGTTTGCTTAAAGCATGCTTATTCTAACACAGCGTTTAGCAAATTGCAAAGGGTTTTTCAAGTTTTTTTCAGCTGAAAATTATCAATAAAAATCTCTGAGCTTAATTGAGCAGTCGGGGTTGCGCAACTTACCAAGAGCTTTTGTTTCGACGGCTTGAATTGCACTGTCGCTGACTTTGAAAATTTTCGCGACTTCGTTAAGCGTTCTAGCTCTGCCGTCTTCCAAACCAAATCTAAGCGACAAAACTTTTTTCTCGTGCGGCGTCAAAGTGTTCATTGCTTCACCGAGCATTTCGCGCATTTGCATATTAGTCATCAAGTCAAAGTGCGTAGGAGTTTTGCTATCTTCCACGAAATCGGCAAGTGTCAAGCCCTCTATAAAATCGCCCTCGACCGCGTATTTATCTTTATCGTTATAAGTTCTCTCGTCAATCGGCGTATCAAGTGAAACCTGCGCGGTATCTTCCATTTCACGCAAGCCACGAACGATAGCCTTTTCAATACACTCTTCGGCGTATTCGATGAAAGTAGCGGAGCCTTTTGTGCTGAACTTTTTAACCGCCTTCATAAGTCCGATATTGCCCTCTTGAATCAAATCCGAAAACGGCGCACCCTGTCCTGTATAATTCCGCGCTATGTTGACGACCAGCCGCAGATTTGCATTGACCAATTCCAGTTGCGCGTCCTCGTCGCCGTCCGCCGCCCTAAGTAACAACGTGTGAAATTCCTGTGCGCCCAAAAGCGGTATTCGCCGCACTTCTTCCAGATAAATTTCCACGTCCTCCAAATATTCTTGCTCCATAACTTACACCGCCTTTATCAGAAAATTTTTTTCAGTGTTCGATATTTCGGCGGGTAAATCCTTCACGTTCAAATAATTATTTTCGGGCGTTTTTGGCGGCGCGTCCGCGAGTAGTTCTGTCGAGAATTGCCTTGCGCAAGCGAATACTTTTCGGCGTGACCTCAACAAGTTCGTCGTCGTTGATATATTCCATTGCCTGCTCCAAACTCATAAAACGCGGCGGCACAAGTCTAATAGCCTCATCAGCATTACTGGAGCGGATATTCGTTTGATGTTTCTGCTTGCATGGATTAATATCAATGTCCATGTCACGGGAATTTTCGCCAACAATCATGCCCTCGTAAACTTTTTGACCAGGCTCAATGAACATAACGCCTCTATCCTGCAAGTTGAAAATTCCATAACCAGTCGTTTCGCCCTGCTCAAAGGCAACCAAACTGCCGCGACTGCGACCAGGAATATCGCCCTTGTAAGGCTCGTAGCCGTGAAAAATGTGATTCATTATGCCGTTGCCGCGTGTCGAAGTCAAAAGCTCCGAACGAAAACCTATCAATCCCCGCGCAGGTATCAAAAAGTTTAGCCGCATATAACCTGCGACATTCTGCATATTCTTTAACTCGGCTTTGCGTCGTCCTAAACTTTCCATAACCGTGCCCATATAATCTTGTGACACTTCAACAGTTAAATTCTCTATCGGCTCGTATTTTTGCCCGTCAATCAGCTTATAAACCACTTCGGGCTTGCCAATTTGCATTTCGTAACCTTCGCGGCGCATAGTCTCAATCAAAATCGATAAATGAAGTTCACCGCGTCCGCTAACTTTGAACACGTCAGCTGAATCCGTTTCCTCGACGCGTAAGGCAACGTTCGTTTGAGCTTCTTTAAATAATCTGTCGCGAATGTGGCGGCTCGTTAAAAATTGTCCTTCCGTGCCCGCGAACGGACTTGTATTAACTCCGAATGTCACGCTTAAGGTCGGCTCGTCCACGCGAATTGACGGTAAAGCTTCGGGGTGCTCCACGTCGGCAACCGTATCGCCGATTGAAACTTCACTTAAGCCCGTTAACGCGACAATTTCGCCCATTTGCGCCTCTGCAGTCTCGACGCGATTCAAGCCGTCATAAGTGAAAACTTTGCCGACTTTAACCTTTTTAATGCCGCCCTCGCTCATAAGGGCAATCGTTTCGCCCGATTTAATTTTCCCGCGCTGAACTCGCCCGATTGCAATTTTTCCAACATAATCATCAGCTTCAAGCGTTGTAACGACAAGTTGTAATGGCGCGTCAAGTTCACCTTCGGGCGGCGGAATTTCTTTTAAAATAGTGTCCATTAGCGGTTGAAGATTTTTACTCTCGTCGTGTATATCGCGCTTGGCAATGCCCGCCTTAGCCGCCGTATAAACTACAGGAAAATCAAGTTGCTCGTCATCGGCGTCAAGCTCCATAAAAAGTTCTAAAACTTCGTCGTAAACTTCATCGACGCGAGCTTCTGGGCGGTCAATTTTATTTATTACGACAACCGGCTTGAGTTTATGTTCCAAAGCTTTGCGCAAAACGTATTTTGTTTGCGGCATGGGACCTTCAAAAGCGTCGACCAAAAGTAAAACGCCGTCAACCATGTTTAAAACGCGCTCAACCTCGCCGCCGAAATCTGCATGTCCTGGCGTGTCGACGATATTTATCTTGACGCCCTTATAAAAAATCGCCGTGTTCTTTGAAAGAATGGTTATACCGCGTTCGCGTTCCAAATCGCCGCTGTCCATGACGCGCTCGGCTACCTGCTCATTTTTGCGGAAGATATGACTTTGCTTTAACATAGCGTCAACCAATGTCGTTTTGCCGTGATCTACGTGCGCGATTATCGCTATATTTCTACGTTCAGAATTTACTCCCATTGAATTTCCTCCTTTGAAAACTTTGGCTATTATACGTTCAAAAATTTTTATACGCAACAAAAAAATCCCGCCAATGTCGACGGGATAAATTTTTTGCCGCGCAGATTATTGTTTTTTAAAATTGGAGCCGCTGATTTTATAAACGCTGTTGTTAATGTGGAAAGTCGTCGCGGTAAAATCTTTTAAGGTTATGGAATTGCCGCCGCTTAATTTCAACGTGACAGCTTTATCATTTTTGCTATAAGAGCCGCTAAAGTCAAGATTATTAAGCCTTAGCGTGTCCTTATTATCAAAACCAAAAATCGTATCGTCGCCATCGCCTTTGAAATACATAAAAACATCTGAACCGTCGCCACCATAGAGTGAATCATTGCCTGCGTCGCCCCATAAAGTGTCATTTCCTTTGCCGCCGACAAGGGTATCGTCGCCATTGGAGCCGTAAAGCTTATCATTGCCAGCATTGCCAACTAGTGAATCGTTGCCAGCTCTGCCGTAAAGCGAATCATTTTTTGAGCCGCCGATTATAGTGTTATCAAGCCCGTTGCCAGTGATTTTAATTGCTTTTGTTCGCGACGAGGCGTCAATAACTTCGGTTGTGGCGTCTACTGTCACGGGTGATTTTGTCGAGTTCGTCAAGGTTAAAATTTTATTATCGTTAATGTTTATGCTCCCTAAACTTGCCGCACCGTCCAAAGTTATTTTTCCCTTGCCGACAGTGACAATAATATCGTCGCCGCTCGTTTTTGTCGAGTAAGTTCCTTTTCCATTTCCGATTTGCAACGTCGAAGTGCTGTTGAATCCATAAACATAATCATTTCCGTCGCCTGAAGTGTATTTTAAAAAAATATTTTCGCCGTTATTGTTGTAAATCGAATCGTTGCCAGTTCCGCCTGTAATTGTAATATCCGTATCACCTTCACTGGTTACAAGAATATCATCACCCGCACCGCCGCTCATTGATATATTTGAGGAAAAAGCGTTAAGGATAAAATCATTTCCGTTCCCGCCGTTTATTGTTACGAAAGAGTCGAAATTTTCAACGGAATCATTGCCGTTGCCGCCGAGTACTGTAACGTATTTCCCGCCGCGATTTTCAATGTAATCATTCCCTGCGCCGCCGTTTACGCTGACTTCGTTTCCGTCGTTAATAAAAATCGAATCATCATCTGCGCCGGTGTCGATTGTGACTTTCGAGCCAGCATTGTTGATTCTGTCCTGTTCTTTGCCGCTTAAGACTGAAACATTGTCGCCGGAGGTGTTAATAAGGTCACACAAATTGCCGCCTTTGACAGTTACGTTATCAGCAAGGTTTCTGACGTAATTTGGACGCGCCGACTTGCCGTTAATCTTAATATTTGCAGTTTCGTTGTAAACGTCATTGACAACCTTAACATTTTTAGTTGAAGTGGCGATATTGGGCGGAGAATAGGCAGAACCTACGAGCGTGACAGTATTTTTTCCGATTTTGATGAGTAAATCGTCACCGCTACGCAAAGTTTCAAAATTTACGCCGTTGACAACGAAACTTTCAATTCCATGAAAGCCATAGAGTAAATCGTTGCCGTCGCCTTTATTGTAGACGAAAATTGCGCCGACTTCATCGTTATAAATGGTGTCATTGCCTTTTCCGCCGAGAATCGTAGCGTTATTAACGTTATAGTCGCGAAAATTGTAGATTACATCATTACCTGCGCCGCCGTTAATTGAATCGTAACCGCCGCTGTTGTTAATGGTGTCGTTGCCGCTACCCGCGTTGATTGTTACATTCGAGCCGCTGTTTGTGATTGAATCAGCCGAGCTTGTGCCCTTAACAATTACGCCGTCTTTGTCGTTAGTTTTCACAGCCATAAAAACACCTCCCAAAAACTTTTAATCTATTATATCCAAAAAAAATCCCGCAACAATGGCGGGAAAAAATTTTTATCTCATAGCGCGAAGAATCTTTTCTGCGATGCCGTGCATTTTCTCAAGAGAAGTTGAACAAGCCGCCACTCTGATTCCCAATTTCAACGGGACGGCAAAAATTAATTCGTCGTGGAGTTTTTTACAGACGGCGGCGGGATTTTCGGCAGGCACCGCGATAAAAAATCCGCCCTTGTACGGCACGACACGTAAGCCGCACTCTTTAGCTTCAGTTACGAAAACATCTGCGCGGCGTTTAACCATTTTATAAAGTTCACTGCGCTCCGCTTCGTATTGCGCGATAACGTCTTTATTGGAATTGATTTTGACGAACAAAGCTTGAGCACCGCGATTTATATTCGACCACGTGGCGCGGCAAGAATATTTGCTGACGTTTTTAAATTCGTCGATAATTTCCTCGCTTGACGACACGCCAATTAACGCGCCTGTCCTCTGTCCGTAGAAAGTATAGCTCTTTGACATGCTGAACGCTATCATTACGAAGAGATTTTCGGGCAAGTTGGAAAATTTATTCATGAAAGCTCGCGTAGAATTTTTTTTGCCAGCAAAATCAATATAAGCAATGTCAACAAGCAGAGAAATTTTTTTGCCCGCTGAAGTTTGAGCCTTCAAAACGTCAAGAACTTTATCCCATTCGTCGGAGGTTAGTGCGTAGCCCGTCGGATTGTGCGCAGGCGAATTTATAATCACGAGCAAAGATTTTTGTTTCTTCAAGAGCGCGTCAACCTTAACGGCAAAGTCACTAAGATTAAAGCTCAAGGCGTCGTCGAACAGTTTAAAAGTTTCAAGTCGCTTGCCAGTCTCGTTGCAAATAATATCGTAAGTGCCCCAACGCCAATCCGAAGTTAAAACAGCGTCGCCGCGTTCGGCATAGTTAGCAATGGCATGATGAATTGCGCCCGTGCCGCCAGCCGTCGCCACCGCTCCAAAATATCCTTCGGGCTTGTTGTCGGCAAAAGTTAAATCAATCACAGCGTCGAGGTAAGCGGGCAGTCCGGAAATCGGAGCGTAGGCAACCAACTCTGAAAATTCCATTGAACGAAAAACTTTTTCCACAGTCGGGAGCGTTGCGAGCTTGCCCGCCTCGTCGAGTACTACGCCGATTGTAGCGTTGGTTACTGCGTTCGTTCCGTGAATTTTTATCGCCTCGTTGCAAGCTTGGTTAGCGTCAAAGATTGCGTCCTTTAACTTCCTTCCTGCCGCATGTGTTGCTGTCATGTTTAAAAATCCCTCCAAAAAATTTTTTCAACGCGCAGATTATAGCTGTTTGCGTTCGTTTAGCAAAGTTTTTCGCCAATGTATTCAAGTATTCACGTTAAATCGCTTGCACTTTGGCGCGCTGAACCAAATTTTCCGCAACGTATTAAAATCCACAGCAAGATTGATAACGTCGTCGCAGTCGTCATAATCATTCCTAAGCCGTTGATAAAATTGCTCCAAGGCAACGTTCCCAACATCATGCCTAAGCTCCCGAATAACGTCGGCACGAAATTTATAATCGACGCGGCAGTCCCAACATTTTCTTTAGCTTCCATCAACAAAATTTCCATTGAGAAAGGACGAGCAACCGCGCCAATCACCGTGAACGGCAGGAACGCCAGCAAAAACATTACCGCGCTCGATTGCCCTATCGTCAACACTAAAATTCCGCTCGTCATTGCCACAAAAAAACACAGCCTCAACATTGAGATATTCGACAAATTATTTTTTAGCTTGAGATATAAAATTGGTCCCGCGATTGACGCCGCAGAGTTAACTGCAAAGAAATAACTGTACTCTTGCGCTGTCAAGTTAAAATGTTCCACGTAAATAAATGATGACGCACTCAAATATGCCATGTACGGCTTGGATAAAAATGCAAACATTATCAGCACTGCCATAAAATATTTTTCCCGCGCCACTTCAGCCAAAAGTGTTAACGAATTTAAAATTTCTCCCTGATAACGTCTATGCTCCGGCAATGTTTCACAAAACAAAAACGCGACGATTAAATTTATCGTTCCCAAAATCGTCAGCAGATAAAACGAGCCGCGCCAATCCGTGAACGTCAATAACACTCCTCCGACTAGCGGCGCAACCATTGGAGCAATTACTCCCAACGCTTGAGTGATTGCTAAAATTTTTCTCATAACTTGTCCGCGAAAGCAATCTTTAATTAATGCCGTTGAAACCGTTATCACCGCGCCCGAACCAATCGCCTGAAAAAATCTGCCCGCTAATAAAAAATAAATGTTTGCAGAGACCGCGCAGGCAAATGACGCCGCTGTATAAATCGCTGCGCCAAAAATTAAAATCGGTCGCCGACCAAATTTGTCCGACAAAGGTCCGAATAACACCATTGACACCGCGAACACGAAAAAAAATATCGTCAGCGTCAATCCAACTAAAAATTCGCTCGCAGAAAAATAATTTCCCATTTCGGGCAACGCTGGCAAATATAAATCCGTTGAAAGCGGGATAAACATGTTTATAAAAGTTATGTAAGCTATCATTGCCGAGATTGAAAGATATTTTTGCCGCCTCATTTAATCGCCTCGCTAAAGTTTTTACGATTTATTATCATGCAGAAAAATTTTTATGTCAATGAAAAAATCCCTCTCGCTTAGGAGAGGGGCACTTTTTGTAAAATTTGTCATTCTAACAAACTATCTGAGTTTCACTGCATATTCCCAACGTACTGGATGAACCATATCATAGATCGTAACGTCACGATGTTTAAGATAAAATTCTTGCAGTTCAGGATAACGATAAAGTTCGCTGGCTTTGGCGTAGATTAAAATGTTTTGACGATACCAACAAGATATTTTATCATTGTCCCAGATTTTGGGTCGAATACAATCAATGCCGACGTATCCAAAGCGCAAAAATTTTTTAGCCCAATAAGATTGCCATTGCTCGTTTATATGATTGGTGCCGCCTTGACGTGGAATTGCCGCGCTGAATAAAATTACGTCGCTCATCAAAGTTAAATCTTCGACAAAAGAATCTGCACGTGCCGGAGTTAGATGTTCGCCGACTTCAAGGCTCATCGCCAAATCGAAATGATATTCAAAAGTTACGCGCTCCTCAAGGTTGGCGGGATGAAAAAATTTTTCGTCGATGAAAAGTTGCGACCTGTCGACGTAATCGCCGTCAACGCCGCAAATGATAATCCCCCCCCTGTCTATCATTTTTCCCCAAACGGCAAGCCAACCGCCGACGCCGCAACCTATGTCGACGACACTGCGCGGGTGAACAAAATTAGCGACAACCTTAAGAACTTCTGTCGCTGAATTGAGCGAGCCAGCTTTTTGAGCTTTATAAAAATTTGCGTTGTAAAAAGATGCCAATTTATCTTCCAAATAAATTCCTCCTTAGAGAAAAATCCCGCCGAGCGTTTCGACGGGAAATTTTTTCGTCATAAAATTTTTAACCGGTTGGTACGCCTTTAACGAGAAGTCGCGCCTTAGCTCTGGCGAGTGCCGCCTCTGCCCTGTCGATGTCAATTTCCTCATGATTTTTGGGCGCGCTCTTGTAAGTCGTAATTCTTTCTTCGGCGCGTTTGTAAGCGTTTTTAGCCCGTTCAACGTCAATGTCGTCGGGAGCCTCTGCCGCGTCCGCGAGGATTGTAATTTTTTCGGGTGTAACTTCCATAAAACCGCCGCTGATAAAAAGTTGAGTTTCGCCGCCGCCTTCCTTGATGCGCATTGCGTTCGGGATAAGCTCCGTTAAAAGGTTAGCGTGTTTCGGCAAAATTCCCAGCTCTCCGTCAATCGAACGGGTGATAAGCATGTTAATATCTTTAGCGTAAACTTCGCCTTTGTCGGGCGTGGCAACCTCAAGCAGGATTGTAGCCATAGCTTAGCCCTCCTTGAGTTTCTCAGCCTTTGCAACGGCCTCCTCAATGCCGCCGACCATGTAGAATGCCGCTTCGGGCAAGTCGTCGTATTTGCCGGAAAGAATTTCTTTAAAGCCGCGAATCGTATCTTTAAGCGGAACATATTTGCCAGGTGAACCTGTGAAGACTTCCGCGACAAAGAACGGCTGTGATAAGAAACGCTGAATTTTTCTGGCACGGCTGACTGTCAATTTATCTTGATCGGAAAGTTCTTCCATGCCGAGAATCGCGATAATGTCTTGGAGTTCCTTATATTTCTGCAAAACCGCCTGCACGCCGCGAGCAACTTCGTAATGTTCGCGCCCGATAACGTTCGGGTCGAGGATACGGCTTGTCGAGTCGAGCGGGTCGACTGCGGGATAAATTCCAAGCTCCGCGATTTGACGGCTTAAAACTGTTGTCGCGTCTAGGTGTGTGAACGTCGCGGCAGGTGCCGGGTCAGTCAAGTCGTCGGCGGGAACGTAGACAGCTTGCACGGACGTTATCGAACCTTTTTTAGTAGAAGTGATACGTTCCTGCAATGCGCCAACGTCGTTTGTAAGCGTTGGCTGATAACCGACGGCGGACGGCATACGACCGAGCAACGCCGAAACTTCCGAGCCTGCCTGAATGAAACGGAAAATGTTATCGATAAACAACAGAACGTCTTTGCCCAACGCATCGCGGAAATACTCCGCCATAGTCAAACCAGTTAAACCTACGCGCATACGAGCACCAGGCGGTTCGTTCATCTGCCCGTAAACAAGCGCGGTTTTGTCGATAACGCCCGATTCTGTCATTTCCGACCAGAGGTCATTACCTTCACGAGTGCGCTCACCGACGCCAGAAAATACCGAGTAGCCACCGTGCTCCGTCGCGATATTGTGGATAAGCTCCATGATGATAACTGTCTTGCCTACGCCCGCGCCGCCGAAAAGTCCTGTCTTACCGCCGCGAGAATACGGAGCAATTAAATCGACGACTTTAATACCGGTTTCAAGAATTTGCGTCGAAGTCTCTTGCTCTTCAAATGTCGGGGCTTTACGGTGAATCGGGCTCCAATGTTTATTTCCGACAGGTTTAGGATTATTATCAACAGTTTGCCCTAAGACGTTAAAGACGCGCCCTAAGCATTCTTCGCCGACGGGAATTGTAATTGGTGCGCCGGTATCTTCAGCCTCCATACCGCGAACAAGTCCGTCCGTTGAACTCATTGCAATACAGCGCGTAACGCCGTCGCCTAAATGTTGCATGACTTCAGCAACCAAATCAATTTCAACATTACCAGACTTGCCTTTTATAGTTACCGCGTTCAAAATTTCGGGTAACTCGCCGACAGGAAATTCAATGTCGACGACCGCGCCGATAACTTGAACTACTTTTCCTTTCGCCAAATGGTTTCAACTCCTTTACTATTCAAGCGCGTTCGCGCCGCCGACAATCTCGTTAATCTCGTTAGTGATGCCCGCCTGACGAACTTTATTATAAAATAGATTGAGACGCCCGACGAGTTCTTGCGCGTTATCGGTTGCGTTACTCATTGCGTTCATACGTGAGCTTAATTCAGAGGCGGCGGAGTGCAACATTGCGCCGTAAACTCTTGTGGCAATTCTGCGCGGCAAAAACTTATCCAAAAGCGTGACAACGTCGGGTTCGTAAATATATTCCTCTTTAAGATTCGCGCTAGCTTTGGCGTAATCGTCGGTGACAATCGGCAGGAGCGTAACTTCGTCGGGCGCACAACTTATCGCCGACTTGAACCGATTGTAAATCAAAGTCACGTCGATAATCTCGCCGCTCTCAAAACGCTCCATAACCAAATCCGTAATTTCTTTAGCGTATTTGTATTGGGGACGTTCGCTTATACCGTGATAACTTTTGATGATGTTATAGCCGCGCTGACGAAAATACGTCGTCGCCTTCCTGCCAACGGTGATAAGTTCAATACCGTCAATATAATCTGCGTCGTGATATTCGCGAGCAACAGCAAGATTCGCGCCGCTTTGGGTTCCGCCGCCTTGATGAGCCGTCGCCCTTGCAATACCGCCCGTAGCACTCATTTGGCGTTGTTGCTTCGGAGTGCGTTTACCCGTCGGCTTGATGCCTTTGAGTGCGTCGAAATTTTTTCTGTGGAAATTTTCGTCGTCTCCGTCGTCATCGTCGAGAGAAGAATTTTCGCTGGTGCCGTCATACTCAATCGTATCGTGCGCCGCTTTGAAAACGTTGCTTGAAAACGAACCCGCCAATCCTTTATCCGACGCAATAACTATAAACAAAAATTTTCCTGCGCCCTCTTGCTGTTCGGCAATGAGTTCGTCACGAGTTTTAATAAACGGGTGCTCGTATTCTTGCCCGCGCATTTGACTCATAACCCGCCGCATAATTTCCTTAGTCTTGGCAACGTAGGGAAGATTGCTAAGCAGTGCCTCACGAGCCGCATTGAACCGCGAACGGGCTATCATGTCCATTGCGTTGGTTATCTTTTGGATATTTTTAACGCTTTTAATTCGGCGGCGTATGTGTTGTAAATTTGCCATTTACGCCACCGCCTCACTCCGCAACCTTGTAGGTAACTGTCTCTTTAAACTCAGTGATTGCCGCCTTAATCTCGGCTTCCAATGCGTCGTCGAGTTTTTTCTTCTCAACAATTTTCTTGCCGATGTCGGGGTGATTACTGTGCATAAATTTAATAAAGTCGTTGTGGAAGGTAACAACTTTATCGACGGGAATATCCGCCAAAAATCCTCTAACCGCCGTGAAAATCGTTAAAACTTGGTCTTCGACTGCAAGCGGCGAATATTGCGACTGCTTAAGCGTTTCAACCATGCGTGCACCTCTATCGAGTTGCGCTTTAGTAGCTTTATCGAGGTCGGAGCCGAATTGCGCGAACGCCGCCAACTCACGATACTGCGCCAAGTCCAAACGCATTGTGCCGGCGACTTGTTTCATAGCTTTAATCTGCGCGGCACCACCAACACGCGACACGCTTAAACCGACGCTGATAGCCGGACGAATGCCGCTGTAGAAAGAATCCGTTTCAAGCATGATTTGCCCGTCAGTGATTGAAATGACATTTGTCGGAATGTAAGCGGAAACGTCGCCCGCTTGAGTTTCGATAATCGGCAAAGCTGTAATGGAGCCTGCGCCTAATCTATCGGAAAGTTTTGCGGCGCGTTCCAAAAGTCTGGAGTGCAGATAGAAAACGTCGCCAGGATAAGCCTCACGACCGGGCGGACGCCTTAACAACAGTGACATTGCACGATAAGCCGCCGCGTGTTTAGTTAAGTCGTCATAAATGCAGAGGCAATGCCCGTGCTTTTCATACATAAAATATTCCGCCATAGTGACGCCCGAATAAGGCGCAAGATATTGGAGCGGAGCAGAATCAGCCGCCGTTGCCGCCACTATTATTGTATATTCCATTGCGCCGTGATCTTCCAAAACTTTCACGACGCGGGCAACTGTCGATGCCTTTTGACCAATCGCCACATAGACGCAAATACAATTCTGCCCTTTTTGGTTAATAATCGTGTCGATAGCGATAGCCGACTTGCCGATACCTCTGTCGCCGATAATCAATTCGCGCTGTCCACGTCCAATCGGAACTAATGCGTCGATAGCTTTCAAGCCGGTTTGGAGCGGCTCATGAACAGATTTTCTATCAGCGATACCAGGAGCTTTGAACTCGACGGGACGCGCTTTAGTCGTTTGAATCGGACCTTTACCGTCAATCGGACGACCGAGAGCATCAACGACGCGCCCAATCATATTTTCGCCAACGGGCACTTGCATAATTCTGCCGGTACGTTTAACGGTGTGACCTTCTTTAATTTCGTTGTCGCGACCGAGAATAACCGCGCCGACGTTATCCTGCTCAAGGTTAAGGACGAGACCAAAAATATCGTCGCCGAAGTCAAGCAACTCGCCCGACATAGCTTTATCAAGTCCGTGAATATGCGCGATACCGTCACCAATCTCAATGACCGTGCCAACCTCGTCAACATTCAAATCGACGTTATAATTTTTAATCTGTTCCTTGATTATCGCAGTGATTTCATCAGGATTTATTTTCATTTCTTAGACTTCACCTCTTTAATTGCGCATTGCCGTTTGCAAAGCACGTAAACGACCCGCCGCCGAGCCGTCAATCAGTTTGTCGCCGATTTTTAAAATAAGTCCGCCTAAAATGGAAGCGTCTTTGTGCGGGCGGATTTTGATTTTGCGCCCCGTAAGCGACATAAGTTTTTTAATAAGCGCGTCTTGTTGTTTCTTGGTAAGCGGAAAAGCTGTTGTCACGTCCGCGATTAAAATTCCCTGCTCCTTATTCTTCAACGACGTAAAAATATCGTAAATCTCGTTGAAGACGCCGATACGTTTTTTATCGACGAGGAGCATTAAGAAATTCATGACGGTTGGGGAAATTTCTTTATCGAGGGCGCGTTTAAGCAAATCTTTTTTCGCCTGCTGAGGCACGAGCGGATTTTGGAAAAACTTTACGGCTTCGGGAATTGCAAAAACATCTGCGCGGACTTTGCCTAAATCTTTGTCGTAGCCGTCAAGATTTTTTTCTTCCTTAGCAATCTCGAAAATCGCCGTAGCATATTTTGAGGCGAGCTGAATGTTAAGCATTGCCGCACCTCACTTTTTTAAATCGACAAACATATCTTTATTGAGCTTGGAAATAAAATCGTTGACGAGCTTGTCATTTTCTTTGGTGTCAATATTTTTGGAAACGACTTTGCCCGCCGCCGCCAAACTCAACGTGACAATCTGCGACTTCATTTCCTCGAAAGCGCGGTTGCGTTCATTTTCAATCTCCGCTTGTGCAGAAATTTTCATGCGCTCGATTTCCTTGCGCGTCTCCTCAACTGCGGCATCGTGTTCTTGACGGGCGGTAAGGTTCGCCTTGTCAACGATTGCTTGAGCTTTCTTGTGTGCGTCGGCTAACTGAACTTTATATTGCTCCAAAGTTTGTTCCGCCGCCTTACGATCTGCCTCCGCCTTGTCGAGGTCGTTCTTGATTTTGTTTGAGCGTTGTTGCAAAAGTCTAGCAACAGGTTTATAAGCAACTGCACGCAAGAGAACGACTAAGATTAAAAAGTTGAGAATTTGCGCGATAATCGTTGCGTTAATTTCAATCAAAATAAATTCCTCCCCTCGTTTTGGGATTTACGCGGGAAGTCCTTAGCTGAGGAGCGGATTGGCGTAGAGCATGATGAGCGCGACAACGGTTGCGATAATCGCCATAGCCTCGATCAAACCGACGGAAATAAGCGTGTTCGTGAAAAGCGTATTCTTCGCTTCGGGCTGACGAGTGATACCGTCAATAAATTTGCTGGTTACTAAGCCGTCGCCGACGCCCGCGCCGATTGCCGCCAAACCCATAGTGATACCTGCGCCCAAAAGTGCTGCTGCTACCATAATTGCATGTTCCATATTAATAAATCCTCCTTAAATTTTAAAAAAGTTCATTCCGCGTGATCTTCCTTAACCGCATTAGCAAGGTAAGCCATACTAAGCATTGTAAAGATAACCGCTTGTACACAGCTGATAAAAATACTGAACGCCAGCCACGCCACCGACGGTATCGGCATCCAAATTGGCATCAGCTTAAGCAAAACGATGATTAAAATTTCGCCCGCGAGAATATTTCCGAATAGACGGAAGGCAAGCGTTATCGGTTTCGCGATTTCCTCAATCATATTGATAACTACGAAAACCGGCGTTGGCTGGAAAAAGTGCGCGATATAATGTCCCCGCTTGAAATAAAGTCCGAGACAGTGCACGAGAAACACTACAAATAGCGCAAGTCCAAGCGTCGTGTTCAAGTCGTTTGTTGGCGACGCCATAAGCGGCACAAGTCCGATTAAGTTGCTCGCCAGTAAAAACATGAACAACCCGACGATAAGCGGCGCAAGCATTCTGCCACGAGGTCCCATCATTGCGTCGATTTGGTCATGTAACCAGAGGATAATCATCTCAACAAAGTTTTGCCAACCTTGCGGCACGACTTTTAAATTGCGCGTAGCGAGACACGCGACCAAAATCACAATGCCCATTGCCAGCCACGTCATTTTTAGCGTTTCGATATTGAACGTCAAGCCAAGAAAATTTACCGTCTCGCGGACACCAATTTCATGCATAAATTCACCTCCTTACAAAAAAATTTTCGCGTCGGGCGTCTCACCCCCTTTATCTCATGCGCAAGATAACACGCGCAAATTAATTTTTCCGTGACAAAAATCACCGATTAAAACTTTCGTTTAACTTCGGAGCGAGCCAGGACGAAAAGCGATGCCGCATAAAATACGCCGAACGATACCGCCGTTGCCAAGAAAAGTTCTGTGGAAATGTGGACAGTGACCGCCAAAATTACGAAAACCATTCCGAGTCTTAGCAGTAAACCGATTAACATAATTTTTTTAGCTTGCGCCACAGGCGAGTTTGCTACGACTTCCAAGCGGGCGGCTGTTGACAAGAAATAAAAAAAATTTAACAACGCGCCTGTCAGAACTGCTCCACACAACTTGAGCTGTCCCGCTGAAATTAATTGCAACGACAAAACTGCCGCGACTGCCAGAAAAACTTTCCAACTTTCCTTGAATGTACTTAATACCTGTCTCATGTTAATCACACTTCGACGCAATGGGCATTTTCCCTTTACTCAAAAAAAATTTTGTACAAGGAATTTTCAATAACGGTAAAAAGATTGTTCACAGGGAATAAAACGCATTTCAGATGATACATTACCCGCACTGTCTTACCTTGAAGAAAATGTAGCACAAGCTCTTTATAAACAACGTAATATTGTTTAGCGGTTCTTTCAGCAGATTAAAAATTAATGTTTCGTATTAATATTGTTACGATGGGGTGATTACCGTGACAGTAACGGAAACATTTAAAAAATTTAGGGCAGAGCAAGGATTATCGCAAGCAGATGTAGCAGAAAAATTATTGATATTTCCGCAAGCATATTCTCGATATGAAAATGGAAAATATTTACCCGATATACCGATAATAATAAAAATAGCAAATACCTTTGACGTATCGGCAGATTATCTTTTGGGATTGCGAGATACACTAAAAACAAATGAAGTAGGAGCGGCAGAAGTGCAGGAGCGCGGGAATTCAAAAAGGCGTTGAAAAAATTTGTCGAGGGGACAGCAACATGAATAAAATACAATAGCTCGCTAAGGAGGGCTTTTTTCTGGTGAGAACAATGAAAACATTAGGTTTTTTCAAATGCTTATTCAAATTGCGAGATAAGCCGCAATACAGTTATCATTTCAGCGGAGCACCGTTTGTATTTAGTGGTTGTTGGTAAATTAAAAATGAATGCGGGAAGAAGCAAGTAAGACAAAATTCTCAAAGCAGAGAGCCAATTTATCATAACGAGTGGCAATGTGACGATAAATTTTAATTCGCTGAAAGAAACGCTCGACAATGTTGCTTATAAAGTTCGGTGTAAAAAGCGTGTTTCGTCTTGAAATTTGATTTGTCCGGAATGCAGCCAACAACAACGCGTTCTTCAAGATGAAGACAAATCGATTGACAAGAGTAAGCAAAGTCTGCAAGAATTTTTTTGTTCGAAAGGTCAACGCCGTCAAAAAGAACAAGAGCCGGTTCACTGTCATGGATTTAGAGAAGAATTACCTACATTGCGGTTTACGAGTTTTAAAAGTAGTAAAGCGCAATCACATCATTGACGGAATTTGTGATAGAGAATGTCCTAATTACTGTAAAAATTCGGCAAGTTGCGTCAACGTGCTCCGCTTTTCAATATCCACAAAATTTGTTAAAAATGGCGAGATACTTCCGCCTTGTGGCTTTCCTTTTGTCGGATATATCAATTTACCGTCTGGCATTTCTATTGAAGTTTTGAGTACGCGCAAAATTTTTCCGAGCAGGTGCCTATCCCTTATTCCCAACGTCCACATTTGCCGTATTAGATTTCTGTGCGCCAGCAAGATGTTTTCTCTGCTTAGGACAAACGGCATTAAGTTCGTAAAATACTCGCCGTTTTTGCCCGCTCGTACAGGTCGTTGTACATTTTCTCTTCGGTTATAAGGCATCACCTCAGCGACACTTTTGGTCTTGCTCGAATTCTTATTTCGATTGAGTAATCGATATGAAATTGTCAAAGACTTGTGCCCATTGCTCCAGCTCCATTACAGAAACTTCACTGTTTCAAGCACTACTTTTAAGTACCGATTCAACCGCTTATTTTTCTTCGTCGGCTTACTAACGTTCGGCACCTTTCCTTGTTCCGATAATTCTATCTGTACATATAGCTTTAGGTTTTTGCTATGAGCCTGTGAGCTTGACAGTGCCTCTAACACCGTATGGCATTTAATAAGGGATGTTCTTACTTAGCCACACGCACGACGATTTAACGCCAACTGCATTTCTGCATTGTCCCAATTTAGACCCGTACCTTCGCAAATTCGTCAGTTCCTCATGGAACATTCTAACCTTGACTATTTTATAGACCTCCGACATATAGGTAGCACCAACTGCCTCCAGTCAGCTTTCCTCAGCTTTATCTGTTAGGACTACAGAAATCCGCTTTCACCGAACTTCGGACTAAACCGCCCGTCTGAGTATTAGGGAGGGCACTTCGGGACGTTACTCCTTCATTTTACCTTTCTGGTTATCATTTCGCCTTATTTTGGCAGAGTATCTTTTCAATACTCAACAAGTCGCACCATAGGCGAGTTTATCAGCTTCGTAAAAAAAATCGTCGAGACCGTCATTGAACGCTTCGTGTACGATTGGCTCAAAAATTACATCAAGGGCGTTGACTTAACTCACAACTGCGTTTAAGTAACGCAATCCCCCAAGAGGTTTTACCCGAACCTTACTTGGGGGATTTTTTTTGCGTTTAGGTGATAACCATGAGCATCTACTTATCTATCGTCGTAAATGATTATATCAGCGGGAAAAAATTTTTGCAAGGGAAATTACTTGAGAACTTTGGTTGCGCCTTCGTTCATTTTAATAAAGTCCATACCTTCAAGCGCGGTTGCCTTGCTTATGCTTTTACCTGCAGAGTGCGCCGCCGCGATTTTGTCTAAGTTGTCAAATATAGCTTTGGTGAGTTTTTCGCCGAGAGCCGCGTCAATTTTGTCGTTGGCAACGAGGATAGCCATAACGCTGACGGTTTGAACTTCCTGGTCAAAGCCCTGATAAGTGCCGGCAGGAACAGTTGTCTTGGTGTAGAAAGGATATTTTTCGGTAAGCTTTTTAATTTGCTCGTCACCAACAGGCAGGAGGCGAATCTTATTCTGGGAAGCAATATCTTGTACGGAAGCCGTCGGATAACCAGCCGTCACAAATGCCGCGTCAACAGTGCCGTCCTTGAGTGCATATGAACCTTCAGCAAAGGAAAGGAATTGTTCGCTAATGTCGTCGTAAGTAATATCATAAGCCTCAAGAATTTGACGAGCATTAGCCTCTGCGCCGGAACCAGCCGCACCAACTGCAACGCGCTTGCCCTTCAAGTCGGTAATGGATTTAATGCCGGAATCTTCGCGGACGACAAATTGGCAAGTTTCAGGATAAAGCGACGCAATACCGTTGAGGTTTTCAACTTTGCCGCCCTCTTTAAACATTTCCTCGCCGTTGACCGCGTAATAAGTTATGTCGTTCTGAACGATTGCAAGTTCAACTTGTTTGTCCTTGAGCATGTTGATATTGGCGACTGATGCGCCGGTCGATTGTGCGCTGGCGTTCATGCCGTTTTTATTGAGAACTTCGGCAATAGCTCCACCGATTGGATAATAAGTGCCTGCTGTACCGCCTGTAGCGATATTAATAAATTGTTCCTTTTCGCCGCTACCGCCGCAACCTGCAATGCCTACCGCTAATGCCAATGCACAAACGGCAGTCACGACTTTTTTAAAAACCTTAGGCAACCTCATTTTGAAACACTCCTTTCAAGTGATAGAAAAAAATTTCATCAAACAAATTATATCACACTACTTGCCGCCGCGACAAGATTGCTAAAAAATAATCTGAAAAATTTTCTATATATCGTTAAGGCACAATTAAGAATAAGCGATTAAACTTTTAACGAGGTGATTGACTTTGAAAGAACTTTTGTTAAGCATTGCGATAATTTTCTTGGTTACAGTAATAAATTTTGCAGAGACTTCAGCGGCAGAAAAAATTTTTATCACAGATGAGACGGCGCGTTGGACTCAAAAAGCAGAGGTGGAAGATTTTCCAATGGAAGTGTTACGTTTGGTCAACAAGGAGCGTGCAAAAGTCGGAGCGTCTCCGTTGAAATTCGCACGAGATTTGGAAGCAAGCGCGTATGTTAGAGCTGTTGAATTGCCTAAGAAATTTTCACACACGCGCCCGAACGGAACCAAATGTTTTACGGCTATGCCAACTAGAGGACACATACTCGGCGAAAATTTAGCGGGCGGTCAAACTTCACCTAAACAAGTCGTGCAAGCGTGGATGGATTCAAAGACTCACCGCGAAAATATTTTAAATCCAAAGTTTACGGAACTCGGCGTCGTCTACTATTATCAAGCTAATTCAAAGTATAAACATTATTGGGTTCAGCACTTTCGCGGCTAAAGTAATAAATCATTCCCGCGCAGATACTCAACGAACGCTTCAAAAATTTTTTCGTTGCGTTCGATAATGTCCTCTTCGGTGAAGTCGTCGCGAGTTTCAGCAAGTCCGCGCAGTTCAAGATTAAAAGTGCCCGCCTTCTTGCCGTCGCCGAGATAAAAAATTTTTTTGTCAACAATCCGATAATCCGCCGCCCGAATGTTTATATTTTTTTCAAGCAGTGACTTGTTGCCCAAAAATTCTAGTGCGTCGGGATTTTCCAACACGTTATGGAGTTCTTGACGTTTCTTAGCCAAAATATGTTCGATTTGCAACTCCACACCGAGCGGCGGCAACTCCTGCGCGGGATTTTGGAAAGTCCACCATGCCAACATTGAGCCGGTTATGGCTCGCTGATTCGAGAAATTTGTTTGATTCATTCGTTCGCGTAAAATTTTTTCGTCCTGCTTAAAATGATTGAACTCAAGCGGGCGTCCATGCAAAATATTTTGGAACTCGACGAAAAACGGACGACGAATCGCTTGCACTCCGGGATTTGTTATCGCGTACATGAGGAGCATTGCAGTGATTTTATTCAGGAAGATGAAAAATTTTTCCTCGTCAAGCTCGCGATTGCCCATGAAGTAAATTGATACGACGTAAGCCCAAATGTTATAAGGTGCCCAATTTAAAATATAAAGTTGCCTTAAAACTCGCGGTGAAAATCTTTCTTCGTTACGATTAATGACATCATCCCAAAATCTTGCCAGCGTAATTAAATCCTCGAAAGTTTCATTGTTATTCAAAACGGCGTAACTGTCTTTTTCATAATAATCGCGCATGTCGGGGAAGGTGTCGTTTTTAACTTTGCTTTCGGCGAGCAAATAATACATGTACCGCCTAAACAAATCATCAATCGGTGTATCTTTGCGCGGATGAAAATTTTTATTGCAAAGCTCCGTTAAATCCTTCCAGCGTGCGACAAATTTATCTTTTTCGTCAGAGCCACGATTCAAATAAAACTTATAAAACTGCGCCTTGAAAATATCAGCGTCATCGAGTTCGCGACCGCGATCGTTAAGCGTCGTGAAAATTCTAAGCGCGGTGTTCTGTGAATCGGTTTCAATCGGCAACAGGACGCAGTTATTCAAAATCCTCCGCACAAAATAAATCAGATAGCCAGTTTTCTCTGCGTTGAGGTCTTCAATCCATCTTTTGAACAACCGATAGTTCACGGAGTAATTATTTTTCTTTTTATCTGTCGGACTGCCCGTTATCAAAATTTTTTTCAGCTCGGCAGCTTCCTCGTCAGCAATTACTTCATATTTGAGCTTGAGACTTTCCTTATCGGGTTTATCGTCCTCGTCAACTTTCCAAATGCACTGCTCAATCTTGCGACGGATATTTTTAATACCTTCGTCCTGCGCGGAGCCGAACGCTTGATAAAAGGCACGGAGCATAAGCATAAAAGTTACAATCCGTTGCTGTCCGTCAATAATTTCATATTCCTTAGAGCGATTTTTGAAAAATAAAATCGTCCCCATGAAATAATTATCCTCGTCCGCGTCGAAATCGGTAATGGTGTCGTTCGGGAAGGCAAATTCGTAAAGATTGTCCCAAAGCGTGCGGCATTCGTCGCGTTCCCATGAATACGGGCGTTGATATTCGGGAATAAGGAAAGCCTTCTTGCATTCCGTGAAAATTTGCCCGACGGTTTTTTGTTCGGCGTTGAGTTGCTTTGACATGAAATTTCTCCTTACAAGTCGATCGCAAGGATTTTTTCCGTTATGTCGTCAAGCTGGGCAGTTGTGGGAACGTTGGCAACGCGGATTTTGTCGAGGATAATTTCACAGCCCGCCGCTTTAAGTTCGTCTTCAACGTAGCCGATACTTTGACCGCCCCAACCGTAACTGCCGAACGCAAAGCCTTTGTGATTCAGCGGACGCAAGCCTTTCAAGTAGCACAAAAACGCGGCGATTGTCGGCATCATCTGATTGTTAATTGTCGGGGAGCCGACAGCCAAATATTTGCTCGTGAAAATGTCCGTGATAATGTCGCTAAGCGGCGTTTTTTTAATGTCGTAATAAGCGGCGGAAATTCCACGTTTAGCAAAAGCTTCCGTTATAGTTTGCGCTAAAATTTCCGTCGAATGCCACATGCTATCAAAAACTACAACTGCACGCTCCGAAACTTCGCCCGCGCTCCATTTTTTGTAGCAGTCAAGAATTTTATCGATATGCGTCCGCCAAATGACGCCGTGCCCCGTCGCAATCATTTTAATTTCCAAGCCGCCCAGAGCTTTTAACGCGGTCTGCGCCTGCTTGCCGAACGGCATTAAAATGTTGGCGTAATATTTCTTCGCCTCGCGCAGAATCGTTTCCAAGTTGTTTTCGTCGTCAAAGCGCATAGAGGTCGCGAGGTGTTCGCCGAATGCGTCGTTGCTGAATAAAATTTTTTCTTCCGGACAGTACGTAACCATTGAATCCGGCCAATGGAGCATGGGCGTCGGGACAAATTTAAGCGTTCGTTTACCAATAGAAATTTCATCGCCCGCCTTGACTGCGCGGTAATTCAGCTTGCCATAGCGATTGGTCAAACCTTTTAAGCCGTTGGGATTCGTCGTGATAACTTCGGCGTTCGGAGCGAGGGCGGCAATTTCCTTGAGTGCGCCGCTATGGTCGGGTTCGACGTGGCTGGAGACGATAACTTTAATCTGCGCGGGGGCAACAACGGAGGAAATCCTAGCAATCAGTTCGTCTTTGAAATTAATCTTAGCCGTATCGATAAGCGTAATTTTTTCGTCCAAAATCAAATAGGCATTGTAGCTGGAACCGCGCGAAGTTTCGTAGCCGTGAAAATTCCTCATCGACCAATCGACTGCGCCCACCCAATAAATATTTTCGCTAATTTGAATCGCCTTGCAGTTGTTAATCATCGTAAAAACCTCCACAAAATTTTTTCGTCAATCTTAGCATACTTGACGCGCCTTTACAAATTTTGCTACAATCGCCGCGACAAGGAGGCATTTCAATGGAGATAAAAAAAATTTCTGAAGGTTCAGCGTTAACGGTTTCCATTATTGGACGGCTCGACGCAGTAACCGCGCTTGAACTTGATAAAAATTTAAATGCGTCACTTAATGGTGTGGACGACTTGACGATTGATCTTGCCGAACTCGAATATATTTCTTCGGCGGGTTTGCGTACTTTGCTTAAACTTCAAAAACGCATGGACAAGCAGGGTGCAATGCGCATTAAAAATATCCGCGAGAACGTCCGCGAAGTTTTAGACATGACGGGCTTTTCTAGTCATCTCACGATTGCTGAAGATAAAAAAACAAAATTCTCCGTGAGCTTTTGAGGTGGTGTTATGATTACGAATTTGGACTTTGAAAATATTTTTCTGCGCTCGAAAGTCGCGATACCGTTCGTTGAGGATAATTCCTTTCTGCCCGAAAAAGTTTTCGTCGACGGGATTTTTCCGGCAGGCACTGTTTTTAAATTTTTGGAGCCGATTTGCAGTAAAAAAGTTAATGCTTTCGGCGATCAAGTCAACGATTACTGCCACGCGGCATCATTACTCTACAGCAACAAATTTAATGGCGGTGACGGTGACGAAGACGAATATACTGTAATTTTCCACGTTGATTTAAGTGCATTATTCCTTTTAACAGACCCAATCGACGCACAAGGAAATTTAATCGAAATATGAACTATATCAATTAGTTAAAATAGTCCTCAATTTCGAGGCTTATTTTTTTATTCAGCACAAACGAAAATTTAATCAAAAAAATTTTTTTCTAAGGTCTTGACTTCATTTTTTTTTTTTATAATAGTATAACCGATTTTTAGCGAAAAGTAAGGATTGAAATGAAAAAATGCGGCGTTGAGGCTATGACTGAAGAAGAATTGGAAAAAATTTTGCTCATTGGACGAATCACTCACTACGACGATTTGAAGGAAGATAATTTCTTGGTCGATTACTACATTTTAACAGGAGAGATTACTCTTGATGTTGAATATGCCAAAAATTACTTGGCAGACACTTTTAAACCTCACCATAAAGAACTTTTAGCCGAGTAAGTCGGCAATTTTTTTATAAGGAAATGATATGATGAAAAAAATTTTTGCAATGTTATCCGTCCTGATTATGATTTTTACAGGTTGCGGCTCGGAAAATGATTCGCGAGAGACAATAATTGTCGGATTTGATGAATCGCCGCTGGGTTATCGCAATGAACGCGGAGAAATCGTCGGATTCGAGATAGATTTGGCACGCGAAGCGATAAATCGAGCTGGAGCAAAGCCCGAATTTAAAATTATTCACTGGAACGAGAAGGAAAATGAACTAAACAGCGGAAATATTGATATGATATTCAACGGAATGGACATCACGCCGGAACGCCAAGAAATTATGTTATTCAGCAAGCCATACATGGATAATCGGCGCGTTATCGTAGTAAAAAAAGGCAATCCGAATGAAATAGTTTCCGAAGTTGATTTGGACGGCAAAAATGTCGGCGTAAAAGCTGGAACGACTGCAGAATTTTACTTTGAGACCGAAGAAGGCGTAAAAGATAAATTAAAAGCCCTCAAAACGTATGACAGCGACGAAAAAGTATTTAATGCGTTGGAAAGCGGCGAAATTGATGCGGTAGTTTGCGATGAGATACTCGGAAGGTTTGAAACTATAAAACATGGAAAGGAATTTGAAGTTTTGAATGTTACTGTCGGCAAAATGAATGAATATGGCATAGGATTTCGGAAAGACGATAATAAATTGCGCGATAGGATACAAGCGGCGTTTGACAGCATGGTAAAAGACGGCACAGCTAAAAAAATCTCGGAAAAATGGTTTCAAGCCGATTTAATTACTCGCGGAGGCGTTATACAATGAAAAAAATGGTCTTTATGATGATTTTGATTCTATTTATTGCAGGTTGCGGCTCGAATTACAAGATAAAAGATAAAATAATAGTTGGCTTAGATGAATCACCGATTGGATATGTTAATGAGCAGGGGGAAATCGTTGGCTTTGAAGTCGATTTGGCACGCGAGGCGATAAAAAGAGCTGGTTCGACGGCAGAATTTAAGATGATTAGCTGGAATGAAAAGGAGTTAGAATTGAACAGCGGAAAAATCGACATAATTTGGAACGGACTGGATATAACGCCGGAACGTCAGGAAAAAATACTGTTCAGTAATCCGTATATGGATAATGGGATAGTTATGGTAGTAATGGAAGGTAATCCGCAAAGAATTTTCTCGGAAGTGGACCTTAAAGGCAAAAATGTAGGGGCAAAAGCCGGAACGACAGCAGAATATTACATTGAAAGCACTGCAAGCATAAAAAACATTATAAAAGATCTGAAAACTTACGACAGCGACGAAAAGACATTTACGGCGTTAGAAAATGGAAAAATCGACGTGCTACTTTGCGATGTGATAGTCGGACGCTATGAAATGATAAAGCACAATAATAATTTTGAAATACTGCCAAAGACCTTAGGCGGAATTACGGAATATGGCATAGGTTTTAGGAAAAAAGATGTAGAATTGCGCGACGAGATACAAAAAGCATTTGACAGCATGATAAAAGACGGTACGGCTAAAGAAATCTCGGAAAAATGGTTTCAAGCGGATCTGATTAGGCACGGCAAATAAATATCTTATAAAAAAACCTCTCGAATCATTTTCGGGAGGTTTAATTTATTTTAGCAGAAAGTGATTCTCTCCAAAATTTCTCGTGGGTCATCAATTATAATTTTTGCGCCGCTGTCGACAAGTTCACTGCGCGGACGAAATCCCCACGTCACACCGATTGGCAAAAATCCCGCGTTCTTGGCAGTTTCCATATCAACCGCCGTGTCTCCGAAATATGCAACTTCTTCAGGCGCGACCGAAAATTTCTTTGCGCCCGCCAAAGCGCGTGTAGGATCTGGCTTGCGCGGTTGACCTGGTTCATCGCCGCTGATATAAGAAAATTTTATCGGCGTAAGAATTTTTTCTGCAATTTTAACTGCCGCGAAGTGTTGCTTATTAGTGCAAATGCCCAGCAGAATTTTTTTTGCCTCCAACGCCGCTAAAAACTCCAAAATCCCGTCGTAAGGCTTAACTTTGTTCAAACAGTTGCGAGCGTAGCAATCATTATAATAAGCCAATGCGTCATCAACAAAATCACAATCAGCGGGCAAGCTCCGAATCATCAACTTCCTTGCGCCGTTGCCGACAAATTGTCTAACCTCGTCAAGCGTTCTGCGCGGAAAATTATAATGAGTGAGCATTTCATTAACGCTATCGTATAAATCGGCGAGTGTGTCAACCAATGTCCCGTCCATGTCGAAAATTGCCGCCCTGTAAGTTTTCATTTAATCGCCTCCATGTCGTCTAAACGCCGTAAAAATTTTTCCAGTCGCATAATTTCTGCTGAATCAATTACACGCCGTCCCGAATAGAAAAATTCTATCGAGCCTTGCGATTGATTTTTTGTTAAATTAATTCGTCTGATGAGTTCGTTAATCGTGCCGGCGTTCCCGTCTAAAATTTTTACATGCGGCGGCAAAATTTTTCTCAACGTGTCCTTAAAATAGTTAAAATGCGTGCAACCCAAAACCAGCGACGAAAATTTTTCCCAGTCATAATTTGCCATTTCGCCGCGCAGATATTTTTCTACCGCCGCCGAGTTAAATTCCTGCCGTTCCGCAAATTCCACAAGTTCCGGTAAAGCTTTTAACTCCGCTAAATTTTCCGCGTGAAGATTTTTTATCAGCCGCCGAATTTTTTCGCCCGTGATTGTTATCGCCGTTGCCGTCACCAAAACTTTTCTGTTCGGGAATGTATCTAATGCCAATTTCAGCGCAGGCTCCATGCCGATTATCGGTAGTGAATATTTTTCGCGCATGATTTTGACTGCCACCGAAGTTGCCGTATTGCACGCTACGACGATTGCTCCAACCTGTTGCGAGATTAAAAATCTAAATGCCGCATCGACGCAAGCTAAAACTTCTTCCGGCGTTTTCGTGCCGTAGGGAACGTTGTCTTCGTCCGCATAAAATATAAATTCTTCTTGCGGCAAAATTTTCATCGCGTGATGTAAGACGCTCAACCCGCCAATCCCCGAATCGAAAAAAGCTATCTTCATACACTTAACCCCGCCGCTTTAATTAAAATAAATATTGCAAGTCCGACGACCGAGCCGACGATTGAGCCGTTTAGGCGTATCCAAATAAAATCTTGCTCCGCCTTGTCGTAAACTAAATTGTTAAGTTGTTCTTCCGTTAATTTGTCAAGCGCGGATTTTGCGACAACTCCGACTAGCGGTTGAGCGTGCAGAGCCGCCCGCGCTGTCAATTCGTCGATAAATTTTTCAAAAGCAACTTTAGCGGCAGTGTCTTCGCGCAAAAGCTGTAAAAGTTTATCGTACTCGTTGTTGAAAAGTTTCATTATCAATCCGCCGAGATTTTTAGCGTCGGGAGCACGCAACTGATTTTCCAAATGAATCAGCGCAAGTTCAATCGCCTCTTCCAATGGCAGTGCTGTTGCCGCGTCTATTTGAATTCGTTCGACTAAATCTTTAAATTCGGGCGTGTCACTAAGCTCCGAAATTTTTAAGCGGCATTCGTTAAGCGTGCGACGGTGTAGTTGCGTATTGCCGGCGAGTTCGTCGAGGAGTTTTAGCAACTGAACTTGCATAATCCGCGCCGCCTCCTCGAAGTTCACCAAATCTAACATTTGCGCAAGCCCCGCCATTAAAATCGAAAAGCCACCCATATTTTTAGTTTTCTCGTTAGCGTATTCTTCCAAAATCGCCTGCAGTTTATCGCAAGTTTCAGGCTTAGCGGCGGTGCGTCTCATCGCCTTAACTATTCCGATAAAAATTTCGCGATCTTTGTCGTTGCGCTTTATGTGCGAGCCGAAATCATCAATTAAACCTTGCGCTGGAATGTCGCGTAAAATTCGGCGCAACTCATTGGCAATCGACTTGGAGCGCGTTTCTTTATTCTGCGCGGCAACATATTTTTTCACAACTTTAAAAAGTTCGTCGGCAACCATTTTGCGCGTTTCTTCGCGGGCAAGATAATCGACGATACGCGGCATAAGTTTAAAGTCGCCGAGTTTTTTAAAAATTGTCCGCCGCGAAAAAAATTCTTGCTGAACCATAACGACTGACGCTTTAACGAAATCTTTTCTGCGACGCGGAAGAATTGCCGTATGGAATGAAAATCCCAGCGGCTTTTTGAAAAGCGCAGTCACCGCAAACCAGTCCGCTATTCCGCCGACAAGTGCCGCCTCCGTCACAAATAAAAATCCCTCTGCGACGACACTGCCCGGAAATGTAATTTTAAATCCGACCGCCATTAGAAAAAATAACGCGGCGCAAAGTAAAGTTGTATCTGCCGTATTCCACCTGTTCAAAACTTTAGCCTCCTTGCGCAATGCGTTCAATAATTTGCGAAACGATAAATAAAAACATACCGACAATCCCGCCGCAAATCGAGCCGTTGATACGAATCATCTGCAAATCGTCTGCAACGTGACTTTCTACAAATTCCGTCAACTCGTCGTCGCTGAACTTGTCGAGCCGTTCGCGAATCATAGTAGGAATTTGCCCGCGATATTCGTCCAACAAATTTTCGATAAAATCTTTTATCAACTTGTCGAAACTTTTTTGGAGCTTGGTATCCTTAATGAATTCGTCAATCTTCGCGTCAACGAGATAATCAACCGCCTCTTTCCAAATAACGGGCTTGCGTTCGACCTCAACGACGCGCGGAGTATTCGGATTAGCCGCCTGTTGTCGACGGAGTTTTTCTAAAATTTTCGGGTCAGTCTCGCCCTTAACGTTTACATCAAGCCACGTCTTAACAAAATTAGCCGTATCAAATTTTTGCAGGAAAAGTTTCAACAGGTCGTCGAAAAATTTTTTAGTATTGAGATTGCCCGCCGCCGACGTCACGAATCCGCCGAACATTTTAATCATCTCGTCAGCTTCGGTCGCCGTATCACTGTCAACAAATGCGCCCGTCGTGTTGAGGACTTTTTCCGCATTGCTAATTTTTTTCTCTACAGTTTCGTTGAGGATTGTCAAAATTTTTTCGTCGGTCAAGTCCATTGAGCTAAGCACGAGCGCACGTCCCGCCGAGTCGCCCTCATAAGCCGTGCGCAGTTCGGTAATTTTTTTAAGGATTTCGTCTTGCATGTGCGGGCTACGCAAAATTTTATGTCCGGTGTCAAAGAGCGTAATTAAAATTTTGCGGCTGTGCTTATCGTTCGTGACGACTTTAATCACGGCGTCGAAAAGTTTTTGCGCGTCGAGATTTTTAATTTCCCGTTCGATAATCGGCGCAACGTCTTTGGAAATTTTTTGCGTGTCAAGCCCGTTAAAAAGTTCGGTCAAAACTTCGCGCACGAGAGCTTTAGTTTTAGCTCTGCCTTTATTCTGCTCAAAATAATCAATCAGCAACTGCGCAGTGTTTTCGTCGTGAACGGTTTCCATAATATTTTTGGTGTTAAGTAAATCGGTGCCAACGAATTCAACTATGGCCTCCATGATTCGCCCGCGATTACGCCGCAAAATTTCCGTATGAAAACCTATTCCCAGCGGCTTGCGGAAAAGTGCCGTCACGCCGAACCAGTCAGCCATACCGCCGATTGTCGCCGCCAAAAATCCGTGATTTAAAAGTCCGAGAATAAAACTACCAGTCGCGCCCGTCATTATAAATTTCAGCGGCGATATTTCCGGCAAAGTCGAAACTGCAAAGAGCGCACTTGTTGCCAATGTCGCCGTCGCCTTCGTTTTATTTTCCAAAAAAATTTTCACCTCCGTTTTTATATATTTTATCACGAATTCGTTGCGCTGTCTTCAAAAATTTTTCAGGTAACAAAAAAATCCCGTCGAATCAATCGGCAGGATTTTTTATTTTTCTAAAACCGCAAGCGGTAAGGAATTCTGGAGGCATGCACGACACAACTTATCTTCAATCTTGTGGATGAAGTTGGAATGAAGTTTCAAAACCGTAAACGGGTAGGGATTCTGAGGCATGCACGACCACTTCAAAAGGTTCGCTGCGTTACGATGTCTTGGACGAAAGTTTCAAAACCGTAAACGGTAAGGAGGCATGCACGACCTTTTTGCGAATTTTGTAATGCCTATGTCATTGTTTAATGTTTCAAAACCGTAAACGGTAAGGAGGCATGCACGACGTGTATTTCAGTTTGCGGCTTTAGTCAAATACTATAAGAAGTTTCAAAACCGTAAACGGTAAGGAGGCATGCACGACCTTCATGACGACATTGCAGGAACAATTGAATCTCTGCGTGAGGTTTCAAAACCGTAAACGGTAAGGAGGCATGCACGACTATTCGATATGTAACAGTAGGAGCAAGAAACTATGTTCCTAGTTTCAAAACCGTAAACGGTAAGGAGGCATGCACGACCTTTATTAAGGACTTTGCATTGGCTGTAGATAAGGCTAAGAGTTTCAAAACCGTAAACGGTAAGGAGGCATGCACGACGTTACAACAAAAACGGCAAACGCGAGTACATCCTTTGTGAGTTTCAAAACCGTAAACGGTAAGGAGGCATGCACGACTTTATCTTTATCATCATACATCCAGTCTGTTTTCTTAAAATGGTTTCAAAACCGTAAACGGTAAGGAGGCATGCACGACTCCGGGTTGTCAGACATCTTTATCCGAGAGATTAACTCTGGAGTGTTTCAAAACCGTAAACGGTAAGGAGGCATGCACGACTTGTATATTACTAGTGGATATAGATGTCCTACTCATAATGAAGTTTCAAAACCGTAAACGGTAAGGAGGCATGCACGACCCCGGAAGGGTTTGATTTGAGGTTTGTTGGGGTAAAGGTAGAGTTTCAAAACCGTAAACGGTAAGGAGGCATGCACGACC
>JAFRRH010000050.1 GCA_017428215.1 Selenomonadaceae bacterium
CGGGCGGCAGTCGGCTCGTCTTGCGCAGTGTAAATTTTTTTCAGATCGGCGGCGAAATTTTTGCGCTCCTTAGTTGCAACATACTTAAGCGTATGTATGAGTTGGTGGATAATGCAATGTTGAAATTCAGTCTGAGGAAAGTCAGTCTCGACAGCGTCTTTCAATCCCTTCAGCACAAAGAATTAAAATATGTCCCGCAACCCACGATTCTTAAGAGAATTCAAAACGCCGAGCCAATATTTCAGGGCTTCTTGAATATCCCGTGCTACTTGAATATCATACTTGCTCAACAGTCTGCGGGGAATTTCACGCTTGCTGTCTGTCATTACTATTGCCGACGGCTTTTCATTTTTACCCATAAACAAAACCTCCCATGTTTATTTTGTCACGGTTGGTATTTTTACAGTCTTTTTTTTCGCACGCCCAGAAATAAATTTGTAATGATTTCCAGTCGTAATTACGGTATGCTTATACATAAGCTTAAACATTACGGCGTTGAATATGATTTTATAATTTCCAACGACGGTGGTATGGTTCGCGATAAATCGGGTAATGTGCTTTATCAAGCGAATATCGACAGTCAAGTACTCAAGGCAATTTCGATTGAACCTATTGCAGGCAAGTCATTTCACTTTGAATTTTCGGCTAAAGATACCACGTATATTTGTCACAAGTCAGCAGTTTCTTGGATTATTTGCGAGGCTAAGAAATAGAACTTTACCTCAACCAAAGTTGCCGAATCAGAAATTTTAAATTTAGTCGGAGTTCACTAATTTTCTTTAGATTTCGCGATTCGAAAATCTCTGCAAAATGTGCCGACCTATTGAATGAAAAATTTCCCGAAAGATACACGCTTACCTCACCCCCCAATGCAAAAAATTTTTATTTGCTGATATCCTTAAAAGTCGCCGCTTGAGACGTCAAGCTACGCTCCTAAGCAAGACGCTCGATAGACGATGCGCCGAAGAAGCCGTCAATTTCTGGCACATTCTTTATTATGTTACCGAGCACGTCAGCGAAGTCGAAAAATAATATCGCCCGTCTTGTTTGTGTTTACGATAAATCAAGCCGTCAAATTTTTGGTGTGTGTAGTAGATAATTTCAATCGACGGCATTTGATGATTAATTTTTCTGCTGAAGTCGTATTCTTTGGGCATAGTGTCAATCGGGCCGAATTTGACTATATCGCGCGTTCCGACGGAAACGACTTGCGGAGTTTTTTTTGCTGATAGCCGCCTCGCAAATTTACATGGCATAAAATATTTTTCGACTGTGTTAATAAATTGAGTTGTGTAAAAAAATACTTGTGATTAAGTTCGATTTTTAATTTAAACACAAGCAAACTTTTTCCGGATTTCTTGCTGTGGAAGTGAGCCAAGCACATACTTTATATTACTCAAATTCTATCTTCCACCGTTTATCATACAAGTTATTTAAAGTTTGCGCTGAAAATTCATATCTTAGTAATTTGTCGCAAGAACCAGCCATTTGTTTTGGAGCCTGACTTTTACCAATCTGAACGAAACAGTGCAGAGTAATGGTGACCTTGCGAAAGCTGGAATTTACCACCTCAATCGCATTGGTCGTGTACATAATCTTGTGTACTGCCGACGGGAACTCAAAAAGTTACTAGACTACCGTAAAACAACGTTTTCAGACGGCAATCGCACGTCGGAACAAAAAAATCGCCGCAAGGATTTTCTCCCTGCGACGATAAAAATTTTTTCAGTCTATCCAACTCGCTCTTCTGGTCGTGAAGAACATATCATCAACTTTCCATTTGTCGCTATCCTTGTCGTTAACTTTATGGTTAAGCTCGTCAACGTTCATATAGAGATAATTTACGCGAACCAATTCATCAATGTTGAAATAACTGTACATGGAATTCTCGCTTAGGTTGAACGTATTCTTATAATAGACGCGCTCAAATGCGGGGATTTTATATTCTTTTTTAGTACGATAACCAGTTAAGCCTCTGTAGTATTCGCCGACGGTCTGTCCTGAATCGCCGGGCTGTTCGTTAGCATTTGTCGCACGGGTGTAGGTGTTCCAATATTTACCCATGTCCGAAGTAGTGTCGCTAGCGTTTTCCATTTGTGATCTAAGAGCCATATTCTCGGATACAGTATCACAGTCGAAAAGTTCAGACGGGGTAAGACGTTTAGTTTGCAAGTCGCCTTTGTTATCGACAATTATCGGCGGGGTTAGAGTGGTCATAACACTATTCGTGCCCGATTCCGTGACTTTCACATAGTAACTTGCGCCGTCTTCGTTGTATTCGTCGGTGGTGCTGTCTTTTAAGTATTTAACTGTGCCGTCTTCAAGGGTGATTTTGTGATATTGGGCGACAAGCTCCGGTTCATTCTTTATTTCCGATTTGAGTATGAAGTAACTGCCGCTGTCCTCGTCTACGGTTTTGATAATCTCGCCAGACTTTTTGTACAAGTTCTGATAAACGTCCAGCGCGGTTCTTTCAACCTTCCACGTATCCATACTCTCATCAATTACGTAATCTTTGAGACTTGCCACTACGTTACCGCCGGAATAAACATCGTGTTCATCGTCCGCCAAAGTCACGCCAGCATAGCCGTAAGGATGACTTCCGCCAGCATATTCATATTTGTTGGCTGGGGTCGTTTTAACTCTGAGGTCGCAGACGGGAACATAAGGATAAAGATTTCCGTTAGAATTTCTGTAAACCCTAACATACGGCAAATTTGTTTTGGCGATATATCTTGTTGTATCCGTACCGTCAACGTTCAAAATGACTTCAACGTAATTATTGGCATTTGTAGTAGGTTTAGCCTCTAAGAGGTCAGTCTTGGCGACGGCATAAGTTGCAGTGTTGACATATCCGCCGAAAGTATCAGTATCTTGCGGGAAAGTGATTCTGACAATATCGGCGTCGGTAATTTTTTTGTACTTCTTCAAAGCCTTAACGTAATTGGCATCGGAACTGCCACTCAATCCCTTTACATAACGTCCGTCAATGATTAAATATCTCGGAGCTTCGACTTTTTCGTATAACAAAACGTCACCATTATTTTTATCGCTTTTCATGTATTCGTTGTCCGCAATTAATTTATTCAGTTCAGCTTCGGTGATGAGATTCTCATTGTCTTCCTTAACAAAAATCGTGTGCCCGTAAGTGTCTGTAGTCTCGATATAACCTTCGCTGATAAAATCCGCATCGGTCTTTAAGAAAAGATATTCCTGCGCGATAACAAAACCCGTGAGTTTATGTCCGTTGCCGTTTATGATGACGGGACTATTTGGCGCGTACAAAATTCCGTTAAAGTCCTCGTTGAGATTTAAGATAACGGGTTGAGATTGTCGCACTGTGGAATTAGTTTCGTTAGTTTCCGGTCCCATATATACGATAACGAACGGGCGATATTTATAAACTGTAACGTCTTTGCCGTCTGCGTCCTTAACAACTTTTGTATCGGTGTTGTCTGTGTTTACGTTGATAATCATCTGGTGGACGGAGTTTAACGATGTTTGACCAGAAGAGTTCCAAGCCACGCCCTTTGACCACATCGGATCGGCTTCAATACGTGCCCACAAAGGGTCGGCTGTCGTGTCATTGCTTGTATCCGAATCCATAAGGTTACGATTTTGCCACGATCCGTTTAAGTTAATCAAACCTTGTATGCGCATGTCGTAGCCATAATTCGCGCTCCAACCGTCCATGTTTATGTATTTTACAGTTGCGCCGTCTACTGTAGTGGGCTGGCGTATATCCCAATCTTTACTAACGGCAGAAGTAACCTCGAAGTCTTGGTTAAAGTCGATATTTATTGCGTCTACTTCTTGCTCTGAATAAATTTTACCGCCATTTGCTTCAGTCGCTACTGCACTGCTCTGACTATTAACTGGTGTGACATTTACAGTTTCCGTCTTCCAAGTGTCGCCCTCTTTATAGGAAACTCTCTTTTGACCGTTTACACTGTATCTGTAGTGATTCCATTTTTTCGTAAAATTACCATATTTCTTTTGATATTCCCAGTTCTCAAGAAGCGTTTCTTTTTGCAGAGCGTTCATTATGGTAACTAAGTCTTGGTCGCGGGGCTTAATCAGGGCGCAAGCGACAATCGTGGCGTCCATAGGCTCGAACCAGCTACCCAAAAATAAATGACGAATTTTTTCATTGAGCGTGACTTGATAATATCTGATGCCGTCGGAAGCGCGTTTTAATTTGTCTTCGTAGGTATAATCGATAACTTTTGTGTACAACTCCGCAGTAAAAGAAACAGTGCCGTTATTCGTCCACTCGTTGATAATGCTTTTAGCGGATTTTTCATTAGCAGAGGTTATATCGCTAAGAGTGGCATGTTCACCTTCGACATCGTAGAGATTTTTGCTGGCGTAGGCGCGTGCTTCGGTCTTGCCCTGCAAAATTTCAACGTCAGTTACTTGCACGCCGTCGACCGTCTGGATATTGAATTTACTGTAATCTTTTTCGTTCATCAGATCACTTGGCGCGAAAACTAGACCGTCAACGAAGTAATTTTTCATGGTTTTATCTTCCTCGACGAGTTCAAGCGCACCAGCTAAAGCCGCCGCGTCCGCCGCATTTTGGAGCCGTGAGACATTCAGATAGTACCAGCCCAAATCAAGCCCTACACCTACGAACAAAAACAAAAACGGAATTAATATGCCGTACAGAGCCAAAACTTGTCCGCGCTGTTTTATTTTCTTGAACTTCATGATTGACACGCTCCTTTCCAGAATTTTTTTTTAGATTATATCAAGTACCAAAAATCTTTCAAGCGTCATCTTATATAAATTAAACTTCCAAGAATTTTATCGTGTAAAAAATTTGATTTACAAAAGCGTTTTTGCTAGACTGTGGAAAAAATTTTTGGGAGGTAATTTACTTTGCTTGATATGAAATTTGTACGTGATAATCTCGATTTGATTCGCGCAATGTTAAAGAATCGCAACAATCCTTTAAGCCTCGACAACTTCAGCGACTTAGAGCAAAGACGCCGCGCCATTTTAGCTGAAACCGAGCAACTTAAAAGTCAACGCAATTCGACTTCAAAGAAAATAGGCGCAATGAAAAAAGCCGGCGAAGATACCACAGAAATTTCCGCTGAAGTTCGCCAAATGGGCAATAAAATTTCCGAACTTGACGCCCAACTTCGCGACGTGGAAAATAATTTGCGCGATTTACTTTTGCACATTCCGAACATTCCCGCCGCTGACGTTCCCATTGGCAAAGACGACACGCAAAATCCCGAAATTCGCAAATGGGGCACGCCGCGCAGTTTTGATTTTGAACCTAAAGCACATTGGGAAATTGGCACCGCGTTAAATATTTTCGACTTCGACCGCGCAGGCAAAGTTACCGGCGCAAGATTTACATTTTATCGCGGGCTTGGTGCAAGATTGGAACGCGCTTGTATAAATTTCATGATGGACTTGCACGCCAACAAGCACGGCTATACAGAAATGCTCGCGCCTTACATTGTCAATCGTGATAGCATGATTGGCACTGGTCAACTGCCGAAATTTGCAGAGGACATGTTTAAGCTTGACGGTTTGGAATATTATCTCGTACCGACTGCCGAAGTTCCTATGACAAACTTTCACCGCGACGAAATTTTATCTGCTGAAACTTTGCCCGAATATTATTCTTGCTACACGGCGTGTTTCAGAGCGGAGGCGGGCGCGGCAGGTCGTGACACTCGCGGATTAATCCGTCAACACCAGTTCAACAAGGTCGAATTGATTAAATTTACTAAGCCTGAAGACTCTTGGAACGAATTGGAGAGCATGGTTGACGCCGCCGAAGACGTTTTGCGCATTTTGGAGATTCCTTACCGCGTTGTTTTGCTTTGTACGGGCGATATGAGCTTCACTTCCGCCAAAACTTACGACATTGAAGTTTGGATGCCTGCGCAGAATAAATATCGCGAAATTTCTTCCTGCTCAAATTGCACCGATTACCAAGCTCGCCGCGCCAATATAAAATTCCGCCGCGATAACAAGTCTAAACCCGAATTTGTGCACACTTTGAACGGTTCGGGCATTGCGGTTGGGCGGACAGTTGCCGCGATCCTCGAAAATTATCAACAAGCTGACGGTTCAGTCAAAATTCCTAAAAATCTCGTGCCTTACATGGGCGTTGATGAGATTCGCGCCTAAAAATCATTGACATTTTAATTTTCCTGTGATAAATTCTTATCGGTAAAAAAATAAGCGTCCGCAGACGCCCGAACTTGATTAAAGCGGTTTTACCCCCGTAAATATGCATAGAATATTTCGGAGCCTTCAGCCTTCAAAGCTCGCCAAAGCTTAGGAGGCTGTATTCGTTAATGCTAACAGGATTGTACCCGTCAAGACAATAACTCTGATGATGATTTTAACCATCAATCTTTCCCCTCTTTCTGGGGGTTGATTAACCGCTCCGCCAGTCTTAAGACCGCGCAAGTTCAACGCGGAAAATATATCACATACTTGAGTACTTTTCAAGAAATCGTTGACAAGTTAATTTTCCTGTGATAAATTCTTATCGGCAAAAAAATAAGCGTCCGTAGACGCCCGAACTTGATTAAAGCGGTTTTACCCCCGTAATATTTGTAAGATACTGCGAAGGTTTCCAGCCTCTAAGCTCCCTTAAAGCTTAGGAGGCTGTATTTGTTAGTAGCCAAAGAATCAGCACTACGAAGAACATCATCCTCAACATACTTATTCCCCCTTTCCGGGGGTTGATTAACCGCTCCGCCAATCTTAAGACCGCGCAAGTTCAATGCAGAGAATATATCATACACTTAAGTACTTTTCAAGAAATCGTTGACAAGTTAATTTTCCTGTGATAAATTTTTATCGGCAAAAAAAATAAGCGTCCATAGACGCCCGAACTTGATTAAAGCGGTTTTACCCCCGTAATATTTGTAACATACTCGGTGGCTTCCAGCCTTCAAAGCTTTGCAGAGCTTAGGAGGCTGTATTTGTTAGTAGCCAAAGAATCAGCACTACGAAGAACATCATCCTCAACATACTTATTCCCCCTTTCCGGGGGCTGATTAACCGCTCCGCCAGTCTTAAGACCGCGCAAGTTCAATGTAGAGAATATATCATACGTAAAAAAGCTTTTCAATCACAAATTTTAGGAGAGTTTGTAACATGAGCAGAAAAATTATCGTTTTGAACGGCAGTCCGCGACTTAAAGGCAATACTTCAGCACTTATCAACGAATTTTCTCGCGGCGCACGTGAATTTGGTTGCGAAGTTGAGATTTTTAACCTCGACAAGATGAATATTCACGGTTGCAAAGGTTGTTTCGGCGGTGGACGCAATCCCGATAGCCCTTGCGTGCAAAAAGACGACATGGACAAGATTTATCCCGCTTATCGCGCCGCTGACGTTGTAGTTTTGGCTACTCCGCTTTATTATTGGAATTTTAGTGGGCAACTTCGCACGGCTTTTGACAGATTGTTCGCCGTTGCAGAGTGTGACCCCAATTATCGCAATCCAAAGAAAGAATCCGTGCTTTTAATGGCGGCTGAAGGCTACGGCTTCGACGTCGCGCTGAATTATTATCAAAATTTGATGAAACATCTCGGTTGGACGGAGCGCGGACACGTTTTGGCGGGTGGCGTTATGAAAGTCGGCGATATTAACGGGCATAAAGAGTTAAATGACGCTTACGAACTCGGAAAAGCCGTCGCGCATGGCAATTCGCTTTGAAGGGAACTTTTTTCTACTCTAAATCGCTACAAATTTCTAATCGGTTACGGTTTTAACTCACTAAGGAGGAAATTTTTATGACAATTCAGGATTACGAGGAAATTCGCAAGGTCGCGCAACTGTATATCGACGGCGGGAACGGAAATAGCTCGATTATGAAGCCCGCATTCCACAAAAACGCCACGATTAACGGCGAACCGATTCAAACGCTTTTTGATTACGTCGATAAAGTCGGCGAAACTAATTCACGGGCGATTGTTGACGTTCTCGACGCCGTAAACGACATCGCAGTAATTAGAATCACTATGGAAGATTGGCATGGGCAAAATTTCGTCGATTATCATCTCCTGCGCAAGGACGAAACTGGTTGGAAAATCGCCGCCAAAGTTTTTACTGAGATAAAATAAAATATGTTTTGAAAAAATTTTCCTTCGTGTTTGGGCACGGAGGATTTTTTTATTATATTATCAGCAAGTGGACGGTTCAGTTAAAATTCCTAAAGCTTTAGCGAGCTTAGGAGGCTGTTTTCGTTAATAATCTTAGATTTTTGTTAAAAGTTTTGAGTTTATATTGACTAACTTTAAGGGGCTGTGTAATATATAACTTATAAGGTACCCTATTATCAAGGAAACTTTAAATATGAATCGCAAAGATAATTTTAGGAGGAACACTTATGGCTACTTTTGACATGAACCGTTCGCCGAATGATGAGAAACTTTTTCAGCCTGTTGCTGGTAAGGAAGAAAATGTTGTAACGTCTGGCAGAGGTTCTCACGTAGAAGGTAACATTACCTTACATTTCGAACCAAAAGCAAACGTTTTAGCCGGACGTTTTTGTTCACTGGCAGCTGGAATTACTTTTCTCATAGGCGGTAATCATCCCCTCAAAAATGTTGTTTCGACCTCTCCGCTTGATGTAGGTTACGTCGTCAAAGACATATTTGGTAAAGTTCGCCCCAACCTTAGTCCTCTTCCAAATGTTCGACATAATCCGCGTCAAATTATCATCGGGCACGACGTGTGGATTGGGATGGGTGTAACGATTATGGGCGGCGTCAAGATTGGCAGTGGCGCGGTTATCGGCACAAATTCTGTCGTAGCAAAGGATATTCCCCCTTATGCAATCGCTGTCGGCAATCCCGCACGAGTTATCAAGTATCGTTTTGACGAAGAGACGATTAGAAAAATGCTCGCTGTTAAGTGGTGGAATTGGGACTTGGAAAAAATCGCCGACAATTTCCCTCTCATGAACGATTTTGAAAAATTTTTGGAAGCTAATTATTCGCCTGTACTTGAAGAATGTCCGGAAGATGCTTTCAGTCGTCAACTTGAGAGGTATACCGGGGGGGGGGATTTTTATCATTTTATTCCAGATTTTATCGCTACGAATCCTCTGTGGCCTAATGTCGTTAAAAATTTTCGTCAGGCGAATTTGAAAGACGCTTCGCTCGTCATTTGGCTCGGCAACGACGCGACAGAGGACAATATAAATTCTCTCGTTAAAGCAGTTGATTTTGACAGCAACATTTTAGTGTTCAAACACGAAAAATTATTCTCTCCTGCCGCGCTTAGAAAAGGCACACACTTTATAACCACACGCGAAATGACGACGCTTGAAGCTTTGGATTATCTTTGGAACACGAACGTAAAAATTATTTCCGCACTTGATAAAGACATTTTTTAAAACGTTACAAGGTAAATAAATTAAATTTTTGTTAAAAGGGTAGATTTTATGTTGACTAAATTTAGGGGACGGTGTATCATACACTTCGTAAGGTACCCTAGATTATCAAGGAGGCTTTAAAGATGGAGCGAAAAGACAATTTGACGAACGCTTTACTCGAAACACATCATCTATTGCGTTGCTACAACATGGCTTGGTATGGAAAAAAATTCGGCGGACTGGATCCTCGACAGGGACAAGGACGAATTTTGACGGCATTGCGGCGCATGAATAGTATTAGCCAAAAGGAACTCGGCTTTATCTTAGATATTCGTCCGCAGTCGTTGGGCGAGCTTTTGCAGAAGTTGGAAAGCAACGGCTATATTACGCGGCACCGCTCGACGACCGACAAGCGGGCACTGATTGTGGAGCTTACGGATAAAGGCGAAAGATTTCAAGTGCAAAAGCCCGATTACGACGAAATTTTTGCTGATTTTAGCTTTGAAGAAAAGAGAGCCTTTAAGAAGTCGCTGGAAAAAATTTCGGCGCAACTTACTGAACTAATTGAGCGGGAAAACGAGGACGATTTTTATTGAGTATTTGTTAACAGGGAGGGATTCGCAATGGTCAAGGACAGGCTGAATTTTTTTGCGGAAAGTTATTCGGCGCACAAGAAAGCGTTTTCGTTCGTGGTAATCGGGTCGCTTATCGGCGCGGGACTCGGACTGTTGTCGCCTATGCTGATTCGCCACGTCATGGACGAACTTTTACCGCACGGCATTTCAACGGAAATGATTTTGACGGCGGGCGCACTCCTCACAATTTACGCGGCGAATTATTTCCTGAACTACAAGGTTGAAGTCGTCGGGCGCGGCATGGGTGCGAAAATTGAATTCACAATGCGCGAAAAACTTTTCCGGCACTTACTGCGCATGGGCTATTCCTTCTACGACAACGCGCAAAGCGGACAACTTTTATCGCGGCTCGTTAATGACATTGCGGAAGTCGGGAACCTCATGTTCGCAATCCCTCACCTGTTTGTAACTTGCTCAATTACAATGCTCGGCTCGGTTGCATTGCTGTTTTATCTGAATTGGCAACTGGCAATCGTCGTAACGGCTCTGCTGATTTTTAAAACTTTATCGACAATCAAGCTTAACGGCGATATGAAAAAAATGTTCATGCAGGCGCGAGAAAATACCGGCGATTTGAGCGGGCAAATTTCCGAAAGTCTGCAGGGAATTCGTCTCGTAAAAATTTTCAGCAACGAGGATAAAGAACTTAACAAAATGCTCCGCGCAGGGGAAAATCTTTTGTCGGTGCAAGAAAATTCTTTCCGCACAGTCGGCAAACTTCATGGCGGCGTTGACTTTTTCTCTAACGTCATGAACTTAACGATAATCGTTTTGGGCGGTGCGTTAATAAGTTTCGGCTTAATGAAAATCAGCGACTTAGTTGCGTTCCTGCTGTATATGATGCTTTGCATGCGACCGGTTTTTCAGCTGATGATGTTGACGGAAGTTTATCAGCGGGGCATGGCGGGCGTTGAACGTTATCGCGAATTGATGAGCTTGCCTGAAAGTAGCGAACTTTCTGCCGAGCGCGTCGCTAAACTTGAAACGGCGTCGGAAATTGAATTTTCCCACGTGAATTTTGGCTACGAAAATAACGCGCCGATTTTTAACGACTTCAACCTTAGCATAGCGGCAGGCGAACACGTCGGGATTGTCGGCATGACGGGCGGCGGCAAAACTACTTTGTGCGAATTGCTCTTGGGTATGTACGACCTTGACGGCGGGAAAATTTCTATCAACGGACGCGACATTAAAACCGTTAAGACTGACAGCTTGCGCAAGGAAATTGGCATGATTCAACAGGATACGTTCCTGTTTTCGGCGAGCGTCAAAGATAATATTGCTTACGGACGCGAAGACGCCACCGACGAGGAAATTTTTGAGGCGGCACGGCTTGCAGAGGCTCACGAATTTATTAGCGAGCTTCCGAACGGCTACGATACTTTTATCGGTGAACGCGGCGTTAAACTTAGCGGCGGGCAAAAACAACGAATTGCAATCGCTAGAATGTTTTTGCGCAATCCGAAAATTTTAATCCTCGACGAGGCGACTAGCGCACTTGATAACGAGACCGAACGCCAAATTCAGCGAGCAATGCAAAAACTTTCCGAAAATCGCACGACGATAACCGTTGCACACAGATTGGCGACGGTTCGCAACTCGAATAGAATTTTGGTTTTGGAACACGGCAACATAACCGAAGAAGGCACGCACGAAAATTTAATGGAACAACGCGGCGTTTACTACAATCTTTCGACTAATGCCGCCGCATAAAGTAAAAAAATTTCTAATTCAACAATGGGGGTATGCTCTTTTGAATGAGCAACTTTTTTTTAATACGGAAGAAATTTTCAGAGATTTAAATCCTAAACAAAGAGAGGCGGTTGAATGTCTCGACGGACCACTTTTGATAATGGCTGGGGCTGGCTCCGGCAAGACACGAGTTTTAACTTACCGCATTGCAAACTTAATCGCGCAGGGAATTTCTCCGTTTAACATTTTGGCTATAACTTTCACGAATAAGGCGGCTAACGAAATGAAATCCCGCGCAGAAAAATTAATCGGCGAATCTGCGCGGGGCGTAATTTTGAGTACGTTTCATTCTTTTTGCGCTCGGCTTTTGCGGCGGGAAATCGAAATCACGGGGAAGTTCAATAAAAATTTCGCCATATTCAACGCAAGCGACAGCAGAAATCTTGTTAAGTTGTGCGCCGCCGAAATGGATTTGGGCGAAAATATTTTCTCCAATATCCATTTAAAAATTTCCGACCTTAAAAATAATTTGATTGAGCCGGAAAAATGCCTAAAAGTTCTTGCCGAATATCCGCCCTTTTATCGCAACGGTGTTTACGAAGTTTACAAGTTGTATCAGAAAAAGTTGCAGGAAAATAACGCGCTGGACTTCGACGACTTGATTTTTTCTACCGTGAAAATTTTTAAAGATTATCCCGACGTGTTGGCTAAATATCAAGAGCGGTTCCAATATATTTCGATTGACGAGTATCAAGATACGAACGTTGCGCAATATGTGTTGACGAATTTGCTTGCCGATAAGTATAAAAATTTGTGCGTTGTCGGTGACGCTGACCAATCAATTTACGGGTGGCGCGGCGCGGATATGCGCAATATTTTAAATTTCGAGCGGGATTATCCAAAGGCGCACGTCGTCTTGTTGGAGCAAAATTATCGTTCGACGAAAACTATTTTGCAAGCCGCCAATGCCGTTATCGAAAACAATATCGACCGCAAGCCTAAAGAACTTTGGACGCAAAACGAGAGCGGCGAAAAAATAAAATTCCTGCATTGCAAGGACGATAGACAAGAGGCGGCGATTGTTGCCCGCGAAATTAGGCGGCTGGTTGAGCGCGAAAATTTTCTCTACAACGAAATTGCGTTGCTTTATCGCACGAATGCCCAATCGCGCATGTTCGAGGAAAAATTTATGCAGGAAGAAATTCCGTATCTCATAGTCGGCGGGCTGAAATTTTACGACCGCAAGGAAATAAAAGATATTGTCGCCTATTTGCACGTTATAGCCAATCCTCGCGACGACCTTCACCTTAGACGGATAATTAATGTGCCGACACGCGGTCTTGGTGTAACTAATGTTGCTAGGATTGCGGAATTCGCGGAAAGTCACGGGCTTTCAATTCTTGAAGTCGTTGCCGCCCAAAAACTTTTAGGGCAAGTGGAAGGGCTTAATACTCGGTTCCGTGCAAGTGTTAAAAATTTTGCGGCAATGATGATGAGTTTCACGGAGTCGGCGAATAATCTTTCGATTGACCAGCTGATAACAACTGTGCTTGAAGAATCGGGCTATATGAAAATGCTGCACGAGACTACCGAAGTTGGCAAGAAAGAAAATATTTCACGCGAAGAAAATTTGGGGGCGTTCATCGACAGCGCAAAAGAGTTTGTTGAATTAAATCCGAATGCCTCGCTTGAAGACTTTTTGAATCACGTCGCTTTGATAACCGACCTCGACGCTGTGGACGAAAAGGACTCCCGCGTTAAGCTTATGACGGTTCACGCGGCTAAGGGCTTAGAATTTCCTGTGGTGTTCGTCGTGGGCATGGAAGAAAAACTTTTCCCGCACGCTAACGCCTTAGACAGAGACGACGACACGGAGCTTGAGGAGGAACGGCGAGCTTGTTACGTAGCTTTGACACGCGCTAAGAAAAAACTTTATATAACGGCGGCGGCAGAGCGAATGTTTTTCGGCAAAATGCGACCGCAAGAAGTTTCACGATTTGTTGAAGAAATTCCCCCAAGCTGTTTTGCCGGCAGTGCTTTGAGTCCTGTCAAAAAAAAATCTTCGCCGCCAAAATCTACTTATAAACCGCCAACAGCTTATCGCCCCGCGCAGATGATACCAGCCGAAAAAAAATCTTCGCCTCGTGTCGTGTGGCAAGTCGGCGACCAACTTAATCATAAAAAATGGGGATTCGGCACCGTCATGGCAACGGATAATTCAACCATAACCGTATCTTTTGCGAATCCCGAAATTGGTATAAAAAAACTTATGAAAAGTGTTGCGCCCATTAGCAAAATTTAAACTATAAATATTTCCGATTGGCTCTTCCGAAATGTGGAGAGTCTAATTTTTTTTGCCAATTTTCTCTGTTAAGCGATTGCGTAAAAAATTTTTAAATTCTTCCTCGCCCGACTGAAATTTGACTTCGACGCAGATAACGTAAATCGGAATGTCCCAATTTTCTTTAGCAACTTCATCGGGAATTTTAACGGCGTCTTTCTCCGTGACGATAATCATTTCCGCCGCGAATGAATCAGCTTGCCGCAAAATATCTTCCATTTCCATAATCGTATAGTCGTGGTGGTCGGGGTAACGTAAACTTGAAATAATTTCCGCGCCTAAATCTCTAAGCGTCCGTTCAAATGAGGCGGGATTGCCGATAGCCGATACTGCCATAACTTTTCGCCCCGAAATATTTTTAACGGAAATTCCTTTGCCCGATAAATCAATCGACCACTCAGCAAGCGGAATCAAACAACGCGGCTCGTGAATACTTTCGACAATCTGCGCGGCTGAATTATATTTACGGACAGTTTGACGAATCAAATCGCAGGAGCCTTCGCGAGCCTGGTCAACTTTAGTCATCAAGCAAACATCTGCGCGGCTGATATGCGACAAAGATTCACGAAGAATTCCGCGCGGGAGCAAATGCCCGTTGCCGAAAACCGACACCGCATCAATCAGCAAAATATCCAAGTCGCGAATAACTTGCCAATGTTGATAGCCGTCGTCGAGAATCACAACTTCCGCGCCAAAAGTTTCTATGGCGTATTGTCCGGTGACTGCACGCCTAGCCCCGATTAAAACTGGAACGTTCGGTAAATGTTTAGCGAGCATATAGGCTTCGTCGCCCGCCTCCGTCGCGTCCATGTTTAAATTTTTCCCGTCGCTGACAATGCCGACTTCGCCATAAAATTTCGCACGATAGCCGCGATTTAAAATCACAACGCGATAGCCCATGTCGCGAATTTCTTTAGCTAATCTTTGAGCTGTGGGAGTTTTGCCCGTGCCGCCGACCGTTATATTTCCCAAGCTTATAACAAAACAATTTAAGCGTTCCTTGCCCGAAAAACCCAACTGATAGCCGAGCAAACGCAAGTTGACAAGTCCTTTATAAATTAGCGAGCCGACGTACAAAATGAAAATTATCAGCGGCGTAAATGTTCCGCCAACTTCCTCGTCGTGAATCAGTTTCAGAAAATATGTTTGGACGTTTTCAATTTTTTCCGTCGTGCGAAGGCGACGCGCATTTTCTTTAGCTTCGTATTCGTTAAGCATTTTACGTAGAAGAATTGCCGATTTGCGAGATGCGCCGCGATTTTCGTGAACAATTTTAATCGTCTCTTCCTCAAGCCGCAATCTTTCTTCGGGTTCGTCGAAAAGTTTTTTAGCCTGCGCGGCGAGTTCGTCAGCGTCGTTAACTGTTATGCAAGCGTTGCGATTTTTAAAGAGCGCGTGCAAGTCCTTAAAATTTTCCATGTGGTGCCCAACGATAATCGCTTTACCATGTGCTGCCGGTTCCAAAATATTGTGCCCACCGTGCGAAATTAAACTTCCGCCAACGTAAATCACATTGCCGACGCTGTAAACTTGTCCAAGTTCGCCGATTGTGTCGAGGATAATAATATCTTCGTTAGCTGGAGGACGCTTTTGCAATTCAGTTCGAGTTCCAACGGTAAAACCTGCCGCCTTGCACAATGCGACAACTTCACGAGTTCTTAAAAGTTCACGCGGAGCAATGACGAGCCGCGCTTTGGGGTGATTTTCGCGAATCGCTTTAAAAGCTTTAAGTACAAAATTTTCCTCGCCGCGATGAGTACTGCCCGCCAAAAAAATTTCCGTCGCGTTCGTTAAGCCCATGTCCGATAAAATTTTTTCGCGCTGTTCGTTCGTAACGTCTGTATAAGTTTGATCAAATTTCGTGTTGCCCGTGATTGTGACGAGTTCCTCCGGTGCGCCGAGCTGTTTAACATAACCTGCATCAACCGGTGACGCCATAGCAAAAAGTTTAACCGTAGCAATCATGTCGCGCAGAATTGAAAACATATATTTATAACGCTTAACGCTTTTTTCTGAAATGCGCCCGTTAACCATCATAACTGGTACGTGATTTTCTCTTGCCGCTTTTAAAAAGTTTGGCCAAAGTTCTGTCTCGACATTTAAAAAAACTCGCGGGAAAATTTTCTTAAACACGTGCGCCGATACGAACGGCAAATCCAGCGGGAAATAAATTATGCTGTCCGCGTCCTTGATTATTCGGTTCGCCATTTCGTAGCCGCTTGTCGTCACGACAGAAACTAAAATTGGCGATTTAGGAAATTCGCGGCGGAATTCTTTTATCAGCGGGCTTGTCGCTACAATTTCCCCGACGGACGCCGCGTGTACCCATATGCAATTTTTTTTCGCGACGGGGTCAAGTGCGCCCTTCGGGAAAAATCCGAAACTCTGCTTGATTCGCTCGACGAAACCGCGCTCACGTATCGAACGAATCATGAACACCGGAATAATTAGAATCACGACGAGTATCGCCGCGAGGTTGTAAAGTACTTGCAATTAACGCGCTCCTCTTTAAAAAATTTTTTCAGCCATTGTAACCTAAGCGGCGTGCCCTGTCGAAGTCGGCTTGCGCCCGTTCATAGTCACCGATTGCCTTATACATAATTCCGCGATTGTAATAAGCCGTCGCGGTTAGCTGATGTCCCGTCAATCCATATTTTTTATCAGTGGAAAAATTCTTAGCATTGTGAATAACCTTGCTTAAATTGGCAATAGCCATAGGGTAATTATTCAAACCGTAATAGGAATAGCCGATAAGCAAATACATTTGAATCCAATTCGGATCGAGTTGAACGGCGCGATTGAAGTCGGCTATAGCTTTTTTGTAATCTTTAATATTGTAATTCATTGTGCCGCGAGCACCGTAAGCAAGTGCGTTATTGGGATTTAATTCGATAGCGTCGCCAAAAAAAACTTCAGCGTTGCGAGAATCGCCTTTTTCCAAGAATGTCAAAGCCAGCTCGTATTTTTTGTTGGAAAGGGAAATTTTATCTTTGGTAACGAAATTTTGAGTAATTTGAACTCTGTCTTGTTGAGTGTTGGAACGGAAAATTTTATCTTCGGCGGCGAAATTTTGAGTAATTTGCGCTTTGTCTTGTTGAGTTTTCGCGTCAGCAAGTTGTTGTTTAAGTGCGGCAATTTGTTTATCCTGCTCGGCATTTGCGCGGCGCAGTTGTTCATTTTGCTCAACTAGAGATGCACGCTCTCCATTATCTTTAGCGAGCCATTTGTTAATGTCGTCGCTGTCAATATTTGCCTTGACGATCGCCCGAATCCGCGTTGTGTTATCGTCGACAAATTCGCGCTTAAATTTCACGTCAACGATTTTTAAAATGCCGCTCGTCATAGTTAAAATTTCGTCATGCTTGACTTGCGCGTTGACGACTTCGGTGCGGCTCTCAACGTAAACGCCCGCCTGTTCGCAAGCACTTTGTTCGGCGCGTTGTTTAGCCCGCTGTTGCGCCACGTCGAAAGTTTCAAAATCGCTCATGAGATATTCACCGACGCCCTCATAAGTTTTTATCTCGGCGTTGACCGTCGACGCAACGAGCAAACTCATAATCAACACCGTAAAAAATTTTTTCACGGCTCGCACCTCCCAAAAAAAATTTTGTCAATTATATCATACGGCGAAAAAAAAATCTGCCGCCTTCAACGACAGATTAAAATTTTTTCGTAACCTCGTATCCAATTATCAATTCTTGATTTTTTTAGTAATGAATATTATCATACAACTACAATATAAAAATAGGGGAGATAATTTTGTACACTAAAAAAATTTATTTCAGCGGCGGCAACGTTCAGGAGTTGCAAGAAATTTTTACAGATATTCCCGGTGTCGTGAGCGTTTTAGTCGGGAAATTATCTGCGCGGAACGTTCATAGCTACGTAAATTACGAGCCGCAGACTTTAGAGGAAGTTGCGAGCGTCGAAATTGAATTCAATCCTAAAAAAATGGATTTGTCGATGCTAATGGACGTTCTGTTCAATGTGCTCAATCCTTATGTAGAAAATAATTTGGGCGTTTTTTATTCAAGTGGCGAAGACGAGCCGCAAGTCGAGTTGCATTTGAATTTTATCGCCAATCGCGGCAAGGAACCCGTCGTTTCTAAAGCGTGCTTGACGATTAACGACCCGCATGTTGATAAAATTGTTCGGAAATGTTATGTCAAAGTCGGACGACTGATAAATTTCGTCGCCGCGCCCGAAGACGAGCAAAATTTTTTGCGCAAGCACCCCGAAATAAAAACGGATATAGACTTGACAAAGCTTAAAACTTCCCTTAGATTTTAGCTGATGGGAGGTGGGAAAATGCGCGAACGATTGGAGGAAAAACGGAAGAAATTCTTATGTAAAATGCGTAATCGGAAATTATTTTGGTCATTAATACTTTGTTTTTTAATAATAATGTGTTCGCTGGCGCACTTAGGGTTTAATTCGGACTTCACGCGGATAAAAGACGGCTTGACGGAAAAAATTGCTCCGGAAAAAGTATTGCCGACGTTTAGCAAGCCAACGACGATAATGTTAATGGGCGTTGACGAGCGCAAAGACGATGTTGGGCGTTCAGATACGCTGATGATTTTAAATTTATCAGAGGATAAAGCGTCATTGTTGACAATTCCGCGAGACACTTTGGTTTATATCGAACGGCACGGCTACCAAAAAATAAATGCGGCGTATGCATACGGCGGCGCAAAATTAGCGCGTGAAACTGTGGAAGATTTTCTTGGCATTGACATTGATTACTACGTGACGATAAATAAATCGCGCTTTGCTGAAGTGATTGACGCGATGGGCGGCGTTGATATTTACGTCGAACGCGATATGCACTACGAAGACCCTTGGGACGATGACGGCGGACTTTATATTGATTTAAAGCAAGGACTTCAACACCTCGACGGACAAACGGCGATAGAATTTGTTAGATTTCGCGACGCAGAGGGCGACGTTGGGCGCGTTCGTCGTCAACAGGCATTTATGCGAGCCTGCGCGGACAGATTAACTGAACCGTCTATGCTGATTAAAATTCCGGAACTTTTAAGCGTGGCAGTCAAAGCGATTGATACGGATTTATCATCTGGGAAAATGTTAGCGGTTGCCGGTTCACTAAAAAGCGCGGAGGCGGCAAGAAATGTTAAAACGGGCGTCGTGCCTGGTTGGTTGCAATATATCGACGGCGTAAGTTATCTTATTCCCGACGGCGAACGACTCGGCAAAGTCATGCGGAAAAATTTGGACTTCAAAGTAGATAAAAAACATTTCGAGGAGCTTACCTACGAATACACGCCTGGAAATGACGCTGATTATTACGATGTGAATTTCAATCCGGAAAAAGATATGCGGCTAATGGATTATATGGAGCGGCGTAAGTTCGATTTATCGGATAATAAGTTGTAAAAAAATTCCTGTCGATAATGACAGGAGTTTTTATTTTATCGTGACGATAGTTGCGTCGGTACCGCCTTTTGACGGGATAAAATTTTGTCCGCGCAGATTTTATTTCTGAACAAACTTGGAGCCGCTAACTTTATAAGTTTCGTCGTTGATATGAAAAGTTTTAGCTGTAAAATCTTTCAAAATAACGGAGCCTTCTTCAAAAGTCAACGTTACAGCTTTATCTTTGTAGGTTGCTGTAAAGTCAAGGCTGTCGAGAGTTAGCGTATCTTTATCATCAAAGCCAAAAATAACGTCCTTGCCTTCGCCGGTGTTGTAGATAAAAATATCTGCGCCATCGTTGCCCCAAAGCGAATCATTACCGGCACCGCCAATTAGCGTATCATCGCCCGCGCCGCCATAAATTTTGTCAGCACCAGAGCCACCGAGTAATTTATCTTTACCTGCGCCGCCTTCGAGCGTGTCATTGCCGAAGCCGCCATAAATTTTATCATCGCCCTTGTTGCCCTGAATAGAATCATTGCCCGATTCGCCGTAAAGTATATCAGCTTTCGAGCCGCCCAAAATTACGTTGTCAAGCTTATTGCCGACAATTTTAACTGCCGTCGTGCGTTTAGAGGCGTCAGCAGTTCCAACATTTGCGTCAAGTTTCACGGGTGATTTTGTCGAGTTCTTAATTGTTAAAGTTGTCGCGCCGCTAACGAGAGTCTCAAAAGCTTTGCCCTTAGAATCAATCATGCTAAGTTTTTTATTTGCGCCGTCTTTAACAGTCAACGTGCCCTTACCGATTGTGAAGATAACGTCCGTGCCGTCGAGTGTAGCTTTGGAAATTGCCGCGCCGAGAGAAATTTTATCGCCCGTCACGTAGTCTTCAATAACATCATTGCCCGCCGTGTAAACAAAAACGTCGTTGCCATTGCCGCCTTTTAAAGTGTCGTCGCTCTTGCCGCCGCTCAACGTATCTTTACCGTTGCCGCCGAGAATAGAATCATTGCCCGCGCCGCCGAGAATAGAATTATCTTTAGCGTTGCCAATAATCGTTATACCCTTTTTAAGGGCCGAAGCCTTAACGTTCTTAACTGTGCTTGCGAAATCCGCGAGGTCGAGAGTGTCTTCATCAAAGTCCGTCGAGAGCGTCAAAACGGTTTTATTGCTGTTGTAAGAAACGCCGTCGGGCATTCCGTCAGAATAATTTTTGGCAAGATAGCGCAATTCAGCATAGCCACCAACTACATTTCTGCCGCTTCCACTTGTAAAGGAAGTGTAGGTTGTCGTAGCGTCATCAAAACCTCCGACAAGTACGCAAAGTCCGCCAATGACAGGATCCGGCAATTTATCAGCATAGGGAACATTCGCCGCCAAAGCAACTTCCGCCATACCCTGTAGAATCAATCTATCAAGATAATTCGTGTAATTATATGTCCAAGAATGAAAGTCTGAACTAACGTGACAATCATTTGGAAGTGTACCATTTAAATCATCTTCCGTCATGTTGTAGAGAAGGTCTGAATTGATTTCCAGCGTTATTTCGGAGGCAAGTCCCATATCATAATCAAAATCCAATTCTACTGCTTGTGTATTTTTAGTGCCTTTGCTATCGAATTCAATCTTCATCGTGGTGACATTGGCTCTACCGTCCGTAAAGTTAACGCCGAGCGATTGATTGATGAGGGCGAGGGCTTCGGGTATCCACCAGTTATAAAGCGCACGAACAACGAGTTTTTGTTTCTCAAGATAAGTTTCGCTGTCGTAGTTGAAATTTGCACCGGCTTTTTGGTTAGTAACTTCTTCGTATTCGACATTAACAGTTAGTCCGTTTTTGGTAAATGAATTATATTCGGCGTCGGTGAGCTTAACAGCTTTGGCGGTTTCGGGCATGATTGATTCGGCAGTTTTATCCGTTTTGCCGCCAGCGTCGGAACCTGTAATTGCTCCGGTGTCTTTGTTGTTGATACGGATTCCGCAAACTTGCTCGCAAAAATCTTGGCTTGAGTAACCTTTCTGCGCGGCTTGAAATTCGGCTTTAAACGCGGTGTAATTTCCTGCGCCCACAGCTTTAAAAGCTTCGTCAGCGGCGTCGGTGCCTGTCTTTTTAGTTTCAACAAGCGTTTTGACAAATTTCTTGATAATTCCAACTTGCGTCGACATATAATCATCTCCTACAAATATTTTTGTCATAATATCAATAAATAAAACGCAACGCAAGTATCCAAAGGGTAAAAAAAACCCGCCTTTCGACGGAATTTAAGAAAACGCGTTCATTAAATGAAAAATGCCTCCGAAATGATTTCGTCGGCAAAAAATTTTAAGGAAATATAATTTACATTTCAATCAGCGGTGTTTTCTTGCCGTAGAGGAGCATATCGAACACGTCGTAATAAAATGGAGCACCAACTGCAAAATGATTGACGATATTCCAAAATTCCCAGCTTTTTTTAATTTCGGGATTGATATACCATGCCGAATCTAAATCGGACTTAAACGGCACAAAACAAACTTTTTTCGCATAAGGGAGCGCATCGAATTGCTCCAAAAACTTTTTGTCCCCAGTATGCGCTGTTACGAAAAGATTGTACCAGTTAATTTTTTGCTTACGCTCATTCCATTTAGCAACAGCTTTATCAAAGTCGGGATAATGATTCATGTAGATAGTAATGTCTCCAAGCATGACAATCGGATAATAAAACTTTAAATCCGTTTGCCACTTCATTTCCTTAAGAATTGGTTTTTCTTCCATGTAGCCTCGCAGTGAATGCAATAAATGCATGTAATCATTTGCAACGAGGAACATATTAATAACTGGCGCATAAAACGGTAAGCCAAGCGTATGACTAATTAAGCCGCCAAAACAATTCATTGCAAAAATCGACAGGCGCGAGCGTTGAAGTTTACGATATTTTTCAAGCGTGAAACCAGGAATGGTGACAATCCAGTCGCCCAAAAGTTTTTCTTCGAGCAGGTTAAGTCGGCGGGCGTCTTGAGTGACTTTGCTCATGCCGATTTTTTTTGCACCGACGGCAAGGATTTCATAATCCCCCCCCCCGGTCAACTTTGGCAATGTCATCGTTTGACGCTTCGCCGACAATTTCTAAGCCGTCGTGCTGATATTCCAAAATCTTCAGCGCGTAGTCTTTAAACGTCATGTCATTCGAGACTTGCCAAATTAAAATTCTTAACATTAAACCACCTCATTACATCTCAATCAGCGGCGTTTTCTTGCCATAAAGCAACATGTCAAACACGTCGTAATAGAAAAATGTACCCCAACCAAATCGAATTACCATTGCATGAATGTCATTTTTTGCCTCTTTATCAATTTCGGGATTAATGTACCATGCCGAATCTAAATCAGACTTAAAAGGCACGAAACAAATTTTTTTACCGTAAGGAAGTGCGTCAAATAGTTCAAGAAGGTCTGGTTTTGCCGTATACATTTCCACAAAGATATTGTACCAGTTAATTCTAGGCTTTCTTCTTTCCCACATCTCGACGAAATCATCAAATGTTTTGTAATGTACCATAGTCATAGCAATATCGCCCAACTTAGGTTTTTGATTATTTGGGTGCAATATAAACGTAGATTCTTCGTAGATATTTCCAGTGTTTTTACTAACAGACTCCGATTGAGATTTTTTCCCATTGAGAGTAAGTTTTTCGTTTAAATAACGTTGCGGTTCGCGCAAGAATTTAATAAAGCCATATGGCTCCACGCCATTGGTACCAAACGGCGTACGAACCGGTAATCCCAGCATTTTACTTATTAAGCCCCCAAAACAATGCGGAGAGAAAATCGATAGGTGCGAGCGTTGAAGTTTACGATACTTTTCGAGCGTGAAACCAGGAATGGTGACAATCCTATCGCCCAAAAGTTTTTCTTCAGGCAGATTAAGTCGGCGGGCGTCTTGAGTAACTTTGTTCATGCCGATTTTTCTTGCGCCGACGGCAAGGATTTCATAATCCCCCCCCGGTCAACTTTGGCAATGTCATCGTTTACTGCTTCGCCGACAATTTCCAAGCCGTCGTGCTGATATTCCAAAATCTTCAGCGCGTAGTCTTTAAACGTCATGTCATTCGAGACTTGCCAAATTAAAATTCTTAACATTAAATCACCTCATTACATCTCAATAAGCGGGGTCTTCTTGCCATAAAGCAACATGTCAAACACGTCGTAATAAAAAGGATCACCAAGTGCAAAACGATTAACAATGTCCCAAAATTCCAAGCCTTTTTTAATTTCGGGATTGATATACCATGCCGAATCTAAATCGGACTTAAACGGCACGAAACAAACTTTTTTACCGTAGGGGAGCGCGTCGAATTGCTCCAAAATTTTTTTGTCCTCCGTGTAAGCCGTAACACAAATATTATACCAATTAATTTTTTGCTTGCGCTCATTCCATTTAGCAACAGCCTCATCAAAGTCGGGATAATGACTCATGTTAATATTGACGTCTCCGAGCGTTACGATAGGATAATTAATTTTTAAAACTGGTTGCCAAACTATTTTATTAAGAATTAAATGTTTTTCCATATATTCTCTCGGTGAACTCAGGAAACGTATATTTTCATTTGGATTACGTATACCATTATTAACAAAAGGCGAACGGAATGGCAAACCGAGCGTATTTGACATTACTCCACCGAAACAATTCATTGCGAAAATCGATAGGCGCGAGCGTTGAAGTTTACGATATTTTTCAAGCGTGAAACCGGGGATAGTTACAATCCAGTCGCCCAAAAGTTTTTCTTCAGGCAGATTAAGGCGGCGGGCGTCTTGCGTGACTTTGTTCATGCCGATTTTTCTTGCGCCGACGGCAAGGATTTCATAATCCCCCCCCCCCCCGGTCAACTTTGGCAATGTCATCGTTTACTGCTTCGCCGACAATTTCCAAGCCGTCGTGCTGATATTCCAAAATTTGTAGCGCGTAGTCTTTAAAAGTTTTGTCGTCCGAGACTTGCCAAATTAAAATTCTTAACATAAATTCTCAAATCCTTTCTACGGCAAGGGAAATTTTCTCGCCGTTAATGTCCCATTCTTTAGCGGCGTCGTTCGCGGAGAAAATAATTTCGTTAGCGAGGGTGACAGCTTGAATTTCTGCGACATTGCGTTTGATAATTTCGGCGAGCTTGTCATTGCCCGACGCGAAAATTTTTATCCTGTCCGTGACCTCAAAATTACTCTCGCGGCGCATGACTTGCACCTTGCTGATAATCTCGCGAACAAAACCTTCCTCAATCAGCGCGGGCGTTAACTTCGTCGAAAGCGCAATAGAAACGTCGCCTTCGCTTTGGCAGTTGAAGCCTTCGCTTTGCGTGATGACAATCTCAATATCTTCCGTCGTCAAGGTTATGTCGCCGAGTTTAAGCTCGCCGGTCTTGTCGAGTTCAAGTTTAGCGGCGGCTCCGTCAAGGTTTTTAAGAGATTTTTGAACTTCGCCCATACGCTTGCCGACTTTTTTACCGAGCACACGGAAATTAGGCTTGATGTTATATTTGATGAACTCGCCCATATCTGCGCGGAATTCGACGTTCTTAACGTTAAGTTCGTCCTCAATAATCTCAACAAAAAATTCCGGTAAAGCCTCTGCCTTAACAAACATATTGGCGACGGGTTGACGATTTTTAATGTTGGTTGCATTACGAGCCGCACGCCCCAACACGACAATTTTTAAAACCGCGTCCATGTTGCGTTCAAGTTCAACGTCGATAAATTTTTCGTCGGCAACGGGATAATCGCACAGGTGAACGCTTTCAGGCGCAGTCTTATCGATTGAGCAAACGAGATTGCGATAAATATTTTCCGTAATAAATGGAACCATAGGAGCCGCCGCCTTAGCAAACGTAACCAGCGCGGTGTACAGCGTCATGTAAGCGTTGATTTTATCTTGCTCCATGCCCTTAGCCCAGAAACGCGCACGACTTCTGCGCACATACCAATTACTAAGCTCGTCTACAAAATCTTGCAACGCCCGCGCAGATTCCGGAACTTTATAATTAGCAAGTGCGTCGTCGACAGTCTTAACCATTGTATTTAAGCGCGACAGGAGCCATTTATCCATTACAGAAAGTTTATCGTAGTCAAGCGTGTATTTCGTGGCGTCAAAGTCGTCAATATTTGCATAAAGCACAAAGAACGCATAAGTATTCCACAGCGTGCCTAAAAATTTTCTCTGCCCCTCAACAACGGCGTCATCATGAAAACGATTCGGGAGCCAGGGCGCGGAATTTTCATAAAAGTACCAGCGAATTGCGTCTGCGCCGTGCTTAGCTAAAGTTTCCATTGGCGCAACGGCATTTCCTTTGGACTTCGACATTTTCTGCCCGTCCTTGTCCAAAACCAAACCGAGCACAATACAATTCTTAAACGACGTGTCATTAAAAATCAGCGTGGAAATCGCCATTAACGAATAAAACCAGCCGCGAGTTTGATCAACGGCCTCGCTGATAAAATCGGCGGGAAAATGTTTGTGGAAGAAATCTTTATTCTCGAACGGATAATGGAATTGAGCAAACGGCATTGCGCCCGAATCAAACCAGCAGTCAATAACTTCCGGCACGCGGTGCATTTCCTTGCCGCACTTCGGACACGGGAAAGTTACCTTGTCGATATACGGACGGTGCAACTCAATATCGTCCGGACAATTCGTCGACAGCGACTTTAACTCCTCGATTGAGCCGATTGAATGTTGATGACCGCATTCGCATTCCCAAATATTTAACGGCGTGCCCCAATAGCGGTTGCGACTTATGCCCCAATCCTGCACATGCTCCAGCCAATCGCCAAAACGCCCCTTGCCAATCGTCGGAGGTATCCAATTAACCTTTGCATTATTTTTAAGCATATCTTCCCTAACCGCCGTCATCTTGATAAACCACGACTCGCGGGCGTAGTAAATCAACGGAGTGTCACAACGCCAGCAATGCGGATAACTGTGTTCAAACGGCGGAGCTTTGAAAAGTTTTCCCGACTCTTTTAAATCTTTAAGAATCAGCGGGTCGGCGTCCTTAACAAAAGTTCCTTCCCAATAAGTTTCCTTAGTCATATTGCCTTTGCTGTCAACGAACTGCACAAACGGAATATCATATTTCCTGCAAACTCGGTTATCGTCCTCGCCAAAAGCCGGTGCACAGTGAACAATGCCCGTGCCGTCTTCAGTCGTAACATAATCGTCGCAGGTGACGTAATGAGCTTGCTTGCCCGAACGTTTAACAATTTCGTCAGCGAACGGATACAGTGGCTCATATTTTTTATATTCAAGCTCCGCGCCTTTGAACGTCGCCAAAATTTTTTTCTCGGCGTCGCCAAAATTTTTTTCAACCAACGCCGCCGCCAAAATGTATTTAACGCCGTCGACTTCAACCTTGACATAATCGACTTTGGCATTAACGCACAAACACAAGTTAGAAGGCAACGTCCAAGGGGTCGTCGTCCACGCAAGAAAATATGCGTCATCGTCCAAAGCTTTAAACTTTACAACCGCTGAACGCTCTTTAATGTCCTTGTAACCTAGCGCGACTTCGTGACTGGAAAGCGGCGTGCCACAACGCGGACAATACGGAACGACTTTATGACCTTTGTAAAGCAAGCCTTTATCCCAAATCTGCTTGAGTGCCCACCACTCGGATTCAATGTAATTGTTTTCGTAAGTTATGTAGGGATTATCCATGTCCGCCCAAAAGCCCACGACGCCAGAAAATTCTTCCCACATCGTCTTATATTTCCAAACGGATTCGCGGCATTTTTTTATAAATGGCTCCATGCCATAAGCCTCGATTTGTTCCTTGCCATTAATGCCAATGAGCTTTTCAACCTCAAGTTCGACGGGCAAGCCGTGAGTGTCCCAGCCCGCCTTGCGAAAAACTTTTTGACCCTTCATGGAGTGATAGCGCGGGAATAAATCTTTAATAACTCGCGTCAAGACGTGCCCGATATGCGGCTGTCCATTTGCCGTTGGCGGTCCGTCGTAAAAAGTATATTCCTCGCAACCGTCGCGATTGTCGACTGCCTTCTGCGCGATATTTTTTTCCGCCCAAAAATTTTCGACTTCCTTCTCGCGGCTCGCGAAATTTAAATTGGTTTCAACCTTGCGATACAACAAAATTTTTTCCTCCTCGTATAATCAATGCGGCAATGTTATCACGTCAACAAAAAAATTTCAACGTAGCTTTATAATTTCGTCTAAACTCAAATTTTCACAAAAACGCTCAAATCCTTATTAAGGAACAATGACTGAACCATAATTGCGTCGCAGCATAGCGCAACCCCCGAGGGGCTGCTGGAATCAGACTTACTCGGGGGTTTTTGCTTTGTGATAACGATGAAAAATTAACTTCGCAATCGTTCATGAGCATTATAAATCACGAATAGAATTTTTTCAAGACTTTGATAAATCTCCTCGTCTACTGTAAAATAATTTCATCACGCCGTGAATCCCATTCCGGCTTTCGGAAGGGAGGTGAAATTGGTGGTAGACTGTATATTATGGTTGATACAGACAGTGCTCGGCTCCGTCATTGGCTATGGCGTCCGGGAAGTGCTTGATTGGATTCGCAAACGGCGTTGATTCAAGCACTGATAAGCATTTCTAGTAGTGCTACCCCGCTCGTACGGCAAAGCGACGGGGTTTTTTCTTTACGAAAAGCACAAAACCCTCAACCGTTGGCAAGGCGGCGAGGGAATTATTTGTGTTGTTACTTGGTGAAACCGATGATGACTTTATACTATGGTTAATTACATTTACATTATATCAGCCGCGCAGAAATTTTCAAGCGTTGAAGTCGATTTTGGGCAAATTTCTACTGTGTCCGGAGTTTTCGCTTGTAAATTGAAAATTTTTATTCGGCGTTGTAAAATTCGCCTGTCGTTGTCCGACCCCGTAGTTCGTTAGGGATAAAGGGGGTGGAACCAATGATAAAAGTGCTCCTCACCACCGTTAAGAGAATCGTTGAGAACATTGTTGCGCGTTCAATATACGATTGGCTCAAAAGTCTTTTCAAGGACAATGACTGAGCCGAAAATGTGCTCCAAGTGAGCGCAACCCCCGAAGGTCTGTTCGAGCAGATCGCTTCGGGGGTTTTTGCTTTGTGAAACCAACGATACGTACTCCTCAGTTCGTTCACGCACATTATATCAGTCGCGCAGAAATTTTCAAGCGTCGAAGTTGATTTCAGGCAAATTTTCTACGATGTCCAAAGTTTTCGCTTGTCAGTTGAAAATTTCTGTTCAGCGTTGTAAAATTCGCCCGGTCGTTGTCCGACCCCAAGCTCGTTTCGGGTAAGGAGGTGGATACGAATGTTTACAATTATCAAATCGATCGCTCAGAGAATCGTTGCGGGTATTGTTTCACGCCTTATATACGATTGGCTCAAATCCTTCTTAAAGGACAATGACTGAGCCGCAAATGCGCTGAAATAAATGCGCAACCCCCGAGGGTCTGTTAGCAGCAGACTTACTCGGGGGTTTTTGTTTTGCAGATACGAATGTTTAACACCTTATCAAAATGCTCACGCACATTATAAGCCGCGTTGCAGAAATTTTCAAGCGTCGAAGTCGATTTCGGGCAAATTTTCTACGATGTCTGGAGTTTTCGCTTGTAAGTTGAAAATTTTTGTTCAGCGTTGTAAAATTCGCTTGTCGTTATCCGACCCCAAAGCAGTAGTTTAGGGCAAGGGGGTGAGAACGATGGGGAAATTTTTCAAAGCGATCGTAAAGAGAATCGTTGAGAGTGTCGTAGCCCGCTCAATATACGATTGGCTCAAGCATCTTTTCGAGGATAGCGACGATTGAGCCTAAAATGCGCTGAAACGTAGCGCAACCCCCGAAAGGTTTTTGCAGAACCTGTTCGGGGGTTTTTGCTTTTGTGATAACGATGGGTAATTCTTCAAAGCTCGTTCGCACACATTATATCAGTCGTGCAGAAATTTTCAAGCGTTGAAGTCAATTTCGGGCAAATTTTCTACGATGTCCAGAGTTTTCAAGCTTGTCTCGTTGAAATTTCTATCGCGCCGTTGTAAAATTCGCCTGGTCGTTGTCCGACCCCGAGCTTCTGCTCACGAAAGGGGGTGACTGCGATGTTGAAGATTATTCTCGAAGTGCTTAAGAAAATCGTTGAGAGCGTTGCCGCACGTTCAATATACGATTGGCTCAAATCCCTGTTCAAGGATAACGACTGAGCCTGAAATACGCGCCTAAACAGCGCAACCCCCGAAAGTCTGTTGCCGCAGATACTCTCGGGGGTTTTTGCTTTGTGACCACGATGTTGAAGTAATCCTCTATTCTCGCCGTCATTATATCAGCTGAAAAAATTTTTTCAAGCGTCGAAGTCAATTTCGGGCAAATTTTCTACAATGTCCAGTGTTTTCAGGCTAACGGTTATCGAACTCAAGATTAAATCCAAAATGTAGCGCGGGTTGCCGTGTTCGGTCGCCCAATCGTTCGGATTATTTACAATGCCGCTCGCTTTATCCTCTTTAACTTGATAGCGGTCGATTATCCACTCCAACGGACTGCGCCCATTTACCACGTACTCAAAACTGCGCGGCGGAATATTTTTTATCGTGATGTAGTCGTTGTAAGTCAGTGTCGTCTTGTCACTCGACAGGCGCATTTTTTTTACGCGATAATCTTCGTTGAGGATTTCAACTTCAATCTGCGCGGGCGGCTCTTGCGTCTCGTAATTTAAATGAAGCGCGGCAAGGTCTCGTCCGGCTTTGGACAGCTCCCAGAATTTTTTCGCGTCGTCTACTAAAATGATTCGTGGCAAACTTTTCTTAAGCTCCGCACTAAATTTTTCCCGATAAGCTGGCAAATGCAAGAATCCGTACACGTAATAGAAAATATCTTCCTTGCTAACGTCCACGCCGTATAAATCTTTCGCCCGATTCCAAATGAAATCTGAAACGCCGTCCCGCCGCTCCAAATTTTCCCCAAATAAATTTCCCTGCGCACCACGCTCATAATAATTCAGCGGAAAACATTGCCCGTTAAATTGAAATTGAATGTCCGTAATTTTGTTCGTGATAAAGACAGATAAATTTTTTTCTCCGCCAATGCCGCTTACACAGATTAAAAGATTTTCCTCGCGCCCCGTCGGAAAAAATTCGTCCATTTGCCCGCGTCGATGAATCAAATATTCGCCACGATAAATTTTTTCTTGACAGAACGGGCGATAAATACCGTCAACAATCTGCGCGGCGTCAAAAATTATTTCGCGCTTGCGATTTTTATTTGCAACGGTTGAACTCGTCCAAACAATTTTTGTCGGGTCAATATCGGTTGCGTCGTGCGTGTTATAAAAATCAATCGTAGTTTGAATATTCTTTTCAAGCTCGGCTCGCGAAAAATTATAAACCCAAGAATCGCGCCCCGTTTCAAAACCGCGTGAATTGACAACGAAGAAAGATTTAGCCGCGCCGTCGAATTTTTTATCGGGCGCAAGCGGAATGTAGCTGTCGAATTCGTCGCCGCGCTGATTAATCCAATCGCCGCGTTCGTTCGGAGTTATAAGTTTAAATTCGTCGTTTAAGACGCTGGAAATATTTTTAATCTTGTCGAGTTTTTGCTCGCGAGTGAGATAATCGCCGATGTCGTGATAAAAAATTTTGGCGTCGCCGTCGTGCGGAGCTTTAACCAAAATCGTAATGGCAATCGGAGCACGTGAACCGCTCCCGAAAACATTTCCCTTTTCGCGTTGACGCAATTCGCCTTGAGTACGTGCGTTGCCGCGCAGATTATAAACATAAATCTCTGCAAACTCGTCAGCAAAACATTTGCGCAAGCCGTCCATAGCCGCGCCGTCAATCCAGCCGGCATTAGTCACGAACCCGATAATTCCCTCGTCGATACGGTCACTAGCCCAGCGAAAAGCTTTGATATAGCTGTCGTAGAGGGAATTTTTATTGGTGGCGTCGGTTTTGGCGGCGTAGGTTGCTCCGATTCGCGCTTCGAGGTTAGAATAAGTTTGATTTTGGTTGTTATCGTTAGCGGATTTTTGTCCGACGGAATAAGGCGGGTTGCCAACGATAATTTCAATGCGCGAATTTTTCTGTTCGTTGACGCGAGCGGAATTTTCTTTCATGACGCCGGCAAGGTTGAGAGGAATTTCGCCGCGCTCGTAAAGCTCAAAAGTGTCAGTAAAACAAATTCCCTCGAACGGCTGATAATCTTCGCGGCGGGCGTCGTTGAAAGCGTTTTCGATATTAATCGCGGCAATGTAATAGGCGAGCAAAACAATTTCATTGGCGTGCAGTTCGCGGAAATATTTCCGGAGCAAATCTTTTGGTTTAATCAAGCCGGATTGAATTAGCCGCGTTATAAAAGTGCCGGTGCCTGTGAACGGGTCGAGGACGTGAACATTTTTATCAGAGAGCGTGCGGTTAAAATTTTTCTTCAACACAGCGTCGACACTTCGCAGAATAAAATCAACGACTTCAACCGGCGTGTAGACAATTCCGAGCCGCTCAACGGTTTTGGGCACCGCCATTTTAAAAAATTTGTCGTAAAGTTCAATGATAATTTGTTGTTTTTGTTCGGCGGTCGTGGCGATTTTGCAGCGTTCACGGACGGATTGATAAAATTTTTCGAGTTGCGCGGAGTCGTCGTCGTTATCTTGCGTATCGAGGACGGCTAAAATTTTTTCCAGCGATTGCGACACGGGATTACTTTTAACGAACGAATAATTTTCAAATATGGCGTCGAAAACCGGACGGGAAATTAAATGATGAGCTAACATTTCGACGGCTTGGGCGGGCGTGATTGACGGATTAAGATTTTTTTGGAGGTCGAAAACAAAATTGCCGAATTCGCGCTGATGAATTCCTGGAACTGAAATTAAATTTTTAATGTGTTCGATGTGGCGTTGGGCGATTTGCGCGATGTCCTTAGCCCATTGCTCCCAATATTTACGATTGCCGACGTGCTCAACCATGCGTGCGTAAAGAAAATCCTGCCACTCGCCGAAGTTTAGCGCGATTTGAACAGAGTCATTGTCGCCGATAATCCGCGTGATAGAAATATTTTTGCTTGCCTTGTTAAGTTTAATTTCCTCGATAAAAATATCAACGCGGCGGTCGTGAGCGCGCAGGGCGTTTAAAATATCCCAAATTGGCTTGTAAGAGCTGGCGTCTAGAACGTCTTCAGGATTTTTCTCAAGCGGCACGATAACAGGAATAATAATGTAGCCGTATTTTTTGCCGGAGGCTTTGCGCATAACGCGCCCGACGGCTTGAACGATTTCGACCTTAGATTTTTTAGACGACATAAAAATCACGGCGTCGAGGCTTGGAACGTCGACACCCTCCGATAAACAGCGCACGTTAGTTAAAATATTGCAAGCGATTCCGTCCTTTGGAGTATCTTTAAGCCAACGCAGATTTGTTTCGCGTTCAGAACTTTTTTGCGTGCCGTCAACGTGTCTAGCTTCAACTTCGAGTAAATCTTTTTTATTTTCGGCGGCGGCATTAAAAATTTTCTTGATAATTTTTGAGTCGGTAATTTTCGGGCAAAAGGCAACGGCGGTGTGCATGGGCGCGGGGTCTACTTCGGCGAGTTCTTCGGAAATTGTAATCATTTTTTTGGAAAGCGCGTTAATACAGCCGTCGATTTTAATTTTGTCGTCGTCGGATTTTTTATCGGCAGAAAATTTTTCGTTCAAAGTCAGCACGATAACTTTGTAATCAGACAGCAGATTTTTATCAACGGCGTCGCCGAAATTTATTCGATAAAATTCCTTGCCGTAAATATTTTCGTCGTCCATGCTCCAAACGGTTATGTCATTGACGGCGGCTTTAGTTTTGGCGTCGGAGGTGTAGAGGCGCGGCGTCGCAGTCATGTACAAACGTTTTTTGCCGCGAATATTTTTATCGTCGTGTACAAAGGTGAATTGCGTCGCCAAATCTTTAGAGGAACCGGTTGTGCGGTGCGCCTCGTCGCAAATTATCAAGTCGAAGTCAACCTGCGCGGCGGCAACTTTATCGAGCGATTGATAAGTCGAGAAAACAACCGTCATATTTTCGCCGCTAAAAGCTGACAGCTGACGACTAATCTTTTCGGAGTCGGTAGTAGGTGGAAATGGCAAGTTGACGCTTAAAATTTCGTCGTCGGTCTTTTTAGAAACGGTAACGTCGGAGCAGACGCAAATATAATTGAAAGGCTTTTCGGCGTAGGTTGCCCATTCGTAGAGAATTTGACCGAGCAGAGAGATTGACGGCACTAAAAATAAAATTTTGCCGTTGGGATAAAGTTTTTCGGCAATTTTTAAGCTGGTATAAGTTTTGCCGGTGCCACAAGCCATAATCAATTTGCCGCGTTCGTGATTTTGGAAATGGAGTTGCGCGGCGTTGATAGCGTTTAGCTGATGTTCTCTAGGTTCGCGGAAATAATTGACAGCTTGCTTGCCGAAAATGCCCGCGTCGAGTTTTTCCCAGTCAACTTCAGCGTTGCGCAATTTTTCGAGATTTATTTGGACAACGGGCGGCGTTTGATTCTGCAAAGATTTTTCTGCGTTGTCAGTTAAGTTATCGGAAGTGGAAATCCAAAGCCGCGCAGAAAAATTTTTCCCGTCGAAAGTCCGCGAACTGTTTGAAATAAAAGAATCAACTACAGCTTTATTAATCGGCGTTGATTCGGAATAAAATTTGCATTGCACCGCCCAAAATTCACCGTCGAGCGTTTCAGCAACCAAATCAATTCCCAAGTCGGGTTCGCTACTAAATTCATTCCACAGATAAACTTTAGAAATTATTCCCTGATAAACTGGATAAGTCAGCAAAAAATTTTTCATAAGCCGTTCAAACTTTTTGCCGCGCTCGTAAACGTCTAGCCGCTGATAATCTGCAAGCAATTCTTCAATCGTCATTGGCAACACCGCCTAAAAATTTTTTTTGATTTTATCACACCGATTGAAACTAAAAAAGCCCCGCGATTGTGCGAGGCTTTTAGTTTACGGCATTAGACCCATATTATTTAGGACACTGATAATCGGTGGCAACAGGATAATTATAAAAATCGTTGGGAATATCAGTAGCACCAACGGGAACAAAATTTTTATCGGGGCTTTCAGAGCCTTAGCCTTGATTCGTTGCTGATAACGTTCGCGCATGTTCTTTGCCTGTTCGACAAGTGTTTTGCCCATGCTCGTGCCCAATCGTTCGGATTGAATAACCGACGTTGTAAATAAATACATATCTTCCAAATCGCACCGATTAGCCATTTCGTGTAGGGCTTCTTTTTTTGATAAGCCAAGCCGTAAATCTTTTTGCATTTGGCGGAACTCGTCCATTAACGCTCCCGAAGAGCGGCGCAGAATTCTATCAACCGACGCGTCGAAAGATAATCCCGCCTGTACGCTTACACTTAGCAAATCTAAAAATGGCGGCAGTTCGGATATAATTTTTTCTTGCCGCTCCTGAATTTTCGTCCTTAAGTAAGACATTGGCAAAATTACCCCGATTGCTATTAACATTAATAACATAACCAGCCGCTGAATCAACATTAAATCCGACGTGAAAAAAATAAACAAGCCCGCGCCAAAGCAGATAACTATTGTCGTGCCCCAAGCGAAAATTACTTTGTCGACGCTCCAGACGTTTTGTTTACCGGCAACAACTATTTGGCGTTCGATTGTCTTAAAAATTGCTCGCGGTGCCATTCGCATAAAAAATTTTTGTATGGTGTCTCTTATCGGCGTGATGATTCGTTCCGTAAAAGACAGCGACTCCCAATCGCGGGTTGTCATCACGGCTGAAGGTCTTCGCTCCTCTGCAAAACGAACAGTCGTCTCCGATAAACTTTGCAAGCGAACTTTCGTTTGGAATTGCTCCATGCTCTTAACTTTTTTTATCACTATGCAAAGGAAAACGAATACCGATAAGCCCGCGAAGACTGACACAAATAAAATCATTTCCATTGCCCTCCGTCGGCTTCAAAAATCGACAGCGGCAAATCGACGCCGTTAATTTTAAACTTATCCATAAATGACGGTTGCATACCCGTTGCCTCAAAATGCCCGACTGATTTCCCATTATCATCAATATAATCTTGCACATACTGGAATAAATCCTGCAAAATAATCGTGTCGCCTTCCATGCCTTGCACTTCGCTGATATAAGTAATTTTTCGGCTACCGTCACGAATACGCGATTGTTGCAGAATCAAATCGATTGCGGCGGAAATTTGCGTTCGGATTGCGCGAACGGGTAATTCCATGCCAGCCATTAAAACCATAGTTTCCAAACGTGATAAGGCGTCGCGTGGTGTATTGGCGTGGGCAGTCGTCAAGGATCCGTCGTGACCGGTATTCATCGCTTGCAACATGTCGAGAGCCTCGCCGCTACGAACCTCGCCAACGATAATCCTATCTGGACGCATACGCAGAGCATTTCTAACTAAGTCGCGGATTGCGATTGCGCCCTCGCCCTCAATATTCGGCGGACGTGATTCAAGCCTTACAACGTGATCTTGTTGCAATTTCAATTCGGCGGCGTCTTCAATCGTGACAATTCTGTCGTCGTCGGGTATAAATGAACTCAACGTGTTAAGCGTCGTCGTCTTGCCCGAACCCGTGCCGCCGCTTACCAAAATATTCAGCCGTGCTTTAACACTCGCCTCTAAAAATGTTGCCATGCGCTCATCAAGCGTCCCGAATCTTATTAAGTCTTGAACGCTAAGAGCCGACTTGGAAAATTTACGAATCGTAACCATTGAGCCATCGAGCGCAAGCGGCGGAATAATTATATTGACGCGGGAACCGTCAGCAAGGCGGGCGTCAACCATCGGAGCGGACTCGTCTATTCTTCTGCCGAGCGGCGACAAAATTTTTTCGATAATATTCATGAGGTGCGTCTCGTCGTGAAATTTTACGTCGGTGCGGTGCAATTTGCCTTTTTGCTCCACGAAAACTTTTGATGCGCCGTTAATCATCACTTCTGTTATCGATTCATCTTTCAACAGCGGCTCAATCGGTCCCAAGCCTAAAATTTCGTCGCAAATGTCCGCGATAATTTGTAGTCGTTCACCGCGTGAAAATATGCTCGCTTGCTCGTCAAAAGCTCTGTGACAATAGCCCGCTACAATCTCTTGAATTTCGTCGCGTGTACGCCCCGAACCTGCAAGCAATTCCTGTTCGTCGGCTGACATTTCGGAAACTATCTGTCTATGAATTCTAAGCTTCAACTGCTGATACGTACTTTCTGACGTATCTGTTGGTCGATAGCCTGTAAATGTTTCGACTTTGCTAGTTGGCAAATTTTCATCGAACGCCGATTTTATTCTTGAAACTTGCGGCTCGTTTTTGGCTTGCGAAAGTATTTCTTCCTGTGAAAGCAACTCCGCATTTTTTCGCCCGCCTAATCTTTCCAACAATCCCATATTATCAGTCTTCCTTATAAGCAGTTTTTACAACGGTGTACTTCGGCGGCAAAAACATTTTGAGAACGGAATTATCCTTAACTGAATCCTTTAACTTAACTTGAACGCCGTATGTAAAAAAATTCGTGTTGTTTTCGGGGTGTTCGGTGTCAGGGATACGTTTCGGCGAATTCACTTTATCCATTTCATACCAAGTTAAAAACAGTTTCGTATCTCTAATTTTTTTCTTGACGGCATCGGTAGGCTCCCCGCCGTTCTCTACAGCACTTTTTGCCGCCGCCGCCGCCGCTGAATCTAATGTTACAACGTCAATAAATAAAAATCCTAATTGAATCAGCGCGACTAGCAACAATGCAAATATCGGCAATATCAGCGCGAATTCTACTGTTGCCTGCCCGCGTCGCTTAAAAAATTTTTTCATAACGTTCACCTGCCTTTGAAAAAATAGCCCCTCAACGTGAATCGAGGGGCTTAATTTATTCGACCGTGTGATTGCCGAGACATGATTCAAAAATTTATGTGGACGCTCATTTATTCCTCATGCCCCTTCAACAAGCCGAAAATTTATATCGTATGCCAATTAACAGATTATCATTAGGAAGTTGCCGTAGCTGCCGAATCATATTGTGCATCCATATCAGTCAGAACGGCTTTAGCATTGCTAACGTTATTCTTGACGGCATCTTTCATTCCGCTTTGGGTAACCAGATAGACACCGATAATCGCGACGAAGCCGAGAATCAATGCGTACTCAACGACGCCCTGTCCTTTCTCCTTGAGAAATTCCTGGATTTTCTTTTGAATCTTTTGCAACATGATAGTTTTCTCCTTTCCTTGGAATATTTATCATTACCCCGCATTGTCGGCATCAGTCCACAGTTTAGCCGAGCTGCGAGAAGTCCGTTGGCTTATTTAAAAATTTTAGCATGTAAAATTAGCGAAACAAATTAAATTAAGGGACTGCTGGATCCGGTCCGGTACCATTCATTTGATCTGGTCCAGAACCTCCAATTTTTCCAATGTTGGCGGCATCGGTATATGCTGTATTCATGTCATTCAGAACTTGTTTAGCATTGCCCACATTACTTTGGACAGCATCTTTTATTCCGCTCTGGGAAACCAGATAGACACCGATGATCGCGACGAAGCCAAGAATTAGCCCGTACTCAACGACGCCCTGCCCTTTTTGCGAAGTGGGAGGGTAATATCTTTTTTAATTTTTCACGAATCTTTTTGAACATGATAGTTGTCTCCTTTCCCTGGAGAGATTTATCCGATTACAATTCGCTGTGTTCTGTTACGGGAATGATGGCGCCCCCTGACCTGGGAGCGGGCTATCGGGGTCGAGGTTTGCACCGCTACCTTCGGCTGAATCAATGGTTCCAGCGGCTAAGCCGTATTCGATATTCATGTTAGACAGAACAACTCTAGCATTGCTTACGTTATCCTTGACGGCGTCTTTTATTCCGCTCTGAGAAACTAGATAGACACCGATAACCGCGACGAAGCCAAGAATTAGCCCGTACTCGACGACGCCCTGCCCTTTTTGCGAAATGGGGGGGGGTAATATTTTTTGTAATTTCTCACGAATCCTTTTGAACATGACATTTGTCTCCTTTCCTTGGAAAATATAACTTCAACTGTTCTGGACAGAAAAAATCAAAAGTCAGGGTCGGCATCAGGGGATATAACGTAGTTTGGAGCATTGTCATATGCTTCGTTAAAAGTCGTAAATTGGGAGACAATATTCCCAAGCGTTCTGCGGAAAATGCCTATAAAATTATCAGAACCGGTAAAGGCGACAGCAATAACCGCCACAAAGCCAAGCAAGAGTGCGTACTCGACGACGCCTTGACCTTTCTGCGCGAAGTACTCGCGAATTTTTTTCAACACATCAAACGCCTCCTACTCGATTTTTATGTTGACTATTTTGCGAATCACGATGAACCCGACAATTTCCATAACTACTGCTACGCCCAGAATAATCGTACCAATTTGACTTTCCAGCATTTCATCGAAATGATTTGGACTAACGAGGAGCATTCCGCCTGCGATAAATATTGGCAATAACGACACCGCCCACGAAGACATTCTACCTTGAGCAGTCAGCGTCAAAATTTCGCGGCGCATACGGATTCGGTCTTGAATTGTGTAGCTTATGTTGTCAAGGACTTGCGCAAGGTTGCCGCCGATTTCGCGCTGAATCAAAACTGCAGTAATTACTAGATGAAAATCTCCGCTATCGACGCGCTTATCCATATCCTCTAAAGCCTCGTCCATTTGCATACCGTAGGAAATATCTCGCATGACGTGGGCGAATTCGTCGCTGATAGGCGGCTCCATTTCCTTAGAAACTAAATCCATAGCTTGTACGAAACTGAAACCTGCCCTTAGAGAGTTGGCGACAGTTGTTAGACAATCGCCGAGCTGATTTACGAAAAGATTTCTCCGCCTGATAACCATGCGCCTAAGCAGAAAACATTCAGCAACGATAATACCTATGGCGGTCATCACGGCTCCTTTAGAATTAAGCGTAATTGCCAGAACTATTAGTCCGCCGAGCGTTGAAGTTAATATTACGGCAACGACGAATTCCGAGCCGAGCAAGGGAAGACCTGCGCGGCGCAAGGTGCCGTTGAGTTTAGTAAAGAACAAAGTTTCCGGAAGAAAGGCGGCAATTTTTTTGACGAATGCGACCGTCAACTTTACTGCCTTGTAATCCATTAAAGTTTGCGGCGGCTTTTCTTTTTCGGTGTAAAATCTCAATGCGTGGAATAAATTTATGTGGTACCTCGCCAGATAAGTCCGCACGAGGAAAAGCATTAAGACTACCGACAGCCCGCACAAGATTGATACTATACTAATAAGCATAATTGATAATCTCTTTGGCAAGCGTGTTAATTTTTTTTGAAAGAAGATTTTCGTAGTCCATAACGTTTTTTAATTTGCCGCTGTTCGCCGCCGAGACCATTAAGAATTCGTTCGGCAAAACGGCGGCAATTTTATGATTAAGTTGACGTTCGATTTCCGGCTTTTGCCTGTCATCAACGCGGCTCAACACGACGTTAATTTTTTTGCCGTATTGCTCCCACATCTCGAACATCGGCAAGGTTCGCTGAATATGTTTTATTTCAAAGCCCGTATTCAACATGCCGCAGACAAAGACGGTATCAGCAATTTCGCACATGTTGGTTGAGAAGGGACTGACACCCGACGGCAAGTCAATCAGCACGTAGTGGAAAAGAGTTTGCGCCATGCGAACGACTGCGGTTAAGCTTTCCACGTCTACCAGTTCGGAATATTCTAATCTGCGCGGACCGCACAAGAGTTGAATATTTTCCGCGACGGGCAAGAAGTAGGCATTTAATCTGATTGGCGACAGAAATTTTATATCGCGAGTAGCCTCAACGACTGTCATCATCGGTTCCACGTCGAAGAAAATCGCCATATCGCTAAACTGTAAATCTGCGTCGATAATTGCAACCATATCGCCCGTTTGCCTAACGATAGACAAGGCGAGATTTGCGATTAAAGTTGTCTTACCACTACGACCTTTCGCGCTGAAGAATGAAAATGAGCGCGGTTTAGTATTTTTAACGCCACGACTAAAAATTTTTATGCCGTCAAGAATATCTTCGCCCGAAAAAGGTTTGATTAAGCAACCGACAGCTCCGCCGCGAATACTTTCAAAAGCTTTATCGGCGTCCCACTTGCTCATAATGCCGATAACAACAGCGTCGGGGAAAATTTCGGCGAATTCGGGCAAGCTATGGCGATTGTCATTGTCTTCAATATCGACGAGGAATAAATTAGGATTGAATACAGTACCTTGACCGAGCGCGGATTTTACCTCTCGATAGGACGATACGAGATTAAGTTGCGGCAATCGCTTAAAAATATTTTGGGTGTGAATCCAAGTCGTGTTGTCGGCGTCAATCAAAATTGCGTTGTAATTCATGATAAAAAATCCTCAACGGCTCCAAAGTTTCTTAAAGAACGAAATGATTCCGTTATGCGTTGCCTGTTCGCTAACTTTCTTGCGGTTAGTGTAAAGCCCGACAAGTTCGTAAAGGTCGCGTTTGACTTTAGAATTTGAATCGGACAAAACGAGCGGGCAACCGGAGCGAATTGAATTGCTTGCTCCTTTAAAATCGTTGGAAATTTCATGATAAAATCTTTTGCCCAAAACCGTTTCGACATCGCCGGGATCAATCAGAGTTTGCGAATCGCTACGATTTAAAACGGGTCGAACTTTATTTACGTCGTAGCCGAAACGCAGAATTGCTTCGTAGCCATTCTTGAGATTTTTAATCGCGGGCACGAAATCGGCGACGCACAGGAAATTTATAATCGTGCTGATGTCCATAACCGCCATATTCATATCGTTGAATTCGGCTTTAGTATCGACGATTATAAAGTTGAATTTGTCTATGTGGTTGATGATAGAAATGATTCTGCGCTCGTCCAAAGTGTAAGATTTTTCAACTTGGTAAGGCGCGGGCAATACGGAAAAGGAAACGTTGCCGTGACGGTACTCGCCGATATAATCTTGAACTTTGTTAACCGGCATAGACGGCGGAATATCGGCAATAGTCGGCACGCCTTGCAAGTTCAAATAATTTGCAACGTCGCCATACTGCAAATCCAAATCGATTAAGCAGACAGCGTTCCCGTCCTTAGCCAAACCTGCCGCCAAATTCGTAGCGACAAAAGTTTTGCCAATTCCGGAAGTCGTGCTGAAGACCGTTATAACAATGCTACTGCGTCCTTCCGCCATTTTATTTACCTCTTATCGTCAAATGGTTCTAAAGTTATCTTATCGAAGTTTAGGTTAACGTCTTCTCTATTCTGCAATTCTTGTTTGCTCTGTTCAAAAGCGTTGTGCATTTCCTCAGTCATTGCGCCGGAATCAGTTGTTTCTATAACAGTCGGCGTGATTATGATGACAAGTTCGCGTTTATCTCGGCTTTTGTTTGTGTACTTGAAAAATTCGCCGATAATGGGAATGTCGCCGAGAAGCGGGATTTTCTGGACGCTTTTACCTTCGGAAGAATCCATAAGCCCGCCGATAAGCATTGACGTACCAGACTCAAGATTAACGACTGAATCAGCATGACGGGTTGAAATAATCGGTTGCCCGTCAACGGCTTGTCCGCTAAGGTTGCTAACTTCTGCGTGAACGGCAACAGTGATTTTGTTATCGGCGTCAACTATCGGCTTACACTGCAGGATAATTCCATAGTTTTCAAATTGCGTGCTACCGAAACCATAAGAATTTATCGCCCTGTAGGGAATTCTTCCGCCGATTTGGATAGTAGCCTGTTCGCCGCTTAGTGTCGTAATACTCGGTCTGGAAAGAATTCTTGCCTTACCTTGCTCAACGAGGGCTTGAATCGACATTCCCAAGCTAGCGCGATGACGGTCAAACCACTTGAGCGGATTGTTACTGTAGCCGCCCCTGCCTATATCTTCGCCCGCAGTCAGATAGCCAGGCGAAATGCTAATCCCAGAACCTTGTCCATATTGAAATCCCAAATCGCTGGTATTGTTTGAATTTATGTCGATAACTTGAGCCTCCAATTTTATCTGCGTCGGATTAGTCATCTTAAGCAAGTCGATAATGGAGCCGCTACTTTCAACTTTGCTAGGTTCTATGTCGTCACTGGAGTTGCTAGTTGATTCGCTCGTATCCAAATCAAGCTTGACATTACTGCCCGTGTTAATTGAAACATCAGAACTGCCGCCCACATAGAAACTTGCAACTTGAAGCGCGTAGTTGTGTTCGTATTGATTTTTAACGGAGCCAGTCAAGAGAATTTTTGAGCCGATTTTCTGCACGTGAACATCGGGAAGCCCGATTGCCTCTTGAATCAGAAGAGCTTGTCCGACGTCTTCGGGCGAAACGACAATCATATACTCTTTAATTTGTCCTGGATTTGTCCATACCAAGACGACAGTTGTGCCGGCTCCGTGACCTTCAACCAAAAAGCCGGTTTTCAAGGTCGGATCCACTTGTTTAACTACAGCAATACTCGGATTGCCGGAAGTTATTCTAGTTATGACGCTACCGACATTTACATAAGTAGTGGCGTTTACGTCGACTTTTACAACGTCTCTTGCCTCAACCGTTGTAGAAAATATTAGTAGCATAAATATAAGTGCAATAGATTTAAAAATTGTCTTCAATGTAATCCCACCAAGTTAAATCAGGGATTAATTTCCCCATTGAATAATTTCAAATGCGTCGTCTTGCTTTGTAGGGAGTTTGCCATTGTTTGGAATTACGGGGAGATTTGGCGACGGAACAGGTGCACTTGGAACTGGTGCCGCTGGAATTACGGGAACGGGCGGAGTAGCAGGTTGTTTCGGCGGAGGAGGTTCACTGCTATCAGTCGCCGAATAATAATCCGTCTCGTGGATATACATGCTGTCACTACGCGGCTTTAACGGTCGGAGTGCAAGATAAATTCTTCCAATCGTCGTTGCGGCAGTTACTCTTGTAATCTCATCGGGCTTTAAAGCCAAAGTAATCATTCCAACGTTCTGCCCCATAGGTTGTTTTGCAACCTCATCACTTTTCGCCATAATCTCTTCTGCAGTCATCACCTCTTCGATATTTTCAGTAATGCCATCTGATTTTTTATCCTCGGAATTCTTTTTGTCGGCTCCTTTCTTATCTTTAGATTTAGGCTCTTGTATTTGCCTATCAGCATTTTGGTTTATGCTAAGTAATAAGACATTTTCCATAAAAACCGAAGCTTTTGTGCCGCCTTCCACATTTTGAATTAAGATTATATCTACGTGGTCGCCGGCTTTTATAAGTCCTGATATAGCGGTTACATTGTTAACGGGAATTGTTACGGCTCGGCAATCATCTGGAATCATTCCAATAAAGCCGGCTTGCCTGTAATCAGTAAAAACTTTTTCCGTTGTCAAAATGTCGCCCGCAAATATTTCCAACTTTGTCGGGAGATTTAGGAACATTTCAATTTGGCTTGAAGTTCCCTTTGGCAACGAGTCAACGGCGAATTCTTTAACCCGCAACATGTCTTTTTGAATAACTACTCCGCGTGGAATATCGACTTTTGCCACGACAATTTTTGTAAGTTTTATTTCTTTAGGTTGCGCGGCTTTCAAAGTACTTTCCATATGAGTGAGCGTAAAGTAGACCATTAAGACTACCAAAGCTCCGACGATTGCCGCCCCTGCTAGCAGTTGTCGCGGCGTAAATCGTTCAATCAGATTATTTAAGGTTTTTATGATTTTGGTAAACAAGAAACTTTGCCTCCAACATCACTGCGTTACGAGTTTCCACTTAGGGTTTACGGATGGTTCTATGTAATCCATTTCTGCCTTTGTTATGGGTGTCAATTTTTCTGTGCTTTTTGACGCAGCCGCGTAAGTTTTCAGCAAGAATTTTTGCTCGCCAAATACTTTGATAAAAATCGGCGGAACGTCTTTTTCCAGCTTGATAAAAAATTTATCATTTAAATCATCGGAATAATCGTCATTGGGATAGGTGTAAGTTCTTATGACGAAATCAGGTTTAAGATTATTCTTATCGGCAACTCCTTTTGCTGTTGAGCCGTCCAAAGTGAGGACTGCGTTATCGGCGGCACTTTGCAAATTCTGATAGTGCACATAGAGATTACCCATTTCAACGAGCAACGCCAAAATTCCAAGTACAAGCGGCAACAGCAAAATTGAGAAGACTAAAACTTGACCTTTTTCGGGGCGAAGTCTCTTCTTAATCACGTTGAGCATTTCAATCATTCCCAGAAAGCCATTAGTACTTAAAAAATTGTTTCTATCCTCTTTACCCTTCAAAAAATTTAAAACTAACTACTTGCGTATAATACGATACTAGGGGGGGGGGTATTGCAAGGGGTTTGAAAAAATTTTTTTATTAAAAGTTGCTAAGAAAAATATATTTATCGGAAAAGCTGATTACCTATTCTTATAGCTTTAAGACAATTTTCTGGCTCGTCAAAAAATTTTTATTGAGCATAAGGACAGCTTCAAATTTTAAATAAAAAAAACGCCTCCTGACTTGGGAGGAGTTTTAATGTCTTTTAAAAGTTTAAAAGCTCGCCAAAAGCGAGCTTGAAAATTTCCATATGGTGCCTCAGCGCGGAATCGAACCACGGACACGGGGATTTTCAGTCCCCTGCTCTACCAACTGAGCTACCGAGGCAAGTGGCGACCCGGATCGGACTTGAACCGACGACCTCCGCCGTGACAGGGCGGCATTCTAACCAACTAAACTACCGGGCCGTTTTGGTGACGCCAGCGGGATTCGAACCCACGAACCCGCCGTGAAAGGGCGGTGTCTTAACCTCTTGACGATGGCGCCTTATTGGTGATCCGCCCGGGATTTGAACCCGGGACACCCTGATTAAAAGTCAGGTGCTCTACCGACTGAGCTAGCGAATCATCTTTCAAGTAATCTGTGAATCAACAGAGCATAATATAGCACATATCCTAAGGCATTGCAAGTACTTTTTAAAATTTTTTTTTAGTTCGGTTGTTGGATTGTCAAACATATGTAACCGTCAAATATATAATCATTGTCTCTCCTTCTGCCGCTCGCATTATTGTCAAAATCGTTTGCTTGTGATAGTATAAAAAATAATAACGATATGCAAAATAACCAATCAACTGAATCGCAAAATTTAATAAACGTCAACCGATTAAAAAACGTTTCCTTTAACCGATGAATAAATGATGTGCTATAAATACGGTTGCTAAGCCCTCCACGGCGGAGGGAATTTTTTTAAGGATAAATTTTATAAAGCTAAATACAAGGAGATAAATTAAATGGTTGTAGAAATTATCAGCGTCGGCACCGAAATTTTAATGGGCAACATCGTCAATACGAACGCACAATATTTGGCGAAGCGGTTGGCTCATCTTGGCTTAGACTGTCACTATCAGACGGTTGTCGGCGACAATCCCGCGAGGATAAAATCTGCGCTGGACGTTGCCTATTCGCGGGCGGACGCCGTGATTATGACGGGCGGGCTTGGTCCCACTAAAGACGACTTAACTAAAGAAATGCTCATGGAATATTTCGGCAAGCGACCAGTCGTCGACGATAAAGTTTTAAATTTTTTAGAGGAACGGGCTAAGGCTCGCGGCTTCGGCAAATTATCTGACGGCATGAGAAAACAGGCGATTGTTCCGGCCGATTCACTAATTTTGTACAATCATCACGGAACCGCGCCCGGTTGTGTCATGGAGTGCGACGGAAAAATTTGTATTCTATTGCCAGGTCCGCCGCACGAAATGCAACCTATGTTCGAGGAATGTTGCGAACTTTATCTAAACGCTAAGAGCGATAAAATTTTGGTGTCGATTATAATTAAATGCCTAAGTAAATTTGTTGCGCCAATTTCAATCGTCGGTGAATCGCCCGTTGCTGATAGATTGGCTGAACTTTTGGACGGCGTTAATCCGACTGTAGCCACCTATGCTAAAGAGGACGGCTGTATTGTACGTATTACGGCGGCGGCTAAAACTCACGACGAAGCTTTGGAAATTTTAAATCCCGTCGTCGACAAGTGCAAAGAACGCATTGGCGAGAAATTTATCAACTACATAAAAGAGGACACTGACTAAGGAGCTGATATTATGATAATTGTAACGGGCGGCGCGGGCTTTATCGGCAGTAATATCGTTCGTGCACTTAACGAACGCGGACGCACAGATATTTTAATTGTTGACGATTTGGGCGGCGGCGACAAGTATAAAAATTTAATTGGCTTGCGCTTTATGGATTATCGCCACAAAGACGATTTCCTTAAGACTTTGGATAGCGTCGGGCAGAACGTCGAGGCGATTTTCCACGAGGGCGCGTGTTCGGACACTATGGAATATGACGTTAACTTTATGATGAGAAGCAACTACGATTATTCCAAAGAACTTTTAAAGTTGTGCGTTCGGAAAAAAATCCCGTTTATTTATGCGTCGAGCGCGTCGGTTTACGGTTTAGGCAAAAAAGGGTTTCGCGAGGAGGAAGCTTGCGAGGCTCCGATTAATCCCTACGCATTTTCTAAGCTCATGTTCGATAGATATGTTCGGCAATTTCTCGGCAAGGTTGACAGCAAAATTATCGGCTTGAGATATTTTAACGTTTACGGACCGCAGGAAAGTCACAAGGGAAAAATGGCGTCGATTTTCTATCAAATTTATAAACGCATGAAACTCGGCGGTGGTCCCCGACTTTTTAAGGGCACGGACGGTTACAAGGACGGCGAGCAAAAGCGCGATTTTATTTACGTTAAGGACGTGGCGAAAATTAATCTGTGGTGCTTTGATAATCCCGTCGCCAATGGAATTTACAACTGCGGCACGGGGCACGCTCACACCTTTAACGACGTGGCAAAAGCTATGATTGAGTCTATGCATTCCAAAATGCGAACGACTTATTGCGACTTCCCCGACGAACTGCGCGGCAAATATCAGAGCTACACCGAAGCCGACATGAAAAAAATTTCGGCGGCAGGATATAAGGGAGGTTTCACGAATTTTGTTATCGCCGTCGAGGAGTATTGCAAATTCTTAGAGGCTGGCGGATATTATTTACTGGGGAGGTAGTCATGAAAAAATTTTTACTGACGTTAACGGCGTTGTTGCTTATGTCGACGACTTCTTTTGCCGCACGGAGCGAAATATCTTTCATAGACGCCGGATCGGGGAGCGATGAATTGTCTGTAATGACTGCGCTCATGCAACGGCAAACGAACAGAGATTTTGTTGACAGAGATTTAACGACTGTTCAACTTGCAAAAATTCTTTGGGCGGCGAATGGCAACAATCGCCTCAATGGCAAGCGCGTCAATCCTGCCGCGTTGGGTGTTTATTCCGTTGAAGTATACGCCGTCACTAAAGAGGGCATTTACCTTTACGACCCCGACAATTACAAGCTCAAGTTGATTACCGAAGGCGACTATCGCGCAGCCACGACGACCGGTCAAAGTTTCGTAAGCAAGGCTGGGCTTAATCTGGTTTACGTAGAGACGCCTGAAGTTTGGAAAAATGCAAAACATACGCCGCCGCCGCGTGATCGTCAAATCGCTTTTGCAAACATATATGTCGGCGCAATGATTCAAAGCGTCGCACTCACTGCGCAGACTGAAGGCTTAGGAAATTGCGTGCGTGGTTCAATTAATCGCGACGAGTTCAAAAAGGTTGCTAAACTCTCTGACGATAAAAATATTCTCCTCGCGCAAAGTGTAGGCTACATAAAATAATTTTTGGGAGGTGTTTTCATGATAAAAAAATTTTTTGGCGTGATTCTTTTGCTGGCGATTATGAGTTTGTCGCAAGTTGTTTCCGCAGAAAAGACTGACTGGTTTGACAGGAATTTTAACTTCCGCAATATCCGAACGGTCATTGTTTTCGACTTGACGACTAATCAAGGTAGCGACTACGGCGGCTCAATCGCTCTTCGCAACATGCAGGATACTTTTATCCAAAATGCTCAAAAAAATCTTAGGTGCAATGTTATAACGGAGGCGGAAGCGCGTCGAGAACTCGGCTATCAGCTCGGCATGAATTTGGATTCGCTTGCTTATTCTAATCCTGTGCAGGCTCGAAAAGTCATGATAGACAATGCCTATCGAATTGCCGACGCTGGAGTTTTCGCTAACGTTGACGCTTGGGAAAATAATTATTACATTGAGCCGGAGCATACCGTTTGGGAGTCTAAAAAAGAATCATACACTTACTACGATCATCACGGCAGACGCCACACGGAAACGCGCTATATCCAAGTGCCTGTGACTTATCCGCCGCGCCGCGTGGACGTGTCGACAATTCAAATGACTTTACAAGTTTACGAAGCTCGACGCGGTGAAATGATTTTTGCTCGTAAAGATGTTCGCGACCGCCAAGATTATCAAGCGCAAAAGGGCATGTTCGGCAGAATTTGCAATTCGTTCTTTGAAGACTTCAACAAAAAGATTCGTTAACATTTAAGGAGGGTTTTTAATGAAAAAATTTTTTGGCTTATGCGCGGCGTTGTTAATGCTGTGCGCGGTGATTTTCCCTGCGAAGACATTCGCGGCGGACGATCCGAACTCGGAGGGCATTAAAGCTTTTCGCGAGGCGTTAACGTCTTATTCGGCAGACAAAGAGAAAGTTTTCCGCCAGGATATTATGTTCGCGTCTCCATATGTTCAAGCCGAATTGGACTTCTTCGGCACCACTGATAAAAATACTTTCAAGTCGACGGGCGATTTTACGCTCTGGATTGAAAATGAAGACGGCTCCACCACCGAAAAGACTATTCCCTTTTACATGACGCAAAACGGCAAAGACATGACGATTTATTTCAAGGCTGATAAAAATTGGGAAAAATTCACCGCTCCGAGCCTTGCCGCCGATATTATGGACATGATTGCTACTCCGACGCCCGAAGAGGTTGAGGAAATAATTGACGACACCAAAGAAGTTACGATTTTGCAGGAAAATGAAAACCGCCGCATTATGTTAATCACACTCGACGGCAACCGCATGGCAGATTCTCTCAAGGCAAAGTCTGAAGCAAATCCCGACTCGACCGCCGATCCAATTCAAGAAACTGCTGTAAATTATTTCGATACCGCGTTGCGCAATGCTAACGTTTGGTATATGTGGACGATTGACAAGCGCGATTGGCATTCCGTCGCTATGCAATATCATTTTTCGGGGATTATTCAAGAGCTGGCACGCGCCGCACTCAACGATCCAAGTAAACAGTGGCCTGACGAAATTAGCCAACTCCTCGAAACGATTGCTTACTACAGCGAAATTCGCGCTTACACAACTTATCCTTCCAACCCCGCCGTTATGAAAAAATTTGAAATCCCTAAAAATGTTCTCAAGGCAAAAGATGTTGAAAGTTTAGCCTCATCAATCACAACAAAATAAAAACTAATAAGCTAACAAGAAAGTCGGAGGCTTGCGAAGGTCTCCGACTTAATTTTTAAGAAAGGTCGTGTCTATATGGAAATGTTAGAAGTTATGCTTTCGCGCAGAAGTGTTCGCCGTTACACCGATGAAAAAATTTCCGACGAACAGTTAAAACAAATTGTAAGCGCGGCATTGCTTGCGCCGAGTGGTCACTCAAAATATCCCTGCGAGTTTATTGTAGTTAAAAACCGTGAACTACTCGACAAGATGTCGCATTGTCGCAAGGGCGTCGCCAAAATGTTGGAAGGTGCAGCGGCGGCAGTCGTCGTCATTGCCGATAAAGATAAATCTGATACGTTCGTTGAGGATTCTTGCGTGGCGATGATGAGCATGGAACTTTTAGCGACTTCGCTGGGCATTGGCAACTGCTGGATTCAAGTGCGCAATCGCGAGGCGGAAGATGATTCGCCGAGTGAAACTTATCTGCGCGGCATTTTAAATTTCACCGAAAATTTTGCTTGCCAATCAATTTTATCTTTAGGTTATCCCGCTAAACCTCCTAAAGCTCGCGAACTCGACAAGCTCAACTTTGATAAAGTTTACTACAGAGAATAATTACCTAGCCGCGACGCCCGCAAGTTCAGCGTCAGCCTCGTCGCTTGCGTCAGCGATTTCGTTCAGAGCCTCAACCAATTTATCGGGGTCAATGCCGTGAACTAATGCGCCTTCCTCTATGCTTTCAAATTGCGCCACGTGACAGCCAAAACAACCCATGCCAGCATACATAAAAACCATAGCGGTATCGGGATAATTTTGAACGACTTCTATTATGTTCATGTCTTTTGTAATTTTCATGAGAATTCCCCCTTTGAATTGCCAAAAATTATATCACCTCAATTTTCAGCGTCAATGAATTTATGCTGAAAAATTTTTTTGTGAAAGCTAAAGGAAATTTCTTTTGCAGGGCGAAGTAAGGATAAAATAGTTTAAGGAGCGAGGAGATGTTAACCTTTGAGCACAAAAGCGTTATGCTCGACGAAGTTTTAACCGCACTTGACGTTAAGCCGGACGGAATTTATCTGGATTGCACATTGGGCGGCGCAGGGCACGCAAAAGCTATAGGTGAACGTCTCAACGAACGCGGCTTGATTATCGGAATTGACCAAGACGAAGACGCAATCGCCGCCGCTAAAGAAAATTTATCGGGCTTGGCTTGCGGAGTAAAAATTTCACGAGGCAATTTCAGCGAACTCGATAAAATCCTCGACGAATTCGGCATTGATAAAGTTGACGGCGCGATTTTCGACTTAGGAGTTTCGTCGCACCAGATTGACACGGCGGAACGCGGTTTTTCCTACATGCACGACGCCCCGCTTGATATGCGCATGGATAGACGCCAAACTTTAACGGCTTATGACGTGATTAATCGCTACGACGAATACCGCTTGATAAAAATTTTTCGCGAATACGGCGAGGAAAGATTTTCAAAGCGAATCGCCGCCGCCATTTGTCAAGCAAGAAAAATTTCTCCGATTAATACGACCGGTGAACTCGTAAAGCTCCTTGAAAAAAACGTTCCGCACACCAAAAACGGCGGACATCCCGCTAAAAGAATTTTTCAGGCGATTAGGATTGAAGTCAACGGCGAACTCGAAATTTTAGAGACTTCAATAAAAAAAGCCGTCGAACGTCTAAATATCGGCGGAAGAATTGTGGTTATAACTTTTCACTCGCTCGAAGATAGAATCGTTAAGGAAACTTTCAAGACGCTTGCGCAAGGTTGCATTTGCCCGAAAAATTTTCCCGTGTGCGTCTGCAATCACAAGCCAACGATTAAAATTCTCGGCAAAGCCAAAACTCCCACGCCAAACGAAATAAACTTTAACAGCCGCGCTAAGTCTGCTAAGTTGCGCGTCGCTGAAAAGCTTGATGGCGTATCTTAAATAAATTTTCAGAGCAATCTAAGGAGGAATACTATGGACATAAAACGTAAGATAAAACCTTCAGAACAGCGAGAAGTCGCCGCTAACGAAGCCGAATTGACACTGATTAAAGGTCGTCCGCGTCTCAATCATCTTTTGCGGTCGCGTTGCAGAGTCGCTTTTGTAGTTTTCGCGATTTTGGCTATGGCAGTCGTAATTCGTAGCGGTATCAGCGCAAGTCGCGGTTATGCTCTTGTCGCCACTCAAACTCAAGCTCAACAACTCGAATTGGAAAATGAACGGCTCCGCGTAGAAATTGCACAACTTAAATCGCCACAAAGGATTAAACAAATCGCCGAAGAAGAATTGGGCATGATCGTCCCGCGCAAAATGTATTTCTCGCACGATAGATAACAAACTTAAAAGCTCCCTCACATTACAAATCACGAGGGAGCTTTTACTTTGCAAAAAATTTTACTTGCGGCGAGCTTTGTAAGGCGTGAATTCCTCAAGCTTCATAACTTTGGTATTGCCCTTCATGTCAGCTAAAATAATCTCTTGCACGTTGAATTCAAGCAAAAATTTATGGTTAAGCTCGTCGGGCATATATGTTCCGTCAATATCGGCGACAACCGAAATTGCATCAAACTCGCGCTTGCCCTCCGAAATCGCCTTTGCCATTACAACAACTTCAGCGGGCAATTTGTATTCGGGAACAACGCTATCAATCGCGCAACCGCTATAAAGTGTGCCGTCCGCCGCCAAAAGACATGCGCCCGTTGCCAATGAGCCGTGCTCGACGTAAGCATTGCGCATTGCGTCAATCGCCGTCCGTACAATCGTATCAATAATGTCGTAATTCATCAAAAAACCTCCTTAAATTAATTTACGTCGACGCTTATCACGCCGTCAATCCGCTTTACCGCGTCCAAAACTATTACATTCTTTAAGGCGCGGTGATTATAAACTTCCATTTCGATTATCAGCGTGTCCGTCGTGTCGTCGTCCGCTTTAACTTTGACGTCGCGTATTTTTAACTGTAAATCGTCAATACACGAGCTGATATGCATGAGTTGTCCAGGCTTGTCTTTCGTGTGGATTCTAATGAGCAAATTTTTTTCGTGCATAACCCATTCATCAATACGCGATAAAGTTCCGAGCGTCGCAAAAATTAATGCCGTCGTGAAAAGTGCGCCCGAATAATAGCCCGCGCCGACTGCAAGCCCGACGCCCGACACTACCCAAAGACTTGCCGCCGTTGTCAAGCCCGTAACGGTTAAGCCTTCCTTCATGATTGCGCCCGCGCCTAAAAAGCCTATGCCGCTGACAACTTGCGCCGCCAATCGTGCAGGGTCTGCGTTCGTGCGTCCCTCGACATGGAAATAAAGTGCCTCGCTCAAAACCATAATCAAACACGAGCCTAGACAAACTAAAGCATTTGTCCGCAAGCCCGCCGATTTCCGCCGACTTTGCCGCTCATAGCCGATTATACCGCCCAATACGCACGCCAATGTTAACCTTAAAAATAATTCCCACTCCGAAACCAAATATCACACCTCTTAGGCAATGTTAAATCTTTTTTGGAGAACGCAACCAATCTTTTTTAACCAAATTTGAATTGTAATAGCGCGAATCGCCGGAAACTTCCTTCGTGACCCAATCCGGCAATTTTATCTGCTCATTCGCCGAATTTAATTCCACTTCCGCTAAAATTAATCCCGCGTGCCTTCCCGCAAAAAAATCAATCTCCCAAATATGCCCGCCGTATTCAACTTTGCGCCGATATTTTCTTAAAACTCTCAAGCCGCATAGCCTTAACAACTTTTTTGCGTCCTCAAGCGGTATTTCATACTCAAATTCCTGCCGAGTTATTCCTCGCGTCGAAGATTTTATCGTCAAGAATCCGCAATTTTCCGTTAACCGCACCCGAACTGTCGGATTGACTGATAAATATCCTTGAGAAATTTTTTCCTCGCTTAAAAAAGTCAAGTTATGTATTTTCCGCTTGTCGACTAAAAATTTTCGCTCTATCTCAAGTGCCATGCTCAACACCTCTACAAGTCTTTTCGATAAGCCGCCGTTTTTCCCTGCCGTGATTCAGATTAAATCTTTTAAAGTAATTCCAAAGAAAAAATCATGCGTCAGTTGATTGAAATTTTTCCACATCGGCAAAGTTTTACAAAAATTTTTTCTTTCACACGGTGCGCAATCTTTTTGTAAGCAAGAAACTACCGCAAGCGTCCCTTCCGTAACTTCCAAAATTTCTCCGACGGTGTATCCTTCCGGCTTGCGTGTAAGTTTGTAGCCGCCGCCTTTGCCGCGCAGACCTTTTAGAAAATTTTGTTGTACCAGCGACTTTAAAATTATCTCCAAATATTTTTTGGAAATGCCCTGCCGCGTTGCAATCTCCTCAAGCGGAATAAATTTCTCTGAATCTTGCTCCGCTAAGTCAATCATCACCCGTAAAGCGTATCTGCCCTTTGTTGAAATCAATTTTATTACCTCCGTTAAAGTTATCAGCGTCAATTATACGTTTGCAGGGCAAAAAGTCAATTACCTATTGACAGAATAGGTTATTAGTTGTATTCTACCGTCGATTTGATTTTAGGAGGTTAACAACTTGAAAAAAATTTATAATAGCGTCACGGAACTCATTGGTAATACGCCGTTGCTTGACGCGAAAAATTTTGCGGCTAAGGTTGGCTTCAATGGGCGTCTTTTAGTCAAATTGGAGTATTTTAATCCTGCTGGCTCCGTCAAAGACAGAATTGCTAAAGCAATGATTGAGACTGCCGAACGCGAAGGCAAACTTAAATCCGGTTCCGTCATAATTGAGCCGACTTCGGGCAATACGGGCATTGGACTTGCAAGTTTTGCCGCCGCCAAAGGTTATCGCGCAATCTTTACAATGCCAGAAACTATGAGCGTTGAACGTCGACAACTGCTTAAAGCTTATGGCGCGGAAATTGTTCTGACTGAAGGCGCAAAAGGCATGAAAGGCGCGATTGCCAAAGCTGAGGAACTTGCCAAAGAAATTCCCAATGCCTTTATCCCGTCGCAATTTACTAATCCTGCTAACCCTGCCGCGCATTTTGATTCTACAGGTCCAGAAATTTGGAACGACACTGAAGGCGCAGTTGAGGTTTTCGTTGCGGGCGTCGGCACTGGCGGAACTTTAAGCGGCGTCGGAAAATTTTTAAAGTCTAAAAATCCCGCCGTTAAAGTCATCGCTGTTGAGCCGAAAACCTCGCCTGTATTGTCCGAAGGTAAAGCGGGCGCACATAAAATTCAAGGTATCGGCGCGGGTTTCGTTCCTGATACTCTCGACACCAAAATTTATAATGAAGTTGTTCCTGTCGCCAACGAAGACGCTTTTAAGTTCGGCAGGGAATTTGCCAAATCTGAGGGAATTTTAGTTGGAATATCGTCGGGTGCGGCACTTGCGGCGGCTTGTGAACTTTCCAAGCGCGAAGACTGCGCAGGAAAAACTTTCGTCGTGCTTTTGCCCGATACTGGTGACCGTTATCTTTCAACAGAACTTTTTAATTAAGTGAGGTTTTTACAATGGCTAATCGCGAATACAAATTTGAAACTTTGCAACTGCACGTCGGACAAGAACAAGCCGACCCAGTCACCGACGCCCGCGCAGTTCCGATTTATCAAACAACTTCTTACGTTTTCCACGATTTTCAGCACGCCGCAGACAGATTTGGACTTCGCGACGCAGGAAATATCTACGGACGCTTAACTAACCCAACTCAAGACGTTTTCGAGCGTAGAATTGCGGCTTTAGAGGGCGGAACGGCGGCTTTGGCTGTTGCAAGCGGCGCGGCGGCTGTAACTTACGTTGCTCAAGCTCTTGCGCGAAAAGGAGATCATATCGTCGCGGCTACCACTATTTACGGCGGAACTTTTAACCTTTTTGAACACACCTTACCAGATTTTGGAGTCGAAACTACTTTTGTTGACCCGACCAAAGGCGTTGACGTTTTCGAGGCGGCTGTTAAGGACAACACCAAATTTATTTTTATCGAATCCGTTGGAAATCCGAATGCTACGCTCATTGACATTAAAAAAGTCGCTGACATCGCCCATAAACATAAAATTCCGCTCGTAATCGATAATACTTTTGCCACGCCGTATCAAATTCGCCCGTTTGAATTCGGAGCTGATATTGTAGTTCACAGCGCGACAAAATTTATCGGCGGACACGGCACAACTTTAGGCGGCGTTATCGTCGAAAGCGGAAAATTTAATTGGGAAACGTCTGGAAAATTCCCTCACCTCGTCGAACCTAATCCGAGTTATCACGGCGTCAGCTTTTATAAAGCTCTTGGCGGTGCGGCGTTCGTAACTTATATCCGCGCAATTTTACTTCGCGACATGGGCGCGGCGATTTCTCCGTTAAGCGCGTTTATTTTGTTGCAAGGCGTCGAAACTTTATCGCTTAGGGTTGAACGTCACGTAGAAAACGCTTTAAAAGTCGTCGATTTCCTTGCGAAGCACCCTAAAGTTGACAAAGTTAATCACCCCGCGCAGATTAATCACCCTGACCACGAACTTTATAAAAAATATTTCCCGAACGGCGGCATTTCTATCTTTACTTTCGAGATTAAGGGCGGTACTCAAGCCGCGCAGAAGTTTATCGACAATTTGAAAGTATTTTCGTTGCTTGCCAATGTTGCCGACGTTAAATCGCTCGTAATTCATCCCGCCTCAACTACTCATTCGCAAATGACGGAAGAAGAATTGCTCGCCTCTGGTATTACGCCAGCTACAATTAGACTTTCCATTGGCACCGAACACATTGACGACATTATTGCCGATTTGGAGGAAGGTTTCGCCGTGATTTAGTCATTAATTTTTATTTTACACAGCAAAAAGCCCGCCGCTTTTATTAGTGGCGGGTTTTTTATAAACTCTGTTGTGTACTTAAAGCCCAAATTTACTTGACAAGGAAAGTTTGCAAGTTATAATTTAAACAAAGTATATAGGAAAGGACGTTGCCATTATGGAAGTCGGCGAAGTTGTTGAAAAAAGTTTCTTGCGCCCGATTGACAATACGTCAGTAGTGCAACAAGTTATAGACCGTTTGACTTATGCAATGATTTATAAAGAACTGCGCCCCGGTGACAAGTTGCCGACTGAAATGGAATTGGCAGCAAGTTTTGGCGTCGGACGCAACTCAATCCGTGAGGCAATAAAAATTTTGGTATCGTTCGGCGTGTTGGATATTCGCCGCCCAGAAGGAACTTTTGTAGCAAATGGCTTTTCAGATAAAATGATTAACCCGTTGCTGTATGGAATAATTTTAGACCAATCAGACTCAATCGACTCGCTAAAAGAGTTGCGCGAATGGGTAGACTTCGGAATTTTGGAATTGGCAATGGAAAAAGCAGAGCCGGAAGATTTATTTCAGCTGGAGGAGCAACTACAAAATTTATTAACGGAAATTGACGGCGGCGATGCGGAAAAAGTTTTTATTGCTGACGATAATTTTCATGAGGCAATTTCAACGGCGGCGCATAATTCACTGCTCGGACAAATTGCTAAACTCGTTAGAACTTTAACCAGCGAAATGCGCATGAACACAATTAGCAACATGATTAAAATCGGCAAGGGAAAAGAACTTAAAAGAGCACACGAAGATTTATTTAATATTGTAAAGCGTAAGAATGACAATTCGGCGCGTCAACTGCTCGTCGAAGGTTATTTCTATCGTTACAATGTTTTACGTAAATAATTTAAGCCTCCCTCGCAGGGAGGTTTTTTAATAAACTTTTGGAGGTTTTATAATGAAACGTTCGCTGAAAAAATTTTTGACTGCCGCGTTGTGTCTTGGGATTATCGGCGTGCCGCTTGTAACAAATGCGGCTCCCCCTGTCTTCAACCCGATGAATGAGCCAAGCCTTAAAGTTCAACCGGAAAATCTGGAGATGACTAAGGATTGGGATAAAGTTTTTCCGAGAAGTTACAAGATTAATCATAAAAAAATTACGTTCGTTAATCGTTATGGGATAACACTTGCCGCTGATCTCTACGAACCGCGAAATTATTCGGGTAAACTGCCTGCGATTGCCGTTGCTGGACCTTTTGGAGCAGTTAAAGAGCAAAGTTCAGGGCTTTACGCTCAAACTTTAGCAGAACGCGGCTTTTTAACGATTGCCTTTGACCCGTCATTTACTGGCGAAAGCGGCGGACTTCCGCGTTTTGTTGCCTCGCCTGACATTAACACGGAAGATTTCTGCGCGGCGGTTGATTATCTTTCCACTCAACCGAATGTTGACGCCAATCGAATCGGCATAATCGGGATTTGCGGTTGGGGAGGCTTTGCACTTAACGCGGCGGCGATTGATACTCGAATTAAGGCGACCGTTACAGCTACAATGTACGACATGAGCCGAGTAATGGCGAACGGATACTTTGATTATCAAAAAGACCCGCAAACTATTGCTAAAGAAAGGCAAGCCAATCGCGAAAAGCTTAATGCGCAACGTACCGACGATTACAGAGCAGGAACTTATGCGCGGGCGGGCGGCGTTCCCGATGACGTTTCGCAAATGCCGCAGTTCGTTAAAGATTATTACACTTATTACAAAACCAAACGTGGCTATCATAAGCGTTCGTTGAATTCTCATGCGGGTTGGAACTCGACAACCGCACTTTCTTTTATGAATATGCCGCTCCTCTGCTATTCTTCCGAGATTCAGACGCCCGTTTTAATTATTCACGGCGAAAAAGCCCACTCAAGATATTTTTCTGAAGACGCCTTTAAAAAGTTAACCGGCGATAATAAAGAGTTAATGATTATCCCAGGCGCAAGCCACATCGACCTTTACGACAACACTAAAGCTATTCCGTTCGACAAGATAGAAAGATTTTTTAAGGAGAATTTGAGATGATGAAATTTTTATTCGCACTGATTCTGTTGATTATGCCTTTTACGGCGTCCGCGCAGAGTCAAAATATTTCGATTGACGGCGACCACTGCAAACTTTCTGCTGTTTTGCAGACACCTGACGCGCAAAAAAAATATCCGCTTGTGATAATCTGTCACGGCTTCACGGCGAACAAAGAACATCTTTTGCTGACGAGTTTAGCTGATGATTTGGAAACGCGCGGCATTGCGTCAATCCGTTTCGACTTCAACGGACACGGGCAAAGCGACGGAGACTTTCAAGACATGACGGTTTTAAACGAGATTGAAGACGCCAAAAAAGTTTACGAATACGCAAGCCGCTTGCCGAACGTTACGAGCATTTCAATCGCTGGACATTCTCAAGGCGGCGTCGTGGCAAGTATGGTTGCCGGAGAACTTGGCGCGAAAAAAATTAAAGCCGTCGTTTTAATGGCTCCCGCCGCTGTTCTGCGCGATGATGCACTGCGCGGAAATTTATTCGGCGTGAATTTTGACGCGCTCAATCCGCCCGAAGCTATTCAGCTGAAAATGCCGCACGGAAATTTTAACGTCGGACGCAATTACGTTTTGACCGCGCAGACTTTACCGATTTACGAGACTGCAGAAAAATTTACAGGACCTGCACTGATGATTCACGGCACGGGCGATATTATTGTTCCCTACACTTACAGCCTCAGCTACAAAAAAGTTTATAAGCATGGCGAAATTAAATTGCTTGACGGCGTTGATCACAGTTTTCACGGCGACGAGGCACGCACTGCTAAAATTGCCGCCGATTTCTTTGCCGCTCAACTAAAGAAATAAATTCTCGTCTTAGCAGGAAAATTTTATCGTTGTGGCGAAGTTTTGAGTAAATCTTTCCAAAAGTTGAAAGGAGCATGTTAAATGATTGGTGTAAGAAATGTTGTTGCGATAGTTTGCGGCGGAGGTCCCGCACCAGGCATTAACGCCGTTATCAATGCAGTCACCAACACCGCTAATCGTCACGGTTGGGACGTTTTGGGCATGTACGACGGTTTTTCTCATCTTGGACGCGGCGAAAAAAGTTATATTCGTCTCGATGCGGCGGCTGTTAACAGAATTCACTTAACCGGCGGCTGTATCTTGCGTATGTCGCGCTTTAATCCTACTAAAAAAGAATCCGACTTGCGCACTGTCGTTGATACGCTTACTGAACTTGGCGTTGGCTACCTCGTAACCATTGGCGGCGACGATACCGCATTCAGTTCGTCGGCTGTCAGCGAATATGCTCGTAAACTCGGCAGGACGATTAACGTTGTCCACGTTCCCAAAACGATTGATAATGATTTGCCGCTCCCCGAAGGAATTCCGACGTTCGGTTTTGAAACTGCTCGTGCATTCGGTACGACTGAAATTCAAAACTTAATGGAAGACGCTCACACCTCGAATAATCGCTGGTATTTTACAATCGCTATGGGCAGAACCGCCGGTCACCTCGCTTTAGGCATGGGACGTAGCGCGGGCGCGGCTCTCACGATTATTCCGGAAGAATTCCCACAGGAAAAAATTCGTCTCCAACAAATCGTCGACATTATCACCGGTTCTATCGTTAAACGCTACCTTATCGGCAAAAATTACGGCGTCGCAGTCGTTGCTGAAGGCGTTATCGAAAAAATCGCTGATGAAGACTTCGCCGCACTTGGCAACGTTCAACTCGACGAGCACGGACATATTCGTTACGCTGAATTAGACTTCGGCGAAATCCTTAAGCAAAAAGTTTTGGCTGAACTTAAACGCATTGGCATTAAAATTTCTATCGTCGATAAGGAAATCGGCTACGAGCTTCGTTGCACGGCTCCCATTGCTTATGACATTGACTACGCCCGCAATCTCGGTTATGAGGCTATGCAATTCCTTATGCGCGGCGAAAGCGGAGCACTTATCACCATTCAGGACAATAAAGCCGTGCCGCTCCGTTTTGAAGATATTCGCGACCCAGAAACCGGCAAAACTTACGTCCGCAAAGTTAATATAAACTCCGTGCACTACAGAATTGCTCGCGGATTTATGACCCGTCTCGAAAAAGGCGACCTCGACGACGCCGGCGTTGCTAATGCCTTCCGCATGAGCCCCGAAGAGTTCAAAAATCGCTATATGTACCTCTTCGATGATGAACCTTCGCTTGATAACGCTTAATCAGTCTCCAATATAAATTTTTCCCCTCTGACTATTTCGGAGGGAATTTTTTTACGTGATAAAGTCCGATATTTTTAGATTGACAATCAAATCAAAGCAAATTATTCTTGTCGCGAGGTGATTTTAATGGAAACGTTCGGACAAAAAATTAAACAGTTGCGCAAGGCGAAGAAAATGACTCAATCGGAGCTTGCCGAGTCGGTTGGCGTAGACTTTACCTACATCAGCAAGATTGAAAATGATAAAGGGCTTCGACCGCCTGCAGAATCGACGATAAGGAAACTTGCAATGTTTTTGGAGACGGACGCGGAAGAATTAATCTTGTTGGCAAGGAAAGTTCCGCAAAATTTTCAAGATACAATCGTCGATGACAAACTTGCGGTAGATTTTCTGCGCGTCTTTCCGAAATTAAACGAAACTCAGCGCGGAATACTGGAAAAAATGATTGAGCAGGCGGAGGAGAAAGTTTGAAGCAAAATATTGAGCTGTTAGTCAATAAAATCATTCGCGAGGCAAAAATTTCAAGTTCGCCGATAAATGCCGAGCGACTTGCCGAATCTTACTTTGGTTTGGATTTTGATTGCGGCAAATTGAATGAAACTGAATTGGCAGGCTTGAAAGTCACGGAGAAAAAAATTTATATCAATGAATCCCGCGCAGATGAACTTGCCGCGAACATAGGCTTAAAAAATTTTACAATCGCACACGAGTTGGGGCATTGGGCTTTGCACAGAGATTTAACCGGCGAGCATACTCCGCAAATCGAGCGCGAGGCAGATAAATTCGCGACATATCTGCTAATGCCGGAAAATTTTGTTCGTGCAGAGTTTGCTAAATTTAATGAACACAGGCTTTTAGAATGGCTCCCGACCGATATGAAAGTGTCTTCATTGGCGGATACTTTTCGCGTGTCGTATACGGCAATGAAAATTCGTCTTTCGCAATGGGAACTGAATTTGATTTACGTTGATTTCAAGAGCGGCAAATGTTATCTGAGCAAAGAAGAATTTTTAGAGATAACAACCGGTCAGATTCGTTTGTTTTGAAAAATTTTTTAATCCACAACTTGACAAAATTATCAAGTCAATCTATAATCGCCCGCGAGGTGATTAAATGATAAAGAAAAGCTCAGATGTGTTCAAATCTTATCTTTTCGAGAATGTTAGTTATTCGGGAGAGTTTCAAATCCCAATTTTGCACTCAAGCAAGCTGTTGCCAAACAAATTGATACAGTTTTCCAAAGCGTTGAGTACAAAAAATTTTGCACAGTGGGTTCATTTCTATGAAGACGACAAAAACTTTCTGCGCGTGTGGAATCAGCCGAAAAAATACTTATCGTTGCTGAAAAAATTTTTCGGAGTAATTTCTCCGGATTTCAGCGTTCAGCGAAATATGCCGCTCTTCATGAAATTAGATTCGATAGTCAGAGGGCGCGTACTCGGTCATTGGTGGCAACAAAACGGGATAGAAGTTATCCCTAACGTCAGATTTAACGGAGAGGATACTTACAAATTAGTTTTCGAGGGCTTGGACATAAATTCAAATCTTGCCGTCGGCTCGCTCGGCTGTATCAAAAATCGCGAGGAACGAAAATATTTTATCGAAGGTCTCCGCGAGCTTATGAAACGCTTACATCCTAAAAATCTCATCGTTTACGGCTCCGCTCCGAAAAAAATCTTTGAATCATACGCTAATGAAACAAATATCTTGCATTTTCCGAGTTGGACGACTTTAATTCATGAAAAGGAGCGTGTATAATTTGGGAGCAGGTAAAGGAAAAGATTTCGGCGTAACAAAAAATGTAGTCAAATTCATGGATAATCTTTTGGAACTCGCGGAATATTATCCGATGTCACCGAGTAAATATTTCGGGATTAAGTCCGGCAACAAGGTACGTCAAATTCTCAGCGAAAATCCTTTGGAAACGATGTGGGATTTTGTCGGACGATTGGCGAAAGGTATTGTCGAGATAAGTTCACTTCCCGGCAATGAGGCGGGCTTGCAAATTGTCTTTCCCGACCATTATCGAATTGTTTTTCACGAAAAATCGTCTTCGGACGGTACACCTGCAGTTACAATTTTCCCGTTAAGTAAAGATTGCGTCATTCCGTATCAAAAAATCCATTTTGGTTTTAAAAAATGAGGAGGTCGCGTTATGTTCACAGAAAATTTGTCTTTGACGACGGAAGAAGAAAGTTTGTTGCGCGAAACTATTGGAAAAAAATTGCTTAGAATCAGTATGATGAAACCGATTGAAGTTGGAATACAAGCTTTGCTCCCGATATATGCAGACTTCGGAGATTTTTGCTTTGAATTGACGCGAACCGATGAAGTGATTCAGTATTTTGACATTCGCGAAGATGCCGGGCGTCCGACTGTTTCCAGAGCCGCTTTTTCAGACAGCGGTTGCATAAAAACTATAAATCGCGTCGTTAAAGATGTGCTCGTCGTCATTGACACGTTCGAGTTTACAAATTACAAAGTCACTTATCCGAAGGCGATTATCTTTCAGTTCGACGATTGCAACTTGGTTACGGAAAAAATTTGGCTCATATCCTTAGGAGAATTAGATGCGCACTTGGAACCCTTAGACGCTGAAAACTACGATTTAGCCGACGAAATGCCATTTTGGTACGACCCAGCAGATAACGACGAAAAACCTTCGGCAACGCAAAAAATTAAGTCGCTTAAGCAAGATAAATTCATCGCCGAAGTCGAACTGTAGAAATTCGCTATTCTGAATTTTGTATTTTGAGCCTCCAAAACGCCCGCGCAGGCGATTTTTTTTTGCTCGCGAAGGAAATTTTTGCTAAAATTCCTTCGGAGGTGCTCTCATGAAGAAAAATCTTTTCCAAACGCTCGCAGAAGCTAATACGGAGGAAGAACTTAAGAATTTTTTCGCCAAACGGTTCAAAATCAAGCTCGCGACTAAAAATTTCATCGACCTGTACACTCAGCAGATTCTTTTCGAGTTCAAGCTCGATAAAAACCTTAAAAATCCTCAAACACTCGCCGAAATCGTCGCGCAAACTCTCTACTACGTCCGCCGTCTTAAATTCGGCAACGATTATCGCCCCGTCAGCCAAAATATCTGCATCGTCACTAAAAATTTCGCCGTCATCTTCCCGACTGAATCATTCGCCGCATTTTATGACGATAAAAACGCTTACGATTGGGATTTAGCCCCGTCATCGCCTTGCAAAGTTCTTGTAAACGCTTTATCCAACTCCGAACTCATTATCAACGCCAAAATTTACGATTTATCCGTTTACACTGTCGAAATCGCCTTTGTCGCCGACATTGAACGCATTTTTAAAGGCAAATCACGCAACGTCAAGCAAATTACCGAGCAAAACTTCGAGCAAATCTTTATTTATTGGCAAAAATTGTTCGGAGCCGCCGTTAAAAACGGTCGCAAGCCTTCCGAATACTTCATTACCGACATTGAGCAGGGCAAATCCGAAGATTTAAGAAATAGCGTCCTTTTCCGCATGAATAGCGGCGAGCGCGTCGAAAAAGACATTAAACCCGACGATTATAATCAGTTTTGGGCGATGTACGACAAAATTAAGACTGCCGACGCCATTATTTCCATTCGCCGCAAGATGGACAGGCTTACTGAAGAAAATTTGCGCCGCCGCACAGGTGAATTTTATACGCCGCTTGCTTTTGCCGATAAAGCCTTTGAATATCTGACGCGAACCGTCGGCGAGTGGTGGCTCGATGATAATTTTCGGCTTTGGGATATGGCGGCGGGCACAGGCAATCTTGAATTTAATTTTCCGCCCGAAATTCTCAAGAAATGTTATATTTCCACGCTGATTCAAGACGACGCCGACTATTGCAAGAGCATTTTCCGCGAGGCTACCGTTTTTCAATACGATTTTTTGAATGATAATGATAAATTGCCCGAAAACCTGCGCGGCGACCTCGATAACCCTAATATCAAGTGGATTATCTATATTAATCCGCCTTACGCCACTGCAAGCAATTACAAACGCATAAAAAATCGTAAAGACAAAGACGGAGTTTCAATGACTGAAATTCGTAAAGAAATGACTTCAAAAGGGATTGGCGAAGTCAGCCGCGAGATATTTGCGCAGTTTTTATATCGAATTAGCCGCGATTTTGCCTATAAAAAGGTTTATCTCGGCATTTTTTCTACATTGAAATATATAACGTCTAACAATAACCAGAAACTTCGCGATAATTTTTTCGGATATAAGTTTATCGGCGGCTTTATGTTCAGCTCGCAAAATTTTCATGGTTGCAACGGGAAATTCCCTGTAGGATTTTTAATTTGGAACTTATCGGAGCAAATTTCATTAGATAAGCAGGAAATTTTACTTGATGTTTATAATTCTGATATTGAAAAGATTGCCGAAAAAAATTTTCATGTTGAGCGGCGCGAAGAATTTTTGAATAAATGGATACATCGTCCGCGTAATGTAAAAAAATTCCCGCCAATGGTTAGCGCATTGACTTTTGCAACAACGAAAGACCTTCGCGATAGAATTCCGGAAAATTTTTTAGGTTCTTTAATGTGTTGGAATGATTTCACTCATCACGATTTCACAGCATTTTTATCGGCACCTTATGGAACTGCAGGAGGCATGTCGATTACTCCTGAAAATTTTGAACAGTATATGATTATTCACGCTGTACATAGAATACCGAAATTAACTTGGTTAAATCGCAACGACCAATTCATGCGCCCGACGCGAGAGTTGCCGCGAGAATTTATCTGTGACGCGGTGATATGGAGCCTGTTCGCGCCGTCGAATCAGACAGTATCGCTAAAAAATGTGGAATATGAGGGCGAAATCTATCAGATAGCGAACAATTTCTATCCGTTCGAGTTGTCGGAGGTAAAAAGTTGGGAATGTACGTTGCCTTCGCTGCGAATGGAGATATTTCGTGCGGTAGAGGACAGATTTGCGGCAATATGGATAAAAAAACACCGCGCAGAGCTTTCAGCGGAGGCACTGGCGGTTTTGGACGCGGCACGAACTATTTACAAGCGATTTTATATAGAATTGGAGCGATTGGACATAGCGCGTTGGAAAATCGAGAGTTGGGACGCGGGCTGGTATCAAATCCGCATGGCTTTAGGAGCGACGTTGAATTTAGAGGAACTTTCTGCTAAACTGTTGCCGCAAATATATGAATTGGGCTTTTTGCGTGACGAAGTGCGATATTTTTAGGCTTGACGAAAGCAAATTCGCAGGCTATAATTTAAACAGTATCCATATTATGAACAATATCCACCACGATCACAAAACGCAAAAAAATCCCCCATCAGGTTTGCGGAGACCTTTTGGGGGATTGCGTTACTCTGAACGCTTATTGGTGTCTCGAATCACAACCGTTTGAAGATGTAGTCGAGAACCTTGCCGACGCCGTAGAAAATTGCGGATTCAGCTACGGTCTTTAATATCCAAAGAGCGAACTCCACCCCGATCACCTCCTTTCCAGAAAGTTGAGCTGGAGCAGGAGTCACGGCAGTGACAAGCGCATTTTACAGCGGCGTAAATGATATTTCAACTTGCAAAAGTTTTCAGAGCTGATATAATGCACGCAGAAGCCAAACAAAACGTTCAAGATCAACACAACGCAAAAAAAATCCCCCATCAGGTTAGGCAAAACCTTTTGGGGGATTGCGTCAACTAGGGACGCAGTTCGTACTCGTTCAACGCTACTTGAAGAGCAAGTCGAGCACTTCCCAGACGCCATACGCGACGACGGCTGAGGACACTGTCTTTAGGAGCCAAAGCAGAACCTTCAAAATCAACACCCCCCCTTTCCTTAAGCTGGATCGGGATCGCAGCGTTGATAGGAGGAGTATACAGCGGAGGGAATGATATTTCAACTTGCAAAAGTTTTTAGGGCTGATATAATGTGCGTAGAAGCCAAAGAACAATCATGTAGTTCCAACTGGAGTCCCAAACGCAAAAAATCCCCCATCAGGTCGGCGAAACCTTTTGGGGGATTGCGTTACTCTTAACGCTTTCTAAGGGACGAAGTGCGATATTTTCAGGCTTGCAAAAGTTTTTGTCCGACGACGAGATTTAAACGTTTAGCTTCGCCGCTTGGCAATTCAAGTGCTCCCCACGCTCCGAAGCAAAAACTTATTCCCAGCCACGGAGTTAAGTCGTGCACAATTTTTTTAATGCAAAAGTTCTCGTCAAGATAAATTACGTCGATTGCAAATCGCATGAAAAGCATATGCACACTATTACACGGCGCAAGCAATAAGCCACGCCCCGCCGCAAGCCGACTACGGAACATCAGCCCGCGCAGACGTTTAAAAAAATTGTCGGCAAGTTCAATCTCAAGCGTTGCACCGTTGATTAAAAATTTTTCCACGCCACATCACCTTGAAATTTTTGCTAATGCCAAGAGCGCAAACCCAATCGCAAGTACGATAAACAAAACCGGCAATGCGATAAAAAACATCAGCGCGGCAAAAGCTACCCCGATTAAAAGTGCTCCGATTTGTGCAAGTCGATTGCCGTTTAACACAGCGCGAACAAACGATCCCAAAAGCCGCGTAAAAATATTTGAATTGCCGTAGCTTACATAAGTTTTGTAAGTTCTGCGCGTGTTGAAGTTGTATTCGCTAAAATTTTCTTCGGACGAATGACCGCCTTGCGTTGAGTCCGCGTCAATCGTCACGCCGTTGAAAAATTTTTTCTCCGTGCGCGTCATTTCACGGACATTGCCTTCATTATCTTGCATTTAATCTTTCCTCCAATTTTTTTACGTAAAGTTCACGGAAATTTTTATATGAGCCTAAGCCCTCACGAATCACACGAACTTTATAGCCGAGCGCACAAAGTCGATTAAACCAAATCCCTACAATATCTTTCGCCACGTGAACGCCGCCATTAAATAACAGCGGTGCCAATAAAATTTTATCTGCGCGGGAAATTTTTAATCGCTTAACAACGTCGTCGAAATTCGGCGTGTCAGTTTCCTCTATAACGCCAATATGGACTTTATCGCCCGTCAATCGTTGAAGATTTTCATAAACGGGATTGTGCCTATGCGGCGATCCATGCCCGATTAAAACTAAATCCTCGTCAACGTCGCACTTAAAGCAGTCTAATATCGTCAACAAAATTTTTCCGTCAAGCGGTTCACTCATCAGCGGCGAAATTATTTCAACGTCAGCCGCCGCGCAGATTTTTATTTTGTTGTCAAACTCTTCACCGGGCGTTAAATGTGTTGGCAATACAAAAATTTTCTCGAATCCCTCGACGCGAAGTTTAGAAATTTCTTCGGCGGGTGTTCGGATAAATATTCCTCGACGTGCCAATTTTTTTATCATAAAGTTTGCCGTGAACGCTTGCCGTACTTCATACGCGGGAAATTTTTCTTTAATCTCCGCCGCTAATTTATCGAAAGTTTTTTCGCGTATCGAATCATCTGCCGAGCCAAAACTTGTCAAAAGTATTGCGTCAACCACTGACCTTTTCAACCTCCGCCGCAATTTTGTTGCAAATCCTGTTGAGCTGATTTTTATCGGGACCTTCAGCCATGACGCGAATCAAAGGTTCAGTGCCCGAAGGTCTAACTAAAATTCTGCCCGTCGTCCCAAGCTCGGCTTCGCCCTCAGCAATGGCAAGCTTAACCGCCGCCGAATTTTTGCAAGCCTCTTTATTTTTAACTTTGACATTGAGCAAAACTTGCGGATAAGTCGTCATCAGCGCGTTGAGTTCGCTAGCCTTAGCTTTGAATTTTTTCATAGCAGTTAAGACTTGCAGAGCAGTTATCAAGCCGTCGCCCGTCGTCGAGTAATCCGAAAAGATTATGTGCCCAGATTGTTCGCCGCCGAGCCGGTGATTATTCGCCAGCATATTTTCTAAAACATATCTGTCGCCAACCGCCGTAATCTCGCAACTCAAGCCGAGTTCCGTCAACGCTTGCCGAAAACCGATATTCGACATGACGGTTGACACGACAGTTTTTTTCGGGAGCGCACCAACTTTAAGCATAAGTTTAGCGCAGATAATCATAATGTGATCTCCGTCGATAATGTCGCCGCGTTCGTCAATGCAAAGACACCTGTCCGCGTCGCCATCGTGAGCAATACCAATGTCCGCGTGATTCCTCAAAACTGCCAGTCGCAAATTTTCCATGTGCGTGGATCCGCAATAGTCGTTAATGTTGACGCCGTTAGGTTTATCGCCAAGCAAAATTAATTCTGCTCCGAGCCGTTCCAAAACAGTTGGCATTGCCTTATAAGCCGCGCCGTTTGCACAGTCTAAAGCAATCTTCATGCCGTCGAAGCGTTCAGAGGTCGTATTCATTACGAAACTTATATAATCCTCCAAAAGATTTTGACGATATTCAAGCCGCCCGACTTCCTCGCCCGTCGGACGCGAAAAATTTTTGCCGCTTTCCAAGTCACGAACGATTTGTTCAATCTCGTCCTCAACTTTATCCGGAAGTTTATAGCCGTTGCCGCCAAAAAATTTTATTCCATTATCTTGAAAGGGATTGTGCGACGCGCTAATTACAATTCCCGCCGCCGCGTGAAGTTTTCTTGCCAAATAAGCTACAGCCGGTGTAGGAACCACGCCCGCCAAAATTGCTCGACCGCCCGCCGAACATATGCCCGCGACTAATGACGCTTCCAACATTTCTCCGGAAATTCGCGTGTCACGTCCGATTAAAATTTGAGGTGCGCCTTCGGAATGTTCTCCGAAATAAATTGTTGCCGCCCGCCCCATTTTATATGCCAATTCCGGCGGCAACTGTGTATTCGCCTCGCCTCGCACGCCGTCCGTCCCAAATAATCTTGCCATTTAATTTCCCTCCGCTCAAAAAATTTTCCCCGCCATTTTAGCTGTTATCGCCCGCCAACGCAACTATTCTTAGCATATCTGTTTAAAATTATAATGATTTTGTAATTGATAAACCAAAAGTAATCGGCTATTTATTTTGATTGACACTTTGACGCATGAATTATAAAATTGCATGTGGCGAGGTGATTTTTTTATGAAAGTCGGAATTGATATAGGCTCCACGACGATAAAGCTTGTTGTCATGGACGAGGAACGGCTTATCTTTAAAAATTATGCGCGGCATTTTTCTGAAATCGGCTCCGCGCTTACGAATTCTCTTACGTCGCTGAAAAATATAATCGGCGAGAAAACTTTTAAAATCGCGTTGGCAGGCTCGGCGGGCATGGGCATTGCTAAAAAAATTTCGTTGCCATTCGTGCAAGAAGTTATTGCCTGTCAAACCGCCGTTGAAAAATTTATTCCGCGTACAGATACTGTCGTTGAACTTGGCGGCGAGGACGCGAAAATTATTTATCTGGGCAACGCGCCTGAAGTCCGCATGAACGGCGTCTGCGCGGGCGGCACCGGTTCTTTTATTGACCATATGGCAAGCTTGCTGTCAACGGACGCGCTCGGCTTAAATGCTTTGGCGGAAAAAGGCAAACAAATTTATACTATTGCCTCCCGCTGTGGAGTTTTCGCGAAGACTGATATTCAAGCACTTATGAACGACGGCGCGAAGAAAGCCGATATTGCGCTGTCAATTTTTCAAGCAGTCGTGAATCAAACAATCGGGAATTTGGCGCAAGGGCGTCCGATTAAAGGCAACGTCGCATTTTTGGGCGGACCTTTGCACTTTCTGCCCGAACTCAAAAAAAGATTCGTCGAGACGCTCGGACTTTCTAAAGAGGAAGTCGTCGATACTCCAGACGGAAATTTTTTTGTTGCAACGGGGGCGGCTTTAAGTGACGAGGCTAAAGAAATTTCCGTAAGTCAACTTGAAGAATCAATTAAAAAGTCGGAGGCGGCGGCTAAGTCTGAAACGCGCAAGGCGGATTTTATTTTATTCGAGAACGAAGCCGATTATAAAGATTTTCGCGAACGTCACGATAAAGCTAAGGTTAAACGCGGCGATTTAAGCACTTATCATGGAAAAATCTTCGTTGGCATTGACGCCGGCTCAACCACTACAAAAATTTGCGCGATTGGCAACGATAAACAAATTCTCCATACTAATTACGGCTCCAACGAGGGTGCACCGCTTAAAATTGTCGTTAATCAGATTCGCGACCTCTACGAAAAAATTCCGTCGACCGCGCAGATTGCAGGCGTTTTTACCACAGGTTACGGCGAGGCGATTGTTAAAGCCGCTCTTCACGCTGACGGCTCCGAAGTTGAAACTTTCGCTCACTTGACCGCCGCGCAGGAATTTTGTCCTGACGTCTCATTTGTTTTGGACATTGGCGGGCAGGATATGAAATGTTTTTTTGTCAAGGACGGTACGATTGGCAATATCACGCTCAACGAGGCTTGCAGTGCCGGTTGCGGCTCGTTTATCCAGAATTTTGCGCAAGGTCTCAATATTACGGTTGGCGACTTCGCGAAAAAAGCTTTGACTTCAGAGGCTCCCGTCGATTTGGGCACGCGCTGTACAGTTTTTATGAATTCTAAAGTTAAGCAGGCGCAAAAGGAAGGCGCAACCGTCAACGACATTTCGGCTGGCATTGCGCTTTCCGTCATTAAAAACGCGCTGTTTAAAGTCATGCAACTCAAAAACGTCGAAGATTTGGGAGAAAATATTGTTGTGCAAGGCGGAACTTTTTACAACGACGCTGTCCTCCGTTCGATTGAAGAGATTTTGCATAAAAATGTTATTCGCCCTGACATCGCCGGACTTATGGGAGCTTATGGAGCGGCGATTTTGGCTCGTGAAAACTGCGCGGGCGTCTCGAAACTTTTATCTGCTAGTGAACTCGAAAATTTTTCTGTCGTCACGAAATCTTATCGTTGCGGGCGTTGTGGCAATAATTGTTTGATAACCATGCAAAAATTCCCCGACGGCGGCAAATATTTTACGGGCAATCGTTGCGAACGTGGCGTTGGCGGCAAGCCCAAAACTAATTCCGAAGTTCCGAACGCCTATGCTTACAAGTACAAAAGAATTTTCGATTATCAGCCGCTCGAAAATCCTAAGCGCGGTTCGATTGGCATTCCAAGAGTTTTGAATATTTACGAGGATTATCCGTTTTGGCACACATTCTTGACGGAGTTGGGTTATCGCGTAGAAATTTCTGCTAAGTCGTCCGCGCAGGTTTTTTACAAAGGTCTTGAAACTATTCCGAGTGATTCGCTTTGTTATCCCGCAAAATTGGCGCACGGACACATTATGGATTTGGTTGAGCGCGGCTTGACGAAAATTTTTTATCCTTGCGAGCCGTACAATTTCGATACGCGCTCCGATAATTTTTATAATTGCCCGATTGTCGCCGGCTATCCGGAAAATATTCGCAACAACATGGATATTCTTAAGGAACGCGGCATAAAATTTATTCAACCGTTTTTGCCCGTTCACGACTTGAAGAAATTAAAAAAACGTCTTGCCGAAGAATTTGCCTCCGAAAATATTTCCGCTAAAGAAATTTCTGTTGCTGTCGATAAGGCGGCGGCTGAAATGGAAAATTATCGGCGCGACATTCAAAATTTCGGCGACGAACTTTTAAAACGTATTGAACAGACCGGCGAACATGCGATTTTACTCGTTGGACGCCCTTATCACGTCGACCCGGAAATTAATCACGGTATCGCCGAAATGATTCAGTCTTATAATTTGCCAATTCTCTCGGAAGACTGCGTTTATCACACAAAAGTTGACGCGCCGAAAATTTCCGTCGTCAATCAGTGGAGCTATCACGCTAGACTTTATCACGCCGCGCAGTTCGCCGCTCAAAATTCTAACGTCACGTTGATTCAGTTAAGCTCGTTTGGTTGTGGACTCGACGCGCTGACGATTGAGCAAGTCAAAGAAATTTTAGAGGCGCACGGCAAAATTTACACGATGATTAAGCTCGACGAAGTTTCAAATTTGGGCGCGGCACGGATAAGATTGCGTTCGTTGCTCGCCGCGTTGAAAAGAAAATCCCCCGTCAATTATTCGCCAAAAAAATTCCCTGAACGCCCGCACTTTACGCCCGATTGCAAAGCTAAACACACAATCCTCGCGCCGCAAATGGCTCCGATTCATTTTGAACTGGTTCAAACGGTTTTGCAGAAATACGGCTACAGAATTTTAATTCCCGAACTTCCTGACAAAGCGGCGATTGATTTGGGCTTGCGCTACGTCAATAACGAAATGTGTTATCCGGCGATTGTCGTTACGGGGCAAATGCTCGCGACATTGCAGTCGGGCGAATGCGATCCAGATAACACGTCGATAATTTTATTTCAAACTTGCGGCGGCTGTCGTGCCACGAATTATATCAGCGTTATGCGTCGCGCCTTGAAATTTGCTGGCTTCGGGCAAGTTCCGGTTTTTGCGTGCTGGGGTTTGGAGGACGAGACTGACGCCTTTGAACTTAGCCGCGATTGCCTCATGGACGCGATTAAAGCTTCGGTTTACGGCGATTTGCTTATGAACGTTTCCAACCGTATGCGTCCCTATGAAATTCGGCGCGGTGAAACCGATAAACTTTTTGAAGAGTGGATGACGACTGCCAAAGCTGATTTGATTGACGGCAATTATTTCAGTTATCGGCGCAATATCAAGGAGATTGTCCGCCAATTCGACGCGATACCGATTAAAAATGTTATCAAGCCCAAAGTCGGCATTGTCGGCGAGATTTTGGTTAAGTATCACCCCGTCGCGAATAATTTTCTGGAAAAAGTTTTGCACGAGGAAGGCGCGGAAGTCGTTATGCCGTCGTTCGTCGATTTTTTCCTGTATTGCGCTCACGACGCGATTGTTAAGCGTGAACTTTTGGGCGGCAGTCGTAAAGATAAAATTTTCGCCGAGTTGTTTATCAAGTTCATTGAATTTTTCCACCTTCCAATGAAAAACGCACTTAAAAATTCTAAAAACTTCCGCGCTCCACACGATATTAAAGAAACTGCGCGGCTCGCTGAAAAATTCTTAAGCAACGGCAACTTGAACGGCGAAGGTTGGCTGATTTGCGGCGAAATGGTCGCGCTGATTGAGGACGGCGTTAAAAATATCGTCGGATTGTCGCCTTTTGCTTGCTTGCCGAACCATATAATCCTTAAAGGAACTTTGCATAGCCTCCGAGAAAATTTCGATAACGTAAATGTCGTTGCGATTGACTGCGACGCTGGCTCAAGCGAAGTAAACCAGCTGAATCGTTTAAAATTAATGCTAACAATCGCGAAAAAACTTTTGCCACGCAGAAAATAAATTACAAAAAATAATTTTTCTCACGATTCGTTCCGCATAACTTTTTGTCCCCAAGCGTAAAGTTCATTCAGTGCGGGGATTAATTCCTTGCCTAAAGACGTTAATGAACACTCTACAACCTTCGGCGGCGTCGAAATGCACTCGCAACGCTTGATAAGTCCGTCTGATTCCAATTCGCGCAGTGATTTTGTCAACATAAAGTGCGTTATGCCGTGTATTCGCCGCTTGAGTTCGTTAAATCGCGTATTTTCCTTTTCGTGAAGGTACCAAACTATCGGCAACTTCCATTTTGACCCGATAACGTCCATTGCACAGAGTATCGGGCATTTTTTATTGACTACATCGCTTAACGTCGTGTCAATCGGATAATTTTTCTCCATATAAACACCTAACTTTCTGCGTTCTAGCCAAAAATTCACTTCAATATTATACTTCATGCAGTCAAGGAGGTCTTAACATGAAAAACATTTTTGAATCAGTCGATTTGAATCATTTACGCATTAAAAACCGCTTAATTCGCTCGGCAACGTGGGAAAATCTCGCTGAACAGGACGGAAGTATAGGAAATGACACTTATAACATCTATAAATAGCTTGCAAAAGGCGGCGTCGGCGCGATTATCACGGGTTTTACCAGCGTTTCAAGCGATGATTTTTATTTCGGCGGCATGATGCGCCTTTCCAACAACAAATTGATTCCGCAATATAAAAAGCTTGTCGAAATTATTCACGCGGAAAATTGCGCGGCGATTTCTCAGCTTGCAATGGGCGCATTTTATAAAAATTATATCGAAGTCGGCGAAAACGAACTTTCAACCTGCGAAGTCAAGGATATTATAAAAATGTTCGTCGATTCAGCGATTCGCGCTGAAATTTGCGGTTTTGACGGCGTTCAGATACACGCGGCGCATTTTTTCTTCCTCAGCAGGTTTATCAGCCCGAAAATTAATCGCAGAACTGATGAATTTGGCGGCTCAACGGTGGCTCGCTCAAAAATTTTGCTTGATATTCTGCGCGGAATTAAAAAATCGGCTCCGAAATTGCACGTCACGATAAAAATTAACTGCAGTGACTTTGTTTATGGCGGTTTAGAGGAAGAAGAGAGTTTAGAAATTTGCAAAATTCTTGAGGCGGCTGGAATTGATTCAATCGAAGTCAGCGGCAACGGAACTTCGATTCGCGGCGTAAAAGCGGGCGTTAATGAAGGTTATTTCGCCGATTTTGCCGCAAAATTAGCTGATGAAGTTAAAATTCCTGTGATTTGCGTCGGCGGTTGGCGCAGTCGTGAGTTTATGGAGCGAATTTTGAATCATACACGCATTGAATTGCTAAGTTTATCGCGTCCGCTGATTTGCGAGCCTGATTTGCCCAAAAAATTTCTTGACGGCGTTAAAAATTCCAAATGTATATCGTGCAATGCGTGTTATTCGACACCTGCGCACCGTTGCCGCTTTGAGGTGCGTTAAAATGGAAAATTTAGACGTTGAAACGCGGCGCGGAACGGTTTTAAACGGCGTTTTGTTCCCTGCAAAGCATTCTGACACGGTTGTTATCGCGATAACGGGCATTCACTTGGAGCAAACAAAGTTATTTACTATTTGTCGCGTCATCACGATAAAAAGCGCGTTAAAAAGTTTATTTTGATGAGTCCGGCGAATTTAAGCCACATGATGAGCGGCGTAAGCGACGGCGAGCGCGATTTTATAGAAAAATTGGTTCGATACGGTCAAGGCGATAAAATTTTGCCGTTTTACTTTATGGGTTGGGTAATTTGCACGGCGAACACGGCGCACGATTGGTTGAGCGGCGTCTTGGACAACACGAACGGGAAAAATTTCAATCAGTTGGAGCAAATCACGCACACAGGCACGTTGATAATCGGAACTTTTGATACTTTTACCGACGGAGACCCTTCAGGCTTCCTAAAAATGATAAATTCGCACATGCCGACGGCTTCGGAGAACAAATTAATCTTTATCGAGCGAACGGGGCATACATATCAGAAAAAACACGACGAGATTGCCTTGATAATCAAAAATTTGGCTCTTGAGTGGCGTTGAGAGCAAAAAAAAATCCTCGAAGATGTTCATTGAGGTTACATGACAAAAATATCAGTAAAAACACGCAGAGATAGCGAAAAAAATTTTTACAGATTCAAGTTTTTTGCAAAGTAATTTCATCAATCGGGCGACCGTTCGGCGAAAAGCATTTAACCGTTAAAGTTTTCGCGTCAACTTCCATAGTTATGTAATTGTCAGTTTCAGGTTGAGGAGCAACGACTTTATCAAGCGCGTGGTCAATCCACAGCCCGCCGTAACGAACATTGCCGCTTATGCCCGTCAAAATATACAAAGGTCCTGTGTCGTCGTGATGAAAATTTTTAATCCGCCCGCGATTTCTGTACGTGTGCAAATGCGCCGTAAAAACCACATCGACGCCGAGCGATTCAAATTCTGGCATAAAAATTTCCCCAACGTCTGAAAAACCTTCTTTACGTTCGGGGCGTCCGTTGATTCGATATTGCAAAACGTCTTTGTGTATAAAAATTATTTTCCAGAGCTTGTCAGTCGAATTTAAATCTTGACGGAGCCAATTTTTTTGCACGTCGATAACTTCCGTGCCCAACTCGTCCCATTGACTATCTAAAACTACAAAATGAGCCGCGCCAACGTCAAATGAATAAAACCGCCGCGAAAAATTTTCAACGCCATTATCTGGAGTCGCAAAATAATTCAGATACGCAACGGGCGGACAAACTGTCCATTCTCGCGAATAAGTTTCGTGATTTCCGAGAACTGGAGCGAATACAATTTCCGGCGTAAACTGTTCAACATACGCAAGCCAATCTTCCCACTGGCTACTATCTTCGCCGTTGTCTACAAGGTCACCGACATTAACGAAAAGTACTGCATCGGAATTTTTCGCTAAAGCCGAACCCGCGATTCCGCCCCATGTATCATAACTGCCGCCGCCACATTGCGAATCGGGAAAAATTATTATCTTAAATTTATCGTCCGAAGATTTTTTAATGTCGTACCAATAGCTCGTCGCGTCGCCGTCAACAACTCGATATTCGTCGCCAATTTCAATCTGCGCGGTGTACTGAATTGTTTTTTTGCCGTCGTAGGTGAAACTCGTCTCTTGCGCAGGGAAAGTTTTTATCGCGTCGCCCGTCTTAACTTCGACGACGGGATTTTTTAACGGCTCTTCAGCTTGCCACATTATACAACGCGAAGTTGAAATATCTTTGGTAACAATTTGCCGCAAAAATTTTACGTCCAAACTTTTTTTGTCAACACTGCAACCCGTCATCAAAGTTGCAACACTAACTGCCGCAAATTTTATAAACGTTCGGCGATTCATGTTGTGTGCCTCATTAAAAGTTCAAATGCCATATCTGCCGCTTGAGATTTTATTTCCGAACGCGAGCCTTTGAAGTGACATTCTTTAATCTCGGAAAAATTTTCGCCGACGATTGCAACGTAAACCGTGCCGACTTCTTTGCCCTCGCTTTTATCGGGACCAGCAACCCCCGTCGTACTCAATCCGATTGTTGAATTAAAAATTGCGCGGACATTTGTCGCCATTTCAAGAGCAGTTTGACGACTTACCGCGCCGAAATTTTTTAAAGTCTCCGCGTCGACGTGCAGAATATTACTTTTAATCTCGTTAGTGTAAGCGACAACTCCGCCCTTAACATGAGCCGACGCACCCGCAAAATCAGTTAGACGGCTCATCACAAGACCGCCTGTACACGACTCCGCGCAAGCAATAGTAAAATTTTCCATGTCAATTTATCCTTTCAGCGGCAATATCATAAACAAATCCAGCCAAAACTTTCACGCGCACAATATCGCCCGCTTGACTGCGCCCGTCGTTTTCAATATAAACAAGCCCGTCAACTTCCGGCGCATCACGATACGAACGCCCAGCAACAACTTCCGAAACTTCCTCGTCGCGCCCCTCAATTAAAACCTCAAGTTCTTGCCCTTCCAAAGCCTCGTTGCATTCCTGCGAAATCAAAGATTGTATGCTCATTAAACCGTGATAACGCTCCTGCATTACTTCTTCGGGAACTTGGTCGGGGAAATTGTAAGCTGCTGTGTCCTCTTCCCGCGAATACGTGAAAATTCCAACCTTGTCTAAATGCTGTTCAAGAAGAAAATCCCTCAACTCCCAAAAATCTTCTTCCGTCTCGCCGGGAAAGCCAACTATAAATGTCGAACGAATCGCTACGCCTGGAATTTTTTCGCGAATTTTTTTTATAAGTGCAGTCATTGATTCGCGGGTATCAGGACGATTCATCAGCTTTAAAATTTTATTGCTTGCGTGTTGAAGTGGCAGGTCAACGTAATTGCAAATTTTCGGTTCGGTGGCGATTAAATCAATCAGCTCGTCGGTAAATCTGCGCGGATAAGCATAAAGAATTCTAATCCAGTGAACGTCAACCTTAACCAGTTCGCGCAAAAGCTCAACGAGTTTTGGCTTGCCATAAATATCCGTGCCATAAGCCGTCGTGTCTTGGGCGATTAAATTTATTTCCTTAACGCCCTGCGCGGCAAGATTTTCAACCTCAGCTTTTATATCTTCAATCGGACGCGAAATCTGCCGCCCGCGAATCAGCGGTATTGCACAGAACGAACAGCGATTGTTGCAACCTTCCGCGATTTTTACATACGCGGTATAAGGCGGCGTCGTGCGGAGGCGCGGCGTCTTCGCGTCGTAAATAATTTCACGCTCACCAATTAAAATAACGCGGCGTCCGGATAAAGTTTCCGCAATCGCCTCCATAATTCTATTCCATGCGCCAGTTCCAATAATCGCGTCAACTTCGGGCATTTCGTCAAGCAGTTCTTTTTTATAAAGTTGACCTAAACAGCCAGCCACAATCAACGAACGACAACGCCCCGATTTGTACTCGGCAAGATTTAAAATCGTCGTGATTGACTCTTCCTTAGCCGAAAGAATAAAGGCGCATGTGTTGACGATTAAAATATCGGCGTCGGCAGGGTTGGAAGTCAATTCAATTCCACGCGATTGCATTATGCCGAGCATGACTTCGGTATCGACTAGATTTTTTGCACAGCCCAAACTTACAAAGCCTGCTTTCAAATTTTTAGCCTCCTTATCTTAAGCGAACGTTTTTAACCCAATAATCCAAAAAGGCGCGTTGTTGCTCCTTAGAAAATTCTTGTTGGTTATCGAAAAGCAAAAGATTTTTCCCCGCGAACGATTTATAGGCTAGCGTCTGCGGATTCGTCGGGATAAAGTAAAATCCGTTCGTCTGTAGATAAATTTGCGCCTCATCGCTCAAGAGCCAATCGGCAAATTGTGTAACGACGGGATTTTTAGCGGCGTCCGTCGTCGTAATTCCAAAGCCCGTTAAAATCCAGCTCGTACCGTCAGCGGGATAAATTATTTTCAGCGGATAACCGTTCTGCAGATAACGGAGCGTCTCACTTTCGACGGCAACGGAAATATCAACTTCGCCCATGCCGGCTTGACGCACGGGGTTAGATAAAAATTTTGCGTACTGAACAACTTTAGGGTGTAGATTTTTTAAAATGTCGTAAGTCTTAGCGTCGCCGAAGTTGCTAACCATTTGGAACATTAAATTAGCCGAAGCGTCCGCCGCAAGAAAATCTGTTATGCCAACGCGAATTTTGCCCGCCTTAGAAAGTTTTTCCCAAGTGTCAGGCAAGTCAACAGTCATGCGCAGATAATCTCTGTTAGCGCAGAAAATTATCGGGTCGTACCAAATGCCAGTCCAACGGTCGTATTCGTCCTTAAAAATATCTTTAACGGCGTCATTCGTCTCAGAAGTGTAAGGCGTTAACAAATTTAAATTCGCCGCCTCGCGCAGGACTTTACTGTCGGCAATTACAATGTCAACCGTGCGGACAACCGTCGGGTCGCTTACGGCGTCATTTTTTATTTCCTGCAAAATTTCCTGCGAATTCATAGGTATGAAATTTACGCGAACTTTATTTTCCCGTTCGTAGACTTCCGATAAAACAGCTATCGTTTCAGGCGGCAACGTCGTATAAGCTGTCAATTCCGCCGTCGGTACGCCCAAAGTTTTTTTATCAGCGTCAACGGGGAGCGTCATGCCCGCCACCGCCGATAAAATTATCATGAACGCCGTTAGGATTAAAATTGTATATCGCCGCATGGCTTGAATCCTCCGCAAATTTTTTTCATTTATTATACAAAGTTTATGTCGCCATTACAAGAAAATTATTCGCTTTGATTGATTTTGCAAAGTCGTGGCAAGTAGTGTATGATTGTTGCAAAAATCTTTACGGGAGAAAATTTTATGAGCAAAAAAATTTTAATGGCGCATGGCGCAGGCGGCAAGTTGAGTTCGGAACTTTTGCACGAAATAATTTTGCCAGCCTTTGACAATGAAATTTTACATGAACTTCACGACGGCGCGAAGATTGGTAAATTGGCGATGACGACTGATAGCTACGTTGTGCGCCCTATTTTTTTTCGCGGCGGCGATATTGGCAAGCTATCGATTTGCGGAACGGTTAATGATTTGGCGGTAACAGGCGCGGTGCCGAAATATATTTCAGTCGGTGTGATTTTAGAGGAAGGCTTTGACTTTGACGAGCTGAAAAAAATTGTTAGTTCAATGGCGACGGCGGCTAAAGAGGCGGGCGTTAAAATAGTTACGGGCGATACAAAAGTTGTTGGACGCGGGCAAGCTGACGGAATTTTTATCAATACGGCTGGCGTTGGCGAGCTGATTGACGGCGTTGACATTTCGGCGAAAAATATCTGCACGGGCATGAAAATTTTAATTTCGGGGACAATCGGCGACCACGCGACAACAATTTTATCTGAACGTCACGGCTTAGAGTTGCCGGAAAATATTAAATCGGATTGTGCGCCGCTGAATAAAATGATTCGCGAAATGCTTGCCGTCGAACCGGAAATTGCAATGCTCCGCGACGCGACCAGAGGCGGGATTGCGGCGGTGCTTAATGAGATTGCACAGGCGGCGAACGTCGGGATTCTGCTTGACGAAGAAAAAATTCCCGTGCGCGAAGAAGTTAGCGGCGTTTGCGACATTTTGGGCTTTGATGTATTGGAGCTTGCCAACGAAGGAAAAATTATAGCAGTTGTGCCCGCCGAGTCTGTTGAAAAGATTTTGTCAGTCATGCGGAAAAATATTTACGGCAAACACGCCGCGCAGATTGGCGAAATCGTCTCGTCGCCGGCGGGCAAAGTTGGCTTGAAAACTTCGTTAGGCAGTGTTAGGATTGTTGACATGCCAACGGGCGAACTTGTGCCTAGAATTTGTTGAGGGAGATGATTAAATGGAGCAAAGGACGCGCGACATTTTAAAATTGCTCCTCCAAGAAAATACATTTCAAACGACGGCGGACATCGGAGCAAAGTTATCAGTCAGCTCAAAAACAATTTCACGACAACTTCCAAAGGTCGAGGAAGTTTTAAACGCGGTCGGTTTGCAACTGGAAAAAAAATCTGGTGCGGGACTTTTAATCGTTGGCAGTGAAGTAAAACGCTACGCTCTCGCTAAACAACTACAATCAAGCGAAAAGCGCGAATACACGCCCAACGAACGACGCTCAATTATAATCAGCAAACTTTTATCAAGTCGCGAGCCGATAAAGCTTTTTGTACTGTCAAGCGCGGTACACGTTACAGATTCAACGATAAGCAACGACTTGGACAAATTGGAGGCGTGGTTCCGCGAGCAGGGCTTGAAACTTTTACGCAAGCCGGGATTAGGTGTAAGTTTGCTTGGCGACGAACGAGATTTACGGCGGGCGATTGTCCGATATATTTATGAGCACGTCGGCGAAGAGCGGTTGTTAAATTTAATGCAGAATAATCTTCAAGACGAGCCAGTTGCGCAAGTGTCGAAATTTTTATTGGAGCTAATTGACGCGGGCGAATGGCGACGTCTTGAACAGATGATTCGCGTAATGGAAAATGATTTAGGCTACAAATTATCCGACAACGCATTTATCGGATTGGTAGTGCACTTATCGTTGGTGGTTAGGCGTATAAAAAATCACGAGGCAGTTTCTATCGACGCGGAAACATTATCCAAACTTAGAGACAGTCGGGAATTTATTTCGGCAAAAAAATTGGCGCAAAAGATTTCGGCGACATTTGCGGTTGACGTGCCGGAAAGCGAAATTTGTTATATAACAATGCACATACTTGGAGCGAGGAGCCGTTACTCTTCGGCTAGCTTGGGAACAATTTCGATGATGGATAATTTCCGTCTGGTCACATTGGCGCGGCAGATTATGAAACGTGCCGCAAAAATCACGGGGCGCGACATTGACAAAAACCAAAGTTTATTGGCGGGGCTGGTTAATCACCTTGCGCCGACGATTAGCCGCTTAAAAATGCATATGGATATTCGCAACCCATTGCTCGGCGAAATTCAAACGCATTACCCTGAACTTATGAGCCTTACTAAAAAATGCGTCGTCGAAGTTGAAGAGGAGATTGGCTCGACTTTACCCGACGCCGAGATTGCCTATATCGCAATGCATTTGGGAGCGGCGTTATCTGACAGCGAAAAATTTTTAAACGCGGTTCATAGGGTAGTTGTCGCCTGTCCAACGGGCATGGGGACTTCGCGACTTTTGGCAAGCAGACTTCGTGTTAATTTCCCGACGTTAAAAATTGTTGACGAGGTGCCGATTCTTGAAATAACTCCGGAATATATTGCCGCTAAGGATTTCGACTTTATAATTTCAACGGTGCCGATACCCCGCGCAGATTGTCGAGTTGTAGTTGTCAATGCGGCTATGGTTGACGAGGACAAGAAAAAAATTGACGCAGAACTTTCGCGCCAGAATAAAAAATTTTTACGGAGTGCTGAAGAATTTGAACCGCGTCCGCCGTTTATGGAAGGCTTAAGCAAGATGAATTCTTATGGGCGAGCGATTCAGGAACTCATGACAAATTATTTTTTTGTCCGCGAGAAAATTTCTAACATAAACGATACCTGCGAGCTTGCTGGGAAAATTGCAGGTGATGACGATTTAAGCCACGCAGAAATTGCAAAAGCATTGCTCCTGCGTGAGGACAAAGGCTCCACTTTAATTGTCGGGCGACATATGATTTTGTTGCATTGCAAGAGCGCGGCAATTAAATCAGCGGCATTTGGTATTCTTCAACTTGGCGAAGGCTTCAAATATCCTGATGACGGTGAGATTGTCCGCACGGCGATTGTATTGCTTGCGCCGCTTGACGCCGACGAGTTCACGATTGAGACGATTGGGCATATTGCGTCGGTGTTGCTTGACCGCTGGGGCTTTATCGAAATTCTTCACGAGGGCGACGGCTCCGAGATTCAGCGCGAGATGCTAAAAATTTTCGAGGACTTCTATAAAGCAAAGTACAAAGAACTGATATAAAAATTCCCGCCGAGCTAATCGACGGGTTTTTTGTTACGTAAAATATTTTAGTCTTCGATAATGTAAGCCTTGAGGATTTCGCCGTAATAGGCAACGTGCGGCGCGGAATGATTTCCAGTTTCGGGATAAAATTTATTGAACTTGCTGGCGATGTCTTTAATCGGCTGGAGTTGGCTAAACACAACGCGGCATTCCAAAGTTAATGGGAACTCTTTAATTGCGGGCGGACGGACAATATCAGCCTCGACAACGTGAACGCCTGATTGAACCAATTTATCCATGTCGCGCCCCGACTTAGTGCCGCAAATGCCGATTGCCTTAGTAACTTCCTTAGAAAATTTTTCGCCATAAGGAGCGCAGATTGTAAATTCGCCCGTGCGTTCCATAAGTTCATAGGTAAATCTGCTAGTGCGGACGTAAGCCGTAAAAATCGGCGTGCCCCATTCAATGCCGAGCGTGCCCCAACCGATTGTCATAGCGTTAACGCAATCTTCCGCCTCACTGGTAATCAAAATTCCACGCGGCAACGCCTTAAAAATATCGCTTGCGTAATCGAACGGATTAATTTCGCGTTTCAAAAAAATTCCTCCTCAAAAAGTTTTAGCCATTATAAAATTTGTAGTTAAGGAGCGCAAGCTTTGAACGTTGCAAAAAATATTTTGTTGTGATATATCTGCGATTGGAGGTGAGGCGAATTGATTGGCATAAACGATGAAGAATTTATTCGCGGGAACGTGCCCATGACTAAGCAGGAGGTTAGGATTTTGACGCTGGCTAAAGCGCAAATTAAATTTAATTCTGTGATTGTTGACGTGGGAGCTGGCACGGGTTCGATTACGGTTGAGGCGGCACGATTGGCTCCGAACGGGAAAATTTTTTCGATTGAGCGGAAGGCTGAGGCTGTCGAACTGATTCGGCGCAACGTTGAAAAATTTTCCGTCAACAATGTGGAGATAATCTGCGCGGAAGCTCCAAACGGTTTAGAAAATTTGCCCGAACTTGACGCGGCGATAATCGGCGGTAGCAACGGTAAGATTGAAAAAATTCTTGACGTGCTCAACACTAAATTAAAAATTGGCGGGCGAGTTGTCGTCAACGCGATAACGATTCAAACTTCGGCGGGCGCATTGGAATATTTCAGAGAGCACGATTGGAATTACGAGGCTTTTCAAGTTCAAATTACCCGACTAAAAAAAATCAGAGCGTATGATATGACGCAAGCTTTAAATCCCGTTTGGATTATCACGGCGGAAAAAATTTAAGGGGGGAATTTTTATGTTCATAACAAAACCGATGGAAATTGAAGATCGGAGCATGGAAATAATCGCGCCGCATTTGGCAGGGCTTGCGTTAACCGACGAAGAGCGGAAAATTTATTCGCGAATAATTCATGCGTCGGGCGATGTCAATTACGCGCCGATAATTAAAATTCACCCAGAGGCAATCGCGGCGGCTAAGGCGGCACTTCTGCGCGGGGCGAATATTTTTACTGATGTGGAAATGGTTAGACGCGGAATAAGTATTCGGACGTTCACGAAATTTGGTGGCGAAATTTTTTGCAAAGTGTCTGATGTAGACGTTCGCGAGTTTGCAAAGCGCGAGGGAATTACTCGTTCAATGGCGGCGATGAGAATGTTTGGTAAACGGCTCGACGAACAGATTATTGCGATTGGAAATGCTCCGACTGCGTTATTTGAAGTGTTGCGGCTTGTACGTGAGGAAAATATTCGACCTGCAGTTATAATCGGCGTGCCCGTCGGATTTGTCGGAGCGGCGGAGGCTAAAGCTCAACTTGCCGCGCAGAATGAAATTCCCTACATAACCGTTGCGGGCAGTAAGGGTGGCAGTTCAATCGCGGTTGCCGCCGTCAATGCTATTCTTTACATTTTGGACAATTCGCGAGGCATAAATGAAAAATAATTTTCCACGAATAATTATCGCGGCGACTCAAAGCGGCTCCGGCAAAACGACTATAACAACGGGATTGATTGCGGCGTTAAAAAATCGCGGGCTGAACGTTCAAGCTTACAAAGTTGGTCCCGATTATATTGACACGGGCTGGCATGAACTCGCGGGCGGAAAAATTTCGCACAATCTCGACAGTTGGCTTGTCGGCGCGGATAAGCTTAAGGAAATTTTTATTGAAACTTCGGACGGTGCGGACATTTCGATTATCGAAGGCGTTATGGGGCTTTACGACGGCGGGCGCGGCGGAATTTCTTCGACGGCGGAAATTTCTAAGCTACTCGATGCGCAAGTAGTTTTAGTTATCGACGCAAAGAGTATGGGAACTTCGGCGGCGGCAGTTGCGTTGGGTTTTAGGGAGTTTGATAAATCGGTTAAGCTTGCGGGCGTAATTTTAAATCGGCTCGGCTCGGATTCGCATAAAAAAATGATTATCGACGCGCTGGACGATTTGGGCATAAAATGTTTTGGCGCAATTAAACGCAACGAAGAATTTTATTTGCCCGAACGATATTTGGGGCTTGTGCCGACGACTGAAAATAATAATATCGACGTGATAGAAAAAATCTGCGCGGCTGTCGAAAATCAGATTGATATTGACGCGCTGATAACTATTGCTAAAAATTCTACGACGCTAGAAAAAATTTCTAACCACCAACCACTAACCACTAATCACTTAAAAATCGCCGTTGCTAAAGATGAGGCGTTCAACTTTTACTACGAATCAAGCCTTAACGAATTGGAACGGCTCGGCGCGGAAATTATTTACTTCAGTCCGCTCGACGATAAAAATTTACCTAAAAATATTAGCGGCTTGATTATCGGCGGCGGCTTCCCTGAAATGTTCGCGGCTAAACTTCAATGCAACAAAAAAATCCGCGCAGATATTTTCCACGCGGCTCAAGACGGCTTGCCGATTTTAGCCGAATGCGGCGGCTTTATGTATTTAATGCGCGAGATAATTAACCCCGTCGGAAGAGCTTTTAAAATGTGCGGCGTGATTGACGGCGTGTCAACTATGACGAATAAACTTCAAACTGTCGGTTATGTTGAGGCGGAAATTTTACGCGACTGTATACTCGGCAAGGCGGGCGATAAAATTCGGGCGCATGAATTCCATTTTTCCGCCTCGCAGGTTTCCGACGAAAAAATTTTCAAATGTCGGCGCATGAGGACAGGCAAGGAATATTTCGCGGGCGTTTGTAAAAAAAATCTCGTTGCCTCGTATCTGCACATACACTTTGCAGGGTGTCCGAGTGCGGCAAGAAATTTTATTCAAGCCTGTAAAAATTTTCAGCGACAATAAAGAACCATTTCGCAACTAGTGGGTGAAAAACAATTCAACCCAAAATATCTAAGAAGCGCACGTTCCTCGTCATTTAATTTATAATCATTGTAGTCAATCTGATAGTGACGAAATTCAAACTCATAATCTGGACGCAAAGATTTTATATAAGTCGCGAGCGTCCATAAATCTTCCGGTCTGTGATAAGCACTGACAGCCATTTTCGGCTTGCAACGAGTGATTGTTTTTGCCGCGCCTTTAAGCATTTCCCATTCCGCGCCTTCGATGTCGAGCTTAATGTAATCGACGCGAGACAAATTTTTTTTAGCAACGTAAGTATCGAGGTCGATAAATTTTGCCGTAAACGTGCCGTTTGAATCTTTACGACTGCCGGTGTTCCACGAAAAATATTTTTCTTCGCCTTCCTTGTCGCTCAAACCGAGATTTTCAAGAGTAATATCATATCCCTTGCCGAATCGTTCGAGACGTGTCACACAATTTTTATAATTAGTGGCGTCCATTTCAAAGGCGAAAACTTTAGCTCCACATTTTGCAAAGGCAATAGCAGTTCCGCTGTCATAAGCTCCAGCGTCAATGGCAATATCGCCCGCGCTTGGCGTAAATCCTTCCAAAAAATATTGCGTCTCCGGTGCAAAACGATAATCGCTAATTTTAGCTGTGAGCCTTCCTTTAATTGCCGCGCAGAAAACTTTTTTGGACTCATCGCTAGCAAGTATTTTATAGACTTCGTAGAGTTCTGGCAAATGTTTCATTATCAAGAGGAATCGTTCGTCGTCGGCATGCGTCAAAACTTCTATGCCATGATTGATAAAATATTGCGCAAAAGGAAAATCTTGGAAAGTTTTTATAAAAATTTCTTGCGGCTTTATGGGAAAATTTTTTTCTCCAAAGAGCGGAAAATCTTCAAGAGTGATGACAGGCACGTCGACGAATTTTCTAAGCGCATTTGCTTGAACATCGGCAAGAACGATGACGCAAGAAAGATTTATTCCGGAGTTGCGGAGCCATTGAACTTTATCAATCGCATTACGCGGTATAACTTCAAAGCCAAAGAAAATTCCGCACGGAGTTTTTTTATTCGCCAATTCTGTAATGTGCACGTTAAAACGTTCTGTGTGGAGTTCGGAAATCATTTTGATAAATTTTGTTGCGTTCAAAATTTTTTACGCCTCCAATTTCTTCGCGAGCAACTGATTAACCATTTGCGGATTAGCTTTGCCTTTAGTGAGCTTCATAACTTGACCGACGAGCGCACCGAGGGCTTTTTTCTTGCCGCCGCGATATTCTTCAACGGCTTTGGGATTTTTGGCAATAACTTCGTCGATGACGCCTTCAATCGCGCCGCTGTCCGTAATTTGCACCAAACCTTTATCCTTAACAATTTTTTCGGGCGAATCGGGCGACTTCCACATTTCAGCGAAGACTGTTTTGGCGATTTTGCCGCTGATAGTTCCCTTCGCAATTAGTTGAATCATTTCTGCCAATCTTTTTGCGTCAACGGGCGAATTTTCAATCGTCAAGCCGTCAGCATTGAGATTTTTAGACAAGTCACTCATAATCCAATTCGCGGCGGCTTTAGCGTCGGCACCAAAATTAACAACCGCGTCAAAATACTCCGCCATAGCCCGCGAACTCGTGATAATGCCCGCGTCGTATTCGCTCAAGCTAAAATCTTTAATCAAACGTGCACGGCGAGCGTCGGGCAATTCGGGCAGAGATTTTCTGAACGCTTCAATCTCCGCGTCGGTCGTGACAATCGGCGGCAAGTCCGGTTCGGGCATGTAGCGATAATCGTGCGCGTCTTCTTTACTGCGCATTGATTGCGTAATTCCCTTTTCGGGATTCCAAGTGCGCGTCTCTTGAATAATCGTGCCGCCGTCGTCCAAAACTTCCGCTTGACGCTCAATTTCATAATTAATCGCGTCTTCGAGAGCTTTGAACGAGTTTATATTTTTCATTTCGGTGCGCGTGCCGAGTTTATCACTGCCGACGGGACGCAACGAAACATTAATATCTGCTCGGAGGTTGCCCTCTTCCATGCGGCAATTCGACACGTCGATATATTCGAGAATGGATTTAATTTTCTCCATATAAGCGCGTGCTTCGGCGGCAGAGTGCATATCGGGTTCGCTAACAATCTCAATCAACGGAACGCCCGTCCGATTATAATCAACATTCGAGCTTGACGAATCTTTAATCGTCGTGCCGCTGTGTACTAGCTTGCCCGCGTCCTCTTCCATGTGAATGCGTGTTAGGCGGACGACTTTTTTATTGCCGTCAACGTCAATCTCAACGTGCCCCGCATAAGCAATCGGCAAATCGTATTGTGAAGTCTGCCAATTTTTAGGCAAGTCGGGATAATAATAATTTTTCCTGTCGAACTTGCTGTACTTATTGATTTTGCAGTTGGTTGCAAGCCCCGCTTTAATGGCGAACTCGACAACTTTTTTATTAATCGTCGGCAACACGCCAGGCAAGCCCAAACATACTGGGCAAGTGTGAGTATTTTGTTCCGCGCCAAAAGTCGTAGCACAGCCACAGAAAATTTTCGTCGCAGTCTTTAATTCGCTGTGAATTTCAAGACCAATAACAGCTTCATATTTCAAATTAATCACCTCATATTTTAAATTTTATTTTTTGGCTTTTGAATTGTCAAGCTAAGTGCAACAGAATGGAAAATTTAATATTAAAAATTTTTATTATGAACTGGTTGTAGTTTTAATTAAAATGTCATATACTTTAATCACATAAGGAGGATTTAAAATGGCAACTGTTACGATAAAAGATCTCGCACAAAAATTAAATTTATCTCCTGCAACAGTCTCTTTAGCTTTAAACGGGCGACCTGGCGTAAATGAGCAAACTCGCAAAAGTGTCGTATCTCTTGCGCAAGAATTGAATTACAGCGGAAATATTGGTGAGAATAAAACCTCTAAACGTAAAGCTAAAAAAAATTTTGGGAACATTGGATTTTTAGTTTACAAGCGTTATGGAAGAGTGATAACGGATTCGGAGTTTTTCGCCGCTTTGATTTCTTCCGTCGAGCTGGCGGCGCGCACTCAAAATTATACCATACTCTTAACTTACTGCATTGGCGACAAGGAAATTGCCAACACGATTAAATTTTTAAAGAATTCAAATCTTGTCGGGCTTTTAATTTTGGGTACAGAATTGGCGGAAGAAGACGTGAACCTTTTTTATAACATGGATTTTCCCATCGTGATTTTGGACTGCGATATTCTTGGTTGCGAACTCGACACTGTTACAATCCACAATGAGGACGGTATTTGGCGTGGAATGAAATATCTTTACGAGCAAGGACACCGCGAAATTGGTTATCTGCACAGTTCTTTTTCTATAAGAAATTTTGAACAACGGCGGCTAGGCTACGAAAACTGTTTGGAAAAATTTTGCCTTGAGCGTGATAAGCAAAAAATTTTTATGGTGGAACCGACGATTGAGGGCACTTGTGCAGATATTTGCGAGCTTGTAAAGCAAGGCATAAAATTTCCTTCAGCGATAATTGCCGATAATGATTTAATCGCTCTGGGCGCAATGAAGGCGTTCGCGCAATGTGGAATAAAAGTTCCCGATGATGTTTCGATAGTCGGCTTTGATGATATACCGATGACGGCGATAATCGAACCGCAATTAACTTCCGTGCACGTTTCTTGCGAGGCGTTGGGGGATTTAGCGATTAAGCAACTTTTACGGCGAAAAAAAATTTCGGAAGCTGTTCCGAAAAGAATATCCATTAATACAAATTTAAACATTCGCTCAAGCGTCAAAAAAGTTTAAAATATTTCAGCACAAAACTTTTTAAACTCGTCGACAGTGGCATAAGAATCTTGAGTGCCTTTTTTCGTCACGCTCAAAGTTGCGTACAAGGAGGCGCGTTTCATCGACTCAAAAACATCAGCGGTTTTAATGTAATGTTCGACAAAACAACCGATAAAAGAATCGCCCGCGCCGGTTGAGTCGACGGCTTGCACTTTGCGGGCAGGAACAAATTCTTCGCGTTCGGACGAGAGCCACAACGCACCTTTACTGCCCATTGTTACGATAATATTTTTTAAGCCTTTAGATAGAAGAGAATTTGCCGCCGCTTTAATTTCTTCGCGGGAGTTGACAGGCATATCAGTTAAAATGCTAAGTTCTGTTTCATTCGGGACAAAGAAATCACACTTGCAAGCCATTTCGATTGACAATTCTTTAACGGCGGGCGCAGGATTGAGGAGCACGGGAATTTTATTTTCGTTAGCAAAATCAATCGCGGCGTAAACAGTTTCAAGCGGAATTTCCAGTTGCAAAACAATCAAGCCGCATTTTTTTAAATCGTCTGCCGCTTGCATGAGTAATTCAGGCGTAAGTTTATCATTTGCGCCTTTGTAAATCAAAATCCGATTTTGCCCCGACGCCTCAACGATTATTGTTGCCTCGCCCGTTGCAACGCCTTCGATAATGCTAACTCGGCTCGTGTCGATTTTATTTTGCTTGAAATTTTCCAACGCGCCTTTACCGAACATATCATCGCCGACCGCTGAAACCATTAAAACATCTGCGCCCAATTTCGCCGCCGCGACAGCTTGATTAGCACCTTTGCCGCCGTGCGCCGTGTGGAAATTTTGAGCGGCACGAGTTTCACCGCCCGCCGGAATTTTATCGATATACGAAACGACATCAATATTTGTGGAACCGATAACTGCAATTTTCATTTTATAACCTCCGTAAAAATAACCGCCGGAAATTTTCTCCGACGGTCAATTTTTTATCAAAATACTACGCCAGCCCGCAAAATTACGTTCGGATAAGGGCTGAACTCTCCAGTACGAATCGCGAACTTCACGCCCGCCGAAAATTTTTTCAACTCGTCGTGCGGCATAAATTCCGGTTTAAGTTCGGGTAGAGATTTTTTTATGTACTCGTAAAGCGTCGGATTGTGCTCGACAATTTCATCTGCCAAAATGTAACCTTCGACAGCCGCCTCCTCAAGTACCGCGTCCAATGTCTGTTTAAATGTTGGGACGCCCGCCGTTAAAATCAAGTCGACAATCGGGACGCCTTTAGGAATTGGCATACCCGCATCGCCAATCATGAATAAATCTTTGTGACCGAGTGCCGCGATATATCCCGCGAGCTGTGCATTTAAAATGCCGTGTTTTTTCATTTGCTAACCTCATTTCGATTCGTTGCGAGCCTGCAAAGCCATTTTTGCTTCCATGTTGCGCTGGAATTGGTCGATGATAACCGCGAGGATAATGACAAGACCTTTGATAACCATTTGCCAGAATTCCGAGACGCCGCACATAACCATACCGTCGGAGATAACGCCGATAACGAACGCGCCAATAATCGTGCCGCCGATTGTGCCGATACCGCCCGCCATTGAGGTTCCGCCCAAAACCGCCGCCGCGATTGCGTTCATTTCCCAAGTTTCACCGCTTGCCGGGTGCGCCGCTTCCAACTGCGCCGTCGTGATAAGTCCGACGATCGTCGCGCAGATTGCCGAGAAAATATAAACCAAAATTTTAACGTTGTCGGTTTTGACGCCAGAAAGTTTAGCCGCCTTCTCGTTACCGCCGATAGCGAAGATATGCCAGCCAAAAACCGTCCGCTTGAGTAAAATAGCCGCAATGATTGCAATGACTGCAAGAATAATCGCGCCGACTGGTATACCCGCAATTCGCCCGCCAAAAAATGTAAAGCCAACGTTCCCCAGCGCGTCATGTCCGAGAATATTTGAATAAGTCGCGCCGCTTGAATGTAACATTGCAAAGCCGCGAGCGATATACATCGTGCCGAGCGTCGCGATAAACGGTGCCACGCCAAATTTCGTAATAATCGCGCCGTTAATCAAACCGACTGCCGCGCCGCAAATGATTGTTATCAAAACGACAAGCGGAATACTGAAATACAACGTTACGCCCATGCTCTCAATCGTTACGCCGTTTTGAATCATGCCGCCGGCAATTATACCTGCTAAGCCGACGACCGCACCGACTGATAAGTCAATGCCGCCTGTAATTATAACGTAAGTCATGCCGATTGCAAGTATGCCGTAAAGTGCGACGTGCTTAGCGAGCAAAAGCATCGTATTTGCCGATAAAAAGTTTGGTGTTGCGAGGCTGAAAAATACCACCAAAAGTGCCAGCACGATTAGGGTACGCCCCTTGAGCAACATCATCATCAGTTTAGTGTTGTCTTTTTTTTCTGCCATTTATATCAGTCCCTTCTTAAGCACTTTTTGCAGTGGTGTGCCCCATGTACGACGCCTTAACCAACTTATCCTGTGTGACTTCGGCTTTGGTAAATTCGGCGGTCTTCAAACCGTTTGAGAGCACAATAATTCTGTCGGCAATGGCTTCAATTTCCTCAAGCTCGGAAGAAACTACCAATAATGAAAGTCCCTCGTCAGCGTAATGATTCATGATTTCAAAAACGTCAGTTTTCGCGCCAATGTCAATCCCGCGACTTGGTTCGTCAAGGAGCATAATTTTTGGTTTGGTTAAAAGTCCTTTACCGATAACGCATTTTTGTTGATTGCCGCCGGATAACGACAGAATCGGCAAACGCTTATCCGCAACTTTAATGTGAATGTCTTTAATGTTTTGGTCGATAGCGGCTTCCTCTTTGTCCGATTGCAAGAAAAGTCCTTTGGCGTAGGCTTTCAAACTTGCCAGCGAAATATTTTTGCCAATGTCGAGCGTTTGAACGAGCCCTTCGCGCTGTCTGTCTTCGGGCACCCAAGCAAAACCGTTTTGAATCTGCGAGGAAACATCTTTTATTTGCAGAACTTCGCCGTTTAATTTTATTTCGCCGCTGTGTTCAGGACGCAAGCCCATTATACATTCAAAAACTTCTGTCCGTCCCGCGCCCATTAAGCCGTAAATGCCTAAAATTTCTCCGCGTTTTAATTCAAAGTTGACGTGATTTAAGAGCCAGCCGCCGCCTTTTTTCGGCAAGCATAAATCTTTGACTTCAAGGACGGTTTCGCGCTTGCTCCAATCAATTTTTTCTTTGCGTTGGGGATAAGATTTTTTCGCGCCGACCATTTTTTTAACAATCCACGAAACGTCGATGTCTTTGACTGCCGCGCTTGCCACAAATTTTCCGTCGCGTAGAATTGTCACGTAGTCGCCGATTTGCATAATCTCTTCTAACCTGTGCGAAATGTATACGATTGAAATTCCGTCAGCCATAAGCTCGCGCATAATTTTAAACAGAACTTGAACTTCCTGTTCGCTAAGGGAAGAAGTCGGCTCGTCCATAATTAAAATTTTCAAATCGTCGGCGATAAGATTGCGGGCGATTTCAATCATCTGCTGTTGACCAACGCGCAAGTCGCCAATTATCGTCATCGGGTCAATCGGGTGTTCAAGTCGCGCCAAAATTTTTTTCGTCAATTCGATATGTTGAGCGTTGTCGAGACCGATTTTATTTTTAGTTTTTTCGCGTGCCATGAAAATATTTTGGTAGACGTTAAGATTCGGGAACAAACTCAACTCTTGGTGAATAATGCCAATGCCGTGTTCACGAGCTTGCGACACGTTGTCGAAGTGAACTTTTTCGCCGCCCATGAAAAGTTCTCCGGCGGATTCCTGCTCAATGCCCGCGATAATTTTCATCAGCGTGGACTTGCCCGCGCCGTTCTCGCCGATTAAAACATTTGTCTTGCCCTTGTACACGTCGAAAGAAACTTCGTCAAGGGCTTTGGTGCCGGGATAAATTTTGCTAACTTTCTCCGCGTGCAAAACAACCGGATCGTCCGTGTGAATTACTTCGAGTTCGTCCATATCGCTCACCTCACTTGACAGTAATTTCAATCGGCGTAACTAAAATTTCCGTCTTCTTGTCCACGCTGAACGCCCCGACAAAAGAAATCGTCTTGCCGGTTATCGCGCCTAAATCCAAAGTTTTGATAACGTCTCTGTCAATGACTTCGTGGATACTCTGCGAAATTTTTGCCCAGTCAACTTGGTTTGTGTAGTCTTCGTACTTTATAAAGCTCAAGTTGTCGCGAACGGCGGAACCTTTATAAACGCTACCGATTTGCAATTTAACGGTAACTTGTCCGTCGTAGCCGTTAAGCTTAACAGTCATATATCCGGCTTTTTTTTCTTGATTGACTTCCTGAACGACGCCCTCGCCCTTTACGACAAAACTAAGTTCGCCGCTGGTGCCCATTGAGTAATGCCCGTATTTTTCGACGGTTTTAAAATCGCCGTTGTTAGATTCGTTAAGGAGTTTTGCAAGGTCAATCGCCTTTTCTTTAAGTTCGGGTACGGCTTGCGATTCCCAAATTCCCGCGACACTTTCGGAGGCGTCGAATTTTTTGTTGCCAGTCAATTCATCTTCTTTGCCAATCTCGACGACTTTAACGCAACCGCTCATTGCCAAAGTAACGATTAAACAAAGCAGGATTGCAAGAATTGTTTGCTTTCTCATAGTGTTTACCTCGTAAAAAATCGTAAAAGAATAGCGGGACGATTCACGATGATTCATAAAACCGCCCCGCCGCCAATTAAATTGCCTACGGAGTTTTCATATCTCAGGGTGTGTAAACGAAATTTTTAACTTTGTCGACGTTATCTTTGGTGATGATAACGCAGTCGACGAGTTGTTTTTCATCTTTACCGGTTTTGCCATCTTTGAGATACATATCAGCTTGCTCAACCGCCATTTCAGCGATTAATGCCGCTTGTTGTAATGCGGTACCAGTCATTGCGCCGGATTTAATTGCCGCCGCCGCCTCGTCGGAACCGTCAACGCCGATGATAGCAATTTTGCCTTCAAGACCCGCATTTTTAACAGCTGCCGCCGCTCCGACTGCCATTGTGTCGTTGCCGCAAACTATACCTTTGATGTCGGGATTAGACTGCAAAATAGTTTCGGTTTTTGAATTGGCTTCGGTTTGTTCCCAGTTAGCGGTTTGTTGCGCAACCATTTTCATATCGGGATATTGGTCGATAACTTCATGGAACGCGCCCGAACGAACGCCCGCATTAGTGTCAGATTCTTTACCGAGAAGTTCAGCGTAAGTGCCTTTTTCGCCCATTGCCTCTACGAACGCTTCAGCAACGCCCTTTGCTCCTTGATAGTTGTTAGCAACGATTTGGGAAATTGCAACGCCGCTTGCATTGATTTCGCGGTCAATCAGGAAAGTCGGAATGTTGGCTTCGCGAGCTTTACGAACTGCCGCAACAGTTGCGTCTGCACCTGCGTTATCGCAAATGATAGCCGCCGCTTTGTCGGAAATGGCGTTGTCAAACAGCTCGGATTGCTTGGTTGCGTCGTCGTCGTGTGAAACGGCTTTGACTTCGTAACCAAGAGCTTTTGCCTTAGCGGACGCCGCATCAGCTTCAGTCTTAAAGAACGGGTTAGAATGCGAAGGCGTGATAATGTAGACAATCTTGGAGCCGCCGCCAGTTAACGGTTTGCTGTCTTCCGTCTTAGCCTCTTTCTTGTCGCCGCCGTCAGTTTTGGCAGGAGCATCGCCGCCGCCACAACCAGTAAACAGTGCCCCCATTAAACATGCCGACGCAATTATTGCGCAAATCTTCTTGAACTTCATTTACAAACACTCTGCTACTTAAAACATAAACAAAAGTCTATGCTAAGATGTTTCGGATGAATCTCGCGATTTCATCTTACTGCTTCAACGTGTCCGTCTTTGCCAAAGCTACCGACGTTTGTATAACACTCCACAGTCGTAAATTCCCGGCTAGCCACCGGTACATATCAACAGCGTCTTTCAGGTGACGGTTTGTTGATTCATCTTGTAGCTTTCTCCTTTCGTAATATTTGTTGAGTATAAAGCCCTCCGACTTAATTTTTAAGTGCCACTATCCTCCACCGCCCACAGAGTTCTACCTCATAGTTATCAGGACTGTTTCAACCTGCACGGGTTTCTTCCCGGCGAACAGACTGCTTTAAAGTTAGCACCAACTGGCTCAACGGCTCTTTTATTTATGAGCTTTCAGCATTACGCTGCACTTTTGTCTACCTGATTAGACGTTTTTACACATTTTACGCTACTGTCACCAGCTCCTCGAAATACAACAAATTAACTTGTCCCCAAAAATCAGGGAGTATAAACAAAAGTCTTGAGTTTGGCAACGTTGTCTTTGGTGATGATTATACAGTCAACGAGCTGTTTTTCGTCCTTACCCGTCTTACCCTCCTTTAAATATTTGTCCGCCTGTTCGACGGCTGACTCCGCCATAACTTTGGCTTGCTGGAGCGCGGTACCTAACATATTGCCCGCTTTGATAGCTTCTGCCGCGTCGTCGGAGCCGTCCAGCCCGATAACAATCACCTTGCCCAAAAGTCCGGCGTTTTTAATTGCCGTAAGTGCGCCGATAGCCATTGTATCGTTGCCGCACACTAGACCTTTGATGTCGGGATGATCTTGCAAAATTCTTTCCATAACCTCTATTGCTTCAACTTGCTCCCAATGAGCCGTCTGTTGAGCAACCATTTTCATATTCGGATAAGCGTCAATGACTTCGTGGAATGCCGCCGAACGAATATGCGCGTTCGTGTCGGTTTCACGTCCCAAAAGTTCAACATAATTTCCTTGCTCGCCCATAGCCTCGACGAAAACTTCAGCGATACCCTTCGCGCCTTGATAGTTGTCTGCAACAATTTGAGAAATCGCCAAATCTTTTTCCGTTATCTCGCGGTCAATTAAAAATGTCGGGATATTTGCCTCACGAGCTTTTTTAATCGGAATGACTGTTGCATTGGAGCTGGCGTTGTCGCAGATAATAGCCGCCGCCTTGTCGTTAATCGCCTCGTCGAATAAATCCGATTGCATGGCAACGTCGTCATTGTGAATCAAAATTTTTGCGTCATAGCCGAGAGATTTTGCTTTAGCCTCTGCAACTTCAGCCTCAATCTTAAAAAATGGATTCGTCGGTGGAGGCATAATTATATACATTGTATTTGAGCCGCCGCCCGTCAAAGTTTTCGCGCTGGTGTCGGTTTTCTGTGCAGAATCGCCGCAACCCGTGAACAATGCGCCCATAAGACACGCCGACGCAATCATTGCGCAAAATTTTTTTAACTTACTCATGAAATCACACTCCTAATTTTCCAACACACTCTACCGCCCGCAGGCGGAGCCGACAAGTATTTTCGGCAGGATACTCGCCGGCTTAATTTATTTTAAGAGAGAGTGTTTGGCAATCTTTTAGAGGAGTTCAGAAATCTTTTTGACAATGCCTTCCGCGTCCATGCCGTAGTATTTGAAAATCTGCGCGGACTTACCAGCAATAGCGGGTTCATCAGGCAAACCAAGACTGACGACTTTAACGGGAGCATTTTCAGCGGCAACTTGCGCAACCATTGAGCCAAGCCCGCCAAGTTTAACGTGCTCTTCAACCGTCAAAATCAATTTAGTTTCCTTAGCCGCCTTGATTATAGCTTCCTTGTCAATCGGTTTAATGCAGTACATATCAATCACGCGGGCGGAAATTCCTTTATCTTTAAGAAGTTCACCCGCCGCCTTTGCACCTTGAACCATTTCGCCGCAAGCAATAATCGTAACGTCAGAGCCATCTTGAATTGTAACTGCCTTGTTAAGCTCAAAAGGAACGTTGCCTTCCTCGTAAACATCTTCAACGGCATTGCGACCAATTCTGACATAAGCGGGGTCTTTATCTTGCAAAAGTGCGCGAATCAATTTTTCTGTTTGGAAACGATCGCAGGGCAGATAAACGCGCAATCCGGGCGTCGACGCCATAATTGCAATATCGTTAGCTGATTGGTGCGTCATACCAAGTTCACCGTAGCTGACACCGCCGGAAATGCCGATAAGTTTAACGTTCGTGTGCGAATAGGCGACATCAACTTTAGCTTGCTCCATTGAGCGCGTTGACAAGAAACTTGCCGGCGAAAAGACAAAAGATTTTTTCCCGCAAGCCGCCAAACCTGCCGCTATCGTAACGAGATTTTGTTCAGCAATGCCGACTTCGACGAATTGTTTTGGGTGTTCCTTGCTGTAAGGTCCCAAGCCCGCCGAGCCACGCGAATCACTGCAAAGAACAACGATATTTTTATCCTTAGCCGCTTCCTCGATGAGGACATTGTTTATAATTGTCTTGTTGGCTATTTTATTCATATTGCGCACCCCTCTCGTCCAATTCCTTCAACGCCGCTTGATATTCTTCGTCGTTGGGAACGTGATGATGCCAACCCACTTGATTTTCAACGAACGAAATGCCGCAACCTTTAATCGTGTGTGCAATGATGACAGTCGGTTTATCCTTAACTTTTTTTGCAAGCTCAACGGCGTTGTCAATCGCGTCGAGGTCGTTGCCAGGTACGCTGATAACATTCCAGCCGAACGCCGCCCAGCGAGCCTCTTGCGATTTTTGATTCATAACCTGTTCAGTCGTGCCAGAAATTTGCAGATGATTCCGGTCGACGAACGCAGTTAAATTATCCAGCTTATAATGTGCGCCCGCAGTAACAGCTTCCCAAACGGAGCCTTCCGCCATTTCGCCATCACCCATAACAACGTAGACGCGATAGTTTTTCTCGTCCATTTTGCCAGCAAGAGCCATACCGACGCCGACGCCCAATCCGTGACCGAGCGAGCCAGTATTCATTTCAATTCCGTTTACTTTGTTAGTAGGGTGTCCAATATATTTTGAGCCGAATGTCGCAAAAGTTTTCAAATCCTCTTTCGGGAAAAATCCTCTGTCAGCTAGTACTGCGTAGAGAGCCTCAACGGAATGCCCTTTGCTCATAACAAAATGATCGTGGTCGTCGCTATTGAAATTTTCGGGCGTAACGTTCATTTGCTTATAATAGAGGTCAACCAAAATTTCCATTACGCTCAAATCGCCGCCGATATGCCCCGTCTTAGCGCGGTAAATCATATCAACAACGTCCTTGCGCAACTCGTAAGCTTTTTTCTTCAAGTTCATAAAAATTCACTCTCCCCTTAGATAAGCTTTAATTTGTTCTTCAATCGGGTCGTAGAGGTCGGGCTTGACGCCAATATATTTGCACGCCTCGTAAAGCACGGGAACAACGTCCTTGTGAATACCAACGCAGTGATGAATGTAGGGACCTTCGACGATTTTAGCCTCAAGGCGTTTGATATTTTCGACTTCAACCCAAAGATAAGTGCCCATGCCTTTTGGACCTTCGACGCCCTTAGCATTGCCGAGCAACAACGAATATTCGCCGCCGTCACCGTCAAATCTACAAAGCGTAACTTTTCCGTGTTTAGCTTCCGCCGTCAAGCTACCGGGGTGCTCAAACGCCAACGGATAAGTGAGTTTAGCTTTTTCCTTAGCAATGGAAATCGGCCAGGGACCGCAGTGCTGAAGGAGTTCGCCGTTTTGAATATCCGGATGACGAATTGTCCAATCCGCGAAGAAAGTTCTAGTCGTGCCCATGCCAGCGGCTTCAGCAAGCAATGCAGTTATCGCGCCGTGAATATCGGTTTCACAAACGACGGGAATACCTTCATCATTGAGAAGAGCATTTGCCGCGCAGGGCATAATTCCGAGTTCGTCTTGTAGAGCGTTCCAACATTGAATTGCGGCGGCTTTGCAACCGTATTTGTCAACGAGCCAAGCCATTGCCACTTTCAGCGCGGCGACATTTTCGAGTGCGTTTTCATTAACGCAAACTTCCATGTTTTCGCGAATATAATCAATCGTCTTTTTAACTTCGTTGCCCTCTTCCTTAGCAATGCGAACTTCTTTAGTAAGTTCAGGCAACGGAATAGGCGATAATTGCACGTTGAATTTTTCGAGGAGTTCGCCCTCGTTGCACATAGTCGACCAGAAATCGAACGGGCGCGGACCAATCTGCAAAATCCGAATGCTTCTAAAAGTTTTAACGACGTTACAAACCGCGATAAAATCTCTAAGCCCGCGTTCAAAGACGGGATCATTAAGGCGGCAATTCGTCATGTAAGTGAACGGCACGCGGAAACGACGCAAAACTTTACCCGTCGCGAAAAGCCCGCATTGAGTATCACGAAGTCTAACGCCGTTTTCGTCGGGACGTTCGTCAAGCGGTCCCCAAAGCAGAACCGGCAAATTCATATCGCGAGCGAGGCGGGCGCAAACATATTCCGTACCGAAATTGCAATGCGGGAAAAATAATCCGTCGATTTTTTCCGCTTTGAACTTTTCGAGAATTTTAAGGCGATCGTTTTCGTCGTAAAGCAGACCTTCCTCGTTGATGTCGTCGATGTCCACGAAGTCAATCCCCAGCTCGTTAAGGCGATCTTTCGTCAGCCCGCGATACTTGATTGCGTCGGGCGCACTGAAAATACTGCGACGTGTTGGCGCATAACCCAATTTAATTTTCGGCATTTTTATTTAAACCTCCCCTAAAATTTAAATCCTGCTCATGGATTTTTTAATGGCTTCATGCCACCCCCTTAAAAGTTTTTCGCGTTCGTCGGCTTTCATTCTCGGATTATATTGTTCCCAAGAAAGCCCGCCGAAAACTTTTTCTTTATCATAAAAACCTGCCGCAATACCCGCACAATAAGCCGCTCCCATTGCAGAGAGTTCAGCTATTGGCGGAACTTCGACAGGTTTATTTAAAATGTCCGATTGAAATTGCATTAAATAAGCGTTGCGCGTGGGTCCACCGTCTACTTGCAAGCTTCTAAGTTCCTCACGCGAAATTTTTTCCATTAAGTTAATCACGTCGTAAATCTGATAAGCGATACTGTCAACGACGGCGCGAACCATTTCATTTTTGCCCGTGACACGAGTTATCCCCGCGAAAACGCCTGTGGCGTCGTTGTCATAGTAAGGCGCACCAAGTCCAGTAAACGCCGGCACGAAGTAAGATTTATCAGCGACATTTGATTGGCGAGCTAGCATTTCCGTTTCAGCGGCAGATTCAATAAGTTTCAAGTCGTCTTTTAGCCAAGAAATACTTGCACCGGTGTAATTTATATTTCCTTCAAGCGCGTAAGAAATTTTTTCGTTCATGCCCCAAGCTATCGTCGTTGCGATTCCCTGTTCAGTTTTAATTAAATTTTCCCCCGTGTTTAACATAATCGAAGAGCCGGTTCCATAAGTAGCTTTAGCAAGTCCAGCCGTGTGACAACCTTGTCCGAAAAGTGCCGCGTGCGAATCACCGAGCATCGCCCAAACCGGAACTTCCACATCAAAAATCCCGTCAAAAGTAGTTTTGCCAAAGAAACTATCAGAGAAATTTACTTCAGGCAAAGCGTCAATCAGGATACCAAACGCGGAACAAATTTTATCGTCCCATTTAAGAGTTTTAATATTAAACAGCTGTGTCCTTGAGGCGTTTGAATAATCTGTTTTAAAAACTTTACCACTGGTCATTTTATGAATTAGCCAGCTGTCAACGGTTCCCATGCAGAGATTTTTTTCTCCGGAAAGTTTTGTAGCTTCGGGAACGTTGCGCATAATCCAAGCGAGTTTTGCGGCGGAAAAATACGGCGACAAAGGCAAGCCAGTATTCTCTTTGACTAGATTTTTTAAACCGAGAGTTTCGAGTTCATCACAAATGGCGGCACCGCGTGCACACTGCCAAACGATTGCAGGATAAATGCTCTCGCCCGTTGTCTTATTCCAAGCTAAAGAAGTTTCACGTTGATTGCTAACTCCGATTGCAACAATATCACGCGCTGTAATGCCGTTTTCTTGCGTGATTTGCCGCACTAAAATTTTAATATTATTCCAAATTTCTTCGGGATTGTGTTCGACCCAACCTTTGTCGTTGATGAATTGTTTATGAGGTTTTGTTGCTTGAAAAGCAATTTTACCTTCTGAATCGAACAAAAGAACTTTCGTTCCTTGCGTACTTTGGTCAATACCCATTACATATTTTAACATTCAATCCACTCCATAAAATTGCTTAAAAGTTTATTTGAACCTATTTAAAATCTCTACTGAATTATAATCTTTTAAATTTTAAAAGTCAATAGCTTGTAGTAGTTTATCATGTCATTTTTTATCTTTTCAACAAATTTTAGGGATAAAATTAAAATTGCATTGCCCTTGACGATTTGATACAATGCCCTAAGCGTTGAGAGTTCGGAAAATTTTTGATATAAGGAGGAGATTCTATTTGAGAAGTGACCAACGAGGTGATAACAAACTAAAAATTATTCCACTGGGCGGGCTGGGCGAAATCGGTAAGAACATGACAATAATCCGCTATGGCGACGAAATGATTATGATTGACGCGGGGCTGATGTTCCCCGAAAATGATATGCTCGGCATTGACCTCGTTATCCCCGACATTTCCTACGTTCTTGAAAATAAAAATTGTCTTAAGGCGATAATCCTGACTCACGGACACGAAGACCATATCGGTGCGTTGCCTTATATCTTGAAAAAACTTACTGTTCCCGTTTACGGTACGAAACTTACACTCGGAATTTTATCGGGGCGGCTCAAAGAAGACGGCGTTGAGTGTAAAAATTTGCGCGTAGTATCTAGTGGCGAAATTGTCATGATAGGTTGTTTCAGCGTCGGCTTTATTCGCGTGAATCACTCAATCCCCGATTCGGTCGGTTTATCGATTAAAACCCCCGTCGGAATGATTGTGCACACGGGCGACTTTAAACTTGATTACACGCCGATTGATGGGAAAATGACGGACTTCCGCCGTTTTGCAGACTTGGGAGCGCGTGGTGTTCTGCTGTTAATGGCTGATTCTACAAATTCCGAAAAGGAAGGTCACACGCCCAGCGAACGGACTGTTGGCGCGGCATTTAATCGCGTCTTTCAAAGTGCACCAGGCAGAATTATCGTTGCAACTTTTTCCTCGAACGTCCATAGAATTCAGCAGGCGATTGATACAGCGATTCGCTATCGTCGGCGCGTGGCGATTTTGGGGCGCAGTATGGTTAACGTCGTCAACACTTCCCTTGAATTTGGCTATCTGCACGCACCTGAAGGAACTATTATCGACATTGAAGATATAAGGAATTATCCCGCCAATAAAATTGTAATCATAACGACGGGCAGTCAAGGCGAGCCGATGAGCGCGTTAACTCGAATGGCTATGAGCGACCATAGGCAAGTTGACGTTATCCCCGGTGATACTGTAATTATTTCTGCAACGCCAATTCCCGGCAATGAAAAACTTGTAGCTAAAACCGTTGATAATCTTCTTAGACTCGGCGCAAATGTCGTTCACCGCCGCGATGAAGGAATTCACGTTTCAGGGCACGCCTCCCGCGACGAATTGCGATTGATTCATAATCTGATTAAGCCGAAATTTTTTATGCCAGTTCACGGCGAACTTCATCATTTATTTGCGCACGCTAAACTTGCCGAAGAAATGGGCATGAATCGCGAAAATATTTTAGTCGGCGAAAATGGCGCAGTAATTGAACTAACTCGTGACAGCGGAAAAATTGCGGGGCATGTTAATGCGGGTGTGATTATGGTCGACGGGTTGGGCGTTGGTGACGTGGGGAATATTGTTTTACGTGACCGCCGTCAACTTTCGCAGGACGGAATTTTAATCGTCGTCGTGACTATGAACCGCGCCTCCGGCAGAATTATTTCTGGTCCCGACATTGTGTCGCGTGGCTTTGTCTACGTTCGCGAATCCGAACAACTTATGGACGATGCGCGCTCCCGTGTTTTTCATGTTCTCCGACGCTGCAGAGAAGAACAACTTGCCGATTGGTTGACGATAAAGCTAACTATTCGCGATGCTCTGGCGCAATTTCTATTTGAACAGACACGGCGTCGCCCGATGATTTTGCCGATTATTGTCGAAGTGTAGAAAAATTTTTCAATAAAAAATCCCCGACGTTCAATCGGGGATAATTTTTTGTCAATTTTCTGCGTCCTCTTCAAGCGTTTCAATCAGAAAACTTACGGGACGAAAACCGTCATTGCATGAAAGGAGCGCGGATTTCGGATTTTTCATCCAACCGTTGTAAAAATTTTCTGCGCCGTGCGAAAGAGCCAAAATAAACGGAGACAACGTTTCCCACGCGCTTAAGCAAAAACCTTCAGGGCGTTCCCAGCCATTAGCGATAAAAATTTGTCCCTCTTCCATTTCGCAAGCATTTTCAATCGGGTTTTCATAACGGGCGATCAAATCATCGTAGTGCGCTTTTCTTATCACGCTAATTTTAATTTTTTTCATAGATACTCCTTTAAAATCAAGAATTACTTTAATTGTGTCTGCAGATTCTTATTAAAAATCGCGGCAGTTTCTTCTTGTAAAGTGTTTGAGTGTCCTAAACGTCCTTTGGAGTCGCGCCATTTCTATTGATAAATTAACATCGTCTACCGAGCGAATTTTACGTTTAACCTCGTCTTTAACGCTCGACTTTAAATTTATATACAAGCACATTTCATCATAACTAAATCGGCAAAGGCATTTTTCACCAAGCAAAATTTCAAGCCAATTTTTGCTATCCTTGTAAGTTAACGCTTGCCCGTGCAAAGAATCATGAATTAACGTTTTGAACATGAAGAAAGTTTCAAGCCGCTCCATATTCGACGAATTATTTACTACCTCGACAGGCGTAGGCTTATCTTCAATTTTGGATTCAGGCTTCGGCGTTTCTGCCACCATTGCTGTTTTTAATTTCTCGTTAGCTTTGTCGCTGATTAATTGCGTAAATACTCCTTTTACTAGCGGGCAAAAATTTTCTATCGCGCGCTGTGTCTTGCGTCCGCTGTATATATCTGACATTACATAGGCAATAAAACCGTTATCAGGCGCGGCAAGTTACTTTGAAAGGAATTGCTTTATCGGGGCGTTATACCTTAGCTCGTTGGATTTTGCTGTTACTGTCGAAACGTTAAACGCAGATTTTTCAAATCGTTACAAGTAAGGTATAACATTATCTTTTAGCGACAATAGACAGACAATCAAAAATGACAACTTGTCCATTTTGTTTAATTCCTCAAGGTCTGTATAAAATTTGTAAATAATGCCATTGGTGATGATACCGAATTTTGCCGACGTTGTTGCAAAGTAGCGGAATAACTGCCCGCCATGTTTATCAAGATTTTCTCCACAAAATTCCGACCAGAAAAAATATCTCGTTGCTGGTTCGCTTGAACAAGAATAAATTGCCGAAATTTATATGCGTCCTGAAACTATTGCACGACTGGTTTAAAAATATCTAACAATTATCGAAGCAGGATTAAGTACAGGCTTTGTTGTGGGCGTGATTGAGTTTTATTCCATAAACATGCGGGCAACGGGTGCGCAAATGTTGGTTCAAGTCTAACTGCCCGAACCATTACATTCTCCTTTATTTTATACATAGATTTGCAATGGAAGATAACCGCTTGGCTTAGCCAGAAATAAGTCATCGGTTATCCGAAAGCGCAACGGTTACCTCATAAATGGGGCAATCACCTTGAATCTGTTGCTATTGTCGCTAAAAACTACACGTTATTACAAGTGAGTTGCAAGGCGGCATTTTCTCTTACGACTTCGACGGAACTTTTTAGCGCAATGTTACTGCTATCTGCCGTGCCTTTCTCGACACTATTAAACCTTTGGACTGCGGTATCTATGCAAGCTATTCTTCCTAATAGGTGAATTGATAACCCACAGGGTGGAATGAAGTGGTAACGTCCTGAAACGCTCTTCCTGATACTCCGACTGGCGGATAGCCGTCAAAATTACAGGCTCAGAGCAAAAACCTAAGGCAATGTAAAGATAAGGTTATCGGAACAAGGAAAGGTATCGAACGAATAGTAAACCGACAAATAAAATAAGCGACTGAATCGGTACTGAAAAGTAGTGCTCGAACCTATGAAATTTCTGTAATGGGAACGGAGGAATGGGCACGA
>JAFRRH010000009.1 GCA_017428215.1 Selenomonadaceae bacterium
AATTTCTGTCAGCGGGTAGCCGTTAATGAACAGCCCGAAAAAAATTCCGACGGCACTCAACAAAAGTATCGCGCCGAAAATCGGATAAATACGCCCGATAATTTTATCAATCGGCAAAAGAGTAGCCAGCAGATAATAAGCAAAAATTACGCCGTAAACCATCATAACTTCCGCGCTCAATGTGGAAGCGTCGCCGTTAAGGATATGGGCAACAAACAAATCGCCGGGCGTGTAGATAAACACCGTGCCAACTAAAAGCATAAGCAAGCAAACAAAGACGTTGTAGACGCTATAAACTCCACCGCCGAGAAAACGCCGCATAAGCGAGGGCATTTGTTCGCCGCCGTTGCGCAAGGAAATCATGCCGCTCATATAATCGTGAAACGCGCCGCCGATAACGCAACCAATCGGAATTGTGATAAAGGCAATCGGTCCGAACAAAATACCTTGAATTGGTCCGAGCACGGGACCTGTACCGGCAATGTTAAGCAATTCAATCAAACAGTTTTTCCATTTGTTCATCGGCACATAGTCTACGCCGTCTTTTTTGGCAATGGCGGGAGTTTTGGCGGAGGCGTTCGGTTTCATTATACGTTCGCAAAAGGAACCGTAAATAGCCGCACCGACAATTAAAATTATCAAGCCGATTATAAACGTAATCAAAACTACTCACTTCTTTCTAATCTGCGCGGTTGACATCTTCAATCGAAGTCTCAATTTCCTCCATTTTATAAGCCTCGATAATGTCGCCCTCTTTAAAGTCGCGATAATCTACAATCGAAATGCCGCATTCATAGCCGGCGGCAACTTCTTTGACTTCATCTTTAAAGCGACGCAGTGAAGCAATTTCGCCGTCGAACATTTCGATATTGTCGCGCAGGATACGAATCTTGCTGTTGTTGAAAATTTTTCCTTCCAACACATACGAGCCGGCGACCAGTGCTTTGGAGAATTTCATAACTTTACGAATCTCGACGCGCCCTTGAATGACTTCCTTAAACTTCGGAGCCAATAGACCGCTCATGGCGTCTTCCACGTCGTGGATTGCGTCGTAGATAACGCGGTAAGAACGAATGTCTACATTTTCCGTAGCGGCGGCTCTGCGAGCGTTATTATCGGGGCGAACGTTAAAGCCGATAATCAGCGCATTTGACGACGAGGCAAGCATAACATCATTTTCCGTGACTGCACCAACGCCCGAATGGACAATCTTAACGCGGACTTCATCATTTTTATTAAGCGACAAAAGCGACGCTGATAGAGCCTCAACCGAGCCTTGAACGTCAGCTTTGACAACGATATTTAAATCTTTAAGCGAGCCAGCTTGAATCTGATTGAACAGGTCGTCAAGCGAAACTTTCTTGGATTTAATCAACTCGTTGCGTTGGCGTTCGATTCTGTGTTCGGCAATGGATTTAGTAAGTCTTTCGTCAAGCGCGGCAAGAATATCACCGGCGGCGGGCACGTCGTTTAAGCCCAAAACTTCGACGGGGACGCTGGGACCTGCCTTTTTAAGATTGTCGCCGCGTTCGTTCATCATAGCGCGAACTTTACCATAAGTTGTACCTGCAACGATTGAATCACCGATACGGAGCGTGCCACTTTGCACCAAAACCGTAGCGACGGGACCGCGTCCTCTGTCAAGTTGCGCCTCAATGATAACGCCGCGAGCCTCACGGTTTGGATTAGCTTTGAACTCTTGAACGTCGGCTTCAAATAAAATTTCTTCCAACAAGTCGTTAATGGCGATATTTTTCTTAGCAGAAACTTCAACCATAGTCGTATCGCCGCCGAAGTCACGACTAACTAAACCGTGTTCGAGGAGTTCCTGTTTAACGCGCATTGAATTTGCGCCTGGCTTGTCGATTTTATTAATGGCAACGATAATCGGGACGTTCGCGGCTTTAGCGTGATTAATCGCCTCAATCGTCTGCGGCATAACGCCATCATCAGCGGCGACGACTAAAATTGCAATATCAGTAACTTGTGCGCCGCGAGCACGCATAGCAGTAAAAGCTTCGTGTCCAGGCGTGTCGAGGAAAACAATTTTCCTATCGTTGCAAATGACTTGATACGCGCCGATATGTTGAGTGATTCCGCCGGCTTCGGTGGAGGTGACGTGAGATTTTCTGATAACGTCGAGGAGCGAGGTTTTGCCGTGATCAACATGCCCCATAACCGTAACGACAGGCGGGCGAATTTTCAACGTGGCAGGGTCGTCGACAATTTCGGGGATAAGCGTCGGGTCAACTTCGGGCGGAAGTTCCTCTGCAGTAACTCCGAATTCAGAGGCGACGAGCGCGGCTGTATCGTAATCGATAACTTGGTTAATCGTAGCGACGACGCCCATCATCAAAAGTTTTTTAATGACTTCGACAGCGGGACAGCTCATCTTGCTTGCCAAATCTTTAACGGCAATGCTCTCGCCAACTTTGATATGCGTCGGACGAGCGATTTCGACTTTACGGACGGGCTGAGGTTGCTGACGATTTTTTTTGCGTGCGGATTTAGGAGCGCGTTGTTTATCAGCGGATTGTGCCGCTTGAGTTTTAGCGGCTTCCTTAGCATTTGCCGGACCTTGACGATTGCGATTACGCTGGCGATTGTTTTTGCCGCCGCCGTCGTCGCGCTGACGATTTTTAGATTGACGGTCGCCGCGTTCCCCGCGAGTATCTTGTTTTTCTGGAGCGCGATTATCTTGTTTATCCTGCTTACCGCGTCTTTCCTGCTTATCTTGACGTTCTGCGCGGGGTTCTTGCTTATCTTGCCGCTGATTATCGCGTTGTTTTTGTTCCTGTTTAGGCTTCTGCTGAGGTTGAGGTTGCTTTTGTTCTTGTTTAGGCTTTTGCTGTGGTTGAGCTTGCTTTTGCTCCTGCTTAGACTTTTGTTGGGGTTGAGGTTGCTTTTGTTCTTGTTTAGGCTTTTGCTGAGGTTGAGGTTGCTTTTGTTCCTGTTTAGGCTTCTGCTGAGGTTGAGCTTGCTTTTGCTCCTGTTTAGGCTTCTGCTGAGGTTGAGGTTGCTTTTGTTCCTGTTTAGGTTTTTGTTGGGGTTGAGGTTGCTTTTGCTCCTGTTTAGGCTTTTGCTGGGGTTGAGGTTGCTTTTGCTCCTGCTTAGGCTTTTGCTGAGGTTGAGGTTGCTTTTGCTCCTGCTTGGGTTTTTGCTGTGGTTGAGGTTGTTTTTGTTCCTGTTTAGGTTTTTGCTGAGGTTGAGGCTGTTTTTGCTCCTGTTTAGGCTTTTGCTGAGGTTGAGGCTGTTTTTGCTCCTGTTTAGGCTTCTGCTGAGGTTGAGGTTGCTTTTGTTCCTGTTTAGGCTTTTGTTGAGATTTGCCCTGTTGTTTTTGTTCAGCTTTAGGCGCAGGCTCGACGGGTTTTCTGCGAGCGAAATTAGCCTTAACCATTTCATAAGCTTCCGCCTCGACGCCGCTGAAACGATTCTTGACTTTAATCCTGCGCTTATTCAGAAAATCGATAATAACTTGCTCTTCTTGATTGAATTCGTTCGCCATGTCATACACTCTATACTTAACCGGTTTTGACATAGGTTCACCCCCCGTTGGAAATTTTTATTTACATGTGGATTTTCTCCTTTACTCGACCGCCGCGCAGATTTTATCGTAAAATTCGTTCGGCAATCGGACTTTGAAAATTTTATCCAAGTTACGACGTTTTTTTAATGACGCCGCGCAGATTGACGACTTGCAGACATAAGCCCCGCGACCTGGAGCCTTGCCGGTCTCGTCGAAGGAAATTTCGACCCCCGACTTAACGACGCGCAACAGCTCCGATTTATGACGAACTTGACGGCAAACGACACAGCGGCGCATTTCGATTTGTTTAATCGCCGTGCCTTTAGCAGTCTTGCCCTGCGCCATTATCTTTTGCCCTTCTTTTGATTCTTCGGACGCGGTTTAAATACTGCCATTGCCCCCGAAATGTCAACTTCGTGCATGCCTTCTTCAAGCGGCGACTTCTTAGCTTGCTTAAGACTTTTAATATCAATCTTCCAACCTGTAAGCCTAGCGGCAAGGCGTGCGTTTTGCCCTTCCTTACCGATTGCCAAGCTCAACTGATTATCAGGTACGACGACGCGGCAATTTTTATCATCATCAATCGCGACGCTGATAATTTTGGCGGGACTTAGCGCGTTGGCAATGTAAACGCCAATATTGGGACTCCATTCGATTACGTCGAGTTTTTCCTCGCCGAGTTCGTCAAGCACGGGTTGAATTCTGGTGCCGCGTTGACCGACACAGGAACCGACCGCCGCGATATTTGGATCTTTAGAATTGACTGCGACTTTTGCACGGGCACCCGCCTCACGAGCCACGCCCTTTATTTCGAGTAAACCTTCTTGAATTTCGGGAACTTCGATTTCAAACAGGCGACGCAAAAAATTTGGATGAGTGCGCGACAAATAAACTTGAGGACCTTTGCCGCCCTTTTTAACGTCAATTATAAATGCACGAACCATATCGCCAATCTTGTAATGGTCGTGGATAGTTTGCTCGCTCGGCACCAAGATAGCCTCTGTTTTGCCGACTTCTACAATCAAATTATTATCCTCAATGCGAATAACTTTACCCTTAACAAGGTCGCTGTCACGATTTGTAAATTCGTCGTAAATGACATTGCGTTCCGCGTCGCGCAACTTTTGCAAAACGAGTTGTTTAGCTGCCTGCGCGGCGATTCGTCCGAAGTCTTTAGGCGTAACTTCGATATAAGCTAAGCCGTCTTCAACTTTGACGTTGGGAAGCGCGGCAACTTCTTCTTCGGAAATTTCGGTGTCAGAGTCAGTAACTTCATCGACGACGATTTTCAACGAATAAACATGATAACTGCCGTCATTGCGGTCGATTTCAACTTTAACGCTGTCATCGTCAATTTTGGAGCTGTCATCATTCTTGCTGAAATTTTTCTTGTAAGCGATTTTGAGCGCGTCCTCCACAGCCTCGAACATGACTTCGGGCGCAATATCTTTTTCGGCGCACAAATCTTTCAGCGCGTCAATCAAATTTAATTCCGGTTGTTTTCTTCTGCCAGCCAAGTAAATTCTTCCTCCTAAAAAATATTTTAAAAATCTATATGCAACCTCACGAGCGCGATTTTTTCACGCGGCAAGGGCGCAATGTCTTTAATATACAAAAATTTTTCGTCGCGACTAACAAGTTCCCCGACAAAAAGTTTTTTCCCGTCGAGTGGCGCGTAAAGTGTCACGTCAACAATTTTGCCAGCCTCGCGAATGAAATCTTTATCCTTTTTTAAAATGCGGTCGATACCAGGCGACGAGACCTCCAAAATATATGCCCCGCCGATTATGTCCGCCGCGTCGAGTTTCGCGCTCAACTGTTCGCTAAGCTTTTGGCAGTCGTCTAAATCTATGCCGCCCGCCTTGTCCACGAACACCCGCAAATACCAATCGCGCTCCTTAACATATTCCACGTCAACTAACTCATAATCCGTGCCCGACAAAATTTCTGCCATTAAATCTTCTACCTGCGCTTCAATTTTGCTCAAACTTCCACCTCCAAAAATTTTCCCTTATAACGTGAAAGAGTGGACGCGAGCCCACTCTTTCAACTAAGCTATGTCCAAAAAATTTTTCCTCGCCCACGCGAAGAGAATTAAAACGTTGCAATCAATTACCTCCACAAAACTTTTAATTTAACTTTGCGCCATATTGTAAACAAAATTCGGCGTATTTGCAAGTTTTTTCTTCGCGTAAAGAAAATTAATTGTCAGCTGATGAATTTTTTAAAGACAAGGCAAGCATTATGTCCGCCAAAACCAAAGGAATTTGAAATCGCCGCATTGACTGTAAGAGCTTGCGCCACGTTCGGAACGTAGTTTAAATCTAAGCCTTCTTCGGGCGTTTCGTAATTAGTCGTCGGGTGGACAATATCATTTTCAACGGAAAGAATTGTTGCAATCGCCTCAATACCGCCCGCCGCGCCGAGCATATGTCCTGTCATAGATTTAGTAGACGAAACCGCCAATTTATAGGCGTGTTCACCAAAAAGATTTTTAATAGCTTCGGTCTCGCCTTTGTCGTTAAATTGCGTCGAAGTGCCATGCGCATTTATATAATCAATTTCTTCCGGCTTAAGTCCTGCGTCGTCGAGCGCAAGTTTCATACACTTTGCTTGAGTAATTCCTCCTGGCGCAGGTGTCGTAATGTGATAGGCGTCATCATTTCTGCCGTAGCCAACAATTTCCGCGTAAATGTGCGCACCACGAGCTTTAGCGTGCTCCAAACTTTCAAGGACGATAATTCCCGCGCCTTCGCCCATAACAAAGCCACTACGATTTTTATCAAACGGTCGCGACGCATGAGCCGGATCATCATTGTGGTCAGCGCAAAGAGCTTTCATAGACGCAAAGCCCGCTACACCTGCAGGAGAAATTGCCGCTTCCGAGCCGCCCGCAAACATCATATCAGCTTCGCCGCGCTGAATCACTAGGAAGGCGTCGCCAATAGAATTTGTTCCCGACGCGCAAGCAGTAACTATGCACTCGCAAGGACCTTGCAACTTAAACGCAATGGCAATGTTGCCCGCCGCCATATTAGCAATCATCATCGGGATAAAAAACGGACTGATTCGCGAAGGACCTTTGCTGAAAAGTTTTTCGTACTGATTATGGAGCGTGTTCATTCCGCCGATACCCGCCCCGACAAAAACGCCAGTGCGTTCGCTATCAATATTTTTAATCTGCGCGTCGTCAAAGGCAAGCCGCGTCGCCGCCAATGCAAATTGCGTATATCTGTCCATGCGCTTTATTTCTTTTTTATCAATAAACTGCACGGGGTCGAAATCTTGCACTTCACCGGCGATTTGCGAGGTGTATCCAGTCGGGTCGAAATGAGTTATCTTGCTGATACCATTTTTGCCAGCCTTGAGAGCCTCCCAAAAGTTTTCTTTACCAATGCCAATAGGCGAGACTGCTCCTAAGCCCGTAACTACAACTCTATTTTCTTGAATCAAATTTATCAGCCTCCTTTGATTTTGATTATAACGCCATTTTCAAAGCTCGTAAAGTTTATGGTAAATTTTATTCCAAATATTTTTATTGCTCCAAAATTTTTCGCGGCAAGAATTTTATTGTATAATCGGGAAAAATTATTTGACGAGGTGCAATGATGATAATTTTGATTGATTATGGCGTTGGGAATTTGTACAGCGTGGCAAAAGCGGTTGCGAGCGTTGGCGGCGACGTTAAAATTTCTAATTCGGCTGACGACCTTAAATGCGCCGATAAAATTATTTTGCCGGGTGTGGGCGCGTTCGGCGATTGCATGAAAAATCTTGAGGCAACTGGTTTGATTCCGACGATTAAGCGCGAAGTTGCTAATGGGAAAAAAATTTTAGGAATTTGCGTTGGACTTCAGATTTTATTCGCGGGCAGTGAGGAATCTCCTAACGTCGACGGGCTAAAAATTTTCGACGGGCAAGTTAAACGGATTAAAGCGGGCGATTTAAAAATTCCGCACATGGGCTGGAACTCTATAAAATTCGGCGGCTCGAAACTTTTTGCGGGCTTGAGCGGCATGTCGTATTTTTATTTTGTGCACAGCTATCACGCCGCCCCCGACGACAAAAAAATAATCGCGGCGACAACAACTTACGGCGAAGAAGTTACTGCTGCTCTTGAGTTTGAAAATATTTTCGCGACGCAATTTCACCCCGAAAAGTCCGGTGATGTCGGCTTGCAAGTATTGAAAAATTTTATTAAGGTTTAATAAAGGTGATTATATGGCTTATCAAAGGAAAGCAGGCGATAGAATAACATTTTGGGAAGTAATTCATCGTGCAACCTCATTTTCTAGTGATGATTTGGAATTTTTATTAAACGAAGGAATTATTATTACATTTGGTAAAAAAAACATCGAGAGACTTTCTGCAATGCGTAATGGAGATTATTTTTATCTTTGCGAGGCAGTAAGAGTAAAATTAATCGGACGAATCATTGACGATGAACCAGAGTTTTGCGAATACAAAAAGAATTATTTTTGGGCAGGGTATCAACGTCATTATGAAATGATTTTTCCAGCCGATGGCGTACCTTTAATCAAAAAATTTTATCGTGGCGAAGAAAAATACTATACTCCAAATTTTTCAAGCGGCTTATACAATCACAAACACGTGGTTGAAATTAGTCAAGATGATGCAAGCGACTTTGAAAAAAATATTCTACGTCCATTTTTCGGCATTGGAATAGAAGATTTGCCAGATTTATGGTCTTCTGAAACAATTATTCCAACGTCAAGTCCATCTAATAAAATTCCGCAACCTTTAGAGAATTTTTTTCCGCTCAATCAAATTCTTTACGGCGTTCCTGGCACCGGTAAAACTTTTATAACTGCCGCTTATGCCGTTGCAATTTGCGACAATCAACCGCTCAACGAAACTCCGGATAAAAAAAGATACAAGCAACTTTGTGACGACGGCAGAATTAAATTCGTGACGTTTCATCAAAGTTACAGCTACGAAGATTTTATCGAGGGTATCAAGCCGACAATCACAAACGGAAATATTTCTTACGAAGTTAAAGCGGGCATATTTAAAAAATTTTGTGACGACGCACGGAATAAGAATTGGAATTTTGTTTTCATAATCGACGAAATAAATCGCGGGAATATCTCCAAAATTTTCGGCGAGCTGATAACGCTGATTGAAGACGACAAGCGCGGCGAACTTTACGTGACGTTGCCATATTCGCAGGAAGAATTCACTGTCCCGAAAAATGTTTATATAATCGGCACGATGAACACCGCCGACCGCTCAATCGCGCTGATAGATACGGCATTGCGGCGCAGATTTGATTTTATCGAGATGATGCCGCGCCCCGAACTGCTAAAAAGCGACGTTGACGGCGTAAATCTGCAAAAAATACTGGCTGAACTCAATAAAAATATAAAAAATCTCTATGACCGCGACCACACAATCGGGCACGCTTATTTTATGAAGTGTGAGAGCCGCGCAGATATTGATAAAGTTTTCCGCAACAAAATTATTCCGCTCCTGCAAGAATACTTTTTCGACGACTACGAACGGATTAACGAGGTTTTAGACGGAGTTAAGAGTTATGATTGTCCGCGAGTATGAAAAAATTTTTCCAAACGACTGCCCGAACTTCGACGAGTTGAGAAATTTCGCTGAGTCAGGCGATTTTTTTAATTTAAGCTGGCGATACGTGCAGGCAAAAAATTATGTCGGAGTGATTCGGTTGCCGAGCGGCTTTCAAATTGAAATTCTGCCGAAGATTGACGCTCCAAACGAAAAACTGCGCGGACTTGTGATTGAAATGTTGCGGACGCTGAAAGATTTTTCATGCAAAAAATTTTTAAATGCCGAACTCGACACGGAACGCCTGCCGCTTTACGAAATTTTTATACAAATTTATCTTGAAATGATTTCGGATTTGGTAAAGCGCGGCTTGAAGTCGTCATATATCGAGCGCGAGGAGAATTTGAAATTTTTCAAGGGCAAGTTGCTGATTAATGAAAATCTCCGTAAAAATTTTGCTCACCGCGAAAGATTTTTCGTTTCTTATGACGAGTACGAAATTGACCGTCCAGAACATAGATTGATTAAGGCGGCGTTGTTAAAATTTCGGCGTGAAAAACTTGCACGGCGATTATTAAATCATTTTGATTCGGTGGAGGCGTCGAAAAATTATTCTAAAGACTTCTCGGCAATTTCAATCGACAGGACGAATCGAGAGTATCAAGCCGTGATGAATTGGACGCGGAAAATTTTATCCGGTGAAAGTTTCACTCCGTTTATCGGCAAATCGGAGGCTGTGGCGTTGCTTTTCGATATGAATAAACTTTTTGAGGCTTACGTAGCTGAATACATAAAAAAATATTTCTCCGACCGCTTTAAGGTAAAAATTCAAGCGCAGGAGAAATTTTTATTCGACGAGCCACGCAGTTTCGGACTCAAGCCCGATATTATCTTTGAAGGCGACGAAAAAATTATCCTCGATACGAAATGGAAGTTTGAAATTGCTCCGAGCGATATGTATCAGATGTTTGCATATGCAAAACGCTACGGCGCAAAGAAAATTTTTCTGCTCTGTCCTGCCGAAGAAAATTTTTATCGTGCGGAGGATTTTGAGCTTAAAATTTGCAATGTTAATCTATTCGACATGGAAACTAGCATGAATGCTTTGCAAAACGCGGCAGTAGTTGTATAATCTATCGTAAAATTTTTAGGAGGTTATAGTTTTGAAGATGAACGGAGCGCGAGCACTACTTGAGAGCCTGAAAAATGAGGGCGTCGAATTGGTATTTGGCTATCCTGGCGGCGTCGTGCTGAAACTTTACGACGAAATTTATAAAATGAAGTTCCCTAACATTTTAACGGGACACGAGCAAGGCGCAGTTCACGCGGCGGACGGTTATGCACGAGCGAGCGGCAAAGTTGGTGTAGTTATTGCGACGAGCGGACCTGGCGCGGCTAATTTAATTACGGGAATTGCTACTGCCAATATGGATTCGGTTCCGATTGTCTGCATAACGGGACAAGTTGCCAATCCCGCTATCGGCAAGGATTCTTTCCAAGAAGTTGACGTTTGCGGAATCACCACGCCCATAACCAAGCACAATTATCTTGTCAAAGACGTAAATGATTTGCCGCGCGTCGTCAAGGAAGCGTTTTTCATTGCTAAGACGGGCAGACCTGGTCCAGTTTGCATTGACATTGCCGCTGACGTGTTTAACACTGAATTTGATTTTGAATATCCCGAAACGATAAATCTGCGCGGCTACAGCGGGAAAAATCCCGTCGATGAAAAATCTGTTGACGAAGTTATAAAAGCTGTGGAGAGTTGCGAACGTCCGCTGATTTTTGTCGGCGGCGGCGTGACGAGTTCGGAGACTTCAGACGATTTAAGGAAAATTTTAACGCGGCTCGGCTGTCCGTCAACTTCTACGCTTATGGGTTTAGGTTGTATCGACGCGGACGCTGACGGATTTTTAGGTTTTGCGGGAATGCACGGTTCATACGGCGCGAACATGGCAATTCAAACTTGCGATTTGCTGTTGTGTATTGGAATGCGTTTCAGCGACAGAGTTACAGGGCGCGTTAAAGATTTTGCGCCGAATGCAAAGATTGTACACTTTGAACTTGATCCCGCAGAAGTAAATAAAAATGTTCAAGCGGATTTAAAAGTTTTGGGCGACTTGCGGCAATCGCTTCCGATGTTTAGAGATAAACTTGACGAATCATCAATTAATTTTGCTGAAAAATTTTCTGCGTGGAGGTCTCAAGCCGTCGATAAAGGTTTAGAGCACCCGTTCGATTGGAAAGACGAAAACGACGAGATTAAACCTGGTGCACTCATTACCAAAATCAGCAATATTTGCGACGAAAATACAATCGCCGTGACTGACGTCGGACAACACCAAATGTGGGCGGCGCAATTCTTCAAAGCTCGCAAGCCACGACAATTTTTGACAAGTGGCGGGCTTGGTACTATGGGCTATGGACTTCCTGCCGCTATGGGCGCGAAACTCGCTTGTCCAGATAAAAATGTCGTGCTGTTCACGGGCGACGGCTCAATCATGATGAATATCCAAGAACTTGCCACGCTTGCAGACCACGACATTGACATTAAAATTGTTATCGTCCATAATTTTATTCTCGGCATGGTCGGGCAATGGCAAAGACTGTTTTACAATCATCACTATTCGGCGTCGGAACTCAAATGTAAGCGCGACTTCGTAAAGATTGCAAATGCAATGGGACTGCGCGGCTATCGATTGACTAAGGCGGAAGAATTGGAAGATGATTTAGTCGAGATTATGTTTTCAAAGGGCGCGGCTGTGATTGATGTCTACGTTCCGGAAGAGGAAAACGTTATTCCAATGGTACCAGGCGGCAAAAGATTAGACCAAATGGTTTTGGGCAAATGAAAATTCCAAGCGTTGACTTCGCGATAATCGGCGGTTCTGGCACGCTTAGCAGTAATTTCCCGAAAAATTTTGCTGACGTTGAGATTTTGGCAGATAATTTATTTTTCGATACGCCTTACGGCAAAAGTCCCGCGTTTAGATTGTGTAGCGTAGACGGGAAAAAATTTTTAACTTGCAAAATGCACGGTTGGCGTAGCGGCGTCACCCGCGCAGATTCTTCACGGCAAATTTTCTGGACGTTCAGAGAGGCGGGCGTTAAAAGAATTTTATCGGAGGGCGGCGTCGGAACTGTTAATCACTTGCTTAATCCCCGCGATTTGATGATTCCCGATGATTATCTTGACTTGTCGACGCGCAAAGACGTTCAACTTGACGGAAAATATTTATTGATAATGCGCGAGGCTCTTTGTTCCGAATTGCGCGAAAAACTATTGGAATCGGCTGAGAAATTTTTTACCGGCAGAATTTTTGAACGCGGAATTTATGCCGTGACGGACGGTCGCCACTTTGAAAGCCCTGCAGAAATTGCAATGCTTAAAGGTCACGCGGATATTGTCGGACAAAGTTTAGCTCCCGAAGTTTATTTGGCGCGAGAAATCGGCGCGTGCTATGCAAATTTGTCGTTCGTGGTAAATTACGGCGAGGGTTTAAAAATTTGGTCGCATGAAGTCATGAAAAATATTTTCTTCGACGACGCACAACTTATCGGAAATATTTTGCTCGACGTAATTAAAAATACCGACGCCGATAAAAAATTTTGTCAATGCCTAAGCTTGCGAAAAGAAACTTTGCTTAAAGAAATTTACGAATAAAATTTTCTGCAACCTGCGCGGGTTGTGGAATTTTTTTGTGTGTTGTAGAATAGCGGCGCAAATTTTTAATATCGGAGCAAACAAAATGCAAAGTACTGATATAACCGACAAGGTTAAAAATTTTATCCGCTTTGGGTTGGCTGGTGTGCTGATTGCGGCGATTGTTATCGGTTATGCTGAATATAAATATTGGCACAAAGATGAAATTATTCAGCTTGACGACGCAAAAGTTGCTGGCACAATGGTTTCCGTGCGTGTGTTGGCTAATGGTAAAGTTAAGGAACTTTTATTCGAGGACGGCGCGGAAGTCAAAGCTGGCGACGTGATTGCGCGTATGGAAGTCGCCATAACCGAAGAAGAAATTCAGCAGTTAGAAAATACAGTTCAGCTTGCTAAAGATAATTACGCAACACTGGCGGCAGGTCAATGGGTTAAAGTTCCCGTTCAGCGCGAAAGAGTGACTTATCCGCCCGCGCCGCCGCCAACTGTAATTCAATCGTCTCCGTCGGGAAATTTGGCTAAGTTGGAAGAACGCGCCAATCGCATGGCTGAGCTTTTTGAAATGGGAGCAGTCAGCGCAGTGCAACGCGATGCCGCCCGTCGTGCTTATGAGAGTGCACTAGCCGAATCGTCGTCTGTCTCCTATGAATATTCTGCCGCGCCCGCGCCGATTATCGAATATTACACCGAATACGTTGACGAGTTCAGAGAGACGCCGCCTGAAGTCTTAGCCGGAGCCGACCAAGCTATCAAACAAGCGGAATTATCTTTGAACGCCGCAAAACAAGAGGCTCGTGAAACTGATGTTATTGCGCCGATAAGTGGCACGATTTATTATGGCGTCGATGTTGAACAAGAACTTTCTGCTGGTGATAGCGTTTCCAGAATTGGCGACAGTCGCGAACTTTGGCTTGAAGTCGAAGTTTCAGAGGAAATTTTTAATAAAATTCCGCTCGGCAAGCTCGCAACTTATATTATCGACGGTAAAGAACTTCACGGCACAGTTATTGAAAAAATTAAACCCAATATCGTTGAAACTCCGGAAGAATCTGCCGAACCTTTAGAACTTCCGGAAATTCCAACGTCTGAAAACGCGCCCGCGCAGTTAATCGGCGAAACTCCAAATGAAAACCCGCCGCCGCCCGCCGAAGAAAATCAACCGCAAGCTGTCCAAGCCGAAGTTGAAATTTTAAATAATGATGATGTCAACGCTAAAATCCGTTCGATAATCGACAATGCTAAAAAAAATAAAACGCCCGCGCCGCAACCTCCGAAAATTCCCGACAAATTCGAGGAGCAAGAAAAGCCTAACGATAAATTTATCATAAAAATTTCTCTGCCCGCTGAACGCGATTTTGAACTCCGTCCCAATACTAAAACGACTGTCAAGATTAAAATTTAAACTCTTGCAGGAAATTTCCAGCCCCGCGCAGAATTATGCGGGGCATTTTGTTTTAGGAGGTTTATTTATGCAGTACGCAACCTACTCTAAAAAATATTCGACGTGGGAGCTGCGGCTCCCGTGAAAGTTTGCTAACTCAATCGCACTCGAAATATTTTTTGGAGGTTTAAAAATGGATTACTCAACTTATTTGAAAAAATATCCTTCGGCGGACGGCTTTTTTGGCAAATTCGGTGGCGCGTATCTTCCGCCGCAACTCGTTCCCGCTATGGAAGAAATTACGCAGGCTTATTTGACGATTTGCCACTCGTCGCAATTTATTAATGAACTTCGTCGCATTCGTCGCGAATTTCAAGGACGTCCGACGCCCGTTTACCACTGCGAAAATCTCAGCCGCAAGCTCGGTAATTGCCAAATTTATCTCAAGCGCGAGGATTTAAATCACTCCGGTGCGCACAAGCTCAATCACTGCATGGGCGAAGGACTTTTGGCAAAATTCATGGGCAAGAAAAGAATTATCGCCGAAACGGGCGCAGGTCAACACGGCGTCGCGCTTGCAACTGCCGCCGCATTTTTCGGTTTGGATTGTACAATCTACATGGGCGAAGTTGATGTTAAAAAACAAGCCCCGAACGTCGCACGCATGAAAATTCTTGGCACTGAAGTCGTTTCTGTTGATAAGGGGCAAAAAACTTTAAAGGAAGCCGTCGATGCCGCCTTTGAAGACTACATGCAGAATTACAAGGACACGATTTATTGTATTGGCTCTGCCGTTGGTCCGCACCCTTTCCCGATGATAGTTCGCGATTTCCAATACGTTGTCGGCGAAGAGGCTCGCGAACAATTCAAAGATATGACGGGTTTACTTCCCGACGTTATAACTGCTTGCGTCGGTGGCGGCTCCAATTCTATTGGATTCTTCCTGCCGTTTATCAATGATCCTGTTGAAATTGTCGGCGTCGAACCTTTAGGGCGTGGTGATAAACTTGGCGACCATGCCGCGTCGATGACTTATGGCTCCGAAGGCGTCATGCACGGTTTCAACTCAATTATGCTTAAAGATTCAGACGGCGAACCCGCGCCTGTCTACTCAATCGCCAGCGGTCTCGATTATCAGAGTGTCGGTCCTGAACATGCTTTCCTGCGCGAAGTTGGTCGCATTAAATACGAAACGGCAACCGACTTGGAAGCCGTCGATGCATTCTTCAAGCTTAGTCGCTACGAGGGAATTATTCCCGCGCTTGAAAGTTCGCACGCCGTTGCCTATGCTATGAAACTTGCTAAGCAAATGGGTAAAGGCTCGATTCTCGTCAACTTGAGCGGGCGTGGCGATAAAGATTTGGATTATGTCATTGAGCACTACGGCTACGGCGAAAACTTTAAGGATTTCTGATATATGGAGCAAATTTCGCAAGCTTTTCTAACTTTTATCGACTCGTGGGGATATTTTGCCGTTGCAATTCTTATGGCTATGGAAAATGCGTGTATCCCTGTGCCGAGCGAATTAATTTTAGGTTTCGCGGGTTATTTAATCAGCGCGGAACGCATGACTTTTACCGGCGCGATGACGGCGGGCATGATTGGCGGCATGGCAGGTTCAATCTTTGCTTATGTAGTCGGTGCGACGGGCGGCAGAAAATTTGTTGACAAATACGGCAAATATTTCTTTATAAAAAAGTCGCACGTAGACTTAGCGCAAAAATGGTTCGATAAATACGGTATCCGCGCAGTTTTCTTTAGCCGCATGCTTCCAGTTATCCGAACATTTATCTCGTTGCCAGCGGGTTTCGCTCGCGTCAACTTTAAACAATTTTTATTTTACACATTCGCGGGTTCCCTGCCGTGGACTGCTTTAATCCTTTACGCGGGACTTTTGCTCGGTGATAATTGGGAATATCTGCTTGAAATCGGACACGAATTAAGCATTGCGTTTATCGTCGTCAGCGTCGTAATTATCGCGTGGCTTTACTTCAGAAAAAAGAAATAAAAAAATTATCCCTCTGCAAACACAGGGGGATTTTTTTTGTAGCAATCAGTTTATCGATTTACCATTTAAAATTCGTTCCGCCGTATTTAAACCAAGCCGCGCACACGCCTTCAACAGACACCATACAAGGTCCGATTGCGTGGAGCGGTTGACATGCTTTGTCAAAAAGTGGACATTCTGTCGGATTAATAACGCCGCGTAAAACCTCGCCACAACGACACGCCGTCTTTTTTTCTACGCGCTCAAATTCGATAGGCTCAACACGTTCAATATCAAACTCTGCAAACTCATTACGCATTTTAAGCCCCGACGCAAGAATCTTTCCAATGCCGCGCCAATCAGCGTCTGTAACCTCGTAAACTTGTGCAAGAATTTTTTTAGCTGATAAATTTCCTTCCGCTTTGACGACAGCGCGATATTCGTTTGCAACTTCAGCGCATTCACTGTCAATTTGCTCAAGCAAACTTGCAAGCGCGGTTAAAATCTCTTCCGCCTTAAAGCCACCAATCGTACTCGGTACCTTAAATTCTTCAGCCAAAAAATTAAAGGCTTCCGCCCCAATAACTACCGCCACATGTCCTGGCAACAGAAAGCCGTCAACCTTAACCGCCGTATCTCCTAACAAAAATTTCAGCGCGGGCGGAACCAACTTTTGCGCCGATAACATAAACAAATTCTTTATCCCTTGAGCCTTCGCCGCTAAAACCGTTGCCGCTTGCGTCGGAGCTGTCGTCTCAAATCCTACCGCCAAAAATATTACTTTCTTGCGCGAATTTTCTTTTGCAATTTCTAAACAATCCAACGGCGAATAAACAATCCGAACGTCTGCGCCTTCTGCAACCGCCGCCGCCAAACTCGAACGTGAGCCTGGTACCTTCAACATATCTCCGAATGTCGCAATCACAAAATCTTTCCTGCGCGAATACTCAATAGCTTTATCAATGTAATCATCATTCGTTACACACACCGGACAACCTGGTCCCGACACAAGCTCCACATTTTCCGGCAAAAGCTGACGAATCCCCGAACGAAATATCGCTACCGTGTGAGTGCCGCAAACTTCCATGAACCGTAACTTCTTCTTTCCTTCAGCTAATCGCGCAATCTTCTTTACAAGCTTAACGGTGTCAGCCATTGTACCAGCTCATTTCTTTTTTTTCCCTTTAACAGTTTTCTTCACGGCAGTTTTCACACTCGCAACAATTTTTTTCCCCGTGCTTTTCAAATTGCGCTTTACCCCTTTAACCAAACGTTCGCCATTCGTCGTTACCAAGTCAGGCACTGTATCCTTAACACTTGCCTGCTTCGACCTATTGCAATGCTTACACAAACACTGCAAATTCCACAAACTATCCGAACCGCGATATTTCTGCGGAACAATGTGATCAATGTCAACATCAGCTTTGCGAATCTTTTTTCCACAATTCGCACAAGTGTACCAGCCGTGATCCGATTTATTGTTAGCGAACCACTCCTCCCTGTACCCCAACTTTATCATCTCCTTCATTTTCCCGGAAGGCAGGCGGGAAGGCTCAACCAACCACCCCCGCAACCCCGAAGGGGTGGTTCGACGCGAATAACCGAAATTCCTGCTTGACAACCGAAAAAATTTTTTAAACTTTTTTAGCTCCCTTAACAAATTCCAAGAGTGCCTCACATGCAATTAATATGTCACGATAACTGGTTGCGTAATCATCAGTATACCACGGGTCGGCAACGTCGCGATTTTCGCCCGCAAAATCCATTAACAAAAAAATTTTCCCGTCAGGATCTCCACCGCAAATTTTCTTCATATCCCAAACATTCGAACGATCAAGCCCAATCAAATAATCAAACTTTTTATAATCGCTGTCAAGTAAAAGTTTCGACGTGCGCCGCGTAAACGGAACTTTATTTGCCCTAAGCTCACGAGCAGTTCCTTCCGACATGGGCGTCCCGATTGACGGATGACAGCCCGCCGATTCAATCAGAAAATCTTTCTCCAAGTTCGCCTGTGCAACCAAATGTTTCATAACAAATTCCGCCATAGGCGAACGACAAATATTTCCAAAGCATACGAAAATTATTTTTGTCATTGCAATTCCTCCAACGCTTGAGCCGCGCCTAAAATCCCAATCGACGCATGCTCAAATGTCAAACCGCCCTGCAAATACACCGCGTAAGGTTCTCTCAACGGTCCGTCAGCTGAAAGCTCAATCGACGCGCCTTGTACAAATGTCCCTGCCGCCATGATAACTTTGTCTTCGTAGCCTGGCATGTCCCACGCTTCCGGCGTCGCGAAAGAATCAACCGGCGAAAAACTTTGTATAGCCCGACAAAACTTTATAAGCTGCTCCGCCGAACGCAATTCAATCGCCTGAATTATATCGCCGCGTATTTCGTCCGGTAATGGTCGAGTTTTATACCCAAGCTTTGAAAAAATCCCCGCCGCAAATATCGCGCCCTTGAGTGCCTGCGCGGTTACATGCGGTGCTAAAAATAATCCTTGATACAAAAGTCGTGGCGTCCCTAAACTCGCGCCTAATTCGTCGCCCATGCCAGGTGCCGTCAATCGATACGACGCCAACTCTACTAAATCTTTACTGCCGACGATATATCCGCCCGTCGGAGCCAAGCCGCCGCCGATATTTTTTATCAAACTGCCCGCCGCTAAATCTGCGCCAACTTCAATAGGCTCGCGTATCTCAACGAATTCGCCGTAACAATTATCTACAAACGTTACGCAAGCAGGATTAACTGCCTTGACCGCCGCGCAGATTTTTTCTATGTCGGAAGTCGTCAAAGGCTCACGCATAGAGTATCCTCTTGAACGCTGAATTAAAGCCAATTTAGTTTTCGGAGTGATGAAATTTTTTATTGCGTCAATGTCAACTTTATTGTCAATCAGCGGCAGTTCCCGATAAGAAATTCCAAATTCTTTTAACGAACCTTTTGCCGCGTGCGCATGACCAATTACCGTCTGCAACGTGTCGTAAGGTGCGCCCGTCAACGAAACTAATTCATCATTCGGGCGAAGAATCCCAAATAATGCCGTAGCCAATGCATGAGTTCCAGATACAAATTGCGTGCGGACGAGTGCTTTTTCTGCGAAAAAAATTTCTGCAAAAAGTTCGTCCAATTTTTCGCGCCCAATGTCACCATAAGCGTAGCCCGTCGACGTTTTAAAGTGTGCGTCCGAAATTTTCAGCCGCCGCATCGCATTTAAAACTTTTAAAGTATTTTGCTCGGAAATTTCCTCAACACGACGAAAATTTTCTGTCGTCTCATTAAGCACTAATTTTTTTAAGTCAATCAATCGTTTAGAAAAAATTTTAATCACTCCCTCGGCATGGAAATTTTAAGCGCGTCGCGCAGATTGTCAACGGGCAAAAGATTAGCTTTATCTGCCGCCTTTGAGACTTCCGCAAAATTTTTCTTAGGTAAAATGATATTTGTAAAGCCCATGCGGATTGATTCATCGACACGTTGACGAGCTTTGCTTACGGCGCGAACTTCTCCGCTTAAGCCAACCTCGCCGAAAATTACACATTGCGACAAAAGTTTTCTGTTAGCAAAACTCGACGCCAACGCAATCGCTATCGGCAAATCGGTCGCCGGCTCGTCAATCTTTATTCCGCCCGCCGTCTTAACATAAACATCGCAAGCCCCAATGCTAAGGTGCAAACGCTTTTCCAACACCGCAAGCAAAAGTTGAATCCGTTTTATGTCTACGGCGTCCGAAGTCCTGCGCGGCGGCATAAATGGCGTCGGTGCAACTAAGGCTTGAACTTCGACGAGCAGCGGGCGCGTTCCTTCCACAGTCGGGACAATTACGCTGCCAATGTCGTCCGCTCGTTCCGGTAAAAATAATTTTGAGGCGTCAGGTACGTCTGCAAGTCCTGTGTCGCGCATTTCAAAAAGTCCAATCTCACTCGTTGCGCCAAATCGATTTTTTATCGCCCGCAATACTCGGAAATCAGCCGTACGCTCGCCCTCAAAAAATAAAACCGTGTCAACGATATGCTCCAAAACTCGCGGTCCCGCTAAAGAGCCGTCTTTTGTCACGTGCCCGATTATAAATGTCGTCACGCCTAAACTTTTCGACATGCGCATTAAGCCCGCTGAACATTCCCGAACTTGTGACACGCTTCCTGGTGCGCTCTCAATCTCCGACTTATAAATTGTCTGAATCGAATCGACGATTAAAAGTTCCGGCTGAATTTTTTCCACGTGGTGAATTATCCGCTCAAAATTATTTTCCGCGCAGATATAAAGTTCGTCCGCTAAGGCGTTCAATCGTTCGGCTCGCATGCGAATTTGTCGTGAACTTTCCTCGCCCGTCACGTATAAAACTTTTCGTCCGTCGCGTGCCACATTAGCACAAACCGCCAAAGTTAAGCTCGACTTGCCGACGCCGGGATCTCCCGCGATTAAAATTATCGAACCTGGAATTAAGCCGCCGCCTAAAACTCTATCCAATTCGCCCGAACCCGTCATGAAACGCGGCAATTCTGTCATATCAACTTCAGCAATCCTGCGCGGCGTCTCAAAGTTCGTAGTCAACGCATGCGAACTTTTCGGCGCAACGGTACTTTCCTCTTCGACCAGAGTATTCCAATTTCCGCACGAAGGACATTTACCCAGCCATTTAATCGACTCCGCGCCACATTCTTGACAAACGTATTTAATTTTTTTCTTAGCCATGAATTCAACTCCCTAAAAAAATATTTGTAGATTGCCGCCGTGAATAGTATAATGCGGGAAAAATTTTTTCAACTGTTTTAACTTTTAACGGAGGTTTTTTAATGGACATCGTGCCCATATTATTTAAAATGTTTCTCGTCGCGTTCCTAATCGCCATGAACGGATTTTTCGTTGCGGCGGAATTCTGTTGCGTAAAAATGCGCCCGTCAAGATTGGAAACGCTGATTCAAGAGGGCAACACGCGAGCTAAGTACGCAAAAAAATTAATCGACGAACTCGACGAGGCATTATCGGTTACACAACTCGGAATAACATTAGCATCGCTGGGTTTAGGTTGGGTCGGCGAACCGTTCGTTGCCAAATTAATCGCACCGGCAATTAACGCGCTGGGCTTAGGCGAAACTTTGGAGCATACAATTTCATTCGCGCTGGCATTTTCGCTGATAACTTCTATGCACATAATTTTAGGCGAATTGACACCAAAATCAATGGCAATCGCCGCGTCGGAAAAAATTTTGCTCAATATCGCCCTGCCCATGATAATCTTTTGGAAAGTCATGTATCCGTTCGTGTGGTTGCTAAACAAGACAGCCGGCTTTGTAAGTCATCATTTAGGCTTGACAATTTCGGAGGGCGAAGTCGCACATAATCCCGAAGAAATTCGTTTACTCATGAAGGAAAGCCGCAAGCAAGGACTCGTTGACGATACCGAAGTTGATTTTGTCGATAATGTTTTCGACTTCACCGAGCGCAATGTTAGGGAAATTATGGTGCCGCGTCCCGATATGGTTTGTCTTTACTTAAATAAAAGTTACGAGGAAAATCTCGCAACGATTTTGGAAGAGGAAATGACGCGCTACCCGATTTGCGACGACGATAAAGATCACATTATCGGCTTTCTGCATATAAAAGATTTGACTAAAGTTTTGATTCAGGGCAAACGCAAGCCTAGCTTAAAAAAATTGGCGCGAAAAGTTTTCTTCGTGCCGGAAAGTATGGATGTTAGTGTTTTGCTTGAAACTATGCAAAAAAATCATTCGCAACTGGCGATTGTCGTCGACGAATACGGCGGGACGGCGGGCATGGTAACGATTGAGGATATTGTCGAGGAAATTGTCGGCGACATTCAAGACGAATTCGACGAAGAGGAACGCCCCGACGCCGAAAAGCGCGACGAAAATCTTTACTCGGTTGATGCCAAAATGTTGCTTGAAGAGCTTGAAGACGAATTCGGCATTGCTATTGCGGAAGAGGACGTTGACACGGTTGGCGGCTGGCTTAATGATAAATTGGGCGGTGAACCCCGCGTTGGACAATCTGCCGCGTTCGAAGGAAATACTTTTTACGTCGAGGAAGTCGAAGGCTTGCGAATTACTCGCGTGCTGATTCGACTTGCAAAAAAAAATATCCCCGATTAATCGGAGACTGCGGAGGAATCATTCCTCCGTTTTTTTTCTGCCCTTCGTTATGTTCTTGGCAATGTCGATAAAAAGTTGTCCGTCAAGATGATCAAGCTCGTGCTGAATGCAACGGGCAAGTAAACCTTCCGCCTCCAAATTTTTCTTCTTGCCAAAGCGAGTTGTATATTCAACGCGAATTTTAGCCGCCCGCTCCACGTCGCCGAAAAGATCTGGGCAAGAAAGGCAACCCTCATTGTCGATAACCAAGCCTTCTCGAAAAGTTATGACGGGATTAATCAAATCGTAGCGATTTTTTTTATCTACGTCAACGACAACGGCGCGAATCGATTCCCCGACTTGTGGCGCGGCAATTCCAACGCCCTCGCTAGCATACATTGTTTCCGCCATGTCGTCTAAAAATTTTCTCAAGCGTTTATCAATCTTTTCAACCGGTGCACAAACTTTTTTCAAGACGGGATCGCCCGCCTTTTTTATCTCAAGCAATGCCATAAGCAAACCTCCCAAAAGTTTTTTTCAATCAATTACATTCAAAATAGTATCAATCTCTTTAAACAGTTCGGCGACAAGCTCGGATTCAGGAACCTTGCGAACAATTATTCCCTTGCGGAAAATAATTCCCTCGCCGTCCGCGCCCGCAATACCAACGTCAGCAGTTCGCGCCTCGCCTGGACCATTTACTACACAACCCATAACAGCAATCGTTAAATTTTTATCTATGGAAGAAATTTTTTCCTCAACCTGCGCGGCGATTTTAGGCAAGTCAATCTTAGTTCGTCCGCAAGTCGGACAGGCTATCAGAGTAACTCCGCCGTCGCGCAACCCCAATGACTTTAAAATTTCTTTAGCAACTTTGACCTCGACAACAGGATCCCCCGTCAACGAAACGCGGATTGTGTCGCCAATGCCTTCAGCTAATAACGCGCCAATTCCCACTGCCGACTTTATGACGCCCGTATTAACGGTTCCTGCCTCCGTTATGCCCAAATGGAGCGGGTAATTTTTTTTCGCGCTCATCAATCGATACGCCGCCAAAGTCAACGGTACGTCGTGAGCTTTTAACGAAACTTTTATGTCGAAAAAATCTTCCGCTTCTAAAATTTCCACATGCTCCGATGCAGACTCGACCAAAGCTTCAGGTGTCGCGCCGCCGTATTTTGCTAATAATTTTCTACTCAACGAGCCGGCATTAACGCCGATTCTTATCGGAACTTTTGCCGCCCGCGCAGATTTTACGACTTCGCGAACATGAGCCGCCCCGCCAATGTTGCCAGGATTTAATCGCAACGCCGCCACGCCTTGAGCAATCGATTCAAGCGCAAGTTTATAATCAAAATGAATATCCGCAATAATCGGCACGTCAACCGCCGAAATAATTTTGCCTAAAGTTTTTGCCGCTGTAATGTCGGGCACGGCAACGCGCACAATGTCGCAACCTTCCGCTGTCAATCTTTTAACTTGCTCAACTGTTGCCGCCGCGTCATGAGTTTTGGTGTTCGTCATTGATTGAATACTAATCGGAGCACCGCCGCCAATTTTTATTTTGCCAACGCTGATTTGCCGCGTTAATTTTCTTTCAAACATTTTTCTACCTCAATTAGAAGTCTTCCAAAAATCATCATCGAATAAAATTTTCCCCGCGTCAACTTGATGCCTTAAAAGTTCCTCAGCCTTTGCAAGTTGAAGGTCGCTTTCCGTGTCAAGATTGAGGTCGTACATCGGGTGCGGCGGCGCAGGCATTTTTATTTCTACATCGGGAGTAATGCCTAAGCCGTCAATGCATTTGCCGTTCGGCGTGTAATATTTCGCGATTGTAAGTTTCAAGCCGTCGTCGTGCGCCATAGGAATAAGCGTTTGCACCGAACCTTTACCGTAAGAAGTTTCACCGACGACAATCGCCGCTTTAGTATCTTGCAACGCGCCACTTAAAAGTTCGGCGGCACTCGCGCTGTTGTGGTCTATCAAAACGACAATCGGAAATTTCGCCGCCGCCAAATCAGAGGTGTAAACTTCTTTGGAGCCGTCGCGCTTAATCACGGAAGTAATCGTTCCGGCAGGGACAAGTTCTTGACCAATCTCAATGCAACCGTTTATGACGCCGCCGGGATTTTGTCGCATGTCGAGAACAAAACCTTTCATGCCGGCGCGTTCAAGTTCAGCAAGCGTATCTTTGAATTCGTCGCCGGTGTTCTCGCTGAAGTTTGAAATTTTTATGTAGCCAAGTTTATCATCAATCATCTTGCCAGCCACAGTTTTGACTTTAATATTTTCCCGCGTCAAGTTGTAAAGCGTATCATCGAAACCCTCGCGGTGAATCAAAAGTTCGACGGGCGTACCAATCTCGCCGCGAATTTTCAGCGCAACTTCGCCCGGAGAAATTTCTTCGACAGGTTGACCGTCCACAGCTAAAATTTCATCGCCCGCTTGAAGTCCTGCCTTTTGTCCTGGTCCGTCGGGAATGACACTTACAACTTGCACGCCGCCATTTTTAAAGCCCATGTAAACTCCAATTCCGCCAAAAGCCCCGCTGGTTTCTGCACGCAACTGACTGTAAAGTTGAGGCGCAAGATAAACCGAGTGAGGATCCCCCAAAGAATTTACCATACCATTTATTGCCCCGTCGATTAATGTGCGCCTATCAACTTCCTGAACGTAATTTCCTTCAATAAAACGCATTGCGATAAAAAATCTTCCGAGATCCAGCGCGTTGCTTGAATTTAATCCTAGTAAAAGACATACAAAACCCAAAGTCAACGCCGCGCTTATTAGTGCTGTCAAAATGATTCCGCCAAAAATTTTTTTCTTCAAGGCGTGACCACCTCCCGCCAAAGTTTTTGCAACTATAGCAGTTCTTTCTGAAAAAATTATTAAAATTCATTTGCCGCCCCGTGTCGATTGTGTTAAGATAAACGTAATTTAAAAAGGAGGAAAAATTTATGCGACCACATGAGCAACTGGACAAATTTTTTGGCGAATTCTTTAGGCTGATAAAACAAGCAGAACCGTCTATGTACGAAGCTTTTTTGACACGAGCGGAAGCAGAATTCAAGCGGCTGGGCTATCGTGAAGCAATTCCGCCAGGCGTAGAAAATATTTTAATCGTGCGTCTCGACGTTATCGGCGACATGATTGTAACGTCAGGATTTATTCGCGAAGTTAGAGAAAATTTCCCGCAAGCACGGATAACTTTGGTCGTCTCGCCGCTGGTTTATCCGATTGTCGAGCTTTGCCCTTACGTTAACGAAGTTTTGGTCTTCGATATAAAAATTCTTAAAAGCAGACTTTCGACAATGCTTGAGCCTCTCGCGGTTTTTTGCAGAAATAATTTTTGGCGTAGAAAATTTTCAATCGCGTTTTCGCCGCAATGGGGCAGTGATAATTTGCCGGGATTGTTAATGTGTTGGCTTAGCGGCGCAAGAGAGCGCGTCGGTTTCGGCACAAATCCCTATCAAAGTTGGCTCGGCAAACCCACTGAGAAAGAATCAAGATACGATAACTTTTTACTTACTAAAAATATCGTGACGCCTAAAAGTGCAATTACAGAGGTTGAACATCATTTTTATCTGCTGGAGGCTGTCGGGCTTAAAGTCAATCAAACGCACATGGAACTTTGGTTCGGCGAGGCAGACTTCCTTTATATTTGCGAGCTGTTGAAAGATATTCCGTCCACTTCTAAAAAAGTTTTGCTTGGATTGGGTGCGGGCGGCGAAAACAGAAAATATCCCATTACTAAGTATTTAATTGCACTTAAAGAGTTGGCTAAAAAAGATTTGGTGTTTGTAATTGTCGGCGGGAAATCGGAAGTTGACGACGCCGAATTTATCGAAAAAAATTTGCCAGCAGGAAAAGTTTTAAATTTGGCAGACAAGACGACCTTGCGCGAGACCGAAGCAATTATCAGCCAAATGGATTATTATCTCGGCAATGTAACGGGAATCATGCACATGGCTGCGGCGGCTCAAATTCCCGTGTTGACAATTTATCGCGGAGCGTTGGACAAGGACGATTATATACCAGGCGTTTTCAGTGAAGCGCAACGATTCCCGCCGTGGCAAACTAAAGCCGTTATCTTGCGTCCCGAACATGCGATTGACGAATGCAAAAATCTTAAAGCGTTTTACGGTTGGTGTTGTCATAATGAGCCGCATTGTATCGCGCAAATAACACCGCAAGAGATTATTGACGGCTTTGAAACTTTGGAGAAACTTTGATGTTTATAGACACTCATTGCCACCTTGAAGACGAAAAATTTTCCGAAGACCGCGCAGAAGTTTTAGAATGTGCCAAAATCGCGGGCGTCGAAAAAATTATAAATTTCGGTAGTACGCTTAAAAGTTCGATAGCAGTTACGGAGCTTGCCAAAAACTTTTTTGAACTTTATGCGGGCGTAGGAATTCACCCTGAAGAAATTGACGACTTCGACGAAAAAACTTGCGTCCGCCTTGCTGAACTTGCCGCCGATAAAAAAGTTATTGCAATCGGGGAAATCGGCTTAGATTATCATTGGGAAAAAGATTCTGCGCGGCGATTGATTCAACAGAAAATTTTTATTGAACAGCTTGACTTAGCACGGCAGTTGAATTTGCCCGTATGTGTTCACGACCGCGAGGCTCATGGCGACACGTTGAAAATTTTGCAGACGGCGGGAAAAAATCTGCGCGGGGTTTTGCATTGCTATTCGGGCAGTTTGGAGACGGCGCGGGAAGTTTGGAAGCTGGGCTGGTTAATCGGCGTTGACGGACCTTTGACATTTAAAAATTCAGCGAAGTTGCCCGAAATCGTCAAAGCCGCGCCGCGTGATATGATTTTGATTGAAACTGACGCTCCATATCTTGCGCCAACGCCTTATCGCGGTAAACGCAACGAGCCGGCTTACGTCGTTGAAGTCGCAAAAAAATTAGCGGAAATTCGCGGTGAAACTTTAGATAAAGTTGCCGCTTATACGACTGCCAACGCTAAAACTCTTTACGGGTTATGAGGATTCAGAATGGATTTATTCGACACTGTTGACGATAAAAAATATCAGCCGCTCGCCGAACGAATGAGACCGAAAAATTTATCAGACTTCGCGGGGCAAGAAAAAATTTTACGCGGCACACTCGGCAAGATGATTGCTGAAGGTAAAACGCCGTCATTAATTTTTTTCGGCGAACCTGGAACGGGCAAGACGACACTCGCCAAAATTATCGCGAATACTACAGAAAGTAATTTTGTCAAAGTCAACGCGGCATTGTCGGGAATTGCCGAACTGCGCGGCATTGTTAAAGAGGCAGAGGAGCAACGCAAATTTTATCGGCGGCGGACGATTTTATTTATTGACGAAATTCACCGTTTTAACAAAGGTCAGCAAGATTTTCTGTTGCCGTATGTCGAGGACGGACGGATAATTTTAATCGGCGCGACGACTGAAAACCCATTTTTTGAAGTCAACGCCGCCCTTTTAAGCCGTGTTAAAATTGTTCGCCTTGAAAAGCTTACGACTTCTGACATAAAAAAAATTTTAGCCCGCGCAGTGGAGCTTGAAAAATTTTCCGTCGAGGAACGTGCACTGGAAATTATCGCAGATTTTGCGGACGGCGATGCGCGTATGGCGTTGAATCTTTTGGAGCAAGCATCATTTAGCGGGAAAATTTCCGTCGAAACTTTAAAAAATTTGCTCGGCGAAAAAATTCGACGCTACGACAAAAAGGGCGATAATCACTACGACACGGCAAGCGCGTTTATAAAAAGTATGCGCGGTTCTGACCCCGACGCGGCGATTTTTTATTTAGCAAAGATGATTGACGGCGGCGAGGATTTAAAATTCATTGCGCGGCGAATTGTAATCTGCGCGGCAGAGGATGTTGGCAACGCCGACCCTCAAGCTTTGATTTTGGCAAATGCGGCGGCTCAAGCGGCTCAATTCGTCGGTTTACCCGAAGCGCGAATTATTTTGGCTCAAGCCGTCACATACATTGCGGCGGCTCCCAAATCCAATGCGGCTTATTTGGCGATTGACAAAGCTCTTGCCGACACTCAAGGCGACGTCCCTAAACATTTACGAGATACTCATTATAAAGGCGCAAAAACTTTTGGACACGGCGTCGATTATAAATATCCTCACGACTTTGAAAATCATTTCGTCAAGCAACAGTATTTGCCCGATAAAAAAATTTCCGCGCGATATTACGAGCCGACTACGCAGGGCGCAGAAGCGGCGATTAAAGAGAGGCTTGAAAAAATTTGGCACAATTAATCGAACTTTCCGCACAAGAAAAATCTCCGTTCGAGAGCGAGCCGCAACTTGTGGGCGTTTATCATTGGCACGAATTGCGCTCCATGCACTTGCACGACGATCGCGTTGAATTAAATTTTATTTTGTCGGGCAATGGTTTGATTGTCGTTGACGGCGAACTTTGCAACGCGCAGGCAGGCGACGTTTTGATTTACAATGCCGGTGCGCTCCACGACGAGAGTTTGATTTTGACCGCGCAAATGAACGCTTGGTGCATTGCCGTCACGAATTTAAAACTTCCCGTGCGCCCCGTAAATGAATTTGTCCCGAAAAATTTTCATCCGCGCATTCCCTGCCAAGCCGTCGCCGAGCAACTCGCACAACTTTATCCGTTGATTCATTTTTATGCGGAGCAATCGGACGGCTATCAAATCGCAAATTCTTTAGCCCGCGCAGTTGTGCTTATCGTTTACAAAGTTATTCATTCGACTGCTATCGAATCAACCAGAGAAAAAAATTTCATCGTCGAGCGAGTTAAGAATTATATCGAGGAACATTACGCCGAAGATTTGAGCCTTGCAGAGTTAAACGGGCTTGTTCACTCCAACGAATTTTATCTTTCGCATGTTTTCAAAAAGGCAACGGGCTATTCGCCTAAAGAATATATTTTGCGTCGGCGAATCGGCAAAGCGCAATGCCTTTTGAGTTATACGTCGTTATCGCTTACGGAAATATCTGCGCGGGTTGGCTACGATGATTCAAATTATTTCAGCCGCGCTTTTAAGAAAATTATCGGAATGTCGCCGCGACTTTATCGTCAAAAATGGCGCGAGTCTTCAAGCGGTGCTGTACCTTCCGACATATAAAAAAATCCCCGCCGATGTTGACGGGGAAAATTTTATTTATGTTGAAGGGTTAGCTCGTTCAGAAAAAATTTTGAGTAATCGCGGTGAGCAAAAATCCTACCGTGCACACGCCAGCAAACAATGTAACTGCCATCTCGTAAATTTTATCTCCGTCGAAAATTTTATCGTTGTTTTTCATGATTAATCGCTCCTTTAAAACTTTTTTTGCCCTTTGGACAGTGTGAATTATATCAGAGGTGCGCAGAATTTCCTTGACGAGATTGACTAAATTTTTAGCGGCAATCGTTGTAATAACGGCTTTGAAAAATTTTGTACGCAAAAACCAGGACGATTTTGCTATTTTGTTGACGTTGCGTCTTTTGAATGGTAAATTATCTGCACTAAGGAACGGGAGGTTTTAAATTGAGCGAAGAAAAATTTTCACCCGCCGAAATTGTCGAGCGCACGACGATAGCCGACGTTTACCGCGCAGATAAACAATTGGCGGGCATTGTAAAGAAAACGAAACTTATATCGAGCGATTTTTTTTCGGAGCTGAGCGGCAACGAGGTTTTTCTCAAGCCCGAAAATATGCAACACACTGGAGCTTTCAAATTGCGCGGGGCGTATAACAAAATCAGCCACTTAACAGAGGACGAACGCCAGCGCGGAGTTATCACGGCGTCGGCGGGCAATCACGCGCAAGGAGTTGCATTCGCCGCGCAGAAACTCGGAGTCAAAGCGGTTATATGTATGCCGGCAACTACGCCGATTTTAAAAGTTGAGGCGACTAAAGCTTATGGCGCGGAAGTTGTCTTGCACGGTGACGGATTCGACGACGCTTATCAACACAGCTTGGAACTTTGCAAGGCGCATGGCTATGTTTACGTTCACCCGTTCAACGACTTGGAAGTTTTGCTTGGACAGGGCACGACCGCGCTTGAAATTATTAACGAACTTAAAGACGTTGACGCAATTTTAGTTCCGATTGGCGGTGGCGGATTTGCGAGCGGCGTTGCATTGGCTACTAAAGTTGTTAGCCCGCAAGTTAAAGTTATCGGCGTGGAACCAGAGAACGCGGCTTGCATGAAGGCGGCACTCGACGCGGGAAAAATCGTTTCGCTTAAAAGTTCGGACACGGTAGCGGACGGTTGCGCAGTAAAGACGGCAGGCGATTTAACTTTTGCTTTCTGCCAAAAATATCTCGACGAAATTATTACCGTCAACGAAATGGAAATTATGTCCGCGCTTTTATTTTTAATTGAAAAGCATAAACTAATCGCGGAAGGCGCGGGCGTCTTAAGTTTGGCGGCGTTGAATAAATTAGATTTTAAGGGCAAAAAAGTTGTGGCTATCGTCAGCGGCGGCAATATCGACATTTCAACATTGAGTGCGTTGATTGATAAGGCGTTAATTGTTCGCGGCAGAATTTTCTGTTTTGGCGTGTTGCTTGCCGATAAGCCAGGCGAACTTTTGAACGTTTCAAGAATTTTGACGGAAGAAAATGCCAACGTCATCAAACTTGAACACGACCAAGCACGAGTGACGGACAGTTTTAAAAAGGTTGTGTTGGAAGTAACGGTTGAAACGCACAATCAACAGCACATTGACAGAATAGTTGCCGCCTTGAATCGCAATGGCTACGAGATTGAAAAAATCGACTTGTTAAGATAAAATCTATGAGAATTATTACGGGACGAGCAAAAGGTTTGCGATTGAAGACACCAAAAAATTTTTCGACGCGACCGACTGCCGACAGAGTTAAGGAATCACTTTTCAGCATATTGAGCGGGCTGATAAATTTTTCGGAGATAAAATCTGTGTTGGACATTTTCGCGGGCACGGGAGCTTTGGGATTAGAATCTATATCACGCGGCGCAAATTCGGCAACATTTATCGACACGGCGACAACGGAAATAATTCGCGACAACGTGACGCGAGCAAAGTTTGATAACTGTACAATCCTGCGCGGCGACTTTGAAAAAATTTTGCGTCGGCTAAGTAAGCAAGGCTTAACATTCGATTTAATATTCAGCGACCCGCCATATGCAAGAGGATTGGCGCAAAAATCTTTGAACCTTATCGCGGAATTAAACTTATCAAACGGGCTTATAATCATCGAACACGGCGCGGAAGAAATTTTAGCCAGCGACTTTGAAATTGTACGGAAAATAAATTACGGACACACGACGGCTATAACAATTTTTGAAAGGAAATTAACATGAAGAGAGCACTTTGCACGGGGAGTTTTGACCCTGTAACAAATGGACACATAAATATTTTTGAGCGGGCGGCAAAATTAGTTGACGAACTGATTATCTGCGTGTTTATTAATGAGCAAAAAAAATTTCTGTTTAACATGCAAGAGCGCGTAGAACTCCTTCGCGAGGCGACAGTTCATATCGACAACGTGACAGTTGACGGTTGCAACGGACTTGCCGCCGATTATATCAGAGAACACGACGTTAACTTGATAATTCGCGGATTGCGTTCGGCGGCGGATTTTGAATACGAGGTAAACAAAGCTCAAATGATGCGGCACCTTATCCCGACTGCCGACACGATTTTTTTATTGACAGCTCCAGAGTTTTTGTTTATAAGTTCTTCGGGCGTGAGAGAATTAGCGCATTTCGGCGGCGACGTGCACGGCTTAGTTCCGGAGTGCGTGGAGTTCGCCCTTCAAGCAAAAATGAAAATTTAAATTCCTCAAATAAAAATCGCAAGAGGGGATGATTATGGCAGTACGCAACACATTGGATAAAATAGAAAGTCTGGTGGCGGGTGCGCCGCATTTGCCGTTGACGAACAAAACAGTCATATCGGAAGAAGAATTGGTTCGACTGGTGGAAGAATTGCGCAAGGATTTGCCGCAAGAATTAGAACACGCCTCAGAAGTCATGAAGGAACGCGACAATATCTTACAAAACGCACAGGCAGAGGCAAGTAACATCATACGGCAAGCGCAACTGCAAGTAGAACAAATGCTCGACGAAAATGATATAGTCGTCAAGGCGCGGGAAAAGTCGCGTATGGTTTTAAGTCAAGCGCAACAACAGGAAGCGGAAATTATGGAGCGTACGCGGCAAAATTCTAAGCAGTTGCAAGAAGACGCCGACCGCTACGCCAATCAAGTTTTCGACCAGCTGATAGCGCACGTGACGAATACCTTTCAAGGCGTGCAACAGGCGCAAGCGGGGCTTGAACATGCGCGAAATATTTTACAGCAAGCCAAGCTCCAAATGAATCAACAGGCGGCTCAACAAGCCTACGCGCAATCTTATTCGCAATCAAGTTATACTCAATCGCAACAATACGACCAAAGTCAACAATATAATCCGCCGCCGCAACAGCAACAGTACGACCAAGCGCAACAGTACACCACGCCTCAACCAGACCAGAATCAGCAATATAATCAACCGCAACAGTACAATCAACCGTCGCCACAATATCAGCAAGAACAACGATAAAAACTTTAAACGGAGTCTACAGACTCTGTTTTTTATTGCACTTAAAAATTTCTTTGCTATAATCTTTTACATTTGACATATGGAGGAATTCACAAATGATTTTAGTTACAGGCATAACAGGACAGCTCGGTTTTGACGTTTTAAAGGAGCTTAAGCAACGCGGCGCAGACGTTATCGGCACAACGCGCAAGGAAATTGATTTGACGACGGAAACGGGCGCGAAAAATTTTATCCTCGACAAAAAACCCGATACGGTGATTCACTGCGCGGCTTACACTGCGGTTGACAAGGCGGAAAGCGAATCTGAACTTGCGCTGACTGTCAATGGATTTGGCACTCGTTGGATAGCGGAGGCTTGTCGCGAAGTCGGAGCAAAGATGATTTACATTAGTACCGATTACGTTTTTGGCGGCGACGGCAGAACGCCTTACGAAGTTCACGACGAGAAAAAACCCGTCAACGTCTACGGACGGAGCAAACTTTTGGGCGAGGACGCTGTAAGCGCGATTCTTGATAGACATTTTATCGTTCGTGTTAGCTGGGTTTTCGGTATTAACGGAAAAAATTTCGTAAAGACTATGCTCCGCCTCGCCGAAACTAAAAATAAACTCAACGTCGTTAACGACCAAATTGGTAGTCCAACTTACACCGTAGACTTAGCAAAACTTTTGGCTGATATGGCGGCTACGGAAAAATTCGGCACTTATCACGCTTCAAACGAGGGCTTTTGTTCGTGGTCGGATTTTGCTAGAGAAATTTTTGAGCAAGCTGGACTTGACGTTGAAGTTGACGGCATTCCGACGATTGAATATCCGACACCTGCGCGGCGTCCGTTTAATTCGCGGCTTAGCAAAAAATCACTCGACGAGGCGGGCTTTAACCGACTGCCCGCTTGGCAAGATGCCGTTAAAAGATTTTTATCTGAACTCAAGTAGAATTCTTTAGATTGACGCCATAAGCCAATTAAGATATAATCGCCGCAATGATTCATAGAAATTTCATTCACTGACGGAGGATAACGAACATGTGCGGGATTGTAGGATATATTGGCGATAAAAAGGCGGCACCAATTCTTTTGGACGGGTTGACGAAATTAGAATATCGCGGCTATGATTCGGCGGGTATTGCTGTCGATTGCGGCGAAAATATTTTTATTGAAAAATCCGTTGGGCGGCTTGACGCACTTAAGGATAAACTTAAAAATAATTTGCCAGACGGCACAGTTGGAATTGGTCACACGCGCTGGGCGACGCACGGACGCCCCTCCGACAGCAACGCCCATCCACACACCGATTGTCACGGAGATTTTGTCGTCGTCCACAATGGTATTATCGAAAATTATTTGCCGCTCAAAGAAGATTTAATTGCTAAGGGGCATAAATTTACTTCCGAAACTGACACCGAAGTTATCGCGCATTTAGTCGAGGAAGTTTATCGCGGCGACTTTATCGAGGCTGTTCGCGAAGTTTTAAGCAAAGTTGAGGGTTCGTATTCGCTGGCGTTTATGGCGAAGGCGCACCCTGACATTTTAATTTGCGCTAAACAGGATAATCCGCTGATTGTTGGCTTAGGGCGCGGCGAAAATTTTATTGCTTCCGATATTCCCGCGATTATTAACCACACGCGACAAACTTATATTTTAAACGACGGCGAACTTGCGCTCGTTAAAAAAGATTCGGTGCAAATTCTCAATCGTCAAGGCGGGTTAGTCAATAAAAAAATTTTTCACGTGACTTGGAACGCGGAGGCGGCGGAAAAGGGCGGCTACGAACACTTCATGCTTAAAGAAATTAACGAGCAACCTAAAGCCGTCCGCGACACCATGAGTAAACGCATTGCCAAAGACGGTAGCGCAATCGTTCTCGACGAGCTGAACTGGAATAAAAATTTTCTTGACGGTATCGACAAAATTTATATCGTGGCATGTGGTACGGCTTATCATGCGGGGCTTGTCGGTAAATTTTATATCGAAAAGCTTGCGCGTAAATTGGTTGAAGTTGATTTGGCTAGCGAATACCGTTACCGCGATCCGATTGTTGACGAGAAAACTTTAGTCATTGTCGTCAGTCAATCCGGTGAAACGTCAGATACTTTAGCCGCGCTGAAAGAATCTAAACGGCTCGGCGCGAAAACTTTAGCTATAACAAACGTCGTAGGTTCGTCGATTGCCCGCGAGGCTCATCAAGTTATTCACACGTGGGCAGGTCCTGAAATTGCCGTTGCCTCGACTAAAGCTTACACCACGCAATTAATTTTAATGTTCATGCTCGCGTTGTATATGGCGCAGATTTGCGGAACTCTTCCCGCTGAAAGAATTCGCGAATTGATTTGCCGCTTGAAAAAAATCCCCGCGCAGATTAGCGAAACTTTATCCGACGTGGAGCCGATTAAAACTTTTGCACGGCAATACGGCTTTAATGAGGACGTATTTTATATCGGGCGCAGTCTGGACTATGACGTTGCTTTGGAAGGTGCGCTCAAGCTTAAAGAAATTTCCTACATTCACGCGGAGGCTTATGCGTCGGGCGAACTTAAACACGGAACTTTAGCTTTAATCGTCGAAGGCGTGCCGGTTATCGCGCTTGCCACTCAAAAATCCGTCTACGAAAAAACTTTATCCAACATTAAAGAAGTCAAAGCACGCGACGCGATTGTAATCGGCATTGCGGCGGTGGGCGATACCGAACTTGAAAAATATCTTGACCACGTTATCTTTGTGCCTGAAACTGACGAACTTTTAATTCCGCTGTTAACTGTCGTGCCGTTACAACTTTTAGCGTATTATGCGGCGATAACTCGCGGTTGCGACGTGGATAAGCCGCGCAATTTGGCAAAGTCGGTGACGGTTGAATGAAAAAAATTGACGGCACACCAAAAAGTTTAAAGCAACTATTGCAAAACACAAAGTATACAATCCACTACTACCAGCGTGAATATCGTTGGCAACGCAAGCACATCGAAGAACTAATTGACGACCTCACGTCAGAGTTTTTGGAAAATTATCAGCCTCATCATCAGCGCGACGAAGTTGCAAATTACGGCTCATACTTTATGGGTTCAATCGTTTTGGCAGGGCACGAAAACGCAATTATCGACGGACAACAAAGATTTTCTTCGCTGACATTGTTGCTTACGTATCTAAACAATCGTTTACGTCAACTTAACAAAAGTTACAGCATGATTGAAGCAATGATTTTTTCGGAAGTCTACGGTAAAAAATCTTTTAATATAAATGTCGCCGAGCGTCAAGCTTGCATGACGGCAATTTATGAAAACAAACTCGCAAACTTTGACGTAGTAAACGCTTCTGAATCCGTCAAAAATCTTTGTGCAAGATACAACGACATTGAAGAAATTTTTCCGCCCGACATCACCGACGATATGCTTTTGTATTTTTGCGATTGGCTTGTAGAAAAAGTTTTCTTCATAGAAATTGTTGCTTCCACAGAGCAGGATGCACATAAAATTTTCGTATCAATGAACGATCGCGGCTTGAGTTTGACTTCAACGGAAATGCTCAAAGGCTATCTTCTTTCCGAAATTAAAAATGATACCCTTCGTGAAAAGCTCAACGGCGTGTGGAAAGATGAGATTTTCGCCTTGAAAAAATTTGACGACAAAGGCGATGAAATTTTTATCAAAACTTGGCTCCGTGCTCAATACGCCGAAACGATTCGACAGGGGCGTGCCGGTGCCGTCAACGAAGACTTTGACATTATCGGCGGTCCCTTTCACAAATGGGTACGCGATAATCACGCCAATCTCAAGCTCAATTCGTCAGCAGACTATGAGCAATTCCTTAAAAATTTTTCTCGCTTTGCCAAAATTTATCGGCAGATACGGGACGCAGAAGATAATTTCGCGGCGGCAACGAAGTACGTTTTCTACAACGCACAACTGAATTTTACTTTGCAACCGCAAGTTCTATTGGCATCTGTTTGCCCCGACGATAATGACGAGACTGTCATGCAGAAAATTAATTTAGCAGCGCGTTTTCTCGATTTGTGGATAAATACGCGGATAACCAACGGAAAATCGCTTGACTACAGTACAGTTAAAAATTATATCTTTAATCTTACCAAAGACATTCGCCGCTTGCCCGTCAGTGACCTTAAAGTTGTGCTGAAAAGTCATTATGCCGCTTTGAATTATGATCCCGTTAACGCACTTCATAAGCAACTCAAATTAAATAAGTCCACCAAAAAATCTATCAAAAACCTTTTGGCGCGAATCACAAGCTTTATCGAAGAGCAAACCAAAGTTACGCCCAACTATGTCACTTACATGGAAAAGCAGACGAAAAATCCTTTTGAAGTTGAGCATATCATCTGCGATCATTTTAATTGGTTTAAAGGTACGTTTGCTGACGAAGATGAATTCGACCGCTACCGTAACAGCATTGGTGCCTTACTCCTGCTACGTAAAAGTATCAACGCCAGCTTGAAAGATAGCCTTTATGACGTGAAACTTGACAAATATTGCTCGACGGACGGAAATATTTATGCGGCGTCGCTCGGTGCGCAAACTTATCAAAACAACCCGCGCTTGAAAAAATTTATTGCTGATAACAATTTGCCGTTTGAGCCATTCGATAAATTTGGCAAGGCGGAAATTCAAAAGCGGACAGATCTTGTAGTTCAGCTTGTGAATTTAATTTGGAATGCTGAGGAATTCAATGTTTGACGCATTTTTTAAAGACGAAAATTCTAAGCTTTATCTTGCCGACTCGTTGAAGTTGTTAGAAAGTTTTTCCGACGAGTTTGTTGACGTGATTTTTGCTGACCCACCTTATTTCCTGTCAAACGGTGGAATAACTTGCAAGGGCGGCAAGATGACTTCAGTAAATAAAGGCAAGTGGGATAAAATTTCTACGCTTGAAGATAAACACAAATTCAATCGACGCTGGATTAGTCTTTGCAGAAAAATTCTCAAGCCGGACGGAACAATTTGGATTAGCGGCACGTTGCACAATATTTATTCGGTCGGCATGGCTCTTGAGCAAGAAGGCTTTAAAATTATGAACAATATCACTTGGCAGAAGACTAATCCGCCGCCGAACTTGAGTTGCAAATATTTCACGCACAGCACAGAGACGATTCTTTGGGCAAAAAAAAACGCCAACGCTAAACATTTTTTCAACTACGAGCTGATGAAGGAACTCAACGACGGCAAGCAAATGAAAGATGTTTGGCAGGGAGCTTTGACGCCCCAACGCGAAAAAATTTTCGGCAAGCACCCGACGCAAAAGCCGCTTTACTTACTGAAAAAAATTTTGCTGTCGTCCACTCGTGAGGGCGATTTAGTCTTGGATCCTTTTTGCGGTTCGGGTACAACGGGCGTCGCTTGCAAACTTTTGGGCAGAAAATTTATCGGGATTGACAACGACCGCGACTTCATTGCACTTGCTAAGGAAAGGTTGATACGCGCTGATGAGCAGAAATTTTGAGGCTTGGCTTAAAACTTTTCGCGCCTCGATTAATGATTACGACTACTACACCGACTTTGCAAAGGTTTATGATAATGCCGAGCAACTTAAGCCGGAAATTTATCTTCTAAATTCGCTTGTCGGATCTAAAAATATCGAACGGGATTTTGAAAATCTTTTGGCAAAATATCCCGCGTGCTTGCAGGCAATTCCTATTCTCCTAGCCGTCCGCGCAGAAGAAATTTTTTGCCGCGATGTAAATTATCATTTCGACAAGCCTACGCAATCTGTTGAACAATATAAATATTTTATGCGGGCGACGGGGATTTTCGACTTGTTGCAGAATCACATTATCGCCAATTTATATGATTACGTTACGGGTGTCGAAGTCGGTTTGGATTCAAACGGGCGTAAAAATCGCGGCGGTCATCAAATGGAAAATCTCGTTGAAAAATTTTTGATTAAGGCGGGCGTCATTTATCACAAGGAAATTTACCTTAACGATGTAGAAAAAATGTTCGGGCTTGACTTGTCTGCAATTTCTGCTGAAGGTACTTCAACCAAGCGTTTTGATTTTGTCGTTAAGAATTCCAACAACGTTTTTGGTATCGAGACAAATTTTTATGCGAGTGGCGGCTCCAAACTCAACGAGACTGCACGGAGCTATAAAATGATTGCCGAAGAGTCGAAAAATATTAACGGCTTCAAATTCGTGTGGATAACTGACGGCAATGGCTGGAAATCTGCGCGGAAAAATTTAAAGGAAACTTTTCTCGTCCTCGACACGCTGTATAATATTAAAGATTTTGAAAACGGAATTTTTCGGGAGCTTTTCAATGAATGAACGTGTAGAAATTTTGGGCGTGGAAGTCGACGCGGTGACAATGGTTCAAGCTGTCGAGCGCGTGGTAAATTTAATTGCGGAAAAAAATCCGTCGATAATTGCAACCGCCAATGCTGAAATGTTATTGAACGCCACGCACGACGCCGAATTGAAAAAAATTTTGAACGCGGCAGATTTAGTCGTTCCTGACGGCGCGGGAACGGTTTGGGCGGCTCGTCACTTAGGAAAATTTATGCCGGAACGTGTTGCCGGTTTCGATTTAGTTCAAGAGCTGATGAAGATTGCGCCTGCGCGGGATATAAAATTTTTCCTGTTCGGAGCCGCACCCGGTATCGCCGATAAAGCTAAGTTAAAAGCCGAATCACTTTATCCCGGCATAAAAATTGTCGGAACTCGCAACGGCTACTTCAAGCCAGAAGATGAGCCAGAAATTATTTCGCAGATAAAAAATTCCCGCGCAGATGTTTTATTGGCGGCATTGGGCGTACCTAAGCAAGAAAAGTGGCTATTCAAATACAAGGACGAACTAAAAATTCCCGTGTCAATCGGCGTCGGCGGAACTTTCGATGTAATGGCGGGCGTTGTCAAGCGTGCGCCGCTGTGGATGCAGAAAGCTCGTCTCGAATGGCTTTTCCGTGCAATGTTGCAACCTAGCCGCGCAGGAAGATTGCTCGCCTTGCCGAAATTCGTTTGGAAAGTTCATAAACAAAAAAATTAATAGTTAAAATAAAAGTTGGGAGCGTGAAAAACTTGAGCATTATCAGAGAAGGATTTTATTTCGCGGGCGTCGCGCTCCTTATCGCGCTTTTTTTGGGCGTGCTGATAAGTCCTTACGCCGCGATTTTGCCCGCCGTTATCGCTTGTTACTGCATTTATTTTTTCCGTAATCCTAACAGAACAATTCCCACCGACGAAAATTTAATCGTCTCGCCCGCCGACGGCACTGTCCAAGACGTCGTAGACGTTGACAGCGACGATTTTATTAAGTCTAAATGTCGCAAGGTTATAATTTTTTTGTCGGTCTTCGATGTTCACGTTAACCGCAGTCCTATTGCAGGCGAAATTAAAATTCAAAAATACATTTGCGGAAGATTTCGCCCCGCCTATAAAGATTCAGTTGGCTTTGAAAACGAGCGGCATTTAATCGGCATTGAAAACGATAAACTCCGCGTGACAGTCACTCAAGTTGCGGGGATTTTGGCGCGGCGAATTGTCAGCTGGGTTACACTTGACGATAAACTTGAGAAGGGCGAACTTTACGGCTTGATTCGGTTCGGCTCGTGTACGGAAATTGTTGTGCCCGATAACGTTGAAGTTTTAGTTAAGAAGGGCGATAAGGTGCGCGGCGGCGAATCGATTATCGGAAAAATAAGGTGAGGTGGCGGCAATGAAATGGATACTGCCAAACGCTTGCACGGCGGCAAATTTATTCTTCGGAATGCTTTCTATACTCTCAACTTACGAGGGAGATTTTTTTTATGCGTCGGTGTTTATTTTGCTCGCGCTGATAGCCGACGGCATGGACGGACGAGTTGCCCGCGCTCTAAACGCCGCTTCGGAACTGGGCAAGGAAATGGATTCGCTTTGTGATTTAGGCTCGTTTGGAGTGGCTCCCGCGTTTTTGGCTTATGCTTTCTGTATGTATAATTACGGATCACTCGGCAAGGCGGCGGCAATAATTTTTGCATTATGCGGTATGTGGCGGCTCGCAAGATTTAACGTCAATACAAATGTCGTACACGGATTTTTTATGGGGTTGGCAATTCCGGCAGGCGGTTGCATTGTCGCGACGACGACGCTTTTATTTTTAGCAATGGATATTCACCCTGAAAAATTCGGGCTTGTCTATCCAATAACCGTTATAATTGTCGCTTATCTTATGGTCAGTCACGTGCATTATCCGAATTTCAAAGGCGACGGCGGCGAAAAAATTTTTCTCGTTGCTAAAATTTTCGCGGCGGCAATGTTCGCAGGAATAATTTTCTTAACAAAAGAATTTCCAGTTCAAGGAGTGTTGACGGCGATTTTCTCAACGTATGCGGTTTTCGGTATCGTCAATTCACTTTTTGCCTTGATGACACGCTCCCAATAAATGAAAAAATTTTTAGAAAATATCTTGCAAACCGCGCTTGAAATGGTATAATGCGGCTATGGAATTTTTAATTTTGTTTTAATGATAAGGGGGATTTTGTAATGGCAAAAATCGCGAAAGTTATCGGTCGTGAAATCGTAGACTCCCGCGGCAATCCGACGGTTGAAGCAGATGTTATCCTCGAATGCGGCACTGTTGGTCGCGCAGCTGTTCCTTCCGGTGCGTCCACTGGCGTAAATGAAGCTCTCGAACTCCGTGACGGCGACAAAGGTCGTTATATGGGCAAAGGCGTCCTCAAGGCGGTCGACAACCTCAACAAAATTATCGCTCCGGCTCTCGTAGGCGAATGCGTCCTCAACCAGCGTGCACTCGATTACAAGATGATTGAACTCGACGGCACGCCCACCAAGAGCAAACTCGGCGCAAATGCGATTCTGGCTGTCTCGCTCGCCGCCGCCAAAGCTGGTGCTCAAGCTGTCGGTCTGCCCCTTTATCGCTATATCGGCGGTTGCAATACCTACAAAATGCCCGTCCCGATGATGAACATCATTAACGGCGGCGCACACTCCGACGCTCCGATTGCTTTCCAGGAATTCATGATTCGTCCCGTTGGTGCTCCTACCTGTCGCGAAGCCATTCGCATGGGCGCAGAAGTTTTCCATAACCTTGCTAAGATTCTCAAAGGTCGCGGACTTTCTACGGCTGTCGGCGATGAAGGCGGCTTTGCTCCCAACCTCAAAGGCACCGAAGATGCGCTCGAAACTATCATCAAGGCTATCGAGGCTGCTGGCTACAAACCCGGCGAACAAGTCAAAATCGCTATGGACTGCGCGGCGTCTGAATTTGCTGTCAAAGAGGGCGATCAATACTTCTATGACTACAAACAGCTCAACGGCAAGCACCCGATTTTGAAAGACCCGAACGGCAAGAAACTCGACGTTCAACAGCAAATCGACTTCCTTGAAAAACTCGTTGATACCTACTACATTGACTCCATTGAAGACGGTTTGGCAGAAGAGGACTGGGAAGGCTGGGTTGCCCTCACGAAACAAATCGGTAGCAAGTGCCAGCTCGTTGGCGACGACCTCTTTGTTACCAACACCAAGTTCCTCGAAAAAGGTATCAAAATGGGCGCGGCGAACTCCATTCTTATCAAAGTCAATCAGATTGGCTCGCTCACCGAAACTCTCGAAGCAATCGAAATGGCTCACCGCCACAACTACACGACCGTTACTTCGCACCGCTCCGGTGAAACCGAAGACGCAACTATTGCTGACATCGCAGTCGCCACCAACAGCGGACAGATTAAGACCGGCTCCCTTAGCCGTACTGACCGCATGGCGAAATACAATCAGCTTATCCGTATCGAAGAAGAGCTTGGCAAATGCGCCGTTTATGAGCGTGCACCACTCCTCAACCGTTCGGTCGGCAGATAAGTCGTCAGCAACAACTTAACAACTAACAAAATTAAAGGCACCTCCTCAATTCGGGGAAGTGCCTTTTTCGTTGTTTTATATTTATGTTCTCGCGGCTTTCATAGCCAATTTATTTTCGTACATTTCTTTATCTGCTCGTTTAAAAACTTCGTCAGCATTTTTATCTTTATCGGGGTCGTAGATTGCAACGCCGACCGCCGCCGAAACTTTTTCCCACAATGCAAGCGATTCATTGGAAAGTTTATGCTCCATTTCGGATTTGAATTGCGCCACGAAATATTTGCTCAGTGAAACTTTTTCACCCGCTAAAATTACAACGAATTCATCACCACCGACACGATAAACATTTTCCGCGCCAAAGACCGCACACGTTAGACGGCAAGCATTTTGCAGATAAGTATTGCCTATTTCATGTCCGTAAGTGTCGTTGACGCGCTTAAGATAGTTCACGTCAACCATAATAATACAAAACTCCACACCAACGCCAGCGGAAATTTTTTCGTCCAACTCGGCAATCCGCTCAACATAGGCAGTTTTATTTTTAACACCCGTCAACGAATCTTTATGCGCGATTTCGTCCATAGCGAAGACTTTGCCAAGCATGTCAGCGACTTGAATTTTTGCTTTTTGTAAATGTTCCAAGTATCTCAAAACATTTTCTGTCGTCCTAAGCAAGGCGAGATATAAATTTTCTATCTCGTCGCCAGTGTGTATCTTTAAATTTTTGATAGTCTCAATATTTTTTTCGCGCGCCGCCACGCTATCATAAGAAAAATTTCGGGCGCAGTAAGCTATCGTGTTGACGGGCAAAATTATATTGTTCTCGACGAACGCCCGACCAATCGCGAAGATAAATATAAAACAGCCCGCGAACAACGCCAGCAACTTGATAATAAAAACGTGCGTGTACTCAAGGAGCATTTCCATAGAAAAATCAAGCGCGACGTAACATTGACAGTCTCCCTCATCGTCGTAAACCGGCTTAAAAAGCGTGAGCAGATAACCGTATTTGTCATCGGTGATTATCGGCGGAATCGGTCTGCCTGCAATTAAATCGTCGCGATAAGGCAAAAGACTTTCATCTAACTCAATGACTTGTCCAGGTTTATCGCCCTCAAGATTTGCCGCGTTCAAGTCAAAGACAACGTGACAGCCATCCTCCAAAATTCTGTAGACGTAAAGATAACGGGCGTCAGTGGAACTGTTTTTTATCGCGTAAAGTTTTTCCTCCGTTTTTTTATAGCCGTCTGCCTCTCGTCCAAATTCTATAAAGTCGTCTACATGATAAGGATTTATCTCGTTGACAGCAACAGCTACCATGCCGTCGACAGTTTTAATCCGTTCGTCAATGGCGGTGTCCTTGAACAACAGGTAACTTATCAGTGCGATTGTACTCGACGCAAAAAGCGAACTCAACATTAAGATTGCAAGCGTCTTCGTGCGCAGTGACGACGATAAATAACTTTGTTCACTGACGACTTGTTTCATTTCTTCGGACAGTGGAGCTTGCCTCTGCCCCAACACGCGGAAATCTTCTCCAATCTGCGCGGGCGTTAATTTTAATAGTGCAAACGCTAGCAACACCGAAAAACTTTTATCGAATACCTCGTTGAAGATATTTTCCACAAAGTCCGTTTCAAATTCGTTGACCGACTTTAAAAAGCTCGTCGAGTTAAGAAAATCCGCGATTAATAAATCCAGCGTTCCCGCTATAAACGTTAGCGAAGGAATAATTATCAGCAACTTGCCGATATTGTTAAAAAAACCTCTTCGTGCAAAAAACGTCGTAAAAATCGCGACAAAAACATTGACGGAGCAAAAATACATTTGCGACGGCTCGAAGAAAGCCTTACATAAATTTGTAAAAAAACCTACCGCAATACCAGGCGCATAACCGCCCAGTGCCGCGATAAAAATTGTGCCGCTCGTGTCCAGATAAATGGGCAAATCAAAAACTTCCGCGACTAAAGAACCAACCAGATTTAAAATCAATCCACCTATGCAAATTAATATGAGTTTTCCGTTAGACAATTAACGCTCTTCCTTATATGAAAATTTTTTTGTAGCAAAGGTTAAGGGGTTTGTGAAAGTGCTTTGGTTGCCTCGTTTACTTTATTGGTTGCATCTTCCATTTGTTTTTCTACTACGTTCAAATCTTCCATTTCCGGCACTTGTTCCACGTCAATTCCTGCCTTTTTGAGCACTGGGGCGGCAACCTCTTTTGTTTTGGCAAATAATTTTTGTTTGTAACTGTCTACAGTTCCGGGTACGTTGGGAATTTCGGGTGCGGTGTTTGTCATGCTGTAAGCAACTAACGCCGTTGCCATAGCGACTATTAACACGAAGAAACCTAAAAATTTTTTTAACATGTTAAAAACCTCCTAACAGCTCACAATAATCGCTACCTAAAATATTTCCTGCGTAATCAACTAAGATTGTGCAGACTTTTAATTTGCCGAAAACGTAGCGTTCAGCGCGAAGACTTGCACGCGCCGCAATTTTTTTATAAACACACTCCAAACCGTTCGCCGAAATAATCTGCGCGGCGTCCTCTGTGGTATTAGCGTCGAGGATTTTTTGAACTTCGCCTGCCGATAAACCTTCCGCCGCAGCATATGCCGCTAAAGTTTCCAATCTGCAATCGGCAACGCGATTATGCGTGTGAAAAACTCCCGCCGCAACTTTAGCCAACTTGCCGAGATGTCCGCACAAGATTATTTGCTTAATCTGCCGTTCAGCCGCCGCCTCCAACATGAAGCCGATAAAGTTGCTCGTCTGAATTATCGCGCCGTCATCAAAGCCAAATTTTTTTGCAATAGTCTCGCCGATTTTGCCTGGCACGAAAACTAACGTCTCGAAACCCGCCGCCTTAGCCACGTCGATTTGAGGAACGAGCGAATTTTTAAAAGCCTCCTCACTCATTGGACGCAATACTCCCGTTGTGCCGATTATTGATAAACCGCCTTCGACGCCCAAAATCGGATTTAAAGTTTTCTTAGCAAGTTCGACGCCAGCGGGAATTGAAATTTCTACCTCAAGCCCGCCGATATTGAATTCCGCCGCGACATTTTGAATCAGCTTGCGTGGACCGGGATTAATGGCAGGCTCACCGACGGGAAGTTGAAGTCCTGCCTTTGTAATTCTGCCAACGCCCAAACCTGCGCGGAAAATAATTTCATCGCCGAAAATTTTTTTTACCGTCGTGAAAATGGATACGCCGTTGGTAATATCGGGGTCGTCGCCCGAAAATTTTACAACTTCTGCGCGGACGCTCTCAGAAATTTTTTCGACATTTTTAACGGGAATTTTTAGAGGTGTGCCGTCAAGCGCGATAATTTCTACGCCGTCAACAATTTCGCTAGCCGTCATAAGAATCAACGCCGCTTTGACGCCTGCCGCCGCGCAGGCTCCCGTTGTGTAGCCGCTCCGAAGTTTATCTGTTGTCATACATTTTGGCGTAATAATTTTTATACTCGCCGCTGATAATTTTTTCCCACCAATCGCGATTTTCCAGATACCACGCAACAGTTTTCTTTATGCCGTCGTCGAATTTAGTTTGCGGCGTCCAACCAAGCTCGTTAGAAATTTTCGTCGGGTCAATGGCGTAGCGTTGGTCATGTCCTTTGCGGTCGGTGACGAATTCGATTAAGTCCTCGCTCTTGCCAAGAATTTTAAGGATAGTTTTTACAACGTCTAAATTCGTACGCTCGTTGTGCCCGCCGATATTGTAAACTTCGCCGACGGTGCCCTTGCGAATAATTAAATCAATCGCCGCGCAGTGATCCTCAACGTAGAGCCAATCACGAACGTTAATTCCCTTGCCGTAGACGGGCAACTTTTTATCGTGTAGCGCGTTGATAATCATCAGCGGAATTAATTTTTCTGGAAAATGATACGGTCCGTAATTATTCGAGCAACGGCTAATCGTCGCGGGGATTTTATATGTGCGTTGATAAGCTTGAACGAGCAAATCGGCGGCGGCTTTACTTGCGGAGTAGGGGCTTGACGTGTGTAAATTTGTCGTCTCGGTAAAAAATAAATCGGGACGGTCAAGCGGCAAGTCGCCGTAAACTTCATCGGTTGAAACTTGATGAAAACGTTTAATCCCAAATTTCCTGCAGGCGTCGAGTAAAACACTCGTGCCGATAATGTTCGTGCGCAAGAAAAGTTCGGGGTCTTCAATCGAACGGTCAACGTGACTTTCCGCCGCGAAATTTACGACGACATCGGGCTTTTCTTCCTCAAAAAGTTTATAAACAGCCTCGCGGTCGGCAATGTCGCCACGAATAAATTTAAAATTTTTATTAGCTTGTGCGTCTGCTAAAGTCTCAAGGTTGCCGGCGTAAGTGAGCTTGTCGAGGCAAATAATTTTGTCGTCAGCGTGGTTATTAAGTTCATAGTAAACAAAATTACTGCCGATAAAACCTGCGCCGCCTGTTACAATAATAGTCATGAAAATTTCCCTCCAAAATTTTTTTCTGATTATAACAAAAAAAATCCTAAAACAAAATCCCCCGGCTTGAACCGTAGGGATTGTGTTTGGTTTAATTTTTATGTACACGTCAAATATTTTCTTTAGCAACGGCAACGAGCTTTTCAAAAGCCGCCGCGTCGTTAACGGCAAGTTCAGCCATCATTTTTCTATCGACGGCAACGCCCGCCTTAGTCAAGCCGCAGATTAATTTGCTGTAGGAAATTCCGTTGATACGAGCCGCCGCATTGATACGGGCAATCCACAGACGACGGAATTCACGCTTTTTAACTCTACGGTCGCGGTGCGCGTATTGTCCCGCCTTCATGATTGATTCGTTAGCTTTTTTAAATTGTTTACTCCTCGCGCCGCGATAACCTTTAGCGAGCTTGAGGATTTTTTTATGGCGTTTATGTGCTGTGACGCCGGTTTTTACTCTTGGCAAGATAATTACCTCCTTTGGATAAAATTAAGCGTAAGGGAGCATTTTCCTCACGCGAGCTTTGTCCGCCGCCGATGCCAGCGTCGCTTTGCGGAGATTTCTCTTGCGTTTACGAGTTTTCTTTTCCAAAATATGGCTCTTATATGCTTTGTTGCGCTTGAATTCGCCGCTACCGGTCAAGTGGAAGCGTTTAGCTGCTGCGCGATGTGTCTTGATTTTGGGCACCTGTGTCCCCTCCTTTTGTCGGTGTAGTCTTCTTTGTCTTTTGCGCCTTCTGTGCCTTAGGAGAGAGAATCATCGTCATATTTTTGCCCTCAAGTTTGGCGGCACGCTCAACCGTCACGACTTCTTCCATAGCTTTGGCGAGTTTATCCAAAACTTCGCTACCCAATTCGGGGTGTGACAGCTCCCGCCCGCGAAACATTATCGTAACTTTGACTTTATTGCCCTCTTCGATAAAGCGTTGCGCGTTTTTGAGCTTAACTTCAAAGTCGTGCTGTTCGATATTCGGACGAAGTTTGACTTCCTTAATCGTGATGATTTTTTGTTTCTTGCGAACTTCCTTTTCGCGCTTCTGCTGTTCATAACGATATTTGCCGAAATCCATAATACGGCAGACAGGCGGTCTTGCTTTGGGCGCGACTTCCACCAAGTCAAGATGTTTTTCTTCGGCAAGTCTAAGCGCGTCCCGCGTCAGCATAACGCCGAGTTGTTCTCCGTTCGCGTCAGTAACTCGAACTTCGCGAATACGAATCTCCTCATTGATTCTCAAAGTGTCCCTACTAATTGAAATACACCTCCTGTGGCGCGTTGAAAAAAATTAAAGGCGGCTTGTAAGCCACCCGCGATTCCCATAGAAAAATTTCTTACAACCGCGCCAACTCATTTAAGGTCGACGGGTGAGAAGCGCAGGCTTCTGCTTAACGCGCCAAAGTTTATCACAGCGGCTAAACTCTGTCAAGGCAACAACCTTGCAACTAAAATGATTTAATGTTAAAATCGCGAAAAGTTTTAAAGCGGAGGCTGTAAAATGAATAGCAGTGAAAACGCTTATGCAAGTGCATTGTTTTTCGCGCTGATAAGTTTAGGTGCGCTATTAAAGTTGAATGACATTGCCGGCTGTCTTATCGGCGCGGGCAGTGCTCTTTTGGCGGCGATAAGTTTACGGCGTGCACTCGTCAAAGCGGCTCAAGATAACGAAGAAAATTTTCAGCGCATGGAAATTCAATTCCAACAGCTCCGCAGTAAAATTATCGAAACTTCCGAAGTTAATATCACGGCAATGACTTCCGTAAACAACGCCGCGCAACTTGTGCAAGATAATATGCAAGTTATTCGCGTAATGCTTGCCGACCTTGCCCAATTAACGCAGTTCGCCGAATTAACCGAAGAATTTCAGTCAACCATTGCAAGCCTCGATGAAAATTCTGCCGCACTCAATTTGACACTGGAAAGAGAATTTGGGAAGCTCCACGCGGTTGAAGCGGCGATTACCAGTCTCGACGAAAATTCTGCCGCGCTTAATTTGACTATGGAAAGAGAATTTGAAAAGCTCCGTATGATTGAGGAGACGAATAAAGAATGCCTCCAAAATATCCTGAAACTTTTGCAAGTATTACAGAATCCGGCTTATACGCAGGACATGGAAAAAATTAATTCGTCGATTAATAAGCTCAGCGAACAATTTAAAAATTTGATAGAGGGAAGCCAACCTGCCTTGAATCAAAAAGATTTAAATCTGCTAAAGAAAATTGCCGCGAAAATAAAATAAACGCGCCGGATTTGGCGCATTGATAAAGGAGCGGAAAAAATGATTCTTACTGTAGAAGTTTTCGGCGTCATTGACGAGAACGCCTATTTTTTTATCGACGACGCTACTAATCACGGATTTTTAATCGACCCTGGTGCAGAGGCTGATAAGCTTTTAAAAATCGTCGACGAGCACAACTTTACGATAGAAAAAATTTTGTTGACGCATGGGCACTTTGATCATATTGGCGCAGTCAACGAGATTCAACGCGCTCTGAAAATTCCCGTGTGCATGAGCAAGGGCGGCAATTACTACGCCAAAGACCCCGCGATAAATTGTTCGGGATTTGTCGGAGAGCCGATTATCCTTGACGATGTGACTTGCCTTGACGATTACACCGAAATTGCTTTGGACGCGAATAAAAATTTTAACGTCAAGCTAATTCCGGCACCAGGTCACACGCTCGACGGCGCGATTTATTACAGCTCCAAAGAGGGCGTCGCGTTCGTCGGTGATACGATTTTTTGCGGCAGTTATGGACGAGTTGACTTGCCCGGCGGCAGTGGACGCGACCTCATGACTACGATTAGAGATGTAGTTTTCGCCCTGCCCGACGAAACGATTTTATACACTGGACACGGTTTAGAAACTACAGTTGCCGCCGAAAAAATGTGGTACTAAATATCAGCCTCGACGCCGTGATTGTCGAAGACTTTAAGAATTTCGCGGAGTTTAGTTTTTTCGGGGTTGTAGTCAATGGTCGTTTCGCCGTCGTGCGCGTGAATGTGAACGTACAACACGCCCGCCAAACCGAGCAAACTTTTTTCGACAGCCGACGCATTTTCTTGCGTATAACCTTTAGCGGTGAATTGCAAACGGGTATTGCCGCCGCCTTCGCCGCAACCGCATTCTTTGCACATAATTTAAACACCTCGCTGAAAATTTTTACTGCCGAATTATACAGCGCGAAAAATTCTTTCACAAGCCCCGCGCAGGGTTCAAGGAGGACGTATGACAAAACTTTTACTGGTATTTATAGGCGGCGGCTTAGGAGCAGTGTCGCGCTTTTTAGTGACGACTGCATTAGCCGGTAAGCTCGGCAATTTCCCATTGGGCACGCTTACAGCAAATTTTTTCGGTAGTTTGTTAATGGGATTAGTCGTGGGAATTTTGGCGGGACGATATGAGTCGGTGCGCTTATTCGTCGCAGTGGGATTTTTAGGCGGCTTCACGACGTTTTCGAGTTTTTCGGCTGAAACGCTTGCTTTGATTCAAGGCGGGCAAATTTTTTCTGCTACAGTCAATATTGTCGTCAGCGTAGTTGCAGGGTTGCTTGCGTGCGCTGTCGGCTTAAAAATAGGAGGAGCTTAACATGGCAAAAGCATTAATTATCATCGATATGCAAAATGATTTCGTGACGGGACCGCTCGGCACAAAAGAGGCTCGCGAAATGGTTCCGCGTCTCGTAAAAAAATTGGAGGCGATTGTCGAAGAGGGCGCGATTGATTTAATCTTCACGCAGGACACGCACGCCGATAACTACTTGGAAACGCAGGAAGGCAGAAATTTGCCCGTCAAACACTGCATAAAGAAAACTGACGGCTGGCAGATTATCCCAGAACTGCAGAAATTTACGGCGCGAGCAAAGGCGGTTATCGAGAAAAAAGCGTTCGGTTCGACGCGCTTGCCGTCCCTTATCAAGCCTTACGAAGTTATCGAGTTTGCGGGCGTGTGCACTGATGTTTGTATAGTGTCAAATGCGCTCTTAGTTAAGGCGTTTTATCCTGAACAGCGCGTTCAAATCGACGCCGCTTGTTGTGCGGGTTCTTCCCCCGAAGCTCATCAAAAAGCTCTTGACGTTATGAGAAATTGCCAATGCAAAATTATTAATGAAGGAAATTAAATCTGCGCGGCGAAAATTACCAAAAACTTTTTGAGAAAGGGAAGAAAGTTTATGGGGGCTAATGATGCGGCAATTAAGGAGGCGTTAAAGAAACTTCGCCTGAATAAAGAACAGCAAAAGGCGGCTGACGACGCGGCAATTAAAAAAGCCCTCGTCACGATAAAAGTAATCGGCGTGGGCGGCGGCGGCAATAGCGTTCTCAACAGAATTGCTGAAAGTGATTTTTTGGAGATTGAATTAATCGCGGTAAATACCGATGTGCACGCGCTAAGATATTCTAAAGAAAAAATTAGAACGGTGCAAATTGGCGAAAATATTACTAGAGGACGCGGTACAGGCGGCAAAGTTGAACTCGGCGAGCAGGCGGCTAAAAGTGATTCCGAACGCCTCAAGGAAATAATGAACGGCGCAGACATGATTTTTATAACGGCGGGCATGGGCGGCGGCACGGGAACTGGTGCGGCTCCTGTCGTGGCGCGTTTAGCTAAGGAACTCGGTATGTTAACTGTCGGTGTCGTTACGGTTCCATTTGGCTTTGAAGGCATTCGTAAACAGCGCATTGCCAACGAGGGTATCGTCCGTATACAGTCTTATATGGACGCGCTGATTGTCGTTAAAAATGATAACTTGATGAAGCTCCCTGAAAACAAAAATCTTTCTATGGTCACTGCTTTTAATGCGGCGGATTCAGTTTTGCGCCAGGCGATTCGTTGTGTTGCTGAACTGATTTTGACAATCGGCGTTATTAATGTTGACTTCGCCGATATGACGACGATTTTCCGTCAAAGTGAGTCGAGTGACGCTATACTTGGCATTGGGCGCAGTAATATCAGCGCGGTGCAAGCCGTCAAAGAGGCGATTAATAGCCCGCTGATTGACAAATCGCTAAAAGGTGCACGCGGAATTATTTTGAACATTACCGGCGATGAAACGCTCCCGATTCACGACGTGAACGCCGCCGCCAGTTACATTTTCAGCCAAACAGAAGACGACGTTAATATAATTTTGGGCACGGTTATTGATAAGAGTATGAACGGCACGATTCAAGCTACGATTATCGCGACGGATTTCGCTGACAGCCTCGCACTGAAATCGCCAACAGTAGCAGTTCCCAAGTCAACAGTTACTGTGTCGAAAGGTTTTAACTTTGAAGCTCCTAAGCCCCCGCCTCAACCCGAAAATAAATTTCAAATGCCGACGTTCACTTTCCGCCCGCGTGATAAAAAATGAGATTTCAGCGACTTAAACTTTTAATTGGCGAAGAAAATTTTTCCAAGCTGAATTCTGCGACGGTTGCGGTATTCGGAGTTGGCGGCGTCGGCTCATTTACTGCTGAAGCTTTAGCACGTTCGGGCATTGGGCATTTAGTTTTAATTGATAAAGATAACATTGACGCGACGAATATTAATCGGCAAATTCACGCGCTGAATTCTACGGTCGGCAAATCTAAGGTTGAAGTTATGCGCGAACGAATTCTCGATATAAATCCTGCCGCGCAGGTCGATACGATTCAGAAATTTTTATTACTCGGCGAACCCGTCGAGGATTTTTTTATTTGCCAATATGATTATGTTGTAGACGCGATTGACACGTTGACGGCGAAAATTTTTCTCGTCGAGGAATGCGAGCGGCGCGGAATTAAAATTATCTCAAGCATGGGCGCAGGAAATAAATTGGATCCGACGCGCTTTAAAGTCGCTGATATTTTTCAAACGTCGGTTGATCCCGTCGCCAAAATTATGCGCAAAAAATTACGTGAACGCGGAATAAAAAATCTTAAAGTCGTTTGGTCTGACGAGCCGCCGCGCCCTGTCAAAGATTTTATCGGCTCTGTGGCGTTCGTGCCTAGCGTCGCAGGTTTGATTATGGCGGGCGAGGTTGTTAAGGATTTGATTTCTGCAATTTCCGATAAGCAGTCGGCGAATAATTCGTTTTGCGTTTAAAAATTTTTATAAAGGCGGGCAACGAATCGTAGCCGACCTCCTCTGAAATTTCTGCAACTGTCTTATCGGAGTGAGTGAGCAACATCATAGCGCGTTCCATACGCATTTTAATGACATATTCGACAGGTGCATAGCCCGTTTGTTTTTTAAAAGTGTGCGCCAGATAACTCGTGCTGACATTTGCGAGGGCGGCAAGCTCCTCTACCGTGATTGTCCGCGTAAAATTTTCGTGAATGTGCGTTATAATTTTTTCAAGCGGCGAAGTCTCTATAATTTTTTCTTCCGCCTCGCATGACAGCAGATATAAAAGCCGCTCAATGTGGAAAGCGTCTTGAAAAATATTTGTTGTGCCGCCCTTGCTGAAAAACTGCACACGCTCAAAAATTTCTTGTCCAATTTTTAAATTGTGTGAACGACGAAAGACTGGGCTATTGTTGTTTTGGATAATCATCTCGGTGACTTCGTGCGAACAAATGCCGTCGAAGTGCACGTACAAAAACTCCAAGCCGTCATGAGCGCGATAATAATGCGGATTGACGCAATCAATCAAGAGCACATCGCCCTTGCCGATAAGATAATTTTTACCGCAATAGCGCACGTCCATATTGCCTTCGCGCACAAAAATGACCAGTACATAAGGATAAGTTTCGCGCTCCATAAAGTAACTATTCGTGCAAAAATAATGCCCGCACCAAGTCAAATATTTCATTGTCTTTGCGGCTAATTCCGACGGCTGAAACGTAAAGCACTCGGAATGGCTCAATATGCCAGGGTCGACGCTCTTCATAAGCTTAAGCCTCCTTTAAATGAAAAAAATTCCTGCAGAGAAGAAATTTTCCTGCAGGATAAATTTTTATCCGAAAGATTAGAGGTAAGACTTATTTGCTAATGGTTTGATTTAAGGCGTCAATGGAAGTTTGCAAGCCGGCTTCAACGCTCATCGTTAAATCTTCCATTTCAAGAGAGACATAACCGTTATAGCCCATCATGCGGCAAACGCTGAAAAATTCTTTCCACCATTGCAAATCTCGCCCGCAACCAACTGCAACGTAATTCCAAGTTCTGTCAGCGGATTTGTCAACGGGCAAATTCTCAAGCAAGCCGTCAACGTCAGCTTTATAGCGTTCAATGCGGGCGTCTTTGCCGTGAATGTAGAAAATTTTCTCTCCGAGAGCACGAGCGGCGGCAATCGGTTCCGCGCCTTGAATCATCAAATGCGACGGGTCAAGGTTCATGCCAATCATTTTGCCCAAATCGGAGCCAACGACTTCGACGAGTTTATTTAAGCTACGGACGTTGTAAACGAGTTGGCAGGGGAATTCTTCAATCGCAATTTTCTCAACGCCGTTATCTTTGGCAAATTGCGCGTATTCTTTCCACCACTTAGCGGCAACTTCCCACTGATACTTAACGGCTTCAACCATATAGTTTACGCCGTCAAATTCGGGCCAGGAAATTGTAGAGGTTATCCAGTTAGGAGTAACGTCGCCGGCTTTGGCTTCAGGAAGTCCCGACATCGTGACGATAATTTTAACGCCGAGTTTGCCGGCAAGTTCTGCCGTGTCGTGAATGGTTTGACTGTGAGCTTTGCCCATAGGATTATTAACGAGCGGATTACCCGAACAATTCAGCGCGGAAATTTCAATGTTGCGCTTGTCGAGTTCGTCTTTGAAGGCTTGCAACTTAGCGGGGTTGTCGAGCAAGTCACGAGCCGACGGAACATAATGGCAACCGCCCCAGCCGCCAGTCGTGATTTCGACCGCGTTAATGCCATAAGCCTTGACTTTGTCGAGCATGTCGCCGAACGGAATTTTACCGAAAACGTCACTGCAGATTGAAAGTTTCATTTTAAAGCCCTCCTAAAATTTAATGTTCTTGTAAAGTGGTGCCGACGGATTGAATTTCTTCGCGATTATAGTTGCGGAATTGATGTTCGATTTGTTCAAGCGTTTTGCCCATAGTTTCGGGAACGAAAAATCTTGTGAAGGTTATCGAAATCAAACCGATTACCGCAAAGATTATGAATGTTGTTTGCAGACCGAAGCTGGCGAGCAATGTTGGGAAGAACAAACCGATAACAAAGTTTGTGACCCATACGAACAGTACCGCCAAGCCCATGCCCTTGCCTCTGAAACGGAGCGGGACAATTTCTGAAATGCTGAGCCAAAGAATCGGACCAATCATGCCTTGCATACTCAAGAGGAACAGCACCGTGCAACCCAATACGAGATACGGGAACGCAGGATTGCCGCTCATAACCATTGCCAAAACTGCGATCATCAGCAGGGAAAAAGTCGTGCCGCAAAAACCGATAGTCAACATTCTTCTGCGCGGCATAGATTTCATTAAGTAAATACCTGTCGAAGTGCCGACGACTGACGCCAGACCGTTCAAAGTGTTTGCAATAATCGAGGCTTGACGAGAGAATCCCGCCTCGTTCAAAACTTGTGAGCCGTAATACATAATCGAGTTTACGCCGGTTAGCTGAGTAAAGCAAGCTATGCCGATTGCGATGTAGATAATTCTGCGAACCCAAGGCAGATTAATTTCACTGAGAGCCGCCGCGTTCTCCTTAGCCGCCTTCTCTAGAGTTTCTTCAATTTCTTTGACTTCCTGCGCGGCTCTATCGGCAGTGGCACGAATTTTTTTCAAAATTTCAAGCGACTCACTCGAACGACCTTTAGTAATTAACCAACGCGGACTTTCGGGGCAACCTTGAATTCCGAAGAATAACAACACTGCCGGCAATGCCGCGACCGATAACATGTATCTCCAAACGTGATTTTCGCCCTCCATAGCGACCGCGATAATTGCATTGATAAGAAACGCCAGGAATTGTCCAGTAACGATCATCAGCTCGTTTTGAGTAACCATACGCCCGCGTCTTTCAGCAGGTGAAATTTCTGCAAGATAAGCGGGAACTGTGACTGATGCGCCGCCGACCGCCAAACCGAGTACGAACCTTGAAACCAACATAACGTGG
>JAFRRH010000051.1 GCA_017428215.1 Selenomonadaceae bacterium
TCAAGTTTCAAAACCGTAAACGGTAAGGAGGCATGCACGACCCCGGAAGGGTTTGATTTGAGGTTTGTTGGGGTAAAGGTAGAGTTTCAAAACCGTAAACGGTAAGGAGGCATGCACGACCAACACCAACAACGAGACCAATAACTCGGCAACCAAAAGTTTCAAAACCGTAAACGGTAAGGAGGCATGCACGACATCTGAACGCGGTAATGATTGCCAGGTCAGCCATCAGTGTCAAGTTTCAAAACCGTAAACGGTAAGGAGGCATGCACGACACACTGTAGGTATTTTGGTGGACGTCGTAACGCCACGAATTTCGAGCTTTTGGAAAGTGATTAGAAAAACTCGCTGTTCGATTGCGTTCTTCGAAAAATTTTATCATATGAGTTTCATAAACGTGCTGTGATTGTTGATTTGACGCCAACTTTACAATTTGGAAAATGATTTGCTTAAATGGCGTCGTTACGTTACCTCCAATCTTTTTCCGTTTTTAAATCTTGTTGGTAAATTTATATCATGTTCCGGATAAAATTGCAAGGAAAATATTTTGAGGACATTGCGATTATTTCTTTTGGAGAGTAAAATTTCCGAAAAAATCTTTATGAGGTGAGAAATATTGACTGACGAAAATTTTATGCGCGAGGCGTTGAGGATAGCACACAATGCCGAAGGACGGACTTCGCCAAATCCTTTAGTCGGCGCGGTTATCGTTAAAGACGGTAAAATAATCGCGGAAGGTTGGCACAGGCAAGCAGGAACGCCTCATGCGGAAATTCACGCGCTGAACATGGCAGGCGAACTTGCAAAGGGCGCAACGCTTTATGTGACTTTGGAGCCGTGCTCACATTTCGGACGAACGCCACCTTGCGCGAGAGCGATTGTTGACGCGGGGATAAAAAAAGTCGTCGCGGCAATGAAAGACCCCAATCCTAAAGTTGCAGGGCACGGCTTTGAAATTTTGCGTTCGGCGGGCGTTGAAGTCGAAGTCGGACTTTTAGAGGACGAGGCTCGCAAGCTCAACGAAATTTTTATTAAATGGGTCACGAAAAATTTGCCGTTCGTAACGATGAAATTTGCCTGTTCGCTTGACGGGAAGATTGCTACCGTTGGCGGCGAATCTCAATGGATAAGTTGCGAGGCGTCGAGAAAATTTACTCATCATCTGCGCGACATCAACGACGCAATTTTAGTTGGCGTGGGAACTGTTTGGGCAGATAATCCAAGCTTGACGACGCGACTTGTTGAGGGGAAAAATCCTATTCGCGTGATTGTCGACAGCAACGCACGGACACCGATTGATTCAAAAGTTGTTAATGATAAATCTGCGCGGACGATTGTCGCTGTCACGGAAAACGCGCCGCCCGAAAATATTTCTGAATTAAAAAATCGCGGCGTCGAAATTATCTGCGCGGGCAATGGTGAGCACGTCGACTTGAAAATTTTAATGCGTAAACTTGCCGAGCGTGAAATAACTTCCGTGCTGGTTGAGGGCGGCGGCACGATTCATTTTTCTATGCTTAAAGAAAATCTCGTTGATAAAGTTTTGGCGTTCGTTGCGCCTAAGATTATCGGCGGGAAAAATGCTTTAACTGCCGTCGAGGGCGCGGGCTTTGAAAAATTATCCGACGCAATTAATCTTAAAAATTTCACGGCGCAAAAACTCGGCGAAGATATTTTAATTAGCAGTTATATTACGGAGGTTTGAAATTGTACTTAAAAAAAGAATTACCACATTTTTATATTGAGAACTCTTTAGGCGGTCAACAGGAATGGTATTCGCGTTTCACGGATTTTGGAATGAACGTCGGCGGGTGCGCGGCAATTACTGCTTGCGACTGCGCCATTTACTTTGAAAAATATTTTAATCTTCGCGGGCTTTATCCTTTTGATTTAGAAAATATTTCGCAGGAAGATTATTTGCGTTTTGGAAAAATAATGGAGCCATATCTTTATCCGCGCTGGTCGGGCGTCGATAAGCTGGAAATTTATTTGGATGGCTTCGGACGATTTTTAAAAGACAGAGGCGCAAATAATTTAAAATTGTCGTCTTGGTCGGGCGAAAATAATTTTTCTGATTCATGGGAAATAATTTGCAAACAAATCGACGATAATTATCTAATTCCGTACTTGAATTTAAATCATCAGGATAAAACTTTGCAAGATTATGTTTGGCACTGGTTTATTTTAAACGGCTATGAAGTGCGTAACGACAATTATTTTGTCAAGGCAGTTTCGTATGGAATTGGTCGTTGGTTTAATTTTATGACGCTATGGGACACGGGTTATCAGCGAAAAGGCGGATTAATTCTTTTTGAAATGATTTAATTTACATTGACAGACAAGATTAATCGTGATATTTTAAAAATAAATTCATGGAGGATAAAATGTTCACGGGAATAATTGAGGAAGTCGGGCGACTTAAAAGTTTAAACGGCGGGCGCATTGAAATTTTTTGCGAAAAAATTTTAGAGGACGTAAAAATTGGCGACAGCATTTCCACGAATGGTATTTGCTTAACTGTTGTTGAATTCGGCGAAAATTTTTTTGCGGCGGACGTTATGCCTGAAACTTTACGCAAAACTTCGCTTGCCGATAAAAATTTTAATCTTGAACGCGCTTTAAAAGTTGATGACAGGTTCGGCGGGCATATTGTCAGCGGGCACATTGACGGCGTTGGAAAAATTTTAAACATTCGCGAAGAGGGTAACGCTCTTTTAATTAACGTGACGACTGAAAGTTCTCTGCTTAAACAAATCGCGCCTAAAGGTTCGGTTGCGCTTGACGGGATAAGCTTAACGGTCGTGGACGCGGGCGCAAAAAATTTTTCCGTTTCAATGATTCCACACACTCGCGAAGTCACTAATTTTAAAAATAAGCGTATCGGCTCGCTCGTTAACATTGAGACTGATATTTTAGCAAAGTACGTTGACCGATTATTGAACTTCAAGACTGAATCGAATTTAACAAAGAATTTTTTAGAGGAGAACGGATTTATATGAGCGAATTTGCGACGATTGAACAGGCGATTGACGACATAAGGCGCGGCAAAATGATTGTGGTTGTCGACGACGAAGACCGCGAGAATGAGGGCGATTTAATCGTTGCCGCTGAGACTGTCACGCCTTCAGATATAAATTTTATGGCGACTTATGCTAAAGGATTAATTTGCACGCCGATTGACGGCAAAAGGCTTGACGAGCTGGAAATTGGGCAAATGGTTATCAACAACACTGACAATCACGAGACGGCGTTCACGGTATCGATTGACGCTTACGACACGGAAACGGGCATTTCCGCTTATGAGCGTTGTCATACGATTAAAATGTTGATTGATAAAAATTCCAAGCCGTCAAGTTTTAGAAAGCCGGGGCATGTATTTCCGTTGCGTTCGGTTGAGGGCGGAGTTTTACGCCGCGCAGGTCACACGGAGACGACAACGGATTTAGCGCGATTGGCAGGATTTTATCCGGCGGGACTTTGTTGCGAGATTATGGACGATGACGGGCACATGATGCGCACGGAAAATCTTAAAAAATTCGCGGCTAAACATGGCTTGAATATAATCACAGTCCGCGCTTTGATTGAATATCGCAAGCGTACAGAAAAATTCGTTAAAAAAATTGCCGACGTCGATTTTCCTAGCAAGTACGGACATTTTAGGTTGAAAGCTTACGAAAGCACGCTTGACGGCAAATGTCATCTTGCGCTGGTTAAGGGCGACGTTGCGGGCAAGGAAAATGTTTTGGTGCGTGTTCACTCTGAATGCTTGACGGGCGACGCGCTAGGAAGTTTACGTTGCGATTGCGGCGATCAACTTGCCACTGCTCTGAAAAAAATCGACGCGGCGGGCGAAGGCGTTTTGCTTTACATGCGGCAAGAGGGGCGTGGAATTGGGCTTGCAAATAAAATGCGGGCTTATGCTTTGCAAGACGCGGGCAAGGATACCGTCGAGGCAAATGTTTTGTTAGGCTTTAAACCCGATTTGCGCGATTATGGAATTGGTGCGCAGATTTTATCGGATTTGGGCTTGACGACGATTAGACTGTTGACGAATAATCCCGCCAAACGTGCAGGGCTTGAAGGTCACGGCTTGACGATAACCGAGCGCGTCCCGATTGTAATTGCTCCGACTAAATTCGACAAAAAATATCTCACCGTCAAAAAAATTAAAATGGGGCATGTATTTGAGGAGGTAGTTAAATGAACATTTACGAAGGCAATATCAGCGGAAAAAAATTTAAGTTTGCTATCGTCGTTAGTCGTTTCAATGATTTTATTACGAGCAAACTTTTGGACGGAGCTTTGGACGCGCTTAAACGTCATGAGACGCCCGAAGAAAATATTTACGTGGCACGAGTTCCTGGCGCATTTGAAATTCCGCTCGTGGCAAAAAAAATGGCGTCGACTAAAAATTTCGACGCGGTAATTTGTCTGGGTGCTGTGATTCGCGGCGCAACCAGTCATTATGATTACGTCTGCAACGAAGTTTCAAAGGGTATTGCGCAGGTCGGACTTCAAACCGGCGTTCCAGTAATTTTCGGAATCGTAACGACGGAAAATATTCAGCAGGCGATTGAACGCGCCGGAACTAAATCTGGCAACAAAGGATTCGACGCGGCAATTTCGGCTATGGAAATGGCTAATCTGTTAAAGAGTTTGCCCAACGATGGAGTTACAATCAAAACTCGCAAAAAAAGAGGTCGCCCGCCGAAAGATGCTGAAACCATTTAAATTTTTATCACAGAGCTTGTAGAAATTTTCCCATTGCAATTTTTTATAAAATCTTCTCCTGACCCGCTTTAGAAGCGGGGGAACAGCTGACGCGATTAACGTTGCAAAAATTTTTAACTAATCGCCGCGATTTGACGTTATCAAATTTTTATCACAGAGCCTGTAGAAATTTTCCCACCGCAACTTTTTATAAAATCTTCTCCTGAACAATGACACGGGAGAATTTTTTTTACGCCCAAATTTTTAAGTTCGTTAAGCGTGCGGGAAATTCTTTCTTGGTTCGCGCCCGTCAAATGCAAACCGCCAATCACGGAGTAAATCGGCAAGGAAAATCTTTCGCGAACGTCAGCAACGATATTCAAAATTCCCGAATGAGCGCAAGCCGTCACAAGTGCAAGACCGTCGCCCTCGCGCAAAACTAAAATTATCTCGTCACTGAAGTCGTCGGGAATTTTTTTATCGCCGCGTACAAATTTTTTCGGTATCGTCTCAAAGTTATATCGCCGCTTAAAATTCCCAACAAGGCAAGCGTCCTCATCAACTTTTAAAATATCGTGGCAAATTTTCTGCTCAATTCCCCGCGCAGATAAAAAATTTTCGTCGAAACCGCAACCGCGATACTTAAATCCGTCTTCAGTGCGAGAAAATTTCTTTGACCAAAAATGCTTGCCCGTGTAAACAGTTTCAATCGGCGCGAAGTCCAAAAGTTTAGGAAAGCCGCCCGCGTGGTCGTAATGCGAATGACTCAACGCGGCAATTTTTATATCAGACAAATCGACGCCCAAAATTTTTGCATTATCAAAGGCGGCTCCCGTGTGTCCACAGTCGAAAATAAATTTTGTCTGCGCCGTCTCAACTAAAAAGCTCAAGCCATGCTCCGCGATTAACGGTGAACCTTCTGGCTTTGTGTTCTCAATCAGCACTGTTAAAGTCGTCAAATCAATCACCAATTATAAAAGACATTTCCGTTTCAAAAGTCGCGCCAACAGCAAGCTTGATAATTCCTTCCTTGTCCTTAAGCTCGCCTGTGAAGTCTTCGTAATCGGCGTGCCCATGCCAAGGTTCAACGCAAATAAACGGTGCGCCACCCTGCGCGGGCGTCCAAAATCCCCAATACGGGAAATTTTTAGCGCGAACAGTAATTTTCTTTGAACTTTTACGCGAACAAACCGAAACTTCGTCGGATTTTAAATCGTCGAAAACAAGCGCGTCGCCTTTGAACAGATCGTAATTCAAATCCAGTTCTGTACCGTCAAGCGTCGGAATTCGTTCGTGAGACAAAGCACCACTCGCGGCAAGCGGAATGCGTGAAGATTTTTCGGCACGATTAAATTTCAAATAGCAATCCTCAAAATTTTCTCTGTAAGCAAGCGGGCAACAAATCGCGGGGTGTGCACCGATTGAAAAATAAATTTCCTTGTCGTCAACGTTTGCAACTTTCCAAAGAACTTTGACTTCGTTGCCGATAAGCTCAAAAGAAATTTCCAAGCGGAACTTGTAAGGATATACTTTGAGCGTGGCGGCGTTGGATTCAAGCGCGAAAGTCAAAGCATTTTCCGTTGTGTCGACGAGCCAAAAATCGCTCGTGCGGGCGAAACCGTGACCAGGCAAAGTAAATTCCTTGCCCTCAGCGCGATATTTGCCACCATTAACTTTGCCGACAATCGGGAAGAGTACCGGCGATGAATATTTCCACCAAGTCGGATTGCTGTCGAAAAGATATTCCGCGCCGTCAGCGATTTCCGTTATCGACTTAAGCTCCGCTCCGCGATCGGCAACCGTAATTTTAAGGACGTCGTTTTGAAGAGTGTGTAACATAAAAATTCCTCCTAAAATTTTTTAATGTCTCGACGACTGCCGCGTAATTTCAACTAAACCTAGCGGCGTCATGTCGATAATTTTTGTTTTATTTCTGTCAAAGGCGGCTCGTTCGTGCAAAAAGTTCATCAAAATTTTTTTATTCGCGTCGTTGTCCATGTCTATAAAGTCAACAATAATTATCCCGCCAATGTCGCGCAGTTTCAACTGTTTTAAAATCAGCTCCGCCGCTTCCAAATTCGTTTTTAAAATCGTCTCGTCAAAATTTTTATCGCCAATAAATTTCCCCGTGTTTACGTCAATCGCCGTCAAAGCTTCCGTTTTATCAATGACGATTTGCCCGCCGCTCGGCAAGGAAAGTTCGCGCTGATTTATTTTAGAAATTTCTTCAGCCACGCCGAACGCCTCAAAAATCTGCTCGGAATCTTCGTAAAAAGTAACAGTATCGACATTTTCAATCAGCTGACGATAAATTTTTAAATTGTCAACGATAATTTCCGTTTCCGGCGTAAAATCATCGCGCAAAATATTTTCAATCAAATTATTATCGCTGTAAATGAGTGCGGGCGATTTTTTCTTAACATTTTTCTCGCAAATTTTATTCCAAACTTTTAAAAGATTTGCAAGGTCGTTTAATAAAAATTTTTCGTCGCAACCTTCCGCCGCCGTCCTAACTATCAATCCAGAATCAATCGGACGAATTTTTTTCGCTAAATTATGAAGTCTTTGACGTTCCGCGCCGCGAATTTTACTTGACACGCCAATATAACTTAACGTCGGCAAAAAAATCAACAATCGCCCAGCTAAACTAATATTTAATGTCGCACGAGCACCTTTTGCGCCAATTTCGTCCTTGTCAATTTGAATTAAAATGTCTTGACCTACTGAAAATGTTTTCGACGCATTAAATTGCAAAAAAACATTTTTATCGCGCCCAATATCTACAAATGCCGCTTGCATACCAGGCAAGATATTTTTAATGCGCCCTTTGTAAATATTTCCAACAAGTCGGGGATTATCTTCTCGCGAAAAATGAATCGCAGTGACTTCGCTATTTTCAAGCACGACCGCGCAGGTTTCTAAAAGTTTGTGACTTATAATTATTTTTTTCATGGAATTTAACGCTTAAATTTTTGCTCAACCTTTGTAAATATCAATGGAATTATAAATAGTATCGAGAAAAACGGCAAAAACGCCTTGAAAAACTTGTACGCCTCAATATTCAAGAAAACTTTCAGCAACGGATAAATTATCGTCGATATTACACCTAAAACCGCAAATCCGATTATAATTCTCCATAATTTATCCTTGTTAGAAACTTTTGTTTTGAAATTTATAAATTTTTGCTCCAAAAACCAGCCAAAGAAAAACGATAACCCAAATCCCAGCGCGTCAAACGCATCTGCTCGCGCCGTCAATGGGTCAACAATTACTTTTCCGTTCAAAATGTCCTCTGGATAAGGCTTGAAATACAACCAAAGGAAAATTATCACAACCGTTATTAATCCGACAATAAAAAATATTAATTTGCGTTCGTCGTCTTTTCCTATCCATTTAAAAATTTTTTCCGCCACGAAAAATAATCCGATTGAATAAATTACCGCGGCTAAAACATCTTGAGGAGTGTGTACGCCTAAAAAATTTCGACTAAACACAACCAATAAAATTATTAATCCGCACGGAATTATTAGCAACGGGACGATTTTTCGGTAAAAAAATGCAAATCCACCATAAATCGCCGTTGTAAATTGTGCGTGCCCGCTCGGAAATGAATATTCGGACGCTTTTTCCATTGCTTCTGCCGACGGAATTAGCTCCGAATTGCTAAACCACGGGCGATATACGCAAAATGTTCCCTTGAGTAGCTCATTAATGACACGTCCGCATTCCGCGTTGAATAAGATAAAAATCCCAGCATATTTGTTTATGCACCAGAAAAGTATCGCAGGAATCGCCGCTGTTAATGCACTTTTTGACAGGTTTGAGACCGCTAAAAATAAACTTTCGCCGCCAAAATCATTTCTCAAGTCCTGCAAAAAAATTAAATAATCTAAATCCACAATGCACCTCCAAAATTTAAATCTAGGTCTATGGCTCAATCATCATCGAGTAAAAAACTTCAGCGTCGTGCAGTTCGGCAAATTTTTTTATTGCCCGCATGCCGCCGCGACTATGATCCAGTTTGTCGTTTATGGCGCACAACATTTCCAAAAAATCTTCCAAAGTCAATCGCCGCTTTGAAATTGTAGTTAAAACCGCCGCGAACTCCAACGCCCGATAAGTCGTCACGAACACCCGACAATTAAAAGCTTCGTCGCCAGCAAACGCGTTCGGATAACACCGCATGATAAATTCATTAACCAAATAATTTTCCAAGACGATTGAAAAATTCCCGCGCAGTTGCGTCAAAATATTTTTCCTGTGCTCCCGATAAGTTTCGGTTAGCTGATTTTTTTTACTGATTGTCAAATTCGCGGCGTAAGTCTCTCCGAAAATTTCAGCTAAAGCCGCCGCGTGATTTTCTTCGTCGAAGTCAACGGGCACGGAAATTTTTTCGCCAAAGAATTCACAGAGATTTTCCAGCCGCCGATTTATCGACAAGTCTCGACGTTGCAAAATTTTTATTGCGGCTTGCTGACGTTCCAAAAATTTTTCGGCGGACAATAAAATTTTCTCCGTGAAGTCAAATATTTGCCGCGCTTTTAATTTGTCAACGACTTCAAAAGTTATCGGTTCCTCGCGCAGTAGGATTAAAATTGCGGCGACGGGACAAGTTAGCGTCATTGCCTGCAAAAAAATTTCTGCGTCAAGCTTGTAAGTCACTCGTGGGAAACTTTGACAAATAGCCGTTAAAAATTCTTCGCCGTGCTTGAGTTGCAATCTACATAAAAAATTTTCGTTAAGGAACGGACATGCGCCAGAACGTTGCATTTTGAAAGCCTGCGCGGACTCGTCAACGTGTTGAAAAATTTCTTGGCGGTCGTCGGCGGGGAGACGTAAAAATTTTTCCCGCGTCTCCTCGTCAAGCACAATCCGCCAATCTCGACAACACCGCGAGCCGCAAGCTTTGCCGTCGCATTTGAAATCTTTGACGTAATTTGGTCGAAAAACTTTTATCATAATTTAGCACCTGTCGACGTGTTAAAAAATTTCTTGACGGTCGTCGGCGGGGAGGCGCAAGAATTTTTCCCGCGTCTCCTCGTCAAGCACAATCCGCCAATCTCGACAACAGCGCGAGCCGCAAGCTTTGCCGTCGCATTTGAAATCTTTGACGTAATTCGGACGATAAATTTTCATCTGATAAAATGCGTTGGCGTCCAATCTTCTTTAGCTGGCAAGCCGAATTTTTCTTTACCGAGCGCGATACTCTTCATGAGGAACGTCATATTCCGCGCAAGCGTCCGCATAGTTTGCAAGCCTTCCGCGTCCTGCGAACCTTCACCAGGCTCCAAGCCGTAAACCATATTCCAATATTGACTAGTCGCAATCGTCATGCCGGTGTTACCAAAATATTTATTGAACACGTCGTAAGCCGCAGAGCACCCGCCGCGCCGCGCAATCACTACGCCCGCGCCAACTTTACCGGTTTTATCTTGCGTGAACGTGCTGTAAAAAAGTCTGTCGAGGAAGGAAATCGCCGCTCCATTAGGCGACGCGAAATAAACAGGCGCACCGATAACAAAGCCGTCCGACTCCATGAAAATCGGCGCAATCTCGTTAACAATATCCTTGATGACACAATGACCAATTTCAAAACATTTTTGGCAAGCCATACAACCGCGAATAACTTTGTTGCCGATGTGGAAATAATTTGTCTCGACACCCTCCTCCTTAAAAACTTTAATCATTTCGTTGAGCGCGATGCTCGTGTTGCCGTTGGCTTTGGGCGAACTGTTAATCAGTAAAACTTTCATGTCAAGCACTCCTTTCATACGCTTAAAGAATATTTTGACGCGGCGGGCGAAAATCCTGTTGCTAAATGATGATAAAAGTTTTAAAATCCTTTGCGATAAACGGAAATTTAGGAGATGTTTTGAAATGAAAATTGTTGTCTTGGACGGCTACACGCTAAATCCCGGCGATTTGAGTTGGGACGCGCTGAAAACTTTGGGCGAGTGTACAATTTATGACCGCACGAGCTTAACCGACGACGCCGAAATTATTTCTCGAATCGGCGACGCGGAAATTGTAATCACAAACAAAACGCCGCTCACAAAAAAAATTCTCGACGCTTGCAACGTAAAATATATTGGCGTGTTGGCGACGGGCTATAATGTCGTCGATGTTCAGGCGGCGAAAGAAAAAAATATTCCCGTCACGAACATTCCGACTTATGGCACGCAATCAGTTGCGCAATTCGCTTTTGCTCTGCTGTTAGAAATTTGTCATCATGTGGCGCACCACAATCAAGCCGTTCACGAGGGACGTTGGGAAAATTGTCCGGACTTTTGTTTTTGGGATTATCCGCTGATTGAACTTGCCGGAAAAACTATGGGCATTATCGGCTACGGAAGAATCGGACAAGCTACCGGCAAATTGGCGCAAGCGTTCGGCATGAAAGTTATTGCGTTTGACGCCATGCGCGAAGTCGGTACTAAGCTTGGCGATTGCACCTTTGTTGAACTCGACGAACTTTTTGCAACTTCCGACGTTATCGCTTTGCATTGTCCGTTGTTCCCGTCGACGCAAGGAATTATCTGCAAGGAAAATATCGCGAAGATGAAAGACGGCGTTATAATTTTAAACAACAGTCGCGGCGGCTTGGTTGTCGAAGCAGATTTGCGCGAGGCTCTCGACAGCGGAAAAGTTTTGGCGGCGGGTCTTGATGTTGTATCTACCGAACCGATTAAAGGCGATAATCCTCTGCTCGGCGCGAAAAATTGTTTTATTACGCCGCATATCAGCTGGGCACCAAAAGAATCACGCGAACGCCTCATGAATATTGCCGTTGAAAATCTTAAATCGTGGCTCGCGGGCAATCCCGTCAACGTCGTCAACAAATGAAGCATATAATTTCCTTATTCATACTCGACGCGCTGATAAGTGGAGCAGTGGCGGCGTGGTTATATTTTACGCGGGGCGAATACGCGGCATTAATGACAGGGCTGTCAATTTTTATCGCCCTTTCGCCAATTTGTTTAATATTTGCGTCGCCATTTACTTTGTACTTAGCCAGAAGAAAAATCGCTAAACACGGCATAAAGTTAAACAATCCCGACGCGCTGAAACTTTTAAAGGACGTGAACATTGTCGCCTTGCCGTATAATCGGGTTTTGACTGGCGGAGAATTTTACATTACGGATTTGGTGCCGGAGGGATTGAATCAACCGACTTTGTTAGCAATGGCGGCGGGAGCAGAAACGGACGCGGAAAATGTTTTGGGGCGCGTGATTTACGACACTGCGATACACAGATCTTTAAGATTGCAACCGTCGACGAATTTTAAAGAATTGCCTGGACGCGGCGTTGAGGCTACAGTTAGCGGTACAACAATTCGCGTGGGAAATTTGGCGTGGCTTGAAGGCTTTGGCGTATCAGTTAGCGCGAAATTGCTCACGAAGATTGACCAACTTTTAGTTAAGGGCAAATCAGTTTTGATTGTCGCAACGGGCAGGGCGGCTCGTGGTGTTATCGCACTAAAAGACGACATAAACGACGCCGCTATAAAATTTTTGGGCGACTTAAAGCGAAGTGGCATTGAAACGCTACTGTTGACATCTCAACCTAAAAAGATGACAAGTTGGTTTACGAAAAACTTTGCACTCGACCACATACGAACGAATCTTACGCCGGAGGGCAAAGCTCGCGAGGTACAAATATTCCGCGCCAAAGGAAAAATCGTAGCTGTTATCGGCAACGACGAACACGACTTGCCCGCGTTGAAAATTGCCGACGTATCATTTTTATTGGCGGGCGGCTCGCTGAATCCGTCTAACGAAACTAAAACGGACTTTGAAATTCCGACGCTTGAAAGTTTTTTATCAATCAGAGAGACCGCGTTAAACGTCTTAAAAGTCTTAAGAACCAATCGGATAATCGCGCTGTTGTCGTGGATAGTGTTAGTGCCGCCGGCGATTATTTCTATGCTGGAAAATTCGCCGATACCTTATCACCCGTTGATAGCTTTAGTCGGCGTAATAATTTTTAGCATAATAATTTTGGTGAATTCATTGCGCACAAACTAAGGAGTGAAATTTTTGCTCGAAGATATTTATACAGAACTAATTGCCGAACACAGCCAAGCCAAAGAAAATCGGCGACAACTTGAACACGCCACGATTAAAGAGCGCGGACAGTCGCTTTAAAAGCGACGGAACAGCAAACGCGATTTAATGTTACGAAAATTTTTAGCAAATCACCGCGTTTTAAAGGAGTGAAATTTTTGCTTGAAGATATTTATACGGAATTAATCGCTGAACACAGCCAAGCTAAAGAAAATCGGCGACAACTCGATCACGCTACAATTAAAGAGCGCGGACATAATCCAAGTTGCGGCGACGAGATAACTTTAGAATTGGAAGTTGCCGACGGTAAAATTGTTGACGCGGCGTTTAACGGGGCTGGTTGCGCCATTTCTCAAGCGTCTACAGATATGATGATTGAACTTATGCGCGGAAAAAATGTTGACGAGGCTCAACGGCTCGCTGAACTTTTTATCAAGATGATTCAGGGCGAAGTTACTGACGACGCCGAACTTGACGAACTCGACGAGGCGGCGGCTTTGAAAAATATTTCTACAATGCCCGCCCGCGTCAAATGTGCTACTCTTGCTTGGCACACGCTGGATACTGCGCTAAAAAATTCGGACGGTGCTGGCAATGCTTGATAAACTCCAGAAAGTTGAAGAACATTTCGCGGAAGTCGAAGCGCGATTAAGTGACCCGTCAGTTGTGGCGGACGTAGAAAAATTTACCGCGCTCACTCGCGAACATGCAAACCTTGAACCGATTGTAAAAAAATTTCTTGAGTATAAAAAAATCGCCGCGCAGATTGATGAAGACAAAAATTTATTGGAAACGTCGACGGACGAAGACTTAAAAATTTTGGCGGCAGAAGAACTTGACGAGCTAAAAAAATCTAAAGACGCGCTTGAACTTGAATTGCCGATTTTACTTTTACCAAAAGATCCCAACGATGATAAAAATGTAATTATGGAAATTCGCGGCGGCGTCGGCGGCGAGGAAGCGGCTCTTTTTGCGGGCGAACTTTTTAGAATGTACGTGCGCTATGCAGAGCGACAAGGTTGGCATGTCGATATTGTAGACGCGAACGCTACGACTATTGGCGGTTTTAAAGAAATTATTTTCACGGTCGACGGCGCGGGCGCGTTCAGCAAACTCAAATACGAAAGCGGCACTCATCGCGTCCAAAGAGTTCCCGTCACGGAAAGCGGTGGACGAATTCACACGAGCGCGGCAACCGTTGCTGTCATGCCTGAAGCGGAAGAAGTCGAGGTTGTGATTAATCCCGCCGATTTGCGAATTGATACCTACTGCGCGAGCGGCGCGGGCGGGCAATACGTCAACCGTACCGAGACCGCGATTAGAATTACTCATTTGCCAACAGGAATTGTCGTTCAATGCCAAGATGAAAAATCTCAACTTAAAAATAAGGAAAAGGCAATGCGCGTTCTGCGTGCCCGCGTCAAAGATTTGGCTGTTCGTGAGCAGACGGCGACCATTGCCGCTGACAGAAAAAATCAAGTCGGCTCTGGCGACCGTAGCGAAAAAATTCGCACGTACAATTTCCCTCAAGGACGTGTGACTGACCACAGGATTAAATTGACGCTTTACAAAATCGAGGAAATTTTGAACGGCGACCTTGACGAAATTATTGCCGCGCTGATAACTGCCGACCAAGCAAAAAAATTAGCAGGTTAAATTATTAATCGGATAAGACGCTCCAGAACGGGGCGTTTTTTTATTACAAATGTCATAAGCGAGAAAAAGTTTTAGTGATTCGTTTCAGCTGATAAAGTCGGCGACTTTGGCTAAAATTTTTAATATAAAAAAGTTTTTTTGGGGGCGAAGAGATGTTTGGAATAATCGTAGGCACTCACGGGCAATTTGCGCCGGGTATCGTGCAGTCGTGCGAAATGATTTTCGGCAAGCGCGACAAACTTAAAGCGGTTACACTTATGCCGGGCGAAGGTCCCGACGACGTTGTTGCCAAATACGAACAGGCGATTAAGGAACTCGGTACCGAAAAAGTTTTGTTCTTCAACGATTTGCTTGGCGGCAGTCCTTACAATGCGGCTTGCAGACTCGTCGCGAAAAATGAAAACTACGGAATAGTTGCGGGCGTCAATCTGCCTGGACTTATCGCGATGTCCGCCGCGCAGGACATGGACGACGGCTCCGCTACAATCGCCGAGATTATGGAGCAAGCCCTTGCGGCGTGCAAAGACGGCGTGCTCAGTTCTTCTTACGAAAGTTTGAACGTCGAATCCGACGACGACGAACTTTAATAAAATCTTTTGGGAGGGTTTTATAATGGAAATTGCTTTTTGCAGAATCGATGACCGTTTGATTCACGGTCAAGTTGCTACTGTCTGGTCGAAGGTCACGGGTTGCAACCGTATTATGTGCGTTAGCGACGAGGTTGCTAAAGACGAACTGCGCAAGAAACTTTTGTTGCAAGTCGTTCCGCCCGGACTTAAAGGCTACGTTATCCCCGTTGACAAAGCGGTTGAGGCGTACAAGAATCCCAAGTACAATTCCTTCAAGACGCTGTTCCTGTTCACGAATCCCAAAGACGTTTTGCGGGCGGTCAAGGGCGGCATTCCCTTTAAGTCAGTCAATCTCGGCGGCAAATGCTTTAAAGACGGCGACACGCTCATTTCTCAAGCGGTTTCAGTCAATGCGGAAGATGTCGCGGCGATTAAAGAACTCGTCAGCATGGGTATCGAAGTCGAAATGCGCAAGCTCGTCAATGACCCGAAAGTTGACGCTATGGACGCACTCAAAGCTAAAGGTTTAGTATAATTAGGCAGTGGGGACAACGGATAAAATTTTTCCTTGTCCCTTTTCCCTAAAGGGGTGTTTTTAATGTCAGGGATAGAACTAATTTTATTGTTTATCGTGGCGGCAATAACGGGCATGGCGTCGGTTTTAGACGAGGCACAATTTCACAGACCAGTTGTCGCTTGCACGTTAACGGGAATAGTACTCGGTGACCCAACAACAGGAATAATTCTCGGCGGTACGTTGGAGATGATGGCTCTCGGTTGGATGAACGTCGGCGCGGCTATGGCTCCGGACGCCGCATTAGCCTCTACAGTTTCGACGGTTCTCGTTATCGTCGGTCATCAATCAATCGGCGCAGGTATCGCGTTGGCAGTTCCGCTCGCGGCGGCTGGTCAAGTCTTAACAATTTTCGTAAGAACGATTACAGTTTTCTTCCAACACTTAGCTGATAAATATGCGGAAGAGGCAAACCTGCGCGGGATTGAAATGTGTCACGTGGCGGGCTTACTCTTGCAAGCTCTGCGCGTGGCAATCCCGACTGTGGCAATCGCTATGGTTGCGGGCACCGACGTAGTTAATAACGCGCTGAACTCAATCCCCGAAGTTATCACACGCGGCTTGCAAGTCGCTGGCGGCTTTATCGTCGTTGTCGGTTATGCAATGGTTATCAACCTCATGAACGCGCAAAAGCTCATGGTTTATTTCTTCTTGGGATTTTTAATTGCGGTTTTCACGGACGTTAACCTTATCGGCTTTGGCGCAATCGGTGCTATCTGCGCATACTTCCATATCAAAGGTATGCAAAAAGATATTGCAATCGAAGAGGCGGCTAAAACTGGCGGCGGCTCCGCTGTCGAAGGCGACGATATTGACGACTCGGATTTAATGTAGGGAGGAGTTGAAATTTATGGCAGACAAAAAAGTTACTAAGGACGACCTGTTTTGGACGTTTATACGCTCGAATTTCCTGCTCGGCTCCTTCAACTTTGAGCGTATGCAGTCAATGGGATTCTGCGTCTCGATGATGCCGATACTCAAAAGAGTTTACGCCGACAATAAAGAGGAACTCAAGGCGGCTCTGAAACGTCACTTGGAATTCTTCAATACACAACCGTTTGTGGCGGCGGCGATTATGGGTATTATCGGCGCAATGGAGGAGAAACGCGCTAACGGTGCAGATATTTCCCCTGCGACACTCTCCGGCGTCAAAGTCGGTTTAATCGGACCTCTTGCTGGCGTCGGTGACCCAATATTCTGGGGAACAATTCGTCCTGTCTTAGCGGCACTCGGCGCGGGCATTGCGCTCACCGGTTCAATTATTGGACCAATAATTTTCTTCGTCGGCTTCAATGCAATTCGTCTTGCTACTCATTGGTACGGCGTTAAATATGGCTACGAAAAAGGTACTGAACTCGTCGAAAATATCGGCGGCAACGAAATGAAATTCTTAACGGAAGGCGCGTCGGTTCTCGGCTTGCTGGTTATGGGTGCACTCGTCGCGAAGTGGACAACCGTCAATATGCCGCTCGTCATTTCCGAATACGATAACGCTATGGGCGAACACGTCGTTACAACTCTCCAAACAATCCTCGATAGTTTAATGCCTGGTATCGTTGCACTGCTTATGACTTTCGCTTGCATGTGGCTACTTAAACGCGGCATGAATCCACTAATTATAATTATCGGCTTATTCGCGATTGGCATTGTCGGCTACGCTATCGGACTGTTTGCTTAATATCCATTAACCACACCTTACTTAAACAAAAGAGCTTCGGTGTTATCGCTTGAGGCTCTTTTGCTGTATAATCATAATGGGTGATTCCATGAAGAAAGTTTTTTTGACAACGGCAATAATCGTTTCAATGTTAGCAACGGGCTTTTATCACTTCGCGACTACAGATTATTCCCTGCGCCAAAACGAACACCGCCGCAAGCTCGGAGCCGTCTACATGACGCTGAACAATCCTTTTTATGAAGTCATCGACGAGGAAATTCGCACGGTAGTAGAAAATCACGGCGACGTTTTGATTTCGCGAGACCCGGCGTTAAGTGTCGATAAGCAAGTCGAGGAAATTCAAGAGCTAATTGCAGGCGGCGTCGAATTAATTTTTATAAATCCTGTTGATTGGACAAAGATTGAACCTGCGCTTGAACTCGCTCGCGCCGCAAAAATTCCCGTCATTGCGATTGATACAAATGTTGAGGACGATTCGTTAGTTGCCTGTACTGTCGTCTCCGATAATTATTCGGCGGGCGTCCAATGCGCGGAACATCTATTGAAAAATTCTTCGGGCGGGAAAATTGCTCTGCTGAAACATTCGCAAGCACGCTCCTCGATGGACAGAATGCAAGGTTTCCTCGATAAAATTTCCGCTAATAAAAATTTTGAAATCGTAGCCGAATCGGAATGTCTTGGACAGTTGGAAGTTGCTATGCCCGTTATGGAAAATTTAATTAAAGAACACCCCGAAATAAATATCGTAATGGCTCTCAATGACCCCGCCGCAATGGGTGCACTTGCCGCCTTGCAAAATGAAAATCGTTCGGGCGACGTGAAAGTTTATGGCGTGGACGGCGTGCCTGAAACTAAGGAAATGATTTTTTCGCAAAGAATGACTGCCACCGCCGGACAATCGCCACGTCAAATAGGAAAGCTTGCCGCCGACTGTGCTTATAAAATTTTCAGTGGCGAACCCGTCGAAAAAATTATCAAACTACCAACCAAACTTATTTCCGCTGAAAATATTTCCGCCGCCGACCTTGAGGGCTGGGATTGATATGCAAAAATTTCTTACAGTCACGGGAATGCACCGCCTGCTTTACGTTTACAACGGCTTTGCAATTTTTATCATTATGGCGTTCATGTGCTTGACGCAAGAGCGAATCAATCATTCGATGACGGCGCGAGCATTTTTAGAGCAGGCAGGCGCAGTTCCGCAATCCTCAAGCATAATTTTCTTAGAGACGACGTTAGCATTTTTTACTTTAGTTTTAATCGGTCGCTTCTACATAAAAAGTAAAAGTCGAAGTGCAAAATATTTTCTATTCGCGGCGGAAGTTATCGTCTGTATGTTTCTAATGTGCGTTCTGAATTTATCTTATGACGGCGTGATTTTGCTCGTCGCGGCGGATTTGATGTACAAGCACGAGGGGCACCGTCAAGAGTACACACTCCTAATCGCGATGATTTGTCTTTACTTTATCGCCAACTATAATATGGCGATTTTGCAGACAAAAATAATTTCGTTCGAGGCATATGCTTCCTACTACAACGCCGACGCCAAATCCGTTATCCTTGCGTTGCGAAATACTTTTTATTCGGTCAACATTGTTTTCTTTGTATTTTATCTCGTACTGCTGGTTAAGAATAAACACGAGGAAAAGGAGCGAATTCGTTTGCTCAATGAGCGGCTTGAGGAGGCTAATCAACGGCTTAGGGCTTATGCAATCGAAGTTGCGCAAATGGCGGAGACTCGTGAACGCAATCGGCTTGCCAGAGAAATTCACGACACCTTAGGGCACGCATTAACCGGAATTGCCGCCGGACTTGACGCTTGCATTATGACGTTGGAGATTGCGCCTGAACTCACAAAACAACAACTCAATAAAATTCGTGACACGGCGAAAAAAGGCATAACCGACGTTCGCCGCTCCGTGAAAAAATTGCGCCCCGACGATTTGGAGCGATTGCCATTTCAAGAGGCGTTGCTGGAGATGACAAAAGATTATTCGGCGTCGTCGGGCATGGAAATAACGTTTGACATTTTCAGCTGGTCAAATAATTTGCGTCAAGATCAAGAGGACGTAATTTATCGCGTGTTGCAGGAGAGCATAACCAACGCCAAACGTCACGGGCACGCCACCAAAGTTAAAATCACAATCGGCGGCAACGAAAATTATTTGCTGATAGTTATTGCGGACAACGGGCGCGGTTGTGAAGATGTCAAGCAAGGTTTCGGACTTAAGCACATGCGCGAACGATTGGAGCTTTTACACGGGACAATTCACTATTGGAGCGACGAGGGATTTATCGTCGAGGCGATGATTCCTTTGAATCGGGAGGTTAAAGATGATAAAAATTTTAATAGCCGATGACCAAGACTTAATCCGCGAGAGCTTGAAAATTGTTTTGGACATGAACATTGACATGGAAGTTATCGGGCTTGCTGAAAATGGTTGCAAAGTTTTGGAGCTGATTAAGAAAAATTTGCCAGATATAATCTTAATGGATATTCGTATGCCGGAACTTGACGGCGTACTCTGCACGAAGGCGGTTAAGGAAAAATATCCCGACGTAAAAATAATTATCTTAACGACTTTTGACGACGACGAATATGTTTTTTACGCGCTCAAGTATGGCGCGAGCGGCTACCTGCTTAAAGGCTGTTCGGTGCAGGAGCTTACGGCGGCGATTCATACCGTCATGAACGGCGGCTCCATTTTAAATCAAGGCGTCATTACTAAGGTTGTGAAACTTTTCAATCAGCTGGCACAGACGAATATTACAATGGAGCTTGACGGCAGACGAGTCGAGGATCTAAATCGTACGGAAAAAAATATTACAAGTTTGGTCGGACGCGGGCTTTCCAATAAAGAAATCGCCGAGAAATTATATCTGTCGGAAGGTACGATAAGAAATGCTTTGAGTTCGGCGTTATCGAAACTAAATCTTCGTGACAGGACACAGCTGGCGATTTGGGCTGTGCAAACGGGTTTGGCGAGTGATTTTCATGCTTAAGAAATTTTTAATCGCGGTCGTCGTTATCGCGATAATTTTTTTGTATTATATGGCGAGCCGCCCGACGACGTTGACGGTAGGAATTTTTGCGGGTAATAATTGGGACGTGCCACAGGGCGAGACTTATGCAATTATAGATGAGGTCATAGAAAATTTCGAGGCGGAAAATCCCGGCGTCAAAGTTAAATACGTCAGCGGCATAAAAAAGGAAGACTATAGCGAGTGGCTTGCCGAGCAATTTATTTCCGGCTCGGAGCCTGATATTTTTTTCGTATTGGCGGACGATTTTAATCTTTATGCCTCGATTGGTGCGCTGATGAACTTGGAAGATTTTATTGCGGGCGATAAAAATTTTTCCGTTGATGTGTATTATCCTGCCGCGTTCAAATTTGGGCAATATGAAAATATTTCCTACGCCTTGCCCTGCGAAAGCACGCTAACTTTTATGTTTGTGAATAAAACTCTGCTTGCTAAGGAAGGCGTTGCGATTCCGAAAAATGATTGGACGTGGGAAGATTTCCTAAAAATTTGCCGCAAAGTTACTCGCGACATTGACGGCGACGGCGTGCCCGACCAATTCGGCTGCTACGATTATTCTTGGCAACAGGCGGCGATTTCCAACGGCGTGAAATTTTTCCGCGACGACGGTAAAACTTCCTACTTTGCCGATTCACGCATGGAAGAGGCGGTAAAATTTATTATGGAACTGCGCGGCTTGAACGGCGGCTTTGAAGTTTCGCCTAAAGATTTTGACGTTGGACGGGTGGCGTTCAGACCGTTTACCTTTGCGGAGTATCGAACTTATAAGCCGTATCCTTGGCGCATAAAAAAATATTCGTCGTTCGAGTGGGATTGTATAAAAATGCCGGCGGGGTCTTCGGGCGGAAATATTTCCGTCATGGAAACTTTGCTAGTAGGAATGAGTTCGCGAACCCATAATAAAAATTTGGCGTGGGCTTTGCTGAAAAAATTTTGCTACGACGAGAAAACCCAGCAGTTAATTCTTAAAAAATCTCAAGCCTTGCCCGTGCGCCGCGACGTTATCATTTCCGCCGAAGCTCAAGAAATTTTTTCGTGGGAGACAAGAGATACCGCCGCGATAACGCCCGCCGATATAAGCGTGGCAATGGACGAAGCGATTATGCCGTTCAAGTTTAAAAATTACAACGCCGCCATGCTTTACGCCGACACCGAGCTAACGAAAATCATTGCGGGAATCGTCCCGTTTAACAACGCGCTAAACAAATTGCAAAAAGAAATTAACGCGCTCTTGCAATATTGAGCTGATTAGTGATATAAATCTGGCGAGGTGTTCAAGCGTTGATTTATGTTCACATTCCCTTTTGCGAACGGAAATGCAACTACTGCGCGTTCAATTCCAAAGTCGGCGGCGCGGCGGAGAAAATTTCTTACGTTGAGGCTTTGATTAGCGAAATAAATCTGCGCGGCGATAATTCTACGGTTGAGACGATTTATTTTGGTGGCGGCACGCCCACGACTTTAACGCTTAATCAACTTGAAAAAATTATCTGCGCTCTGGATAAAAATTTTAGCGTCGATGAGCGGGCGGAAATTACAATCGAGGCGAATCCTGGCACCGTCAACGAAGATTATCTGCGCGGGCTGAAAAGTTTAGGTTTTAATCGGATTAGTTTAGGCGTGCAGAGTTTTGACGACGAACTTTTAAAAATTTTAGGCAGGATACACACTTCGCGGGCGGCGATTGAAACGATTGACCACGCGAAAAATTTTTTTGCCAACGTCAGTGTCGATTTAATGTACGGCTTGCCGAATCAAAGTTTAATAGACTTAAAAAAATCTGTAAAAATGGTCGCCGATTTAAATGTTCAGCACGTGTCGATTTATGGCTTGGAGATTGAAGAGGGCACGAAATTTTTTGACATGGGCGTAACGATTGACGAGAATCTTTGCGCCGATATGTACGACTTCATAACGGAGACTTTACCGACGCTCGGTTATAATCGCTACGAAATTAGCAACTTTGCTGTGAAAAATTTTGAGAGCCGCCACAATATCGGCTACTGGACGGGCAAGAAATATTTTGGCTTTGGAGCGGGGGCGCACAGTTTCGACGGCAAGTTAAGGACTTCAAACGTTCGCGACGTGGCGACTTACATAAAAAATAACGTTCCGATAATTGAGGAAGTAGTCACTCGTCAAGCGGCAATGGAAGAATTTTGTTTTCTCGGCTTGCGAATGGTAGAAGGGATTTCCGCAAAAACTTTTAAAGACAAATTCAACGTAAGTATTTTTGACGTGTTCGGCGCGGTTATCAATAAAAATGTTCAGCGCGGCTTGATTAAAGTTGACGGCGATAAAATTTTTTTGACGGCGCGGGGAATGAGTTTAGGCAATTTGGTATTCGAGGATTTTTTGTTATGATAAATTTTAAGACGATTGCAGACGGAGAAATTTTTAATGCGGCGTATGAAATCAATAAGTCGAAATTTTTGGCGCATGTTAAGCACGTCGAGACGGAAGAATCTGCGCGGGAATTCGTGTTGATGATTCGCAAGAAATATTTTGACGCAACGCATAATTGTTCGGCGTGGATATTGGGCGAGCGCGGCGATAAACAAAAATCGAACGACGACGGCGAACCTGGCGGCACGGCGGGCAATCCGATTCTTGAAACGATAAAAAAGAATGAGCTGACGAATTGCGCTATTGTCGTGACGCGATATTTTGGCGGGATAAAACTTGGTGCGGGCGGTTTGATTCGGGCTTATTCACACACGGCGGCTTTAGGCATTGCCAATTCAAAAATCGTTCGCATGACGGCGTTCCAAAAAATTTCGTTGACGCTTGAATATAATTTCTTAGCAATGGTTGAAAATTATCTGCGCAACGAAAAAATCCGCGTTGTAAATACGGATTATGCTGACGTTGTGACGATTGATATTTTACTTTTGCCCGCGCAGGTTGAAAATTTTTTGCTTGACTTGAACGATTTGACTGCCGCAAATTTTTTATACGAAGAGCGCGGAGAAATTTTTATTCCCGTCGAAATTGATAGCGGAGTTGATTAACATGAAACAATTTATCGTTGATGCTTTTACGGAAAAAATTTTTAGCGGAAATCCGGCGGCTGTTTGCGTCGTCGAAAATTTTCCGCCCGAAGATTTAATGCTTAACATTGCTCGCGAAAATAATTTGTCTGAAACGGCGTTTGTTGCTAAAGAAAAAAATTTTTATCGGCTTAGATGGTTCACGCCCGCGACTGAAGTAAATCTTTGCGGGCACGCTACACTCGCGACGGGCTTTGTGATTCTTACTCAATACGAAAAAATTTTGCCCGCCGTCGAATTCGAGACATTGAGCGGCAAATTAACTGTTGAGCGCAAAGGAAAATTTTTCGAGATGAATTTTCCCGCGTATGAGCCGAAAAAAATTCCAGTAACCGACGAGATGAGCGACGCTATTGGCGCAAAAGTTCTTGAGGCTTATCTTGACCGCGATTTACTAATGGTTTTGGAAAATGCCGCCGCCGTTGAAAATCTCGTTCCGAATTTCGATAAGCTTAAAAATCTTGACGGATTGATTCAAGCGGTAACCGCCGCCGATAAAAATTTTGATTGCGTGTCGAGAATATTTGCGCCGAAAATAAAAATCCCTGAAGACCCCGTGACAGGTTCGACGCATTGTCTAATCGCGCCGTATTGGAGCAAAAAGCTGGGCAAGAAAAAAATTTCCGCTCGTCAAGCGTCGGCTCGCGGCGGAACTTTACATTGTGAAGTTTTGGGCAATAGAATTAAAATTTCAGGAAGTGCGGCATTATTTGCTGTCTCTGAACTTAAAATTTAAAAGGTAATAAAAATTTCCCTACGCGAGTGTCGAGGGATTTTTTTTTATGGTTGCCTGTTGTATAATCTAAAAAATAAAAGGAGGTTGAAGTCATGACTAAAAAAATTTTCTTGCTTTGCTTGGCAATGTTGCTGGCAATTCAGAGCGTGGCATTTGCCAAAAAAGATAAAGGTTTGCCGGAAGAAGAGCGAATACAAATTGCAATCGAGGTAACAGACGATTCGCGACACCCTGAACTCGGCACGGCGGAAAATCTGGAAATGTTTTTAAGTGAAAAACTCATCGAGAAAAATCTTGTAACCGTCGTTGATACAAATACTTATGAGGACGATTTAATTCTTGATGAGGAAGTTACCGCCGAAAAAAAATTATCCATTGAAAATATCGGAGAAATTTTAGTCTTTGACGCGATTGAATTGCCGCAACCTTCTGCCGCGCCTGAAAATTTTAATCAAATGTTCTATAAAAATCTCGGCGTGGATTACGTCGTTCGCTGTGAAGTGCTCGCGCTCGGTGCCACGAAGGTTGAAGATAATACAATAAGCACTATATCGAGTATCGTTGGCAGTGGACTTTCTTTTTCTGGTGCAGGCTCAAGTAATCGCGATAAAACTTTGCGGCGTATTGGTTCTGGTATCGGTGTACTCGGACTTGGCAGTATGCTCGACATTACAAAACGCACCGCGCTAAATACCGTCGTCAACATGAAATTTATTAACGTGGAAACCGGCGAAATCGTCTGGGAAAATAACTTTCAAGGTCAAGCAGTAAAGCACCACAAACCCCGCAAAGGTTATGATGACGTTTGGACACAAGCTTACATGGAATCCGTCGAAGACACCGCCAAACGCATTTCAAAGCGCGTGAACAAATACGTTGACAAAGTTATCATCAAAGGCAAAAGCGATAAAGATTTCATGCCAAAACTTTCTGTTGGCAAGCTTGCCAGCGGGAAACTTTTCTAAGTAAAAAATTTAACGCAGAATTTTTATAAAGGCGTCTTGGACTTCGCGGATATAATTTGCCGAATCCATTAGCGGAGATTTTTCCATCATGCCGCGCAGATTTTTACGCAAAATTGCTAACAGTTCCCAATCGCTAGCCAACGCGACGGCTCGATTAATATACTCGTCATAAGAATCAACCGCCAATTCGTCAAGTCCGACATTTTTTAAAATACTAAGCCCAAAGCGCGTCCCGTGTCTGTTGCCGTAAAGACTGATAACCGGCACGCCCATATATAAAGCCTCGCAAGTGGTGACGCCGCCCGTATAAGGGAACGTGTCAAGCGCAATGTCTACGTCGTTATATTCAACAATGTGATTATCCGTGTAAGGGCGCATTTCTACGCGATTAATGTCGAATCCAAAACTTTTCAGCCGCGCCTTAACAAAATTTCTTCCGTCGTCGTTGCTAAAAATTTGATGCTTGAGAATTAAGCGACTATTGGGCACGGCGTCCAGAATTTTTTGCCACGTAATAAAAACCGAATCCGTCATCTTGCCGAACTGATTAAAACTTCCGAACGTCACGAAATTATTTTTTATACAAGGCGGATAAGCGGCAGGCTCCATTTTCGTCGGCGGCTCGTAACAAAAATGACTGTGCGGTAACTTAATAACTTTCTCGGTAAAATAAGATTCGTCACCTGCGCAATAAATATCTGATAAAAAATAATCGAAGCAATCAAGCCCCGTGCTGTTCATGTAACCGATACCCGAAATTTGAACGGTGGCAGGTCGATATGCCGCAATTCGGAGCCGATTATCTACCGTGTGCCCGTCCAATTCAAATAAAATATCAATTTCATCAGCGCGAATCAATTCAGCCGTCGCCGCGTCCGTCAAGCTATAAATGTCGTGCCAAACGTCGACGCTTGACCGAAAATAATTCGTGACCTTGTCGGGAGTTTTTACGTTAGAGTAGCAATAAACTTTGAACAAATTTTTATCGAGACCGCTCACAAGGTGCCAACCCCATGACATAACCACATGCCATTGAAAACAGCTAGACAAAAAGCCTACCCGAATTTTTTCATGACGATAAAATTTTTTCGGGTAAGGCTCAATGTCCGATAAATATTTTTTGTATTCGTCGTAAAGCTTTTGGAAGTCAGCGGCAGAATAATTTTCTGCACTGCTCGCCGCGAAAAGTGCGTTGCTGATTTCCTCACAAGCTTTTTTATTGTCGTCCGATAAACTCGCCGATAAACAAAAGGCTTTTACTGAATCTGTCGTACGCCCAAGAGACCTGTTGACCGAACCAAAACAATTAAAAGCGTCCGCCGCCAAATCTTTATCGTCCGTCGAATTGCAATCAAGACGCGGCAAGAATTTTTCCAGCAAAGCCAATTCTTTTATTTGTTCCCATTGGTCGCGGCGAATAAATATCTCCAATAAAAAACTTTTCTTCCAATGCGGTGCAGCTTTCTCAACTTCCTTGACGAGCTTTAACGCCGCATTAAATTTTTTTGCCCTGTATAATTTTAGTGCCTGTTCATATTTTTTTAAAATGTTCATGTCAAATTCCGTTAACTGTAATCCTCGTAACCGTGTCTATATCCGCCGCGTCTGTGTCTAAAATTATTGCGGTCGTCGCCCTTTCTAACGAGCCTTATCTGTATAGCTTCCATGCGCAATTCTCTGCCTTCGGTACCGGCAATCCTTCCGTTACTTACCCAATCTTGCCAACCATAATTTTCTACATGCGCCCGATAATAAACGTCGTAGCTGTTTGCAATACTGCCGGTAAGACGAATTCTGATAGCCTCAAGGCGTCGACCCTCGCCGACAGTGCCCGCCACAACGCCCGAATCCATCCAGCCTTCCCAACCATAATCTTGAATGTGCGCATTGTATTCAATGCCTTCAGGGCAATTTATAATAATCGCCTCAATGCGTCTGTTTTCTCCAGTCGTACCGGCAACTCGCCCCTCGCCAACGGGCGGCATCCAACCATAATCCTGGACGTGTACTTGATAACTTATACGCGGTTCAGCGAAAGCATTTTGCGTTAAAGCAATCATCAGCAAAATCACTACGCCTAAAAATTTTTTAATCATCTTGACCGCTCCTTTAATGCTCGTTCAATGTCGCGTTGGGCGGATTTTTCGTGCAAGGCGGCGCGTTTGTCGTAATTGTGTTTGCCGCTCGCCAATGCCAGCTCCAACTTTGCTCGACCTTTTTTAAAGTAAATCTTCAGCGGAACCAACGTAAAACCCTTCTCACGAGTTTTGCCGAAGAGTTTTAAAATTTCGCGCTTGTGCAGAAGCAACCGACGACGACGCAACGGATCATGATTAAAAATATTTCCCTGCTCGTAAGGGCTTATGTGTAGGTGCTCGATAAAAACTTCGCCGTCCTTGACTTCGGCATAACTGTCGCGCAGATTAGCCTTGCCCGCCCGCAAGCTCTTAACTTCAGTGCCCTTGAGTTCAATGCCCGCCTCGTATGTCTCGTGAATAAAATAGTCGTGGCGTGCTTTACGATTTTCGCACGCAATTTTTATCTCCTCTTTAATCATATATGAATCACCTTACTTGCAAATTGTTCGTATACACATAAGATAAGCTTCGGCAAGCAAGCGCAAGTTTGCATTTGATTTTAAACGCTTGTGATATTCTGCGCCCGCCTCTATCATCGAAAAAATTTTTCGTTCAGGAATTTTTATTTTGCTTAAGCGCGGCATGAGGTCTGAATTATACGGCTCCAATATTTCGGTAAAACAAATATCGCGCAAAATTTTTTGTACATGCGTCAAGAAGTCTGCAAACTTATCACGCGACCAATCCGACATTTCCGCGCCCTTTTTAAAAATTTCTTCGTTTGAAAGTTCTGCGCGGCAAATTTTTTCTAAAGTGTCGAGTGCCGCCTCGCGAAGTTGTGCGCCGCCCGAATCTTTTAACTTTAATGCACGTCCAAAACTTCCGTCTGCAATTACCGATAATCGTTCCGCCTCTTGAATATCGACGCCTTGAGATATGAGCGCGTCCCGAATCTGCGCGGGCTTGAGTTTGTCAAAATGTATCGTCATACACCGAGAGCGAATTGTCATTAAAAGACTTGAGCGACTTGCCGTCAACAGGATAAAAATTGTTTGGCTCGGCGGCTCCTCAATAGTTTTTAGCAGACAATTTGCCGCCGCGTTATTCATCAGTTCCGCGCCGTCAATTATAACCACGCGCCGCGCTGAATTTATCGGTCGCAAGGACGCTTCGGATTGCATTTCGCGTATCTGTCCGATTTTTATATTTCGTGTAGTTTTAGTTGCCTCCGCCTCGACGACATAAAAATCTGGATGACTTCTCGCCGCGACGAGATGACAACTTTCACAAACGCCGCAAGGAGAACCGTCAATAGGATTTTCACAAAGCAGAGCCGCCGCGCAGATTTCCGCCGCTAATCTTTTGCCGACGCCTTCCTCGCCCGAAAATATTACCGCGTGTGGAAATTTTCCCTGCGCGATATTTTTTTGCAGATAAGCAAGCGTCGCCTCATTGCCAATTAAATTTTTCATCACATGTACAAATCGACGAGCATACCGCGAATTGCATCATGCGCCGCGATAACGTCAAGTGTATCCGAATGTCCGAGCCGAATTTTTTCCGCCATATCCTCAAGCTTGCGGTCGATTTTCCGCACAGTCGTATAAACGCGCTGACGTCCCATTCTGTCCCAACCTGCCGACGTGTGGACTTCATACATATTGCTGACCGCCGCCCCGACGAAATTTTTTATCAGCGTGCGATATTCCTTGAGTTCCTCGTAAGTTGGTGTCTTGCTGAGCCGTGCCGCCTGGTCGTCAATCTTTTTGAGCATTGCCTCCATTTCTTCATGAGAGACGCCTTCCGATTGTTGCTCCATTAGCTCCGTCTCGAAACTCAATTCTTTGTCGCGCAGATGTTCGCCGCCGCCCCTCAACAATTCAAACGGCGACGCGGGCATTCCGGTATTGCTAATTTTTACTGGCATTTTTTTTCACCTCAAAAAATTTTTAATTCATTGTATATTATTTTGCCGCCATTGTCCATAAACGGAAGAGGAGACTGCCGATTGATAATCAGCAATCTCCTCTAAAAAAGGCTCCGAAATGCCGTCTCCTCTGAATGTCTAAACCTGCTTACTCGCAGGTGGGTTCCTTAAGCTCGGTCTCTGTTACTTATTGCTGTGAATAATTCTCCATCTTCCGAATTCAATTCAGGTTCCCTAAAATTTATGTAGGTTAGACATTATCTGATTCCTCGAACATTCAAGATCATTCCTTCTTCGCGAAAATAATAGCACGAAAAATTTTTAATTACAAGTCTTGACAAGCCATTATCGATAAGATTTTTTGTAGATGTTAAGCATATCCTCATCACTCAAGGCAACGGGATCGAATTGCAGGAGGAATCCCATTGCGTCGCGAGTATTTTGAACCATTTTAGGGAACTCGTCAGGCGTTATGCCGTAATCGCTCATTTTTAAATTGTCTACGCCGCAAGCCGTCTGCATTTCCTTTAGGGCGTCGATAAAATCTTCTGGCTTATCGGCATTGACTTTTCCCATTGCCCGCGCCATGTCGATAAATTTTTCGTCGCAAGCGTGTTTTTCCACAAAGTGCGAGAAGTAAGCAACCGAAATCATAATCAAGCCTGCGCCGTGCGGCAATTCGGAATGATACGCGCTCAAGGCATGTTCGAGAGAATGTTCAGCCGTGCAAGCGCAAACGTCCATTGAAAAGCCGCCGAGCGTATTAGCAAAGGCAACTTCCGTGCGAGCCTCAAGATTTTTTCCGTCATTAACGGCAATCGGCAAGTACTTCGCGAGCTTTGCAATCGCAGTAAGTTCAATCATAGCCGACGCCTCGTTACAAACGTTGGAAATGTAACCTTCAGCGTTGTGGAAAAATGCGTCGAAGCCTTGATAAGCCGTAAAATGTTTGGGAACTGTCAGCATATAAAGCGGATCAACAATCGCCAAATCGGGATAGCTACCGAAAAATGCAGTCTTCTCGTTGGTTGCAGGATTGGTTATAACTGCGCCCGCGTCAACTTCGGAGCCGGTACCCGCGCTTGTCGTTATCGCAATGTAGGGAAGAGCTTTTTCCGTCAAAGGTTGCTTGCCGCCCGTGCCAAACAGGATAAAGTCCCAAACTTTGCCTGTCTTCTGCGGAATCACCGACGCAATCGCTTTTGCCGCGTCTAAAACCGAGCCGCCGCCCAATCCTACGACAAAATCGCAATTATTTTCGCGCCCGAAGTCCACGCCCTCTTGAACAGTCGGTTCAGTCGGATTAGCTTGAATCTTGTTGAAAACAACGAAGTCCGCGCCCCAAGCTTTAAGTTCCTCTTGAAGTTTATCGAGACTGCCATTAGTTTTCGTCGAGCGTCCGTTGGAAATGACGATTAAAGCCTTCTTGCCGAGCGGTGCCTCTTTATGAAGTTCGCCGAGCTTGCCCGCGCCAAATAAAATTTTTGTCGGGATATGCCATACAAATGCCATTCAAATCACTCTCCTAAAAATTTTCGTGGTGATTATAACATATTGAGCCGACTTTAACGCAAGAACTTTTTATCGCGCCGTTTTATATTGCCAAAGCTCTGTTGCTGTGCTATCATGAAAAAAATCTATATAGGAGGTTTTAGATGTTGAAAATTTCTCCTACACTTGAAGAGTTTCAAAACTTCGCGCAAAGTTCAAACTTAATCGCCGTGACTGCCGAGATAAATACCGATTTGGATACGCCCGTATCAATTTTTTATAAACTCGTCGATAAGAGGCGCGGCTTTATCCTCGAATCGGTTGACACTACTCAGCAGGCTTTTGGGCGATTTTCTTTTATCGGCGCGGAACCGTTCGTTGAGTTGCAAGTTTTTAAGTCAAAGCTGATGATTCGCGACGGCGACTTGATGAAATGCATTGACGGCGAACCTGTCAGCGCGATTAAAAAGTTCATGAGCCGTTATAAGCCCGCCGCTTTGGATAAAAATTTGCCGCTCGCTAATGGTGGTATGGTCGGCTATTTTAATTTTGAAGTCGCCGCAACGTTCGATAGAATTCGCGGTTTGGAACTCGACGACGAAGAACTTTTAGGGCAGTTTATGATTTGCCGCGTGATGATTGTTCTCGACGCCCTGAAAAATTCTGCGCGGCTGATTTATATCGTCGACGTTAAAGATAAAAATTTACCCGAACTCTACAAAGAAATTTCCACGCGCATGAACGAATTAGCAAATAAAATCTCTGCGCCGCTCAAAATTTCTACGCCTAAAAAAATTCCACACGAACCGATTAATTTTATGGAAAAATACGGCGACGCTCCGCCTGAAGTTTTATCGGCTATTGAACGCGCTAAGGAATATATTTTCGCTGGCGATATTTTTCAAGTTGTGCCGTCTAAGCAATTCAAAGCGAAAATTTCTAAGCCCGCGTTCCTCTTCTATCGTAAGCTTAGGCAAGTCAATCCGTCGCCTTACATGTTCTATCTGAATTTCGGTAGCGTGAAACTCGTTGGAGCCTCGCCCGAAATGTTGGTTAAAGTTGCCGGTAAAAAAGTTTTCACATATCCGATAGCCGGCACTCGTCGACGCGGCATAAATTCCGACGAAGATAAAATTCTTGCCGCCGATTTAAAAGCCGATGTTAAAGAAAATGCCGAACACTCAATGCTTGTAGACCTCGCGCGAAACGACCTGGGCAGAATCTGCGCGGCTGGCTCCGTTAAAGTCGAAAAGCTCCGCGAAGTCGAATACTTTAGCCACGTTATGCATATGGTTTCGAGTGTCGTCGGAACTCTTAAAGAAAATTTCACGCCGATTGACGTTTTGAAGGCGACTTTCCCCGCCGGAACTGTTAGCGGTGCTCCTAAACTTCGCGCAATGGAAATTATTCACGAGCTTGAACCCGTTCGCCGAAAATCTTACGCGGGCACGGTCGGCTACATGGATTTTTGCGGAAATATGGACATGTGCATAACTTTGCGCACGTTGCGGATTGAAAACGACGTTAACGCGGTGATTCAGACGGGCGCGGGCATTGTCGCCGATTCTATTCCGCTAAACGAGTACCGCGAATTTTTGCAAAAGGCTAAAGCTCTCTTTGAAGTCGTCGAGGAGGTCGAAAATAATGATTCTCCTGCTTGATAACTACGATTCGTTTACATACAACGTTTATCAGCTGTTGTCGGAATTGGGCGCGGCGGTTGAAGTCGTTCGCAATGATAAAATTTCCGTCGACGAGGTAAAAAATTTTTCTGCCGTGATAATTTCGCCGGGACCGGGCGTACCGAGCGACGCGGGCATTTCCGAGCAAATTATTTCTGAACTTAAGGGCGAATTGCCGATTTTGGGAATTTGTTTAGGACATCAAGCGATTGGCGAAGTTTTCGGCGGCAAAATTATTCGCGCTAAAGAAATCGTTCACGGCAAAACGTCACGGCTTAAACACAACGGCAAGGGAATTTATCACGGACTTGAACAGGGCGTTGAAGTCGGGCGTTATCATTCGCTGATTATCGAGCGTGAAACTTTGCCCGATTGTTTAGAAATTACTTCCGAACTTGACGACGGAACGATTATGGGCGTCCGACATAAAAATTTCGATGTAGAAGGAATTCAATTCCACCCCGAATCAATCTTGACGCCGAGCGGTAGAATTATGATGAAAAATTTTTTAGGGAGGCTATCACAATGAAAATTATGTTTGTGTGCAGTGGAAATACGGGACGTTCGCCTATGGCGCAGTTCATCATGAAAAAATTAATCGCGGACGCGGGCTTGAGCGATAAAATTTCCGTTTCGAGCGCGGCAAGTAAACCGACTGACGGCGGAACTTTACATCAAGGCATTGCCGCTAAACTTGGCTTTGAAAAAATTCCGTTCGGTGAACACATCGCCCGTACAATTACGCCCGAAGACTACGCGGAAAATGATTTTATAATTTGCATGGACGCGGGCAACGTTGAGCAAGTCAAAGAGATTGTTGGCGGCGACCCCGACGAGAAAATTTATATGCTCCTCGACGAGGATATTCCTTGGGACAAAAACGGATTCGCCAAAACTTACGATGACATTCTGCGCGGTTGCAAAGCTCTACTTGAAAAAATTGCTTAAAAGCGAACTTCGACGCCGCGCCCTTGCAAATATTCTTTGACTTGACGGATTGTATATTTGCCGTAATGGAAAACCGACGCCGCCAAAACTGCGTCCGCTTTGCCGTCAACTAACACGTCATAAAAATGTGCAAGATCGCCCGCGCCGCCCGAAGCAATGACGGGAACATTAACCGCCTCGCTAACTGCGCGGGTAAGTTCAATATCGTAGCCGTCTTTGGTGCCGTCGGCGTCCATACTAGTTAGAAGAATTTCACCGGCTCCAAGCGCGACGCCCTTTTTAACCCACTCTAAGCAGTCAATCCCAGTGGGAGTGCGTCCGCCGTTTACGTAAATTTCCCAACCACTATCCGAACGTTTAGCATCGACAGCCAGAACTATACACTGACTGCCGAATTTTTTTGCGCCGTCGCTGATTAGTTGAGGATTTTTAACTGCCGCGCTATTGACGGAAATTTTATCCGCGCCCGCCGCCAACATTACGCGCATATCTTCAACCGTGCGCATACCGCCGCCGACCGTAAACGGAATAAAAACTTGCGACGCACAATTTTTAGCGACTTCAACCATAGTGCCGCGCCCTTCGTGCGAGGCAGTTATATCTAAGAAAACTAATTCGTCCGCCCGCTCCAAGTCGTAGCGTTTAGCAAGCTCAACAGGATCTCCGGCGTCGCGCAAGCCAATAAAATTCGTGCCCTTGACTACACGTCCCGCTTTAACGTCTAAGCAGGGAATAATTCTTTTCGTAAGCATTTAACCCTCCGCAAGTTCAATCGCAAGTTTCAAATTTAATGCGCCGGTGTAAATTGCTTTGCCGACAATCACGCCCGAAATTTTTGCCGCCTTGAGTGCGCGAATATCTTCAATCGACTTGACGCCGCCCGACGCAATAATTTCTGCGCCCGAAAATTTCTGAAGTTCAGCAAAAGCCTCTGCATTGACGCCGCTTAACATGCCGTCTTTGGATATGTCGGTATAAATAATTGTTTTGACACCCGCCGCAACAATTTTTTTTACCAATTCGTCAGCTTTAACCGCGCTGGATTTTTCCCAACCGTGAACCGCCACAAAACCGTTGCGAGCGTCAATCCCGACAACAATTTTATCGACGAATTTTTTAACAGCCGCCTCGACGAGCGAAATATTTTCAACGGCAACGCTACCTAAAATAACGCGACGAACTCCCAACGATAAAAGTTTTTCCATATCGTCAAGAGTACGAATCCCGCCGCCAACTTCAATCGGAATTTTAATAGCGGCAAGGATTTTTTTTATGGCGTCAAGGTTTTGCGGCGAACCTGCTCTTGCGCCGTCCAAATCTACGACGTGTAAAAATTTCGCGCCTAAAGCTTGCCACTTAAGCGCAGTTGCTTGCGGGTCGTCCGAATAAACAGTTTCCTTGTCAAAGTCGCCTTGAATCAAACGGACGCATTTGCCGCCGCGCAGGTCTATCGCAGGAAAAATTATCATCTTGGTACCTCCTTCAGTCTTGATAGTTGGCAGTTCAATGAGTAAACACGAAATAGAGGACGCCCAACGCGATTGCTATGACACTGCCCGCCATGATTTGGCTATGACGCGCCGTCGAGCGCACTTCATTTTCCAATTTGTCCATTCGACCATTTAAAGTATCTTCAAGTTTGTCCATGCGACCGTTAAGTTCTTTGCGTACGTCTTTTATCTCGCCGCGCAAGTCGCGTATGTCTTCGCGGATTTCCCTTAGTTGCATTATGATAAAATCATCGCGTGTAAGCGGAATTGCTTTCTGTTCTTTAAGTTGCGGTTGCATTTCAATCACCTCGCCGCCATTATATCATCAACTGAAAATTACTTTTAGTCCCCAGCTACTCAAAATTTCTACAGCTTTATCAGCGAACGTCGGAACTAACTTTGACATTTGCGGCGTTAATTTTGTGCCCGCCTCCAAGCTAAACGGTTGCGCCCCGATTAATTCGATGTGTGGAATTTTTTTATTTGTCAGCTCCAAAATCGTCAGCACTTCTTGAATTCCGACTTCATGCGCCGAAATTTTTTGCGCGAAATGTTTTTTAATCTCGTCGTCGCGCAGATGAAAAATTTTTCCAGGCTCCGCGCCGCCGTCAATCGAATCAATAATCAAAAGCCGTTGCGTACCCGTTATAAAATGCGTCAACTCAACGCCGAGCGTCCCGCCGTCAATCAGCTGAACATTTTCGGGGAAGGTAAAATTTTTTTCCAAATATTCGACGACGCGCACGCCAAAGCCCTCGTCGCTTAAAATTATATTGCCAATGCCCAGCACCGTATTTTCCGCCGTAAATAAACTTTCCATTAACGCGCCACCTTTCCGAGCAACCACTCCGCCCAATCGTCAAGCCCCGTGCCTTTCGTGCAAGACGTTTCAAAAATTTTTATCGTCGGGTGCAAAGTCGTCAAGTCCTCTCGCGCAGATTGTAAATCAAAGTTCGTGAACGGTAGCAAGTCGATTTTGTTTAGCAATGTAACTTCCGACTCCTTGAATATCAGCGGGTACTTTAACGGTTTATCGTCGCCTTCGGTTATCGACAACACAACGGCTTTAAAATTTTCGCCAATGTCGAATTCGGCAGGGCAAACTAAATTTCCGACGTTTTCAACGATAAGCAAATCGATTGCGTCAAGATTTAAAGACGCGCAAGCTTTTTGAATCATCGCCGCATCGAGATGACAGCCGCCAGCCGTGTTGATTTGAATCACGTCTACGCCCGCCCGTTCGATTCGTTCAGCGTCCTTAGCTGTGAATAAATCGCCCTCAATGACCGCGATTTTAATTTTGTCGGCAAGCCGCGCCAAAGTTTTTTCAAGCAAAGTTGTTTTGCCCGAACCAGGCGAGCCCATTAAATTCATTACGACAACGCCGCGTTCAGAAAAAATTTTCCGATTCTGCGCGGCAATCTCATCATTCGCGCCTAAAATATTTCTCATCAATTTTATTTCCAAATTCATCACTCACAATCTACGAAGTCAACTAAAAGTTCTCGCCCGCTCTGCAAAATTAAAATGCCGTCGCACTCCGGACAGAAAAAATTATATCGTTCAAGCTGAAAATTTTTACCGCACTTATTACACGTCGCACTAATCGGCACGCGCTTAATCACAAGTTCCGCGCCGTCTGCAGGCGTATTTTTTTTGAGCACGTCAAAGGACAAATTCAACGCTTCAACCTCGACGCCAGCCATTTCTCCGAGCGTTAAGCCGACTTTAAAAATTTTCGTCGCGTGATTCTGTTTAGCCGCGTCAAGTGCAATATTTAAAATATTTTCGGCAAGCGTTGCCTCGTGCATGATTTATTCTCCAAAAAATTCATTTTCCGCCGCCAAGCAAATCATATGGTAAATCGGCAAATGGAATTCTTGAATGGTATACGACGAATCAGCGGGCACGCAAATTGCCGCGTCTGATAAATGGCGAAGTCTACCGCCGCGCCGTCCAGTCATAGCCACAATTTTTATCCCTATAACTTTTGCAACTTCAACGGCGAATAGAACATTATCCGAGTTGCCCGAAGTCGAAATTGCAAGCAAAACATCGCCGCGCTTGCCTAGCCCGAAAACCTGTTGCGCAAAAATTAAATTCGCCGCATTGTCGTTTGCAAAAGCGGTTATCAGCGAAGTTTCACCGACTAAACTAACGGCGGGCAATGCGCTTTGAAGATTAGCCTTAAAAAATTCAACGTCAACTGGGAAAAGTTCATGCGCACGTTTGACGAATTCGGGATTAAATTTTTCAATCTTGCGCGGCAGAAGAAAACCTTTCATAAGTTCTCCGACAATGTGCATTGCGTCCGCCGCTGAACCGCCATTGCCACAGGTTATCAATTTGCCACCGCCGCGAAAACCTTCACAAATTATTTCCATTGACGCGAATAAACCGCCCCGACAATCTTCCAGCGCAGGATAGCGTTCAATTACGTTATTAATTATTTGTATGGTGCTTGTCTTAATTTTAATCACTCCTTTTGCATTAAAAAGACTGCCGATTATTGACCGACAGTCGAAAAAAATTTATGACCGTGAATAATTTACTTAACGTTAACGACAATGTCCGCGTCGCCGTCTACAATTTGTGCACCGTTATCTTTGAAAATTTGTGCAACAGTTTCGCAAAGAGCTTTATCGCCGCAAGTGAGAGCTACGGTTTTGCCGACCAGAGCTTCCGAACCTGCTTCGACAATCGCAATTTCGTCGCCGATACGGATTTTCGGAATGGGTTTATCCTCGACGTGAATGGAGCCTTCAAGCAATTCGTCTTTGTCGTCGTTGAATTTGATGACGATATGACCAAGGCTTTTGATATTGTTGTTGACTTCGTTGCCGACGCTGAGAATTTTGAATTCGGAGCCTGCGATTTGGAGAATGTCGCCGGGTTTGATAACGTCGATAAGTTTATTGCCGCTGTGCAGAACGGAAAAATCGCGCAACTCCGGCAGAACCATTGAATCATCGAAGATAACGAGCATTTTAACGAGGCTGGTAAACTTAGAGACCTCGCCGCCGATGCCAACGATTTTTGTGCTGTAATATTTTTTCGCCATTGAAAGCCCTCCTGTAATCCTAATGAATCTTCTAACAATTTTAAACTTGAATTCTGCAAGCGTGCGATTAATCCTGCCGCCGTTGAGAAAATTTTTGCCGCGTGTTATATTCCTTATAAAAATTTTTGGAGGGATTTTAATTTGGTTGAGTTATTGGCACCAGCCGGAAGTTTCGACGCCTTAAAAGCGGCAGTGGAGGCGGGAGCAGACGCCGTTTATCTTGCCGGAGAAAAATTCGGTGCGCGAGCCTACGCAGAAAATTTTGCAGGCGAACAATTACTTAAAGCCGTCGAGTTTGCACATCTGCGCGGCGTGGCGGTTCATGTAACTGTTAATACGATAATTGCCGATGAGGAGCTTGACAAATTCGCAACTTACATAAAATTTTTACGGCGGGCAAATGTCGACGCGCTTTTAGTTCAAGATTTGGGTGCGGCGTCCATAATAAAAAATATTGCGCCTGAAATTCCCTTGCATGCCTCTACGCAAATGACAATTCACAATTTGGAAGGCGTCAAAGTTTTAGCTGAACTTGGTTTTAGCCGCGCAGTTTTAAGCCGCGAGTTAACTTTAGACGAGATTAAAAAAATTTGTAGCGAGTCGCCGATTGAGACGGAAATTTTTATTCATGGTGCGTTATGCGTGTGTTGGTCGGGGCAATGTTTGATGAGTTCATTAATTGGAGGGCGCAGTGGTAATCGCGGGCGTTGCGCTCAACCTTGCCGCTTGCCTTATGAACTCGTCGACGCGAGCGGCAAAAATCTTTTGAGCGGCGCGGGAAAATATTTGCTTAGTCCGAAGGATTTAAATACGTTAGAGCTTTTGCCAAAGCTAATTGAAACTGGCGTGACGAGTTTAAAAATCGAAGGGCGCATGAAACGTCCCGAATATGTCGCTACAGTCGTAAAAGTTTATCGCGACGCTTTGGATAAAAATTTTTCCACGCTTGAAGATAAACGCAAGCTTGCGCAGATTTTTAATCGAGACTTCACGACGGCTTATCTTGAAAAAAATCCCGGCAAAAATTTAATCAGCGACATGAAGCCGAATAATCGCGGCGTGCTAATTGGGCGTGTTGCAGAGATTGGGCGCGATAAAATTACTTTAAAACTTAGCGGGAAAATTTCTGCTGGCGACCAAGTAGAAATTTGGATAAAAGTTGGCGGGCGTGTCACGTTTACGGTTGAGGACTTTGAACTGCGCGGCGACTTGTGCACAATTAAAAATGTCAATACAAAAGGCGTTCGCGTTCACGATAGGGCTTTTAAAATTTTTGACGCGGGATTGACTGCTGAAGCGCGAAAATATTTTACGGGTGCACCGGTTAGGAAAATTTCTATAACGGCGGAAGTTAAAGCTAAGCTTGGCGAGCCGTTGAATTTAACTATGACCGACGCCGACGGCAATTCAGCAACCGCGCAGACAAAAATTATTGCCGAACCCGCTGTTAATCGTCCGTTGACTTTGGAGACGCTAAAAAATCAAATTGGGCGGCTAGGCAATTCAATCTTCGCGCTTGAAAAAATTTCTGCTGATTTTTTGGACGATAATTTAATGATTCCGATTAGCGAGTTAAATGACGTGCGCCGCCGTGTTGTCGAGCAGTTAGAAATTTTGCGGCTTAAAAAGTTTGAACGCGAAAAAATCTCTGCAGTTAAGGAAAAAATTTATTCGTCTTGTGAAGTTGAAGAGACAAAATTAATTGCTCATGTTGACACGTTGGAGAAATTAAAAGTTGCGCTTGACGCGGGCGCGGATGAAATTTTATTTGGAGGAGAAACTTTTACCAATCAACCCGTCAAAAATATTTCGGCGGCGATTGAATTAGTTCACAAGCGCGGGAAAAAAATTTCTCTAGCGACGCCGCGTCTTGTCCGTGAAGGTGAGCCGTTTACTTTACCTGCAGAGATTGACGCCGTTTACGTTCACAATCTCGCGACGCTCAATCTTGCAAAAAATTTTGGCGTGCCGATTAGGACGGATTTTTCTTTGCACGTTTTCAACAGCGCGACGATTAATTTTTTAAAAAATCTAGGCGTCGTGGGCGTGACTTTATCGCCCGAATTAAATTTGATGCAAGTTAAAAGCCGCGCTAAAAAATCACCCTTGCCAGTCGAATGTATCGTTCACGGGCGGCAGGAGCTAATGATTTCGGCTTATTGCGTGCTTGGAAGTTTTATCGGCAATTTGGACAAAAAAAATTGCCCGCATGTTTGCAGGGCGAAAAATTTTTTCTTACGTGACAGGAAGGGCGAACTTTTCCCTGTCGTGACTGACCAATTTTGTCGAATGCATATCCTCAACGCCAAAACTCTTTCTATGATTGAACACCGCGCAGATTTTGACGGCGTAGCGAGGATTCGCGTTGATTGTCGAGCGTTGACTTTGCAAGAGACCGCGCAGATTGTTCACGCTTATAAATTTGGCGGAGCAGAGATTGAAAATTTTACACGCGGGCATTATTTCAGAGGCGCGACATAAAAGAATTTTTTCATACTGCCTTTGCGCTCGAAACAGGCGTATCGTTTTTAGAAGGCGGAGGGACGTTAAGCCGATTGTTCATATCAAATGGCACCCTTATCCACCTTTCAGAATCCAGCGAAGAATATTTATAGTGTGTAGGCGTAAAGCCACGATAGAGGCGGTTTATATCAAAGAAAGTGTTTGGAATGGGCACGAAAACTTTTTTGTCGGGGTTTTGATTGAGCCACGAACTCCACCAGCTGAAAGTCGAGTTAGCATTTATGTTGTGCTTGCAAAGACTCGTCAAGTAGAGCTGTTCATAATCCTTACAACCTTCTACGAACTCAGTTAGCACGTCGAACTTAAGGTTCTCTTTACACCAATTCAAGTCATCAGAAAAGACAAAAACAGTCGGATATGACTCAGTTAATTGATTCAAGGCCGTAAAATAATATTCAAGAGGTAGCACTGCAAACTGCGGCAAATGTCCCAAACGAAGAAAATCACCGCGTCGGAATTGCATGGAAACTGGACATTTAGCAGCGAGAATTTTTAATCGCCAGAATTTGGCAGTGGAGCTTAGAGGATTTTTGAGCGTGAACTCTTGGCGAATTATATCAGCGATGTCAGCGAAATAGCGTTCGTTTTCCAACCAACCTTGCACTCCAGTGTTATCGGGTAGCTCCAGTACTTGCGGTATAAAGCTATTTAATGCCCCCCCCCTCGTATCGAACGAGCTTTACAGCCGCAATTTCTTCCGGTGTCGCAAAATTTTCCTGTATGTTGAACGCATTCAACTTGTAGATTTTCTTAGGCAAGAGAAAATTTATCTTTAGCTCGGTCTTGAGGGTGTGAGCCAAACGCCGCCCTGCAGCATATTGAAACATTTGATTGCCGAGCCTACCCTGCATATTAATTATTACCATAAAATTTTCCTCCTCTACACTCTTAGAAGCTAAACATTCTTTCGCCGACGCCGCCCACGCGAACTTCACCGACGTTAAGTTCCGTTTGCTTTAAAGAATTTCTTAACGAATCAAGATAAGTGCTACGAAATTCTTCTGCAACGTCGATTCGCGAAAAATAAAAGCGCATATCCAAATGAGTTTCGTCATAAACGCGGAAAACCAATTCTGCCGCGCCAATATAATCGGTTAAGACGCAGATACGGAACCATGTTTCTTTTTTATTTTCGCCAGTCTCCTCGTCTTGGGTGTTCTCGTCGTAGACGTTAAGATAAGTCGGATAGCTTGCCTCGTTATCGCCCATATACATCGGCAACATCATTTGGAAGGAGCGTTGATTCTGCACAACGGAATTTTCCGCGCTCATGGCGTGGCGCATGGAGGTTGTAAAGTCTGCAACATCTTTTCCGGCACGTTTAAAGGCGCGGGCGTTCATCTTCGACGTAACATTAGCCATATCGCACATCTGCATAAAAGCCCAAAGTCTTGGCAAGTCTGGGAGATTTTGTTGAACGGCGGCTTGTCGAACGGTAAGCGGAATATTATTTTGACAGAGGCGCAAGAGATTTTGTAAGTGGCGAGCTTCGTCTTCGGGCATCATCTGTTGCGAATTGTTAACAAAATTTTGGAGCAATGCCATATCACGCGGCGTAGTATTTTGAGCTGGATTGCGCAACAGGAATTGTGCGAGGCTCTTCATCGTGTCGTTTGTCTGCGGCGTGTTTTGGAGATTTTGTTTAAGCATTGCATTCTTAGCCATTTCCATTTGCATGCGCAGTTCCTCTTGCCGATTAACAAAATCTTCGCTGACGTGCTTAGGTTTTATGCGGCTTCTGCGCATTCGCGGTATCGTCGGGTCAAATTGCGGTTGCTGACTTTGATTGAACCGCGTCGACTGTCCTTGAACGTTTGGTTGAGTGAATTGCGACGGTTGTCCTTGCGCATTTGCTTGATTGAATTGCGTCGGCTGTCCTTGCGCATTTGCTTGATTAAACTGCGTCGGTTGTCCTTGCGCGTTCGGTTGATTGAACTGCGTCGGTTGTCCTTGCGCGTTTGGTTGATTGAACTGCGTCGGTTGTCCTTGCGCGTTTGGTTGATTGAACTGCGTCGGTTGTCCTTGCGCGTTCGGTTGATTGAACTGCGTCGGTTGTCCTTGCATGTTCGGTTGATTGAACTGCGTCGGTTGTCCTTGCGCGTTCGGTTGATTGAATTGCGCCGGTTGTCCTTGAACATTTGGTTGATTGAATTGCGCCGGTTGTCCTTGAACATTTGGTTGATTGAATTGCGTCGGTTGTCCTTGAACGTTCGGTTGATTGAATTGCGTCGGTTGTCCTTGCGCATTTGCTTGATTAAACTGCGTCGGTTGTCCTTGCGCGTTCGGTTGATTGAATTGCGTCGGCTGTCCTTGAGCGTTCGGTTGAGTGAATTGCGTCGCTTGCCCTTGAGCATTCGGCTGATTAAATTGCGCCGGCTGACCTTGAACATTCGGCTGATTAAATTGCGCCGGCTGACCTTGAACATTCGGCTGATTAAATTGCGCCGGCTGACCTTGAACATTCGGCTGATTGAACTGCGTCGGCTGTCCTTGTACGTTCGGTTGATTGAATTGCGTCGCTTGACCTTGAGCATTTGGTTGATTAAATTGCGTCGCTTGACCTTGAGCATTTGGTTGATTGAATTGCGTCGGTTGTCCTTGTACGTTTGGTTGATTGAATTGCGTCGGTTGTCCTTGTGCATTAGTCTGATTAAATTGTGCCGGTTGACCTTGAACGTTCGGTTGATTAAATTGCGTCGGCTGTCCTTGAACATTCGGCTGATTGAACTGCGTCGGTTGCCCTTGTGCGTTTGGTTGATTAAATTGCGTCGGCTGTCCTTGAACATTCGGCTGATTGAACTGCGTCGGTTGCCCTTGTGCGTTTGGTTGATTAAATTGCGTCGGCTGTCCTTGAACATTCGGCTGATTGAATTGCGTCGGTTGTCCTTGAACATTTGGTTGATTAAATTGCGTCGGCTGTCCTTGAACATTCGGCTGATTGAACTGCGTCGGTTGCCCTTGTGCGTTTGGTTGATTAAATTGCGGCTGTCCTTGTGCGTTCGGTTGATTAAATTGCGTCGGCTGTCCTTGAACATTTGGTTGATTAAATTGCGCCGGTTGTCCCTGAACGTTCGGTTGATTGAATTGAGCCGGTTGACCTTGTACGTTTGGCTGATTAAATTGCGTAGGTTGTCCTTGAGCGTTAGGTTGAGTGAATTGCGTCGGCTGTCCTTGAACGTTCGATTGAGTAAATTGCGTCGATTGTCCTTGCATGTTTTGTTGATTGAATTGCGTCAGCTGTCCTTGAGCGTTCGGTTGATTAAATTGCGTCGGTTGTCCTTGTGCGTTTGGTTGATTGAACTGCGTCGGTTGACCTTGTGCGTTTGGTTGATTGAACTGCGTCGGTTGTCCTTGCGCGTTTGGTTGATTGAACTGCGTCGGTTGTCCTTGCGCGTTTGGTTGATTGAACTGCGTCGGTTGTCCTTGCGCGTTTGGTTGATTGAACTGCGTCGGTTGTCCTTGAGCATTTGCTTGATTGAATTGCGTCGATTGTCCTTGCATGTTTGGTTGAGTGAATTGCGTCGGCTGTCCTTGCGCATTAGGTTGATTGAATTGCGCCGGTTGTCCTTGTGTATTTGGCTGATTGAATTGCGTTGGTTGTCCTTGAGCGTTTGGTTGATTGAACTGCGCCGCTTGTCCTTGAGCGTTCGGTTGATTGAACTGTGTCGGTTGTCCCTGAACGTTCGGTTGATTAAATTGCGTCGGCTGACCTTGCGCATTAGGCTGATTAAATTGCGCTTGTCCTTGAACGTTTGGTTGATTAAACTGCGTCGGCTGTCCTTGTGCGTTCGCTTGATTGAATTGCGCCGCTTGTCCTTGTACGTTTGGTTGATTAAATTGCGTCGGCTGAGCAAACTTGCCACCAAAACTTCTAAACATTGATTCCAAAAATCTTTGCGTCGCGCCCTGTGGTTGTTGAGATTGTTGAGCTTGCGGTTGTTGTTGCTCTTGCGGCTGGTACTGTTGCAAGTTGTCGACTTCGGGGCGCGGCATAAAATATTTGACTAGCTGTTTTAAAAATTGCATGCTTTCGGATTGCGGCTGTTGTTGCTGATAGACAGGTGCCTGCGCGGAAAGTTGAGATAAAATTTCGTAGAGAGCTTCCGGAAGTTGTTCGGCGGTTTTCGCGTCGACTAACTCAAATGATGCCTTAGTCATGAGGATTGGCTCCAATGCTTCGCCGCCTTCCTCCGCTATTACTGTGCTTTTTAAATTCGATAACAATGCTTGCGTGTCGTCACTTAACTTCATCGAATAGCCTTTTTCGGCGAGCGTTCCAATTTGCAGAAGCATTCTCGAAAAAAGCATGAGCTGATCCATTGAAAAGCGTTGGCTCTCGACTGTACTGCCTATCCCCTTGCCCAGCGTCGACTCTAAAGAAAGTGATTGCCGTAAAATATTTTTAACGACTTCGCCCACTTCATTTGGTAAACGCTGAATTCCATGCTTTTCCTCTGTGCCGATTTTGCCAAGCGTCGCTGCTATATCTTGAATTGCCGTCTTTAAATTAACTGTCGTTTGCGGTCGAAAGCCACCGCCTCCCTCGTCGCGTCGCCTTACTCGGTCTAATCCTTCACTCGGTCGTTGTCGGTCTATTGGTCTTATGCCGGTTGAGCCTGAATCTATTAATGGCATTTTATCCGCCCCTTTCCTTTAAAAATTATATCGGCATTTTATTTCATTAACTTTCGTATTTCAAGTAATTTCCACACGGCGTTTTATAAAAAAATACACCGCCACTTTTGGAAATGTGTTTTTTTATACTAAAGATTTTATCGCACTTAGGATTTACATGCTGTAGTTTATTAAAAAATATCAAGAAAATGTCTGGTTTATAAAGTTCTGGCAAAATATTATAATTTGTTGGATTTATATTTAAGGCATGAAAAAAAGCCATGCATCAACACGGCTTGAATTTTCTATGTGGCAGGGGCAGAAGGACTTGAACCCTCAGCCTACGGTTTTGGAGACCGTTGCTCTACCAATTGAGCTATACCCCTATGGGGCGACTCGTGGGAATCGAACCCACGCATATCGGAGCCACAATCCGACGTGTTAACCACTTCACCAGAGCCGCCATTTTCAAATTTAGCCTTGAATCCTTTAAGACTCAAGGCTTGAGGATTTTAGCGGCAAATACCTAGTCTTCCGGGGCGTCGCCACCCAAGTACCATCGGCGTATGAGTGCTTAACTACCGTGTTCGGAAAGGGAACGGGTGGAACCACTCAGCTATCTTCACCGCTTAACTTTTGTAAGTTTTACAAA
>JAFRRH010000052.1 GCA_017428215.1 Selenomonadaceae bacterium
CCGCCGACTAGAGTATCATTGCCTTTGCCACCTTTTAGAATATCGATACCATCGCCGCCTACTAGTGAATCATTTCCGTCACCGCCAGATAACGAATCATCATTGTCGCCGCCACTTAGAGTGTCCTTACCAGTGCCGCCAAATAGAGTATCCTTGCCTTTGCCGCCGAAAAGTTTATCATTGCCCGACTCGCCAAAAAGCTTATCGTTGCCGTCGCCGCCGTTCAAGATGTCATTACCTATACCGCCGTAAAGAGTAGTATCTTTATCGTTGGCATGTAGGATATCTTTGCCGATATAGCCATAGAGAACATTTTTATTTATCGTGCCGATTATTGGATCTTTGGGCGTAGGGTCGCCTGGCGCGATAATATATGACTGTCGTTTAATGCCGACGTTGTCTTGTAAAATGTCACCCTTTGCAGAGCCGAAGATTGAGCAGACGACCTCGCCGCTTGAATCATTACTGTAAGCTCGCGTTGTCAAGGTGCCGTCCGCCTCGCGCAGATTAAATTCCTTATTTACGGCATCAATCAATCTTACTGAACCGTCTCCGATTTTAAATATAACATCTTTGCCGCTGATTGTAGCAGAAGTAATCAAACCTTCGGAAACTTCGAGAGTATCTTTTTCGCCAATACCTTTAATTGAGTCTTTGCCGTCTCCGTCTTTGTAAAGGAAAAGAGTATTGTCTTCGCTTGTTACAATGCTGTCATTGCCCGTGCCGCCGATAATTGTATTATTCGAGCTGTTACTTATGATAGTGTCATTGTTTGCTCCCCCATTAACGGAAACATAACCCCATTTATAGACAGAAGAAATTCCGCCGTTAGCATATGGATTGTAACCTGAAACGACAATATAATCGTCGCCCGCGCCGCCGTCAACAGTATCATGGCTACCTTTGAAAGGATTGGAATCACTTGACATCAACCCTGCATAAATGGAATCGTTGCCAATGCCGCCGTCGAATACATTTTTTTCGCCGCCGCTGTATAAAACGTCGTGCCCTTTGCCGCCTTTAAGGGTATCGGAGCCGTCGCCACCGTCGAGCGTATCATCTTTGACACTTCCGATAAGCAAATCATCGCCGCCTCCGCCATAGAGAGCATTTCGATAGATCGCACCGCTTATCGTGTCCTTAATAGTTTCGTCGCTGTCGCCGCCGAAGATAGAACAAATCGTATCGACTCTATCGGGGTCGCATTTGTAGGCAAGCGTCGTTGTCGTGCCATTGGCTTCACGGATTTTAAATTTTTGGTTCGCACCGTCAACGAGTCTGATTGAGCCTTCGCCGACGTTAATCATCACGTCAGAGTTGTCGATTTTTACGTTGTCGAGCGTAATATTTTTTATCGTGCCTTTGGTAATATGAATAGTCGACAAAAAAGCATTCTCTTTAATGAGAGGAACATTACCACTGTTAAGCACAGATTTAAGGGTACTGTCGACAGAGAATCGATGAATCTCGTCGTTGCCGTCACCTGTTTTGTATTCAAAGACACGCGGCGCAAATCCGTCGCTGACAATGGTATCGTCGCCAGTGCCGCCGTTTACCGTGCTACTTTTCGAGAGCTTATTGATGTATCTTCTAAAATTGTTCAGGTCCACCCCGCCGACAATAGCACTGACGACCCAGCCTATTTTTTTTATAGATTTTTCGGCGAGTTCTTTTCCAATATCTTCTTCGAGCATTTTCCCTGCAAGATATTGTGTCAGTTTTCCGGCTATGCTTGCCCACGTTGCCGAATCTGTCCAACCTTCATCTTCCAAGAAACCTTCCAAACTCGGAAAAGGTGTAAAAGTATCAACTAAAAACCAACCGACGTGAGTTAAGCCTTTGTTGCTTATTTTATCGAGTTCCTCTGCCGTAATTCTGCTCACGGATATAGAATCATTACCCGCGCCACCCATTATCGAGCCGTTTGCATCATTAAAAGCCACGATTGTATCATCGGAATCGCCACCGTCTATCGTGACTTTCTCGCCTTTATCGGTGGATATATAGTCGCCGACATTATTCGAATTTTTTCCGCCGCCTTTATCTCCTTGGATAAAAACAGCTTTGCCATAGTTTTGGATAACGTCTCCGTCGTCTCCGCCAAAGATAAATACGTTGTTGCCTTCATTCTTGATGTAATCGTTTCCGCCTGCTCCGTTGAGGGTATTTTTTTTGCCCGCGTTTAGGATAACGTCTACATCATTGCCACCGTCTATTGTAACAAAACTTCCATTGCTACCAATGCTGACAAAGTTGTTGCCATCACCTGCGTCTATCGTTACGTAAGATCCTGTTCCGCTTTGTTCTTTCTCAAAAGCAACAATAACATCACCGTCTTTATCGCCTTTGACGGAAATATCGGAACCTTTTCCACTCAGATGAATTCGGTTTTTTCCTTCACCCGCATCTATCGTGATGTGAGAGGCACGGTGATTATGAATAAAATCGTCATTTTTGCCTGCCGTTATGGTGACATTGTCGCCGCCTTTAGTATCTTCGTCTATAATAGTTGCCGGAATGGGAATGTCATTATTTGCTCCGTAACCTATTTCTATATGCGCCTCATAATTTCCGTTTCTTATGGTGTTGTTGCCAGTCCCGGCGTTTATCGAGACATTGTTGCCGGCGTTTTTAATAGAATCATTGCCCGCGCCCGCGTCTATCGAAACTTTGGAGCCGCCGAAATTGTAAATTTTATCGTCGTGTTTGCCTGCCTTGACAGAAATATTACTGCCGCCGTCAATGTTAATTTGATTTTTGCCGATTCCCGCCTCGACCGTTATAAACGAGCCGCCTCCCACATAAATGCTGTCCGCGCCTTTGCCCGCGTCGATAAAAATATTTTTGCCGTCCGCATTATTAATTTCATCATTACCGACACCCGCATCAATCGTGACCGTCGAGCCGTAATTCGTAATAGAATCCATTCCCGCCTTTGTAGAAATTTTAACTGACGTACCGCGATTTTCAACGGTATCGCAACCTTCATCGTCGCCGCCGTCGATTGTCACGTTATTGCCAGTGTTATCAACAGTATCATTGCCTGTGCCGCCGAGAATCGTAACATCGTTACCCCAACTCCAAATTTAATCGTTGTCCGAACCCGCGTTGATTGAAACATTCGAGCCTTCGTTGACGATTGAATCGTTGTCTGCCCCTGCGTTGATTTTGACTTTGTCGCCGCTCCACCAGTTTACAATAGTATCATTGCCTGTGCCGCCGAAAATTGTGACATTGGAGCCAGCATTGGCACGAATTAAATCATCGCCATCTCCAGCTATCATTGTAACGTTAAAACCACATCCACTTAGTACGTCATTACCAGCTCCGGCATCAATGTATACGTTATCAGCATCGCTATCAATGAAATTAGCTTGCTCATTACCATACACTTTTGATCCTACTGCTCGTGAATCATTATAAAATTCGGTAGCGTTGCCATAGTAAATAGTAGCCTTGCTCCCCCAATTGTTCAAATCATAGCCCGCAACTCCCGTAACTACTGCACCCGGCACAGTATTCCAATAAAACCAAACTCCGGGATGGTCACTATATTCTGTAAAACCGGGATCCATAGAGATTCACTCCTTTACAAAAAATGCCCGTCGATAATCGGCGAGCTGAAAATTTTTGTGATGAAATTATTTTACGGGGACGCAATGTTTGTTGTTGATGTCGGCAACTTTCTGTACACGGCGACGATATTTTTCTGCAGTCAGAGGTTCAGTCTTGAGCCAAGTCTTGACGATTTCCATTGCGATAGCCGAGCCGATAATTTTCCCGCCAATGCAAAGGACGTTTGAATCGGTGTGTTCACGGGAAAGTTGAGCGCAGAACGGGTCTTGACAGACAGCCGCGTAAATGCCGTAAATTTTGTTGGCGATAAGTGCGCTACCGTAACCGACGCCGTCAACGAAAATTCCGCGATCGCATTCACCCTTAGCAACCGCCAACGCCGCAGGATAAACGAAGTCGGAAAGGTCGCAAGCTCCCTCGTCGTAGGTGCCGAAGTCTTTAACCTCGTGCCCCTGCTCTTCGAGATAAGCTTTAATCTGATTTTTGAGCGCGGTGCCGGCGTGGTCGTTCGCCATTGCAATTTTCATTTGAATTCCTCCTTAGAAATATTTTGAATATTTTATCATGCCGCCGAAAAAAAATAAAGCCCGTAAATTAATCGGGCTAAAAAATATAAGTTCGTTCGTATGAATTTTATTGGAATTGAGCGCGCCGCGCAGGACGATGCTTGCTGAAACAATCGCGACAATAAATCGGGCGGTCGTTTTTGGGTTCAAACGGAACCTCTGTTTCCTTACCGCAGTCCGCGCAGGTCACGGTAAACATTTGCCGATGATCTCCGCCGTCGCGATTGCGTTTGCGTTTGTCGCGGCAGTCGCGGCAACGTACTGGTTCGTTTTCAAAGCCGCGCTCATGATAGAATTCTTGTTCGCCTGCGCTGAAGATGAATTCTTTTCCGCAGTCCTTACACACGAGTGTTTTGTCTTCAAAAGCCATAAAAAAAATCTCCTTACAAACCAAAAAATTCTTCCTGTTCGACTTTGAACTTTCCAAAATCGATACGCGGGAATTATATCACGCTTTACAAAAAAAGCAAGCTTTGCATAACGTAAAGAGACACGCCTTTTGACGTGCCTCTGAAATTTCTTTTGGAGCGGGCAATGGGAATCGAACCCACCTCTAAAGCTTGGGAAGCTCTCATTCTACCGATGAACTATGCCCGCCTATTTTTAAAAAGTAGCAAACAGCAGTCGCGATTAGCCGTTAAAAAATTTCAACCGCTCGCCGCGTTCGTTGTTTTCAATGTCATGGTAATAATTGCGAGATACTCGCGCGATTTTGATTGAACATTTTCATTCCGAAGAGTGCAAATTGTTCTTGAACTTGCTGATTGCGCAACTGTACAACCTGCGCGGCAATATCGGCGTCGCCAATGGTCGAGCCAAAATTCATTTGATTTTCTTCCATTGTCGCATAATTCTTCGCTTGGAATTCAAGACGTTGAAGTTGTGCACCTTGCGTCGTCGCCTCGTCCAATGCCACGTCGAACGTGTCAAAAGTAAAGCCGTCGACAACATAATCTCCCAATACGTGCATATTGTCGAGAATATCTCCGACTTTTGTTTTGGCAGTGTCAACAAGTTTTAAAGAATTTTTCGCCGCGTCAATCGTCGACACGTCGAGTTTAACATTGCCCTGTTCGTCGGTCAATCCCAAAGTCTCCGCACGCAAATCGCCGACTTGAAAATTCTCGTAGCCGTCAATGCCTGCCAAAACCATGCCATTGCGAGAGCCGTCAAGCATATTCATGCCATTGTATTGCACATAAGCATTAGCGTCGATTTGAGCGATAATTTGATTGACATTTTTTTGAATAGCCTGGCGGTCAAGCGAACCGTTCGAGTCGTTAGCCGCGTTGACAAGTTGTTCCCTAATCGCCCTCAATGCGTCAATGGTGTTAGTCGTCGCACCTTCGGAAACTTTAATCGCCGAACTTATATTCTGCGTGTTCCTAATCGATTGCGAAGTTGCGCCGATGTTGTTTGCAAGTTTTGCGGCTATAGCGTATTCAGAGGCACCCGTTGACGCGGTCGGATGATTAGAACCGCTAGATATTTTATCGACAGTTCTCTGCGTAGCACGATTAATGCTATTATACATGTTAACTGAAGAATTTACGCCGCCCACTGTCATAGCCATTTTGTTTCACCCTTTCCTCTTCCGTGAACAGAAAAATCCGTACAGAATCTTATCGTGAATAATAGCATAAAAAATTTTTTTGCACAAGGATTTTTTACTGAAAACTTAAAAATTTTTTTCTGACGCTCAAAAGCTCCGGATAAATATTTTCGTGCCAATGGGAAATTTTTTATACAGTTCATAAGTTTTGCCGTTCAATTTAATTGTAAGTTGGGTTCCTTTGCCCGTCCGTAATTCTAACGATTTAAATTGGCGGTTCATGTCGTCCATTATAAACCAATCGCCGTCACGATAAAATTTCCCGTCTGCCGCGTCGAAGGGAAGTCCGACGCCTTGAGATTTATATTTCGTGCGAATCAAGACGAATTCTCCGTTGCGATATTCCAATTCCTCAATGACAGGAGTTTTCTGCACCGAGTGAATAAAACTTATCGTGAGCGGAAGATTTTCCTCTGCATTGACAACGGCGACGGTTTCATTCTGCGTTCCGATAAAAATTTTTGGCGTACTCGTGACGAAAAACAAAATTATCAGCACGACGGCGGCGAGTAAAATTTTTTTCATGGCTTCCTCCTTACTTGCAAAGAATTTCAAAGCTGATACAATCTGCGCGGTGATTAAATTGTTTGAATATGAATTTATGCGCAACGCCTTAACAGCAGTGTTGTTGGTGACGCCGCTATTCGGCTTGCTGTCGACAATGGTTGTATCGAACCGCATGGCGTTTTTCTCTGATTCGTTAGGGCACGGCGCGTTCACGGGTATAGCGATTGGAGCGTTAATCGGCGTCGGCTCGGAAATGGTCGGCTTGCTGGGTTTTTCGATAATTTTCGCGCTGTTGATAACTTACATAAAAAACAAATCTCATGCGGGCGCGGACACGGTTATAGGCGTCTTCAGCTCAACTGCAATAGCACTTGGGCTAATGATAATGTCGGCGGGCGGACAATTCAATAAGTTTTCAAGATTTTTAATCGGCGACTTGCTTAGCATAACCAAAGGCGACTTAACAGGGTTGTTTATAGTCTTTTTAATCGTGCTGATAAGTTGGGCAATACTTTTCAATCGGCTGTTGATAATTTCGGTAAATCAGACGTTAGCACGCAGTCGAGGAATAAAAACTCAAGCGGTTGAATCGATATTTGCGGTGTTATTGGCAATCGTCGTGGCGTTAAGTATACAATGGGTCGGCATTTTAATAATCAACGCGCTATTAGTTTTGCCGGGCGCGGCGGCGCGTAATGTGACGAATTCAGTTAAAAGTTACCATGTATTGAGCGTATTAATCGCGCTGGGGTCGGGCTTAGTCGGATTGTTTTTGGCGTATGAAATAAATTCGGCGGCGGGCGCAACAATCGTAGTATTCGCGGCGATAATTTATTTTGTGACGCTAATTTTAAAGCCGCGATTTATAAAGTAGGTGGCAGTTTTGAAAAGAAGTTTAGCATTAATCGTAGTAGGAATGGCGGGAATACTTTGGGCGAGTTCGGGCGTCGCCGTGCAAGATTTTTTTATGCATTCGGAAAAAAACGCAATGGAGCTGACAAATATCCGCATGTGTTTAGCTGGTGCGATTTTAATAATATTTTCAACACGACGTAAAAGTTTTTGGCTGACATTGGGCATTTTAAATCGTCATGGGTGGCTTTGGCTTGACTTGATAATTTACGGGATAATCGGAATGATGTTAATGCAGTTCACGTACTTTCAAGCAATTTCAATCGGCGGGGCGGCGGCGACAACTGTAATCTGTTATGCATGTCCGGCGATGGTCGTAATATGGGAATCATTTTATCACAAAAAATTTCCAAAGCGCGGAGAAGTTATAGCGGTGATTTTGGCGATGAGCGGCGTATTTTTATTGGTCACAGGCGGCAATCCGACAAAATTGCTCGTGCCGCTCGGTTGTGTAGTGTGGAGTTTAGCAAGCGGCGCGACATTTGCCTTCAGCGCGATATTCCCTAAACATTTATTCGCAAAAAAAATAGACCCGTACTTTTTGACGGGCGTAGGAATGTTTATTGGCGGCTTATCGACGTTTGCATTGATTGACGATAAAAATTGGTTGCCGTTTTTTGCGCCAGAAGTTTTATTCGACGTTAGCTGGATAATAATTTTCGGAACGGTCGGAGCATTTTTGAGTTTCAACGCGGGCTTAAAATTTTTAACGCCGGAGGAAGCGTCAATCACGGTGACAACGGAGCCTGCGGCGTCAGTTATAATCAGTTGGATAATTTTCGGAACGACGTTTGGATTAATCGAATCATTCGGGATAATCTTAGTTTTGCTGGCAATCGTCATGCCGTCAATAGTCAAACGATAGAATTATTTATCTTTGAGTGTAGGATCCGCCGCTTCGATTAGTTTCGTATATTTATCTGCGCGGGCTTCAAATTCTTTAGATTCTTTTTCATATTTATCTTTAATATCCGCGCTCATATCTTTAACGATTGGGTCGGAGAAAAGAATTAAACCTGCGAGAGCGGAGCGTCCAACGTCGATAAAAGCCTTTTGGATTTCGGGCTGTTCATTCAATTTCATTAAGCGTTGGAGTTTTTCTCTATCTTCGGGTTTGCCGTCCTTATCGAGGTCGACGTTCGACAAAAGCTCGTTGACGTTATCCAAGATATATTTATCCTGCGCGGCTTCGTCCATTTGCAGATATTGGCGAAGTTGCGGCTCGTGCTCTTTTAAAGTCTCGTCAGCAACTTTGTAAGTTCCAAATCCGATGACTGCAAAAGCTATCGCGCCAAGAACCACTACACCAATCAAGATTTTTTTAAGCAAAATTATCACCTTCCAAAAGATTTTGTGTTCGTTTATTTAATTCGTCGCGCAAATTTACAAATGCGGACAAATATTTATCAAAAATTAAGTTGACGAGTTCGACGGCAATTTCCTCGTTATAAACATGAATCGTTTGATTGCGCCGTTTAAGCATGTCAAGCCAAGTTTCCTCGTCGTCTAAAAAATGGAACTCATAGCCTGCTTTAATAATTTCACGCGGCGAACCAGTTGCCGCTTTGTTTACGCCGTGAAGCAAAAGAACTTCGCGCAACGCCCTCCACGATAACTCAAAAGTCAAATTGAATTGTCCGATAATTCCCATACGATAAATTTCGTCGCTAATGTTTTTTTCCGCCTCAAGTAAAACTGTCAAGCATTTATTAAAGTTCTCAAATTTTTTCATAGCAGGATTTTCCTCGTATAAAATAATTCCGTCGCGAGCGATTTCAACTTGAAAATTTTCGTCAATACCTTCGTCAAGATTTACAATGTCAAATGACAACAAAGTTTGAACATTTTCTTCAACTGCCTCAGCAAAATTAAAAATGTCACCGTCCTGCGCGGCAAGGTCAATGTCGCTACGTTCACGATTGGTGCCGCGAGCGCGTGAGCCAAAAAGAATTAATTTCTTTATTCCGAACTTTTTAGCCAGAGAAATAATTTCGCGCTCAAGTTTCTTATCCAAATTGTAATTTATTTTTCCCATAATAAGGAGACCGTCACGCCCTTAAAAGAAGTTTTCGTTAGGGCAAATCGCGCCTCTTCTACGCAACAAAGTGCCGCCGCCTCGCAGACATTTCCGACGCCAACGGAGCGTGCAACAAATTTTGATTCGTCGAGTTTGTATTCGGCGATTTTTTTCTGCAATTCGGAGGCGGAGAAAAATTTTATTTCAATCCCCATGACTTCTGCTAACGACACAAGCCCTACCTCGTCTTGTTTAGCGTCAATGCTTGCCAAAAGTTTCACGCGCTCAATCGGTTGATGAATCATTGCACAAGCCCGTTGAATTGCCTCAAAAATTTTTAGTGACGAAGTTCCGCGCCTGCACCCGACGCCCGCGATTAGATTTTGCGGAATCAAATTCAAGCGAACGTCGCCCGCCGTTACGAAAACTTCCTCGTCGCGTAAAATCGCCGCGTTAATCGCCTTAATTACCTCTTTAGGTTCGGGAACAAGTCCGAGCTTAGAGGCAACAGCGTCAACAGAAAATTTCCCCGCAATGTCAGTCGCCGTCGTTATCACAGGATTAGCTTCAATCGCCCGCGCAATTTCAAGCGTCAATTCATTCGCCCGCCCAACATGCCCGCTTAAAAGGCTTATAACATTTTGCCCGCGTTCATCGACAACCAAAACCGCAGGGTCGCTAAGCTTGCTAATAATATGCGGCGCAATCATTCTTACTACAATGCCCGCCGCGCAGATAAAAATAAGTCCGTCAAACTTGCCGAAAATCTCTGCAACCAAATCGGCAAGCTTATCAAAATTTTTCCCCTTAACAAAAGTCTGCCCGCCGACCTTTGTAGAAATTTTCTCGGCAATTCGGGCACCATTCGCCGTCACTGAAATAATTGCTGTTCTCAATTTAATATCTCGCCTGCCTGAACATATGACTAAATTGCGGTGAATAAAGACTGGACTTTTGATAATTTTTAGAATTAAGACATTGCCCGACGATAATCATAGCCGTGCGGTCGATATTTGCCTCTTTAACCTGTTGTACGATTGTATCGAGTCGCCCGCGAATAACTTTTTCCTCGCCAGGCCACGACGCTTTATAAACCACAGCAACCGGCGTTGACGACTTAAAGCCCGCCGACATGAGGTCGCGTTTGATTTCGTCCAAAAGATTTACGGATAAGAATATGCAAAGCGTCGTTTGATGTTGCGCGAGTTTTTTGAGTGATTCTGAATCGGGAACGGGAGTTCGTCCGCCGCGCCGTGTAATTATGACGGTTTGTGTTACGCCGGGCAATGTGTATTCTTGCTTGAGAGTTGCCGCCGCCGCCAAAAAAGAACTTACGCCCGGTGTTACGTCGAATTCTATTCCGCGCTCCGTCATGGCATCCATTTGCTCCTGAACTGCGCCGTAAATCGACGGGTCGCCAGTGTGCAATCGGACTGTCGTTTTGCCAGCCTTTTCCGCCAGCGATATGACGTGCAGAATTTCTTCCAACATCATCTGCGCGGAGTTATAAATTTCTGCTTCGGGCTTGCAAAGTTTTAAAATCTCTTCGTTGACCAGCGAGCCTGCATAAATCACAACGTCAGCCTCGCGCAAAAACCTCTGTCCTTTTACTGTGATTAGTTCGGGGTCGCCTGGTCCCGCGCCGACTATGTGAACCATGATTTTACCTCCTTTGAGTTTATCGTCTAAAAATTTACCCCTCCGCCTTTGGAGGGGCTAAACGTCTGCTACTTCCATTAATGTATTATGCTGTTCAATCACCAAGTTTCTTTCATATTTGTTTTATTTTACACGAAAGGAAAAACACTGTCAATTAAGCTTTAACATGCCTCACCAATTAAATTTTTTCCGCTAACTTTTTTATGTCAACGGCAATGCCCGCAACCGTCAAGAAAACTTTATCAGCATGCGCGGCTAGCATTTGATTTGCAATTCCCGCTAAATCTCGGAAGCGTCGCGCCAATTTATTTTCAGGAACGATACCGAAGCCGACCTCGTTAGTTACAAAAATCGTCGTGACGTTGGCGTTCAAAGTTGCGTCGATAAGTTTTTGAATCAGCTCGCGAAGATTGTCGTATAAAAATTTTTCGTCGTCGAGTTCAGCCGCGCAGAGGAAGTTGCTAACGTAAATCGTCACACAGTCGAATAAAATCGCGTCGAAAGTTTTTGCCGCAAATGAAATCGATTTATCCGCATTAAAAGGCGATTCAAAAGTTAACCAATTTTTGCCGCGCCGCTTTTTATGGAGCTTTACGCGAAAACTCATCTCGTCATCAAAAATTTGCGCGGTTGCAATGTAAGCCGCCCGCCCGTCTCCGATTTTCAACGCGAGCTTTTCAGCGAATGAACTTTTTCCGCTACGCGCCCCGCCTGTCACTAAAATTATTTTACCCAAAACTTTGCCCTCCGAAAAAATTCTTTATTCTACCTCCACAGCAATAATCCCTACTTAGCCGCCGAAAAAATTTGACTAAAAATAAGCCGTGCAGTATAATCAGCGCGTAAAAATGGAGGACGTAACATGAAATCGAACGTTGAAAATTCTTTCGAGAGTGAAATCGCCGACGAGTACGCTAAATATGAATCGCTCACCGACGAGGAACTTATTGTCGAGATAAAGGAAAAAAATAATACTTCCGCGCTTGATTATCTGATTCATCGCTACAGGAGTTTCGTTAGAGCTAAGGCGCGTTCTTATTTTTTAATCGGCGCAGACAGGGAAGATATTATCCAAGAGGGCATGATTGGATTTTATAAGGCGGTGCGTGATTTTAAAAGTGATAAGCTGTCGAGTTTCCACGCCTTCGCCGAATTGTGCGTTACGCGACAAATTATTACGGCGATAAAAACTGCTACGCGCCAAAAACATATTCCGCTAAACTCTTATATTTCGCTAAACAAGCCGATTTACGACGAGGACAGCGACCGAACACTTTTAGACGTGATTAGCGGCGTTAAAGTTGCCGACCCCGAAGAGTTGATTATCAGCCGCGAAGAGTTCCTTGCTATCGAAAAGAAAATGTCCGAAATTCTTAGCGAACTGGAATGGCAAGTGCTTATGGCTTATCTTGACGGCAAATCTTATCAAGAAATTGCGTCGAGCTTAGATCGTCATGTTAAATCAATCGACAACGCACTACAACGAGTGAAACGTAAACTTGAACGCTACGTTGCCAGTCGCGGCGAGGCTATCGACATCAGCACAGTCTATCGCGGGCTGTCGACGCTTGATCGCCATATGAAATATACTCATACTTAGGCGTCCGTTGAGGGCGTCTTCTTTAATTTTGGAGGCGACATCATGTTATTCAAAAATAAGAAGTTTAATCGCGAAAAAATTTTGAATCACGGCTTTGAAGTCGACGGGGAAAATTTTATTCGCCGCCAAAAATTCTTAGATGACTTTACGCTGACAATTATAATCGACAAAGGCGGCTCTGTCACTACAAAAATTGTCGACGCGGACGGCGAACCTTATACACTGCATTTAGTCGAGGGCGCGAGCGGCGAATTTGTCGGTACTATCAAGGCGGAATATGAGCGCGTCTTGAATGAAATTGCAGAGCAATGTTTTGACGACGAAACTTTTAAGTCCGCGCAGACGTTGAAACTTGTTAAGTTTATCGATGAAAAATTTTCTGACGAGCCGGAATTCCTCTGGGAGAAATTTCCAAACTTTGCAATCTTTCGCCGTAAAGACAACCGTAAATGGTATGCAGTGATTATGAATATCTCGAAAAATAAATTGAAACTCGACGGCGCGGAGGAAATTGAAATTTTAAATCTGCGCATTGAGCCTGAAGAGTTGGATAAAATTTTCGACGGAGAAAAATATTTTCGCGGCTGGCATATGAATAAAAAATCATGGCTAACGTTGCGCCTCGACGAAACCTTGACTTTTGAGGAAATTTCTGCGCGGCTGGAAAAAAGTTATCAACTTGCCGGCAAAAAGTAACTGTGATATATTTTCTTTGAGGTGATTGTAAATGAAATTAATAGTAACAGTCGTTGGCAAGGATAGAGTCGGGATAATCGCCGCCGTAACTAACATTCTTGCCGATAACAACGTCAACATTCTAAGCATTAATCAAAATATTTTGGACGGCTTTTTTAATATGATACTTTTCGCTGAAGCGTCCGAAAGTAAAATTCGGCTCGTCGACTTGCAACAAAAACTTCGCGAACAGGGCGAGGCTATCGGCGTCGAAATTAAAACTCAACACCAAGATATTTTCGACGTTATGCACAAGATTTGAGGTGTCGACTTTGATAACGATTGAAGACATACTCGAAACAAATCGCATGATAACCGTAAACAAACTCGACGTGCGTACAATAACTATGGGCATTTCTTTAAGAGATTGCGCCCATCCGAATTTGCGCGATTTCTGCCGCAAGGTTTACGATAAAATTACCCGCTCCGCTGAATTTTTAGTTAAGACGGGCGAGGAGATTGAAGCCGAATACGGCGTTCCGATTATCAACAAAAGAATTTCCGTCACGCCGATTGCCATTGTCGCTGAAAGTTGCAAGGCGGAAAGTTATGTTCCCGTCGCTGAAACTCTTGACCGCGCCGCCAAAGAGGTTGGCGTTAATTTTATTGGCGGCTTCAGCGCGTTGGTTGAAAAGGGCTATACGCCTGGTGACAGGATTTTAATTGAATCTATTCCGCAAGCCCTCGCCGCGACTGATTTAGTTTGTAGCTCAATTAACTTGGCGTCTACTAAGGCGGGCATAAATATGGATTGCGTCCGCGAAATGGGCGAAGTCATTAAACGGACGGCGGAGCTTACTCGCGATAAGCAAGCTATCGGCTGTGCGAAGTTGGTAATTTTCGCCAATGCGCCCGAAGATAATCCGTTTATGGCGGGAGCGTTTCACGGTGTCAGCGAGCCAGATAAAGTTATCAACGTCGGAGTAAGCGGTCCCGGCGTCGTCAAACACGCACTAGAAGATTTAAAGGGCGCGAATTTTACGGAGATTGCCGAGACGATTAAAAAGACGGCGTTTAAAATTACTCGCGTCGGTCAACTTGTAGCTAAAGAGGCGTCGCGTAGATTAGGCGTGCCGTTCGGAATAATTGACTTGTCATTAGCTCCCACTCCTGCAGTAGGTGATTCTGTTGCGCGTATTTTAGAGGAAATGGGACTTGAGGCTTGCGGTGCGCCGGGAACTACTGCCGCGCTTGCTTTATTAAATGACGCGGTTAAAAAGGGCGGACTTATGGCAAGTTCACACGTCGGCGGCTTGAGTGGCGCATTTATTCCCGTTAGCGAAGATGAAGGCATGATTGAGGCGGTCAAGTGTGGCTCGTTGTCGATTGAAAAGTTGGAAGCTATGACTTGCGTCTGCAGTGTCGGGTTGGATATGATTGCGGTAGCTGGCGACGTTAGCGCGGCGACTTTAAGCGGAATAATTGCAGACGAGGCGGCGATTGGCGTCGTCAACAACAAAACTACCGCCGTGCGACTTATTCCCGTACCAAATGCTAAAGTCGGCGATGTTGTCGAATATGGCGGTTTGCTAGGCTATTGTCCGATTGTTCCCGTTAAAAATAATTGGAGTTCGGAGGCGTTCATAGCTCGCGGCGGAAGAATTCCCGCGCCTGTTAGGAGCTTAACTAATTGACATGGAAATTTTAATCAGAAAAATGCAACGTGGCGACGCTGAAATTGTTACGGACATGATGCGCAGATTTTACAATTCGCCCGCCTTGATAACCAACGGTTCCGAAAAAATTTTTACAGCTAATGTTGAAAATTGTTTAGGCGGCTCGCCTTACGTCGAAGGCTTTGTTTTTGTCGACGACGGAAAAATTATCGGCTACGGCATGACAGCTCGCAGTTATTCCACAGAGTTTGGCGGCGAATGTATTTGGATTGAAGACATTTACGTCGAGGCGGAATATCGCGGGCGCGGCATTGGCTCGCAATTCATCAGATACGTTAAGGCGCATTATCCCGAAAAAATTTTGCGACTTGAGGCAGAAGCGGACAATACGGTGGCTGTAACATTTTATAAACATTTCGGTTTCAAAGAGTTGCCGTATTTGGAATTGGTTTGTAGCGGTGATTGAAATGGACGACAAAATTAAACTTGAAGAATTAAAAATTTTGGAGGAGACATATCGCGGCGCAATCCCACAACTGAAATTTGATTCTGTGTTTGAATTGTTGGTTGCAGTGATATTATCCGCGCAGTGCACCGATAAGCGTGTCAATCAAGTCACACAAGTTTTATTTCCCATTGCAAACACGCCCGAAAAAATTTTACAACTCGGTCAGTCAAAGTTGGAGGAGATTATCAAGCCGTGCGGATATTTCAGAGCAAAGGCAAAACATATCGTCGAGACTTCAAAACTTTTACTGGAGAATTACGGCGGCGAAGTTCCAGGCGATTTTGACGAGCTGATAAAGTTGCCTGGTGTCGGCAGAAAAACCGCTAACGTCGTGACAAGTGTCGCCTTTAAAAATCCCGCGATTGCCGTTGATACTCATGTTTTCCGCTTAGCCAATCGCATGAAACTTGCCGAAGGTAAAACTCCGCTTGAAGTTGAGTTAGGCTTACAGAAAATTATTCCGCGTGAAAAATGGTCGGACGCTCACCACTGGCTGATTTGGCATGGGCGCGAAATTTGCAAAGCACGTAATCCTAAGTGTGGAGATTGCCCGTTGTCGAAAGTTTGTCCGTCGTCAATGATTGGAGGCTGATAAAATGTTTAAAGTCGTACTTTGGGATTATACGGGCGAAAGCGAGGCTTGTGCCAAAGGTTATTTGCGGGACGACATTAGAATTATTCGCACGCTCCGCCCCAACGACCCCGACCAAGCGGAAGTCATTATGCGCGGCGACTATGATTTTGTTCTGATTTTTGAGCAAGGTCAACGCGAATTTTTCGATGAAATTTTTAAAATTATGCAAGCTATGAATATCTCTACGAAGAATATTATCTTCGCGAAAGATATTTACAACATGTTGAACAATCCTGACGCCGTCCGCTCGCTCTTTAAACCGACTACCGATATTTACAATACGATTCAACGCAACACCGACTTTTTCAGCCACAAACGTTGGTATAAATACATTTCGTGTTCCGTTGAAGATCTTCATTACGTCGCTACCGCCGATGACATGGCTATAATGCACAATATGTATGTTTTCAATCGAAGCTTTGCGTCACACGCGATAAAAAAATTTTATGAGTGGTCGAAAAAATACTATAAAGCAAATGTATCGGGGGGGGGGATTTTTCTCGACTTGGGCGCGAATATCGGCACGACGGGGCTTTATTTCCTCAAGAAGTTTGCACCTGATATGAAGTTGCTCGCCTTTGAGCCCGACGCAGAAAATTTCAAACTTCTGCGAATCAACACCATTCTCAACGACATGGAAGATAAAGTTACTCTCGTCAACTGCGGACTCGGCAACAAATTTGACGAAATGACTATGTACATAGAGACGAGCAATCCAGGATACAACAGCGTTATAAAGTTTGCGGACAGAAATTTGACAGAAACAGTTAAAATTATTCCGTTGGACGCTTACCTTGCCGAAAACAAAATCGCCGCGTCGGAGGTCAAATACATTTGGATTGACACGGAAGGTTTTGAGCCGCAAGTTTTGCTCGGCGCGAAAAATTTACTCAGAGAAAATCCTGCGCCGATTTTTATGGAGTGTAATTTAAAAGCTTGGGATAAATCGGGTTGCTTTGAAGATATGATGACATTACTGGCAGAAAATTATTCGCACTTTATCTTGTTGCACAGAAACGGCAGTAAAACTTTTTATCCGCTTGAGGCTCTGCCAAAACTTGAAAGACCGAATAATCCTTTCGGACAAATCGGCGATATTTTCTTGATTCGCAAGGGCACAATCGATTAAGAAAAAATTAAAGCCCACCGATAAAACTTCCAAAGGGGGAGATTTTATGGCGAACGAGATTCATTTGGACAACGTTTATATCGGCGGCGCGGTTACGCTTATGGAAGATTTAGAGCGGCGCGTCGAAAATTGGCACAAAGAAAAATCCTACGACGAAATTTTATCCGAAGCTCGTGACGGAATAAAAAAAATTTCGCCGCAGGAAATGACGCTTGACGAGTACAAATCTTACATTGAAGGGAAACTCCAAAATATTCCGCGCAATTTTACTCGTTATCGCGACGAGGTAACTGTTTGTATTTCCGACGCGGGCTTTCAAGCTATGCAGAATGATTCGGAGTATGAAATTTGGGTTTTGGACAGCGTGCGCGAAGAGTTAAGCTTTCCGGATTATCTTTGCGGCTATCCTGGTACTTACGGACGATATGACGTTATGCAATTCGGCGCGACTAAGGAAGATTTTCGCGGGCATATGTCGGCAATTCATAAAAACGATTCGCGCCACGTCGAAGAGGAAACTTATTGGGAGCGTCGGATTAAACGTTTAAAGGCGCGTCTCAAGGCGGAGCAAGAACTTTTCGAGCACGAACAAATTTTGCAAAAGATTAATGACGAGTCCGCGCAGGTTGAGGCGATTCAAAAGGCTAAAGAAGGCTTAACAGATCCATTTGCGCCGCAAAAACCGATTGTCGGCGTGCCTGCAAGTCATCTGCTTAGCATGTTGAATTAATCAGCTGAAATAATTTTCACGCCTAATTTTTCCGCCGCCTCAACTAGTTTGTCGGAAAGTTTAGCTTCGGTGATAATGCCGTCAACTTTATCAAGCGGAGCAAAACTGTAGGTGCTTTCGACGCCAATTTTACGCGACTCGGCAATTATATAAGAAGTTTTACTTAGTTCAATCATTCGCGCCTTGTGGACGCCAGCGGCTGTATCACGCGAGGTTAGCGAATTTTTTTTGATGTCCACACCGAACGAACCAATAAACGAAATGTCAGGGCGAAAATTTGAAAGGAACGTCATATTGAGTACGTCCGAAAAACCGTCGCGGCTCTGATTAATCTGTCCGCCCGCGAAGAACAAATTTATCTTTGGATTGCGAGCGAGCATAACAAGTACGTCAACCATATTCGTAAGGATTTTATAATTAGTCTCTGTTTTTTCCAAAATCTGCGCAATAGCAATACTAATCGTGGAAATGTCCAAGAAGATTAAATCCTGCGGCTGGATAAGTTTGACGGCGGCGGCGGCAATTTTCCTTTTTGCCTCCACGTCAGAGATTCTGCGGCGTTGTGCCTCTGTCATTTGAAGTTTTTCTTCTATAGTCACTGCGCCGCCGTAGGTTCGCTTTAATTTCCCGTCCATTTCTAGTGAGCTTAAATCTTTACGTATTGAATCCTCTGTCACACCGAAAATTTCTGCCAATTCTTTTACTAAAACTTTGCCGTCTTGTTTGAGCATTTCTAAAATTTTAGCTTGTCTTTCTTCTAAAAACATTTTCCATACTTCCTCTAATTATTTTTTATGAGCTACGTTTTTATTTATCTTTACCTGTTTTTTTCATAATACTACAAGCAGACAATTTTGACAATAATCAGTGAGCTATTGAGAAAAATTTGCAAGTCTTTCACCAGAGTTTACAAAAATTTTTTACAGCAATGATACAACATGAATAAAAATAAATAAAGCGGCTTGCACAAATCGCTAAATGAATTTATAATGAAAACAAAAAGGACGTGATGATATTGAGCACGGCAAGAGAAAATTTAAAATCTGCGCGGCGAATCGTTATAAAAGTCGGGACGAGCACGCTGGCGCATTCGGATACGGGTAAATTAAACTTATACAGAATTGAACATTTGATTCGCGAGATAGCTGACTTGCACAACGCAGGCAAGGAAATAATTTTCGTGAGTTCGGGCGCAATCGCGGCGGGTATGAATAAACTCGGAATAAAAATTAAGCCGCAGACAATCCCCGAAAATCAAGCATTGGCGGCAGTTGGGCAAGGTGTCCTTATGCACATCTACGAAAAATTTTTCGCAGAGTACGGACAAACTATCGGGCAAATTTTGTTGACGAAAGAAAATGCCGTTGACGAACACGCCCGCGAAAATTCTCGAAACTCCTTCCAAGCAATTCTCGCTATGGGCGCAATTCCCGTCGTTAACGAAAATGACGCGGTCGGCGTTGACGAAATTAGAATCGGCGACAACGATAACCTTTCAGCAATCGTCGCCGCAATGATTGACGCTGAAGTTTTAATTATCCTTAGCGACATTGACGGGCTTTACGACAGCAATCCGAAACTTGATAAATCTGCGCGGCTAATCGACGAGGTAGCAGAAATTAATTCTGATATTGAACGAATCGCTGGAGGCGCAGGAACAAAGCTTGGTATAGGCGGCATGTTTACTAAAATTCAAGCCGCAAAGCTCGCGACTTCAAACGGCGTAACAATGTTAATCGTAAACGGCTCAACGAACGGAAATTTGCGGCGAGCTTTGAACGGCGAATCAGTCGGCACAATTTTTCCAAGGAGGGAATCATCATGAACGGAAAGTTTTTGGCATTAATCGCAGGCGGCTTGTTGACGTTCGGGAAAATTTTAGAGTTGTTTCCGACAATTACAATCGTGGCAAATATTTTGGGTGGCGGGGGCGCAGATACAATTTTCCTCGCAGAAAATCTTGAGGAGGACTTTGTATGAGAAAAAATTTTCTAATCTTGTTTGGAGTGGTGCTTATGCTCTTTTCTGCGACCGCGCAGGCGGCAGGAATTTCAATTCAAGATAACCGCGCGACCGCTGACTATTGGACGGGCAAAAATAAAAACGGCGAATCCGTCTTTGTGTCAACGGCAGATTTGGACATGCTCAACTTGCAAATTCGGCAGAAAAGCGCAAATACAATCGTCGATTTAGCAAATTATCCCGAAAAAGTTTATACGCAATGGATGACGAATAAAATTACCGCGACAATGAAGCTTGGCGGCTTTGATAAAGAAGAACTTCCGAAACTTTTTAAGGGCGGCACGGCGTTAACGGAATTCAGTTACACGCAAGCTAGAAAAAATTGCGGACTTGACGCTTTGCCCGCCGTGTGTGTCGTTCGTTACGCCTTGACGGTTGACAGAACAAATCTTAGACTTTTGCCTGAAGCGGCGGGTTGGTTTGAAAGTGAAAACGATACGCACTACGATCAACTGCAAGGAACTGCTATTGACCCCAATGAACCGGTTATCGTTTTGATTGACAGCCAAGATAAAGAATTTGTTTTCGTCGAGTCGCGAACTTATGCCGGTTGGGTTAAGCCCTCCGCGCTTGCTTTTACCGATAAAGTAACGTGGTTAAAATACGCCGAACCGCAAAGTTATCTGACGGTTATCGCGAGCCGCAAGACAATTCCTCAAGGTAAAGCTTTTTATCAAATGGGCGGTAGAGTTTTGCTCCGCGCTCCCGATTTGCAAAAAGACGGTAGCTGGGCTATTAACGTTCCCGCCGCCGATGCCAACGGAATTTTAATTGAGCAGGGCTTAAATATTCCCAACGATAAATTCGTCGTCAAAGGAACGCTTGCTTGCTCCGAGAATAATTTGATTCGTCAAGCGTTCAGATTTTTGGGCGAAGGCTACGGTTGGGGCGGCTTAGAAAATAATGTTGACTGCTCCGCCTTTGCGCAAGATGTTTATCGCTCCGTAGGAATTGAATTGCCACGCGACACCAGTAAGCAGGAAAAAGCTATGGCGCGTTCAATTTCCCTTAATAACATGACACGAGAACAACGCTTGGAAATTCTTAAAAAATCTAAGCCAGGCTCTTTGCTGTTCACGAAGGGGCATGTTATGATATATCTTGGCACCGACGACAACGGCGAACCACTTATCATTCACGCGCTAAGCAGTTACTACACTTTCGACAATGGACAGACAGCTAAGCACTATATAAGAAAAGTTTTGGTTAGCGATTTGCACTTCATGAACCGCGACAAAGTTGAAATGATTGACAGACTGACGAGCGTCGGGAATTTCTGAGATGGATAAGCAGGAAAAATTAATCGCCCGCCTCTTCAAAGACACGCTGATAATTTTTCTGTTGTCAATGTTCGTCTCGACAATCGGCTATGTAATTGACGGAATACTTACGGGAGAATTTCTCGGCACGGAGGCAATCGCGGCGTTCGGTTTGACAATGCCCTATCAAAAATTCGTGACGATTTTTCCAAGCGTTGTCGTACTCGGAATGCAAGTCCTGTGTAGTAAATTTTTGGGCAGAGGCGAATTGCACACGGCGAACGGAATTTTTTCGTTGGCAGTGATCGTGACGTTGATTGCGGCATTATTAACGATGTGCGCAACGCTTTTATTTACAACTCAAATTGCAGATATTCTCGACGCAAAAGAAGAACTTGGAGTTATTCGCCCCTTGACGATTGATTTTCTGCAAGCTTATTCGTTCGGTTTGCCGGCAATCACAGCAGTTACGATTTTTACGCCGATAATGCAACTTGACAACGACAGACAGCAAGCGGTAATTTCAGCAGTAGTATTGGCTCTTTGTGACATTGCTGGCGATTTGATAAATGTTTTTGTACTCGACGGCGGACTTTGGGGCATGGGCATTGCCACGACGATAAGTTATTGGATTGCGGCGGGCGTTCTGCTATTGCACTTCCTCAAGGCAAATTCAAATTTTAAATTCCTGCCTGAATTCGTGAGCTTAAAACATTTTCGCCAAATGATTTTAATTGGACTTCCCGTGATTTTGGGACGCGGCACAGCGGTTTTGCGTCTTGAGTTTTTTACGAGAATGTCGGTTGCATTGGCAAGCGGTGTCGGTGTTGCCGCATATGCCGCGATTGAAAATTTTTCGGGACTGTTGGAAATAATCCCAAAAGCATTCGGCGCGTCAACGCAAATGATTGGCGGAATTTTAATCGGCGAACAAGATAAAAATTCAATCCTGCGCCTGATGAAACTCGCGTTGAAATATTCGCTGATAATTTCCTTGATAATAACGGCGGCTGTATTTTTGGGCGCACCGATAATCGCAGACCTTTACACGCACGACGACGCGACGGGTTATCAAATGACGCTTGAGGGATTTCAACTTGCGATAGCGTTTTTGCCACTGTGTGCAGTCGGAATAATTTTTACGTATTATTATCAAGCTTGCGGACGATTTAAACTCGTGAGCAATTTGACAGTCGCGGGCAATGTCGGATTCGTCGTGCCGATAGCTTTACTCTTGACGCCACATTTCGGAATAAACGGACTGTGGTTATCCTTCCCGTTGAGTTATGTCGCGTTTCTGCTTGTTATATTTTTTATAACGTGTCGACATTGCGGAAGAATAACTTTTCGGCTGGAAGATTATCTGCTGTTGCCCGAAGACTTCGACGTTGCCAACGATAAGCAACTCAACATAACCGTCACGAACAAAGCGGAGGTTTTGGGGCTTTCGGAACGAACTCAAACTTTTTGCGAAACGCAAGGTATCGACGGGCGGCGTAGTATGTTTGCAGGAATTTGTATCGAGGAGATGGCGGGCAATATCGTTGATTACGGCTTTGATGACGGCAAGAAACATTTCGTCGACGTGCGAGTTATCGTAAAGGGCGAGCAAGTTATAATTCGATTGCGCGACGATTGCCGGCCGTTTGACCCGAAAAAATGGGCGAAGATTCATAATCCTGAAGATGCCGCCTCTCATATCGGGATAAGGCTTTGCAGAAAAATTTCTAAGGATTTCAATTATGTAAACGTCTTGAAGTTAAACAATCTGATTATCAAGCTTTAATTGAAGTGCGCGACGACTGCCGACCTTTTGACCCGAAAAAATGGGCGGAAATTAATAATCCGGAAGATCCCGCCGCTCATATCGGGATAAGGCTTTGCAAAAAAATTTCTACCGAATTTGATTATGTAAACGTTCTCAAGCTGAACAATCTGATTGTAAAAATTTAACAAAGGAAGGATCGTTATGTTTATGAAAGACCACGTAACTAAACAAGCGCGGCGGGCAAAAGAAGCGTCGCGAAAATTGGCGTGCATTCCTGAAGAAATTCGCAACACAGCACTTTTAGCAATGGCGTGGGACTTGGAAACACGGCAAGACGAAATTTTAGAGGCGAACGCCAAAGAGGTCGCGGCGGCTAAAGAACGGGCTACGCGGCTCAACATGATTGACAGACTGATTTTGACGCCCAAAAGAATTCACGACATGGCAGAGGGAATTCGTCAAGTTGTAAAGTTGCCTGACCCGCTGGGCAAATTGGATTTTGAAACTGTGCGCCCGAATGGCTTAAAAATTCGTCGTGTGCGCGTTCCATTTGGCGTCGTCGGTATCGTTTACGAGGCGCGCCCAAATGTCACGGCGGACGCAATCGCGCTTTGCATTAAATCGGGCAATGCTTGCCTTCTGCGCGGCGGTTCAGAGGCTGTTCGTACCAATAAAAAAATCGTCGACATTATGCGCGAAGCGGCGGTTGAAAAGGGTTTGCCGGAAAAGTCTATTGAGTTTATCGGCATTCTTGACCGCGACGCCGTTGTTGTCATGTGCAGATTGCGCAAACTCGTCGACGTGATTATCCCGCGTGGCGGCGTCGGCTTGATTACCCGCGTCATTGAGCACAGCACCGTTCCCGTTATCGAAACTGGCACCGGCATTTGTCACACGTTTATTGATAAATCAGCCGATATTGACATGGCTATTAAAATTTGTATGAATGCAAAAACCTCGCGCCCGTCGGTTTGCAATGCAATGGAAACTTTGCTGATTCATAAAGACATTGCGAAAGAATTTTTGCCAAAAGTCGCGGCGGCTTTGATTGAGGCTAAAGTTGAACTGCGCGGCGACGAGGCGAGCAGAAAAATTTTCCCCGACATGAAAGAGGCTGTCGAGGAAGATTGGACGACTGAATACAACGATTTGATTTTGTCCGTTAAAATTGTTGACGACGTGGACGCCGCGATTGAGCACATTAATAAATACAGCAGTCAACATTCTGACGCTATTATTACTCGCGACGCTAACAACGCCAAAAAATTTGAACTTATGGTTGATTCGGCTGATGTTTACGTCAACACTTCGACGCGGTTCACTGACGGCTTTGAATTCGGATTTGGCGCGGAAATCGGTATCAGTACGCAAAAACTTCACGCTCGCGGACCTATGGGACTTGAGGCTTTAACGACGATGAAATATTTAATCGAAGGCGATGGACAAATTCGCTAATGGGCTATCTTCGCACGCTTAGAAATTATTTACGCACGCCGAAAGCTCGCCACGACTTAAAAGATTACGCCCGCGCAGGTTGCATAATTTTTTCAACGGCACTTATAATTTTTCTGATTGTTCGGAGGTGTGCAACTTGAAAATTGGAATAATGGGCGGGCAACGTGACGTTGCATCCAGCGGACGCGTCTTGTCACTCGACGATTTGAACGTTATCGCCGCGATTTAATTTTATAAAAAATTTTATGGAGATTAACGCTTTGAAAATTGGAATAATGGGAGGAACCTTTGACCCAATACATTTGGGACATTTGGCAACGGCGGAGGCTGTTCGCGAAAATTTTTCACTCGACGAAATTTTATTTATCCCCGCCGCTCGCCCGCCCCATAAGCTCGGAAAAAAAGTTACGGACGAAAGCCACCGCTTAGAAATGACAATCCTCGCGACGCAATCAAACAAATTCTTCCGCGTCTCGGATATGGAACTTAAGCGCACGGGACTTTCCTACACGCTTGACACGATGAACGAACTGCATAAAACTTTTGGACACTCGACGGAATTATTTTTTATAATCGGCGCAGATTCGTTAGCGGATTTATCTAAGTGGCACGCGGCAAAAGAATTAGTCGCTAAATGTCACTTCATAGCGACGACACGGCAGGGCGTGGACGTGAACTTTTCAGCGGTAGAAAAATTTTTCGGCGCGGCGGCAATGGAACATATTCACCGAGTGACTACACCAGGACTTGAAATTTCCTCAACCGACATTCGCGAAAAAGTTAGGTGCGGTCGTTCGATAAAATATCTTGTCCCCGAAGTTGTCGAAGAATATATTTTGCGGGAGGAGCTTTATCTGTGACAAATTTGAATTATCTTTACAATCCCGAACCCGCTAAAAAATCTCCGGTTTTCAATAGAAAATATTTCGTTGACAAAAAGTTGAGTTTCCGAACCATTGAAGACGGTATGATTCTTCCGCCTAGCCCTATTGACGATGACGGAAAAAAGAAATTCCTCGGCTACGGTGGCATTGTCGATAACAATGGAAAATATATAAAAGAAAGTTTTATTCATTACGAAACCGGCGGAAAGTATACGCCGCCCTCCGAATCAATTCAACGTAGCAATGAAACTGTTATTTATCTAGGAACTTCTTGGCCTGTATGGGGACACGTAATCACTGACAATCTTCGTCGTTTGTGGTTCTTGAATAGCGAATACTTTAAATCGTTTAAAAATTGTCCACTCGTTTACATTATAACTGGGAGTAATATTAAGCAACAAAAAAACTTCTGTAGATTGCTTGAAATTTTAGGAGTTGATGTTGAAAAACTTCGCCCAATAACTCAACCAACACAGTTTGAAAAGATTATTCTTCCCGATGAATCCTTTGATACTGTTTCGCTAAAAGGATTTACGGCGGAATATAAAGAGACTATTGATCGCTTAAGAGAATTTGCGCTGAAAAATTATACGCCAATCTCAAGCAAAAAAATTTACTACTTTCACGGCTTAAGAGCGCAGATTGGTGCAGAACGGCTTGCAGATTATTTAAAATCTAAAGGTTACGAGATAGTTTCGCCCGAAAAGTTACCTCTCGATGAACAGCTCAATCTCTTGATAAAATGCGAAAGCTTTGCCTCGACGCTTGGCTCCTGCTCGCATAATTCGTTATTCCTTTGTGACAAAACAGAAGCCATTTTCATTCCTCGTAATCCCAACAGATTTACAGTTTATCAGCCGGTTATAGACGAACTCCGCTCTTTAAATGCAACTTATGTCGATACATCGTTGTCTATATGTGGCAATTATACATTGGGTCCGTTTTATTACATGCTTAGCGAGCAGTTAAAGAGATTTTTTGGCGATAAATTTGACGGCTACGAAGAAGAAGACTTTAAAACTTTTTTGCAATATGTAAAATATTCGCTGGATAAGAATTATGTTCTTAATCAAAGTTTTGTAGCCGGATATGGTTCAATTCTCTCTGACTTTATAGAACAGTTGCGGCGGCGCAAGGATTTATTAGAAGATTTCGGAATGGATTCGTTTGACTGGAAAACATTTCAGCCGAAACTTAATTATCAAACGCATGTCGCTGCTAGAGGTTGGAGCGATGGTTGGAAGGACGAGGATAAAATTAGCAATCCCCTCGACCAAAAATGGGACATTCAAGCGATTAAAATAAATTTCTCTCCTTACAAAGTATATTACTCTGTTTATTACAATGCCGAAGAAGGCTGGTCGGAAGAAGTTTTATCGCCGGATATGGCGGGCACGACCGGCAAAAGCAAACCTATTTACGGCATCAGAATTCGTCTTGACGAGGCAGGCGCAAAGAAATTCGATATTCTCTACCGCGTGCATAAATTTGACGATACGTGGACAACTTGGGCTAAGAACGGCGAGGCGATTTATTCATACGGAATTAAATTAAATGCGATTCAAATAAAATTGGAAACTAAGGCGGATGCATGATAAGCCGCCAAATAGGAGATTATTTATGACTATTGACGAAATGCGGCGCGAACTCCAACGCTGGCTAAAGAAAAGCAGATTCGCGCATTCAATCGGCGTGGCTGCTAAAGAATATATTCACCGAGTGATGACGCCGGGACTTGAAATTTCCTCAACTGATATTCGCGAAAAAATTCGGCGCGGGTGTTCGATAAAATATCTCGTACCCGAAGTCGTCGAAGAATATATTTTGCGGGAGGAGCTTTATCTGTGACAAATTTGGATTATCTTTACAATCCCGAACCCGCTAAAAAATCTCCGGTTTTTAATAGAAAATATTTTGTTGACAAAAAGTTGAGTTTCCGAACCATTGAACACGGTATGATTCTCCCGCCTAGCCCTACTGGCGATGACGGAAAAAAGAAATTTCTTGGCTACGGTGGCATTGTCGACAAAAATGGAGACTATATAAAAGAAAGTTTTATTCATTACGAAACCGGCGGAAAGTATACGCCTCCCGCCGAATCAGTTCAACGTAGCAATAAAACTGTTATTTATCTAGGAACTTCTTGGCCTGTATGGGGGCACGTAATCACTGATAATCTTCGTCGTTTGTGGTTCTTGAACAGCGAATACTTTAAATCGTTTAAAAATTGTCCACTGGTTTACATTGTAACTTGGAGTGATATTAAGCAACAAAAAAACTTCTGTAGATTGCTTGAAATTTTAGGAGTCGATATTGAAAAACTTCGCCCGATAACTCAACCAACACAGTTTGAAAAAATTATTCTTCCCGATGAATCATTTAATATACTCTCTCCACTAAGCGGATTTACGGCGGAATATAAAGAGTCGATTGATCGTGTAAGAGACTTCGCGCTTAAAAATTGTACACCGACCTCAAGCAAAAAAATCTATTACTTTCACGACGTAAAAGCGCAGGTTGGCGCGGAACGGCTTGCAAAATATTTTAAAGCTAAAGGTTACGAAATTGTTCGTCCTGAAAGATTAACGCTTGATGAACAACTCAATCTCTTAATAAACTGCAAAAGCTTTGCCTCGACGCTCGGCTCCTGCTCGCATAATTCGTTATTCCTTTGTGACAAAACCGAATCAATTTTCATTCCGCGTAATCCTGATAGATTTACAGTTTATCAGCCGGTTATAGACGAACTCCGCTCTTTAAATGCAACTTATATCGATACATCGTTGTCTATATGTGGCAATTCTTTGATAGGTCCGTTTTATTACATGCTTAGCGAGCAGTTAAAAAGATTTTTTGGAGATAAATTTGACGGCTACGAAGAAGAGGACTTCACAAATTTTTTGCAATATATGAAGTATTCGCTGGATAGTGGTAACGATCTTAATCAAGATTTTGTAGAGGGTTATGGTTCAATTCTCTCTGACTTTATAGAACAGTTGCGGCGGCGCAAGGATTTATTAAAAGATTTCGGAATGGATTCATTTGACTGGGATAAATTTCGTCCGAAACTTAGTTATCAAACGCATGTCGCTGTTAGAGGTTGGAATGATGGTTGGAAGAATGAGAATCAACTCAGCAATCCCTTAACTAGAAAAAATGATATTCAGGCGATAAAGATAAATTTACCTGGTTACAAAGTATATTACTCGGTTTACTATAATGGGCAAGAAGGCTGGTCGGAAGAAGTTTTATCGCCTAAAATGGCAGGCACGACCGGCGAATCTAAATCAGTTTACGGCATTAAAATTTGGCTTGACGAAACGGGCGCAAAAAAATTCGATATTCTCTACCGCGTGTACAAGTATGATGGCAAGTGGACTTCTTGGGCTAAGAACGGCGAAATAATTTATTCACATGGCATTAAGTTAAACGCGATTCAAATAAAATTGGAAACTAAGGCGGGTATATGATATAGCCGCCAAACGGGAGATTATTTATGACTATTGACGAAATGCGACGCGAACTCCAACGCAGGCTGAAGAAAAGCAGATTCGCGCATTCAATCGGTGTGGCAAATACGGCAGTCAAGTTGGCAAAAAGATTCGGCGTCGATGAAACCAAAGCTTACATTGCGGGGTTGCTCCACGATTGCGCCAGAGAATTTGAGAATGAGGAATTGCCCGCGCAGGCTAAAATTCGCGGTATAAAAATCGGCGAGGTCGAACGGGCAATGCCATTGCTCCTACATGCCTACATAAGCGCAAAAATGATTAAGGAAATTTACGGCGTAGACGATGCGGAGATTGCTCAAGCGATTTATCGGCACACAGTCGGCGCACCCGATATGACTAAACTCGATAAAATTATTTACTTCGCGGATATGATTGAGCCTAACAGAAATTATCCTGGCGTAGAAAAACTTCGCGCCCTTGCGGAGACTGCCGAGCTTGACGAAATTTTATTGACGGCGTTCAGCGAGTCGATTATATTCGTCGTACAAAAAAATTCTCTAGTGCACCCCGACACCGTCGCCGCCCGAAATTATTTGTTACTATGTAAATAAGAAATGAGCGGAACCTTATGGCTAACGAAACGCAAGACAACATAGAAAAAAAACGCAAAAGCATGCGGCGTAGGCGCAGAATTAAAGCCTTCCGCCTGATTTTTGCGTTGGTAATTTTGTGCTTGATTGGTTCCGCAGTTTTATTTGTCGGCTACAGTGTGTACAATGCGGGCGTTCGCGTTTATAATGAGTTCGCAGACATGTATCAAGGCTACACCGACCGCAGAACGGCGCGTATGGGTTCAACGGATCCGAAGTTTGAAGGCTACACAAATATTTTAATCTTAGGCGTGGACGACAGCGAACGGCAAGAGGCTGATACGATTTTGGTTTTGAGCTTTTCAAACGACACGGGCAAGAGCCGAATTATCGGCATACCTCGTGACACGTGGATAACTTCGCGCAGTCATTCCGGCAAAATCGGCACGTTATACAGTTGGGGCGGCGCAAATATTCTCGTCCGCGAAGTTTCAAAACTTTTGGGCGTTCCGATTCATCAATATATAATTATCGACATGACGACGTTCGCAGATTTGATTAACGTTTTGGGCGGGCTAGATATTTACGTCGAAGAAAATATGGATTATGACGACGAATTTTCTGGCTTGTCGATTCATATTCCGCAAGGCTATCAGCACTTATCGGGCGAGGAAGTTCAAAAATATTTGCGTTATAAAGGCGAAAAACTCGGCGATGTGGGACGAGTTCAGCGGCAACAGAAATTTATCAAGGCACTCTATGCAAAAGTTTTGCAACTTGATACTATACCAAAGCTACCAGCCATTGCCGATATTTTCCGCAACAGAATGGAGACCAGCGCGGAAATTTTTGACTCGGCGCATTTAGCGAACGTGTTAAGAAAAATGAGTTCAGACCCGCCAACGACGCTAATGTTGCCAGGCTCGGAAAATGTAGACGGCGCATGGGTTCCAAACGTCGCGGAAGTCGAAGTGCGAATGAGTGAACTTTTCCCGTTACGTGATATAATTCCGCAGTCAGTCGAAGGCGACGCAGACAGCGAATCAATAGGCGAATAAAATTTTTGGAGGTATGTGACTTGAAAACTTTTGAATTGGCGAAGAAAATTTGCAAGGCGGCGAGCGACAAAAAGGCTAGCGAAGTCATAACAATGGACATGCGCAACGTAATGTTCTCGACGGATTATTTTGTCGTGTGTTCGGCGCAAACGGCTACTCAAGTTCGTGCGATTGCCGACAACATTGAAGAGGAGCTTGACAAGGAAGGAATTCATTTCAGCCACCGCGAGGGCTATCACGAGGGCGAATGGATTCTGTTAGATTATGGCGACGTAGTTGCGCATATTTTTAAGGAAGAAAGCCGCCAATATTACGCGCTTGAACAGCTCTGGAGCGAGGCTAAAATTAAACTCTATGAAGAATAAATTACAGCTTAAGCCCATGACGGTTGTCGCGCTTAAAGTCGTCCGTATGAACGATATGGGAGCTTTCCTCGACGCGGGCACGGGCAAAACTTCCGACGATATACTTTTGCATAAAGCACAACAGACGGCGGAAGTTAAAATCGGCGACGTCGTGAAAGTTTTTCTTTACCTCGACCCTAAAAAAAGATTAACGGCAAGTATGAGAGTTCCGAAAATGCGCGAAGGGCAAATTGCATGTCTGGAAATTATCAATGTGACTAAAGACGGAGCCTTTGTTGACGTGGGAGCCGAGCGCGGAATTTTTATGCCGTTCGCTGAAATGCGCGGGCGTCCAAAAGTTGGCGAGATTGTTTGGGCTAAACTTTACAGCGATAAATCGGGCAGGCTTGCGGCGTCCATGAAAGTTTCCGATGAAATTCGTCGCGCCTCCAAGCCTGCTGAAAATATCAAGCGTGGCGATAAAGTTAAGGGCGCAATTTTTAATATCATTGAGGCGGGCGCGTTCGTCTTCAGCGAGGAACGTTATATCGTCTTCATTGCGAAAAAAGAAATGCCGCGTGAATTGCGGATAGGCGAAGTCGTCGAGGCACGAGTAACTTTTTTGCGTGAGGACGGACGCCTTGACGCTTCACTACGCGATATAAAAGAAAATGCCCTTGAACGCGATGCCGAAAAAATTTTTGCGTTCATGCAGAAAAATGGCGGCTCAATGAATTTCCACGATAAGACCGCGCCCGAAAAGATTCAAGCCGTGTTCAAAATCAGCAAAGCGGCGTTTAAGCGGGCAGTCGGACATCTTTATCACGAACGGCGAATAGAAAAAATTGACGGCGGCTTCAAGCTTGTTAAGCAATAAAAAAAGCGTCGGGAGAAAATCCTGACGCTTAATTTTTTTTACTTGTCCAGCCAATCACTCATGCCCAAATGTACGACATATTCTTTAGCACATTCGTAATAATGCATAGCCGAAGTCCTTAGCGCGACAATCTCGTCCTCGCGAAGGGCACGCATAATCTTAGCGGGATTGCCGAAGACAAGCGAATTATTCGGGATTTTTTTATATTGCGTGATGACTGTACCCGCGCCGATAATGCAATTGTTGCCAATCTCCGAGTAGCCGAGAATTATCGAGCCCATACCGATTAAACAGTCGTCGCCGATTGAGCGGCAATGAATAATCGCGTTGTGCCCAACAGTTACGTAGTTGCCAATTTCGGTCGGCGTATCGCCCATAACGTGAACGGTACAATTATCTTGAATGTTCGTGTAGTTGCCAATCCTTACGGGCTGAAAATCACCGCGAACCGTGACACCGAACCAAATGCTTGCCCCTGCTCCAATCACCACGTCGCCGACAACAGAGGCACTCGGCGCAACAAAAACATCTTTAGCGATTTTCGGCTGCTTGCCCTTATAAGGCAGAATGACGGGTTCCATTTAATCAGTCCTCCTTTAAAACTTAAACTTACGTATCGCTTCTGTGCGGGAGCCATTCCACTTGAATTTTAACTTCCTCGTTGGCTTTTACGTCTATGCTGTGGTTGTAGGCTTTATCGTGCCAAGCGGGCGTAATTTTGTCGAATATTGTTTTGCTGTTAATCGTCAGCTTAGTGTAGTCAATCCAAATGGGAATTCGTTTAGAGTTATCCTTAGGGTCGCGTACATCTAATCCCATAAGAGCTAAATTAATTTTTCCGTCTGCAGTTGCTTTAGCAATGAAATCCATTTTGCCTGCATAGGATTGAATTTGATAGCCTACCCCGCCCTTCTGTAACCAGGCAGGTTTGCGAACTTCGGCTTGATTATCCGACATGGAAAGAATTTGGAAATCGCCCTCTGTCGACTGTAATTTAACGTCCATTCTGCTACTAACATAGGGCAGGAATTTATCCACGAGCGGCTTTTCCACAGGTTTATCCGGTAAAATGTTTTCTCTATGCGGTAACCATTCCACTTGAATTTTAACTTCCTCGTTGGCTTTTACGTCTATGCTGTGGTTGTAGGCTTTATCGTGCCAAGCGGGCGTAATTTTGTCGAATATTATTTTGTCGTTAACAGTCAGCTTAGTATAGTCAATCCAATAAGGAATTAATTTAGAGTTATCCTTGGGGTCACGTACATCTAATCCCATAAGCTTCAACTGAATTTTTCCGTCTGCAGTTGCTTTGGCAATGAAATCCATTTTGCCTGCATAGGATTGAATTTGATAGCCGACTCCGCCCTTCTGTAACCAGGCAGGTTTGCGAACTTCGGCTTGATTATCCGACATGGAAAGAATTTGGAAATCGCCTTTTGCCGACTGTAGTTTAACGTCCATTCTGCTACTAACATAGGGCGGGAATTTATCAGCAATCGGCTTCTCCACAGGTTCGGGTATTGCAGGCAAAATGTCGCCTCTGTGCGGTAACCATTCAAATTGAACCTTAATTTCCTCGTTGGCTTTGGCGTCCATAGTGTAGACATAAGGTTGATCATGCCAAGCTGGCGTAATTTTGTCGAATATTATTTTGCCGTTAATCGTCAGCTTAGTGTAGTCAATCCAATAAGGAACTAATTTAGAGTTGTCCTCAGGGTCTTGAACCCACATTCCTCTAAATTCAAAACTAACTCGACCGTTTGCAGTGGCTTTGGCGACGAATTCCACTTTGCCCGCGTAGGACATAATTACATAGCCAACGCCGCCATTTTGGAACCAATCGGGTTTTATGGCTTCCGCTTTATCATCGGACACAGAAAGCAGTTCAAAATCGCCCTCTGTTGACCAGAATTTGAAATCCACTCTGCCCGTAATGTGGTTTCTGAATTTACTGATTATCGACGTATTTTTCTCTTTAAAAAGAGCAGAGCACAGCGCAGAAATCGGAACATCATAATCCCCCAGCCGTTCGCTGAATTCATCTTTTATCGTCTCGTAAACTTCCAACACAGAAAGTTGTGCTGCATCGTTAAAGCCCGCGGTTATTGTATCATTAACGAACCTTTCCAAAATAGCGTAGCGTTGTTTCGGATTCGTCTTGAAGAATTCATGCTTACTCATAAAGTTGTCGAGAGTCTTTAGACCTAACAGGAAGGGATTCAAATGAAAATTCAGTGCTTGTTGCGGTGACTTTTTAATCCCTGTTATCGAATCATTTCTCATGCGGCGAGTATATATTATGTTCGGCACACGTAAAAACTTTTTAGCGGAAAAAATCAATCCGTAAGTCCAAATATCATCGTCGCCAATCGTTAAACCTGGGAAAAATATCTCATTTTTTAGTAGTAGGTTACGCTTGACTAATTTATCCCAAGGCACAACCCAAAATCTATAGTTCAATATTCCTTTAACACGTTCAGATAAATCTTCAGTTTCAAGTGTTGGCTTGTCGACAAAAGGTGGCGGTTGCATTTCTGTGTCAGCAATATGAATATTTTTGATAAATTCTTCGCCTACGCCCGTCGACATGAAATATTTTTCGCAATAAACAACATCAGCGTCGTATTTTTTTGCGAGTTCGTACATCTCCTCCAGAGCTGTCTTCGTTAACATATCGTCGTTATCCATGTTATAAACATATTCGCCGCTCGAATGGCTGAGTCCAATGTTCCTAGCAATCGCGCCACTACCAAAATTTTTATCTGTATTATACAGTTTTAGTCGTCCGCCAAATTTTTCAACGTAGCTTTCGACAATTTTTACGCTGTTATCAGTTGAGCAATCGTCGACGATGATAACTTCAAAATCTTTAAATGTTTGCGCAAGAAGGCTATCCAAACATTCAGCGATATATTTCTCGGCATTGTACATAGGAATAATAACCGAAATTGCCGTGAGATTTTCCGTGATAGATATAGGGGCGAATTTCTTCTGATCAATTTTGCTTTCAGTCGAAAAAGCTTTATCAATATCAGCAATATGCGGGAGCCACTCCACTTGAACTTTAATTTCTTCGTTGGCTTTTATGTCCATGCTGTGGTTGTAGGGTTTATCGTGCCAAGCGGGTGTACGCTTGTCAATTATCGGCTTGCCATTAATCAACAACTTCGTGTAATCAATCCAAGCGGGAATACGTTTAGAGTTGTCCTTTGGGTCACGTACATCTAATCCCATAAGCTTCAATTGAATTTTTCCGTCTGCGGTGGCTTTAGCAACGTACTCCATTTTCCCTGCATAAGACTGAATTTGATAGCCTACTCCGCCCTTCTGTAACCAAGCAGGTTTGCGAACTTCAGCTTGATTATCCGACATGGAAAGAATTTGGAAATCGCCTTTTGACGACTGCAGTTTAACGTCCATTCTGCTACTAACATAGGGCGGGAATTTATCAACAATCGGCTTTTCTATAAGTTTGGGAGCCTCTAGCAAATTGTCAGCTCTGTGCGGGAGCCATTCAAATTGAACCTTAATTTCCTCGTTGGCTTTGGCGTCCATAGTGTAAACATAAGGTTGATCATGCCAAGCGGGCGTAATCTTGTCAATTATTGACTTGCCGTTAATCGTCAGCTTAGTGTAGTCAATCCAATAAGGAACTAATTTAGAGTTATTATCAGGGTCTTGAACCCACATTCCTCTAAACTCAAAACTAACTCGACCGTTTGCAGTGGCTTTGGCAACGAATTCCACTTTACCCGCATAGGACATAATTACGTAGCCAACGCCGCCATTTTGGAACCAATCGGGCTTGAGAACTTCAGCGTTATCGTCGGACACGGAAAGAAGTTCAAAATTGTCCTCTGCTGACCAGAATTTGAAGTCCACTCTGCCCGTAACATATGGCAAGAATTTTTCCACCGGTTTAATCGATAAAATATCGCCACTATGCGGGAGCCATTCAAATTGAACCTTAATTTCCTCGTTGGCTTTGGCGTCCATAAAGTAAACATAAGGTTGATCATGCCAAGCGGGCGTAATTTTATCGAATATTGTCCGCCCGTTTATCGTCAGCCTGGTATAGTCTATCCAGTACGGAATTAATTTAGATTTATCTTCCGGGTTTTGAACCCATATTCCCCTAAACTCAAAACTAACTCGACCATTTGCAGTGGCTTTGGCAACGAATTCTACTTTGCCCGCATAGGACATAATTACGTAGCCGACGCCATCCTTTTGGAACCAATCAGGTTTGAGAACTTCAGCTTTATCATCGGACACGGAAAGAAGTTCAAAATTGCCCTCTGCTGACCAGAATTTGAAATCTACTCTACCAGTAAAATAGCGGCTGAATTTACGCATAATCTGCGTTTGAGTATCAATTTTTGAGAAATCTGACAACGCATATAAGAAGAATTCCATCAAAATCGTTTGTTCAGAATCAGTGAATATCTCTTTTAAAACTCTATTGCGATCAGGATCAGAAATTTCATGATAAATTTTTTGTATATACAGTTCCCATATTTCCTTTAAATAGGTGCTGAGGGCAATGCGTTTGATTTCAGGATTTTGTTGAAAGAACTCTTTTTTGCTCAAAAATTCATCTAAATACTTAAAGCCGAATTTTAACGAACTCAGGTATGTTTTTAATTGCTGTAAGGGTTCACGCTTTTGATGATATAAAGAGTTTTCACGTATACGATAAAAATTAACTGCATATGGCACTCGTACAAATCTTTTTGCAGTGTAAGCCATGCAACAAGTCGCTAAAAAATCCTGAATAATATTTTTCGTGAAATGGATTTCATTTTCTATCAGGAAATCGCGACGAATTAATTTAGTCCACAGTTCCCATAAGAATTTGCGATCGTAACAATCTTGCACGCGTTGAGGAATATTAAAAGGGATTAAAGTCGGTTCCGATACAGGACCGCCCTGTTGATAGCCATGCGGTTCGAGGTTCTTTCTAAATTCGACGTCATTCCAATGTTTTTCTGGCACCCAATAATATTTATCGCAAGCAACCACGTCGGCATCAAATTTTTTTGCGGTAGTGTAAAGTTTTTCGAGCGCGTCGGGGGTTATGGTGTCGTCATTGTCCATTATGAATAAATATTCGCCACGCGACAAGGCAACGCCAATATTTCCCGGCTCTCCTGGACTGCCAGTATTTTTGTCTGTTTTTGTAAGTTTGAGCCGCCCGCTGAAGCGCGTCCCGTAACTGTTAACGATTTGGATACTATTATCGGTTGAGCAATCATCAACCGCGATAACATCAAAATCTTGAAAAGTCTGATCGAGGAGGCTGTCAAGACATTCCCCGATATATTTTTCAGCGTTGTACATCGGAATAATAACCGTGATGCATTTTTGATTCGTAGCTGATTGGAGTCGATAGGTATTGTTAAACAGAAACGACGTAAACGCGCTATCGTCGCCTAATTCTTTTCTTAAGAGCTCGTCAACATTATAGGGTGGAGATTCATCATAGACCTTTTTGAGTAAATATATAATTTCATTCATAAAGGCATTAAATAAAGCATATTTTAAATTGGGTCTATGCGAAAAAAATTCACTAGTACTTAAAAATTTGTCGATATAATTTATTCCGTTCTTTAAAGTTAATGCGTATTTGTGAATTATTTCTGTCACACCAAGATTTATGTGATCTTTTACTGACGAATCTTTCCTTAAGCGATATAGATAAAAAGTATTCGGCATAACGAGATAATTTTTTGCGCAACAAATTTCGCACATAGTAAAAATCATATCTTCGGCATAAATATCTGCAAATCGAATTTCATTTTCGAACATAAAATCCCGGCGAACCATTTGCAGGCAGACGCTCCACGTTAGCCACCTTTTTTGACAGAAATCTTTAACTCGCTCTTCAATGTCTTTCGTCAAAAGTGTAGGTTGCGTTGTAAAAATTCTTTCTCCTGACGGGTGAACAGTAGGCTTTACGTTTTTCCTATATTCGGCGTCGTTATAATGTTCTTCGGGAATACCATACCATTTTTCGCAGTGAACAACGTCCGCGTTAAATTTTTTTGCCGCTTTATACATTTCTTCAAGTGCAGTTGGCGTAATTGTATCATCGGGGTCAATAAAAGATATATATTCGCCGGTAGAAAGTTCAATGCCGATATTACGCGGTTCACCTGCCCCGCCAGAATTTTTTTCCGTTTGTGCAATAGTGAGCCGCCCTTTAAATTTCGATTCATAGCTTTTGACGACTTCGCGGCTTTTATCTGTTGAGCAATCATCTACTACGATAACATCAAAATCTTGGAACGTCTGAGCTAGAAGACTGTCGAGACATTCGCCAACATATTTTTCCACATTATACAGTGGGATAACTACAGAAATTGCAGAAGTTGCCCGGGGGGAATTATTTAACCAGTTAACAACGTTTTCCATTTACTCCATCCTTTCTTAAAAATTTGTTATGACTTCAAAGGCATTTTCAATATGATTAATATCCTCGACGCGTTCGCCGCGCAGATAAATTTCTACAACGTCAAAACGGCAGGCATAATCGCAAAATTTTTCATCTTGTAAGAAGACGCCTGCCGCCTCGATAATTTTTTTCTGCTTACGAAGATTAACAGCCTCGCTCGGCAAGCCGTGACGAATATTTGAACGCGCCTTGACCTCGACGAAAACAATTACGTTATCAATTTGTGCGATTATATCAATCTCCGCCGAACGAATCCGAAAATTCCTCGCGACGATTGTATAACCCGCCGCCTCAAGAAATTTTGCCGCGCAGTCTTCGCCGAGTTTGCCTAAATTTTTTTGCGTGCTCAAAGTTCGACGACGGCTTCAGACATTGGGCGGCGGTCTTCGTGGCGATTGGAAGGCTTTGCTGTCTCTGCAGGATAGCCCACAGGGAAAATCGCAATTAATTCATAGCCTTGCATTTCGGGGAAAAGTTCTTGCATTTTGGGCGCGTCGAAATAACCAACCCACGTCGTGCCAAGTCCCTCGTCTTGAACGGCAAGCATTAAATGCGTTGCGACAATCGCCGCGTCTACTTCTGCGAAATTTTTGTTATCGAACGGGCGGTCAAATGCTCCGTCCTTTTTCGCGCCGACGACAAATGCCAATGCTGAACCAAACGTGTAATTGGTCGTCTGCTTAAGCTTGTCGAAAGCTTCGGGCGATTTGACTGCCCAAATTGTGTAGCGTTGAAGATTCTTTGCAGTAGGAGCCGCTATCGCCGCTTGTAATATGCGTTCGATTTTTTCCGGCTCAATCGCCTCGCTCGTCAACTTCCGGCACGAATAACGCGCCTTAGCCAATTCTAAAAAACTCATTTAAAAATCTCCTCTCAAAAATTTATTTTAAATACTCGCCGCGAATATCTTCCGTCGGCGGAGCAATCGGATAATCACCACTGAAACACGCCGTGCAAATCGGACGCCCGCCCGTCATCTCGCTAAGACATTCAATCGGCAGATAGCCTAATGAATCTGCGCCAAGAATTTTACAAATCTCCTCGACGCTCCGATTGTGCGCAATAAGTTGCTCGCGGTTTGGAATGTCAATCCCAAAATAGCACGGGTGACAAAACGGCGGACTTGAAACGCGCATGTGAACTTCAGCCGCGCCCGCTTCCCTGAGCATTGAAATAATTTGTCCGCTCGTCGTACCGCGAACTATCGAATCATCAATCATTACAATGCGCTTGCCTTTAACTACATCACGCAGGACATTGAGCTTGACTTTGACACTTTGCATACGGCTGGACTGTTGCGGCTTAATAAAAGTTCTGCCAACGTAAGTATTTTTAGTAAAAGCAATGCCGTAGGGAATTCCCGACTCCATAGAGTAGCCGACAGCCGCCATGTTGCCGCTTTCAGGGACGCCAACGACTAAATCAGCCTCAACAGGGTGAGTACGTGCTAAAAGTTTACCGGCGATAATCCGCGATTGTGTTACGCTCATTCCGTCGAAAGTTGTATCGGGGCGGCAAAAATAAATATACTCGAAGACACACCGCGCAGATTTTTCTTTAGGCAGGGCGAGATCCATATTGGATTCAATCCTGCCGGTGTGAAAAATCGTAACGACTTCGCCTGGCTCTACGTCGCGAATAAATTCTGCGTCGATAGTTTCCAGCGCACATGTCTCCGAAGTTATGATATAAGCGTTGTCGAGTTTGCCAATAACCAGCGGGCGAAAACCCCACGGGTCACGCGCTCCGATTAATTTTCTTGGACTTGCAATTACTAAAGAATACGAGCCTTGAACTTTTTTTAATGCGCGGACGGTTGCCTCTTGAACGGAACGACTTTTAACACGTTCGCGGGCAATGTGATAAGCAATGGTTTCGGTGTCAATGGTAGTTTGGAAAATTGCGCCGCCCGCCGCAAGTTCGCGCCTAAGTCGCGGGGCATTAACCAAATTTCCATTGTGAGCAAGCATAAGCGTACCTTTAATGTAAGCCAAGACGAGCGGTTGAGAATTTTCCGGAGTGGACGCGCCCGCCGTCGAATAGCGCACATGTCCGACGCCTAAGTTGCCGTCAAGCGCGGCGATATTTTCCGCGTTGAAAACTTCGTTGACACGCCCTAAATCTTTGTGGCAAAAAACTTTATCGCGCCTAATTGCCGTGTCAGTCACCGCGATACCTGCGCTTTCTTGCCCGCGATGTTGCAGAGCATAAAGCCCGTAATAAATTGTAGTTGCTACGTCGCCGCCGTCGAGGTCATACATGCCAAACACGCCGCACGATTCACCCGCTGAACTAATTCCGAAATCCATTGCCACCACCCCTTTGCAAATTTGTTAAGTCTTAGTGCTGAAGTTTTTTTGCGTGTCAATTATATTCAAGCGGCTTGCCTTTGTCAAAATTTATGGCGGCGTTATTTTCATGCGGATTTTATTTACATCGTTAACGTAGAAGTAATAAAAAATTTTACGCTCGGTTTCGTATTTCTTAAAGGTAATCGTATAAAATGGACGAAGCCGTTATCAAAATCAAATCGAATGTTGCAATGATAACGAGCGAACTCATATCGAATGCATCGCCCGTTAATGAAATTTCTGTCAAAGATATTGCAGGCAAAAAAATTGGAAGAGTTATCGGGAAGAGTAAAATTGGGAAAAGTCCGCCTCTGACTGTTGCTGAAGTCGTTAGAGCCGCCGTCAACGTTCCCGCCGCCGCAATTCCAATTAGTCCAAAAAAAATCGTCGCGAGTAGCAAAAAAAATCTCTCGACGACAACATCAAATAGGATTAAAAATATCGGCAAGATAAAAATTGTCAACACAGTTAACGATAAGAAAACGTAAATCATTTTGCCGAAAAGAATTGCTTGTGCGTCGGCATAAAGTTTCAAAGTTTGAAGAGTTCCCGCTGTTGCCTCGTCGTCGAAAGTTCCTGCTATTCCTGCACTTGCCGCAAAGAATATCACAACCCACAACAACGCCGCTAAAAATTTTGGTTCGACGAATGCGCCGCCTGTTGATAAACTCAAACTTGCTACGGCTGTTAAAGCGAACATCATCATAGCCGCGAAAGTCGCACGTCGCCGCAAGCCGATTAGAAAATCTTTTCGGACGATAGCCGTGACTTGTTCAAAGCGGGAGCTGAATAATTTCATCGCAAATTTTTTCCTCCGCGTTATCGTTCGTAGCAAGCAAAATAATTTTTTTTGACTTCGCGGCTTGAATTTCGTTAAAAAATTTATCGCGTCCGTCGTCGTCAAGATTAGCGGTCGGTTCGTCAAGGAGCCAAATATCTGCGTCGACGCTTAAAAGAATTGCAAACTTTAATCGTTGCCTCATGCCCGTTGAAAAATTTTCTGCGCGGACGTTTCCAAAAGTTTTAAAATCTAAACCGACGCGCCCGCCAAGTTTAAAAATATTTTCCGTAGATAAAGTTTTACCTCTAAGTTTGGCGAAAAAAAATAAATTTTCCTCTGCTGTCAAATTGTCGTAAATTTTCATTTCTGGCGAAACAGCGGCAATGTTTTTAGCGGCGGGCAATTTGACTTCTCCGCTGTCAGGACGAATAATTTTTCCTGCAAGTTTTAGAAAAGTAGACTTGCCCGCGCCGTTAGCTCCCGTGATTCCAATAACTTGCCCGCCGTGCAGATTCAACGAAATATTTTTAAACAGTGCATGCCGTCCAAAACTCAAGCTCACGTCGTCGAAAATAATCACTGGAGCATTTCCTTATTGAGACGCATCCATTTATCGCCACACTCAACTATCCCTTCTGCTTGCATTTGCGAAATCTCCCGCGTTAATGCCGAGCGGTTGCACTCCAATTCTTTAGCTAATTGAACGCGCCCCGGCACGCGTACCTGTTCCGATTCTTGGCGGCGTTCGCGTTGTAGCAGATAAAGAATCATTCGTTCGCGCAAAGTTTTTTGGCTTAGCAGTTCAACCTTTTGCATCATCAAAACATTTTTGCGGCTGAATGACTCTAATAAATTTTTCATAACAATACCGTGCATACGTCCGAGCTTAGGTCCAGCGATGAGCAGTGAACGATAGGGCAACCACATTATAATAGCGTCGGTTGTAAGCTGAACACTCGTGGCAACTAAATCTTCACCGAGTATTGCCGAAATAGTTCCGAACATTGCGCCGCTTTCGAGTGAATGTCCGACTGTTTCATTGCCGAGCCTGTCGAGAGCAAGAAGTTGCGCCTCGCCGCTAACAATCACTCCGATATTTGCATTGGGCGTAAATGCCTCCAAGATTCTTTCACCACGATGATAACTCTTAACCGTCGTTCCCGTGAACTTAACAAATTTCTCAATCTCGTCTGGCAACAAATCTTTAAAGAGCGGCACTCTTTGCAAAGCCTCACCTATCAACGCCGCTCACCTCCCAATAAAAATTTTTCCGATTATACTACTGATAATTTTATCATACTGTTAAAAATTAATCAAAATAAATACGGTTAATCCCTGACTTTATCGGGGACTTCTGCAACGGGAACTTTTTCCTGCGCGGCGGTCTCCAAATTTTTTATCGTGACAGTTGAGGTTGCAACTTCGTCATCGCCGATTATCAGCGCGAATTTTGCTCCGGACTTTGCTGCCGACTTCATTTGGGCTTTCATGCTCTTTTTACCAAAATCCATTGTCGCCGAAATATTTTTCCGCCGCAAGTCCGTCAACAAATTAAACGCGTAAGTTTCCGCCTCTGAACCGCTCGCCACCATGAACGCGGTTATTTTTTTGTCCTGCGCGGGCAATAAGCCTTGCAACTCCAATGCAAGCAAAATTCTTTCAAGCCCCGCCGCAAATCCTACTGCAGGCGTATCAGTGCCGCCAATTTCGCGAATCAAACCGTCGTAGCGACCGCCGCCCGCAACCGCCGATTGAGCACCTAACGGAGCGTATTGAATTTCAAAAGCTGTCTTAGTGTAATAGTCCAATCCGCGCACCAGACGATTATCAATCACGAAATCAACGCCCGCCGCTGTCAAGAATTTTTTTACGTCGTTGAAATGCTCGCGGCACTCGTCGCAAAGGCAAGTTTCAATCTTCGGCGCGTCATCCATAAAATCTTTCAAGCCGTCAATTTTGCAATCCAAAATTCTCAACGGATTTTTTTCAAGCCGTCGGCGACAATCGCCGCATAATTCGTCGGCTTCTTCCGTAAAATACTCCGTGAGCTTGCGTCTAAAAATCGGGCGGCATGCCGGACAACCTACCGTATTAATTTTTAATTTGAGGTCGTCCAATCCCAAGCCCTTTAAAAAATCCCACGCCAATAAAATTATTTCCGCGTCAACGGCAGGATTTTTTTCGCCCAATGCCTCAACGCCGAATTGATGAAACTCGCGTAAACGTCCCGCCTGCGGTCTGTCGTAGCGGAACATTGAACCGATATAAAAAAGTTTTACCAGTCCCGTGTTGGCATAAAGTTTATTCTGCAGATAAGCACGCACAACCGACGCGGTATTTTCGGGGCGCAAAGTTATCGAGCGGTCGCCTCTGTCCGTGAACGTGTACATTTCTTTATCAACAACGTCAGTGCCCTCGCCTATACCGCGTTGAAAAAGTTCCGTGTGTTCAAAGGTCGGCGTCCTTATCTCCTCGTAACCGTAAAGTCTGCACAGTTTACGGATTTTATTTTCCAGCCACTGCCAATTACTCGCTTGACTCGGCAAAATATCTTTGGTACCTCTTGGTGCATTCGTTAGCAATATTAAAACCTCCTTACTTAGTTAACACATAAAAAAATTGACGTTTACAAATGGCTTTTATATAATCGACACATTGACAGGAGGAATCTTAATGCAAACAAAAATTTTAACAAAAATGTCAATGTGCGTCGCGCTGTGTTGTGTGACGGCTTATATCTCGTTCCCGTTGCCATTTACGCCGGGCATGGTCACGGCTTTAACTTTTGCGTTGAGCTTGACGGCTTACCTGTTAACGCCTAAACAAACTTTTATCGTGATTTTGGTTTATATCGCGCTGGGCGCAGTTGGCTTGCCGGTTTTGGGCGGCGGACAAAGTTTATCCCGACTTATCGGACCGACGGGCGGATTTTATTTTGCTTGGTTAATTGCCTATCCGCTGATGAGCTTAGCTAAAGGTTCGCCGCCAAATTTAAAACGGTACGTCGCAACAAATATCCTAATCGCCATGCCGATAACTTATGTGGGCGGGCTAATCTCAATGATCCTTTTACTCGAAATTAATTTATGGCAAGCGTTAACTATGGCAGTTTTCCCGTTCATATTAGGCGACATTTTAAAGGCAACGGCGGCGGCTCTTCTCGGTGTAAAGTTGAGCAAATTATTCTAAGATTTGCTTGAACGTATTAAAATTTTGCATTTCCTGCTGACGACAGTAAATCGCGAAGACTACTTCCTTAAAGTAGCCGTCAAATTCTGCCAAAATTTTTTTATAGGCGTTCGCGACCACTTCCGGATTGTTTTGGAACGCGCCGCAACCAAATGCTCCAGTTACAAAAATTTCCGCGCCGTGATGAGCTACAACCGTAAACATATGCCTTAATCGCCGCTCTTGAAGCTCAAAAAGTTCCTCGTCAGTGATTTTTTTATTGCGCAAATTCGGCGCGGCTATAGTTATCACGTCAACTAATTCCCATTTATCCCGCGACAACCGCGCAGGTTTATCCGTGTCATTTTTGCAAATTATAATTTCGGGCGTGTAAATACAGGCGTCGTCGTGAAGTGAATCGCCACGAGCACGATTGATATTGTAAAAGCATTGCCAATTTTTTTTGTCGTTTAACACTGGATAAAGCGTGGTGCAACGGCAGATTGCCTCCTCTTGAGCGCGTGAACCGTGACGAACGCCGCCGCCAGGATTTGTCGCCGAAGCGAAATTGTGCACCGCAATTCTTAACTCCAAATATTTTCTCTGCATGGAAATCGCCGCGTCTAATGACCGCCGCTTGACTACAGAAATTGCCGTATTCTTGAAGCGTCGCTTAGGCAGTGGCGGATATTCTTCTGCCGCGTAAAATTTCGTGCCCTTTATCGAATCGTGAATCGCTTGCTTTAAATTTTCGTCCGTCTTTAAATAAAGCTCTGTATCACTAAATATTTCTATCATCTCATTGCGCGACACATATGCCATTAATTTTCCCTCCCTCCGTAGACTTGCGCTAATATTTCTTCCCGCCGCGCTGTGTATCTTTCTAATTCTTGCAGGTAAGTTTTTAAATCTTTTGCATTGAACGCCGTTTGTATTCGATTGCCGTCGGGAACTTTAGTTGACGCCGCCGCCCCAACGCCAATTATCGTCTGTTGCTCGCCCATTATCTGAACGTTATAAATCCCTTCCGCGCCGCGCTTGCACCAGCCGACATTTTCAATTTGCCCGCTCATGTAGCCTTGCCGATATAAATAGTACGGATAAAAATTTTCGCCGCGCAGAACTTTAGCCGCATGTTCAGCCATTTTGCGAACTTCTAAATCACTCGGCAAATTAAAATCCGCCAAAGTGTTCAGCTCATCGGCAAGCCGCATTTGCAACTTTGAACCGCGCTTTATGGCTAAGCTGTGTATCGTCACGTCGTCGGGCGCAAGCTCTAAAACTTTTTCCAATGTCGCCTTAAAATCTGCAAGCCGTTCGCCGGGCAAGCCAACTATTAAATCCATGTTTATTTGCCAATCGCTTGCCGCTCGTAAATCTTTGAAAGCTCGCATTACGTCTTCTACCGTGTGCTGTCGTCCGATTAAGTCAAGCGTTTTTTGGTGCATACTTTGCGGATTGACGCTAACTCGTGTCACGTTGAAATTTTTTAGCGTAGAAATTTTTTCAGCTGTCAACGTGTCAGGGCGTCCGCACTCAACGGTAAATTCTTCGACGCTCGCGCTGTAAAAATTTTCATGAACCGCCGCTAACATTTCAGCAAAATATTTTTCCGGCAATGCGCTAGGAGTTCCGCCGCCTATGTAAATCGTCTGCACTTTCAAGCCGTAACGATTAATCGCGCTCGCCGCCGCCGCTATGTCGCGCTTTAAAACGTCAATGAATTCGTCGATAATTTTTTCAGCGGGCAAAACATTCGACGGGAACGAACAATATAAACAGCGCGTCTTGCAAAACGGAATTCCGACGTAAACGCTAACAGTTTTATCGTCGCTGGCATTTATAATCGGCAACTGGCGAAGAGCAACCTCCGTTAAAAGTTCCGCCTTGTCGCGCTCGGTGAGGAAATCTTTAATAATTCGGCGGCAAATTTTATCGCGGTCGATAACGCCGTGACTTGTGACGCCATAACCTTCCTTTAGCCACCGCTGAATAATTTTCGTAGGGCGCACGCCGTGCAAAATTCCATAGGGCACATCGTCTAAGCCTAAATTCGTCGTCAACAGCTGATATAAATTTTTTTTGACTAAACGATTGACTTCCGCGCCAAATCTTTCATCAGCACGAATCATTCCGCTTTTCCTGAAAAAATATTCCCTACCGTCAATCGCAACTTTTAGCCGCGTAGTAATTCTTTTGCCAACGACTTCATTAAATATTTCCAAGCCCGTCGCGTCGATTTTGAGACTGCGCAACACGTCGCCAATAACTTTGCTGTAATCGCTATTCATTATTACGACACTCGCTACAGTAGCCGAAAAATTTTACCTCGTGATTAACTATCTGGAAGCCGGATTTATCAGAGATATTCGCCTCCAAATCGTCAAGCAAATCCTCTTCAAACTCAATGACTTTCTTGCACTTGAGGCAAATTAAATGGTGGTGATGATGAATTTTCGGGTCGGCGGTGTTCAGCTCATAGCGGGCGCAACCGTCGCCAAAATCAATTTGCACCAAAATTCCAAGCTCGCTAAGCAAATCCAATGCCCGATACACCGTCGCCAAACCGATTTCCGATTCCTGCTCGCGAAGAATTTTATAAACGTCCTCCGCGCTCATATGTCCCTTGTGCTCAATAAATATTTTCAATATCTCTTTGCGTTGCGGCGTCATTTTATAGCCGTGCTCCGACAATTTCCCGCGCAGGTCTTTCAATTCGTAAAGTTGTCCACTCATTTTAAAGCCCCCTTTTTTTTTATTAATTATAACAGCTTTGCTAATCTCTGAAAAGCCTGTTAAAATATCCAAAGCATTTCCAAAGGAGTTGTTTTTATGAATGCCCAAGATGTTATCAAAAATTTTATGGCTAAACTCGCCACGCACGGTTTAGCTTATTCCAGTTCCGTAGGCACAAATATGTTAAATGCCGCAATCCGCGCTTGCTCTAGCTATGCTAATATTAACGCCGTTATAAAAGCTATGAAAACTGACCAAATTGCCGCCGAAAAACAAGCCGTCAAAGAAATTTTCGGCAAATCTAAATTAATTTCCGCGCTCACCTCCGCCCAAAGAAAACAGCTGGCAATTAATAACTCTAAAGCTAAGGCGTTGAGCAATGCTTTCTATAACGGTGCAACCAATGACGCCGCTAAGAAAATTACCGTCGAGCAAGTCCTCTTGGAGCGCAAAGCTTATATCTTCCTCGAAAAATATTGCGGTATTAAATTGCCGACGCGCTATTGGGTTAACGCCAGCGGAAAAGTTACAAATTCCGGCGACAAAACCGGTAACACTGACACCGGCGCGATAACCGGATCCGACGCAGGCGGCGACACCGTTAAAACTGCCAAAACGATTATCAACGAAACTTTTATTAACACTTACACTGCAACGACGACTGCCGCGCAGATTATCAACACCGGCTCCCGCGATTGGGTTGTTCAAGCTACGAAAAAAGCTGATACAATAACTTCAGGCGGCGCAGATTCAATTAATGCAGACGCGGGTAACGATATTATTTTTGCCAATGCAAGCGGCGCAACGATTACAACGGGCGCGGGCAATGATACCGTAATAATTTCTAAAGATGTCAACGATATTACGCTTAATGATTTGAACGCTAGCGACGCTTTGATAATCGACGGTACTTTTAAAGTTGGTTTCGCGCAGGTTGAAGATAATCTGCTCGTCATAACCGATAAAACAAGCGGCAGAAAAATTCGCATTCCCTCCAACGCAATCTACGCCAAAGTTAACGGCGTGACTATCAATAATTGGATTAACGGCGCGACAATAAATAACGTTGCTTTAAAATACAACGATACAAGCGGCGTTGAGGTCGATTTGGACACCGTTGACACTTCCAAGACGGGCAAAGTTAAAGTTAATAATAACGACGTTGGGAACTTATCAAGCACGTATCCTAATGCTACGACGTTCACGCGCAACGGTTTGACGATTAAATTGCTCGGCGAAACTTCCGACACCGACGGCAATCCGAATAATATTGAATCAAAAACTTTAGCCGAATTAACAGACGACCAAAAAACGATTATCGCGGGTCTGTTTAAGTGGTGGGGTGCCGATTGCCTTAAACTTAACGAAGAAAGCTACGGTATAGGTTTTAATTCGTCGACGGCAATGATTAAAGATATTGAGCTGTATTTTTACGACGGGCAAGGCAAGAGTAGCACGCTGGCGACTGTTTGGAATTGGCAACGCTACGATAGCGACGGATATGCAACGCGGCTCATGCTAAGTATCAACATGGATTACTATAAAAATATCAAAGCTGATAACATGGACGGTAGCTCTAGCAAAAGCAGCGCGATTTATTTGGATAGAGCTTTGGCGCACGAATTTACACATGCGGTTATGGCGACTAATATAAATTTCTTTAACAGCTTGCCAATATTTATCAAAGAAGGTTCAGCCGAACTCACGCACGGCATTGACGACGTTCGCGGCTCCGATATTTTCGGCGTGGCTTATAATGCCACTCGATTAAGTAATTCTCTGAACGTAAAAAACAGTACCACTAAAACAAACGACAGTTACGCGGGCGGCTATATGTTCCTACGCTATTTGGCTAAGCAAGCCGCTACTCAAAATGCGTTCGGAGAAATTACCGCTAAAGTAAATCTCAACCAGAACGGGAATTATTACATAAGCGGGAATTCAACTTTAGAAACGGCAAGTCGTTCCTCAAAGGCGATAAAATTGGGCAAGTTGGCGAGTAAAGTTTATACTGTGACGGATACGGGCGTTCATCAAATTATTAACGGCAAAAAAGGCGTTAAAGTTGTCGGACTTACTTCAAATGACACTTACAACGGCACGAGCGGCGCGGACACCGTTCAAACTGCTGAGGGCTCCAATGTAATCACGGGCGCGGGCAAGGACAGCATAAAAGTTTACGGACAATACGCGACAATCAGCGCGGGTGCGGGCAACGATACTGTACAAGTTATGAATGGCTCGCATCACCTAATCGATTTGGGCGCAGGAAATAATCTGCTGAACTTCACGAGCAAATACAACTATCACAACAGTATAACGGGCGGCACCGGAAACGACATCATCAAAGGCGGCAGTAACGGTTATTTTAATAACATAATTGACCTTAGCGACGGGAAAAATAAAGTTCAGCTATATTACGGCGAAGAAAATATGATAACGACTGGCGCGGGCAAGGACTTAATCAGCATTGGCGGCGGAGCGAGCAATTCAGTTAATGCGGGCGGCGGCAATGATACTCTTTACGTCTACGGAAAAAATAATACAGTCGAAGGCGGCGCAGGTAACGATTCAATTTATGGTGGCGACGGCGCGGATTTATTTTATGGCGGTAAAGGCAACGATACACTCTGGGGCGGTGGCGGCAATGATTCACTTTATGGCGGCGCAGGCAATGATACGTTCATTTATAAGCCTGGCGACGGCACCGATACGATTTTTGATTACCAGAGCGGAGACATTTTGCAAATTTTAACAACGAACGGGACGACAGGCGGAACTTTCACTAAGTCAGAGTTCACAAATGGAGACTTGACACTTACAATCAGCGGCGGCGGCAAAATTATTCTCGACGACGTTAGCAAAGGCGATTCGGTTAATATAAACGGCAAAAATTACACGATTGGAAGCAAAGGTTTAAGTTAGGTTGCAAAAAGATAGGTGCTGTGTTACGATTAAAAATATTATAAATTCAGAGGTGGAAAAAATTGCCCGTAATGGAATATTTGGAGCGCAATGCGGCACTTTATGGCGATGAAGTTGCGCTTGTGGAATTAAATCCCGCTGTTGCCGACGGTCGGCGCATGAGTTGGAAAGAATTTAGCTTGATTGAGTCGAATTCTTTTGCGCCATATCGCAGAGAGATAACTTGGCGCGTTTTCGACGAGAAGGCTAATCGTTGTGCGAATCTTTTAATTGAACGTGGCGTTCGCAAGGGCGATAAGGTCGCAATTTTGATGTACAACTGTCTTGAGTGGTTGCCGATTTATTTTGGGGTGCTGAAAACGGGAGCAATAGCTGTTCCGTTCAATTTTCGCTACGATGCGGCGGAGATTTTGTACTGCGCGGAGCTTGCTGAAGTCGATGTAATAATTTTCGGTCCGGAATTTATCGGACGCATTGAAACTAATGCCGAACGCCTTAGCAAAGGTCGTTTATTGATTTATGTCGGGGATAATTGTCCCAGTTTCGCGGAAAGTTATCACATAATGGTTGATGATTGCTCAAGTCTTAAGCCAATGGTCGGCGGAATCACTGAAGACGACTTCGGCGCGATATATTTTTCGTCAGGGACGACTGGATTTCCTAAAGCGATACTTCATAAGCACCAGAGCTTGACGCAAGCCGCGCAGATGGAGCAAAAACATCATTTAACCAGCCGCGAGGACAATTTTTTATGTATACCGCCGCTTTATCACACCGGAGCGAAATTTCATTGGATGGGAAGCCTCGTTGCGGGTTCAAAAGCCGTTTTACTCAAGGGAACGAAGCCGGAAATCATTTTGGACGCGGTTTCGAAGGAAAAATGCACAATCGTTTGGCTTTTAGTGCCGTGGGCGCAAGATATTGTTGACGCTCTCGACAGAGGCGACATTAAACTTGAAGATTATAAACTTGACCAATGGCGGCTCATGCACATAGGCGCACAGCCCGTTCCGCCGAGTTTAATTCGTCGTTGGAAGAAATATTTCCCGAATCATGACTACGACACGAATTATGGCTTGAGCGAATCAACCGGACCTGGTTGCGTTCACTTAGGATTGGAAAATATTTCTAAAGTTGGCGCAATCGGCGTGCCTGGTTATCGTTGGGAGTGCAAAATCGTTGACGAACTCGGCGTTGAAGTTATTCGCGGCGATGTTGGCGAACTTTGCGTTAAAGGTCCCGGCGTTATGACGTGTTATTACAACGACCCGAAGGCTACCGCTGAAGTTTTGCACGATGATTGGCTTTTTACGGGCGATATGGCTATGCAAGACGAGGAAGGCTTTTATTTTTTGGTTGACAGGAAAAAAGATGTCATAGTCATGGGCGGCGAGAATATTTATCCCGTCCAGATTGAAGATTTCCTGCACAAATTCGAGAAAATTAAAGACGTGGCGGTTATCGGATTGCCTGACAGGCGACTTGGCGAAATTTCTGCCGCGATTATCGAACTTCAACCCAATGTCACATGCACGGAAGAGGAAATTAACAATTTCTGCCTCGATTTGCCGCGTTATAAGCGTCCGAAGAAAATAATTTTCGCCGATGTTCCGCGTAATGCCACTGGCAAGATAGAAAAGCCCACTTTGCGTAAACGTTATGGCGCAGATAAACTCGTTGCGTTGGAAAATCGCAGTTAAGGAGGTCAAATTATGGTAAACAAAGGGATAATTTTGGCGGGCGGCTCTGGTACGCGCCTTTATCCGCTAACAGAAGTCGTTTCTAAGCAACTTATGCCCGTTTTCGATAAGCCAATGATTTATTATCCGCTGTCCACGCTGATGTTGGCTGGTATTCGCGATATTTTAATCATCACGACGCCGCAGGACAGTCATTTATTCCAAGAATTGCTTAAAAACGGCTCGCAACTCGGCTTGAACATTTCATACGCCGTTCAACCTAAGCCCGAAGGTTTAGCACAAGCATTTTTAATCGGCGAAGAGTTTATCAACGGGCAAGGTTGCGCATTAGTTTTGGGCGATAACATTTTTTACGGCTCGGATTTCGCTAAATTGGTGCAAAGGGCGGCTTCACACGACGAGGGCGCGACTGTTTTTGCTTATTACGTCAACGATCCGCAAAATTATGGCGTCGTCGAATTCAATCGCGAAACGGGGCAAGCCGTTAGCTTAGAGGAAAAGCCTAAAAATCCCCGCTCAAATTACGCCGTCACAGGTCTTTACTTTTACGATAAAAATATTGTCGATATTGCCAAATCTATTAAACCTTCCGCTCGCGGCGAACTCGAAATCACCGACGTGAATAAAGTTTACTTGGAACGTGGCAATTTGCGTGTGGAAAAGATGCGTCGCGGCTATGCTTGGCTCGATACTGGCACTCACGAATCACTTTTGCAAGCTGGTTCCTTCGTACATACAATTCAGACGCGGCAAGGCTTAAAAATCTCCTGCATTGAGGAAATTGCCTACCGTATGGGCTATATCGACGAAAATCAACTGCTAAAACTCGCTGAACCATTGCTTAAAAACGATTACGGCAAATATTTACAGCGACTAGCTAAACACGGACGATAATTTTTCTACAAGCTGTCTGCTTAACGGCGACAGCAATTTTTTTTGACATTATGCCGCTACAAATTTATAATCAAATGGAATTTCCTTGCAAGGAGAGATAAACTTGAACTTGAAAAGATTTTGGACGACGATAACCGTAATCGCAATGATTTTCGTCGGCGCAGAGGCTGCTCCAGAAGGAAGAATGCCCGCTTCCGAACTTATGCAGCTCGACGCGGCTCCACGCGGTGAAATTGCTCGTCCTATGCAACAAACTTTAACTTCAGAGAATTCTGGGCTAAATCCTGGCTATTCTGTCACTCCAATTCAAAATACGCGCCCAGTTTCGCCCGATGATGTCCTTCCTAACGTCACTGCAACCGCCGCTATCGTGATTGAGGCTTCAACTGGTCATGTTCTCTACGAACGCAACCCAGATCAGCGAATGTTCCCCGCAAGTACGACTAAAATGATGACATTAATCACCGCGCTTAAAAATAATAAGCTTGATGAGATTGTAACCGTCGGTCCGGGCGCATATAACGCTGAAGGTTCGACTTTGTGGCTCGATGTCGGCGAAAAAATTCCTCTCGGCGAACTTTTATACGGAATGATGTTGATTTCCGGTAATGACGGCGCGATTGCCATTGCTGAACACTGCGGAGGCACCGTTCCTGACTTCGCCGCTAAAATGACTGCCTATGCTCACGAATTTGGCGCAGTTAATACCAATTTCACCAATGCAAACGGCTTACCAGACTCAAATCACTACACAACAGCACGCGATTTGGCAATTATGGCGGCTCACGGCTTCACAATTCCGCATTTCGAGGAAATTTGCTCAACCAAAGAGATTTCTTTTAACTGGATTCACGATGAAACTAAACTTTTACGCAACGAAAATCAAATGTTGTGGCTATATCGCGGCGCAAATGGCATTAAAACCGGCTACACTGACGCGGCGGGGCGTTGTCTTGTCACTTCCGCTAAACAAAACGGCGTTCAACTAATTGCGGTCGTTTTGGACAGCCTTTATATATGGAATGATTCAATTTTCCTGCTTGATTACGGTTTTAGCCGCGTTTCGTCGCAAAGTTTGATTAAGGAGGGCGAAATCGTTAAAACTTTGCCAATTATCTCCGGTCGGCGTAAATCTATGCAAGTTAAAACCGCTGGCGAAATTATTATGCCGGTTTTCGAGGGCGACGACAACGCATATGACATTATTTACGATTTGCCCGACGCTTTAACCGCTCCGATAACTTCTGGCGAGACTATTGGCAAAATTCGCGTTGTTTTACCCGACGGAACGGAGGCGGCGTCCGTTAATGTCGTCACAACGGTTGATGTTGAGCAAAAATCTTTCTTCCGATTGATTATTGATAAGATAAAAAGCTTTTTTGCATGAAAAGGAGAGTTTAACATGAGCGAGAGAGTAAAATTAGCAGATGAGCTTCACCGTAAGGGCTTTAGTTGTTCGCAATCGGTGGCTGTCGCCTGCGCGGACTTGGTTGACGTGCCTAATGACGTTTTATTTAAGGCAACGGAAGGTTTTGGCGCGGGTATGGGCACTATGGACGGCGTTTGCGGCGCATTGACGGGCGGTTTGCTTATCGCGGGATTGAAAAACAGCACTGGCAATTTAATTTCGCCGAAATCTAAGCCGTCAACGATGAAAATTTCCAAAGCTATGCTGAATAGTTTCCGCGAAAAGAGCGGCGCGATAATTTGCCGCGAAATTAAGGGCGTCGATACCGGAAAAATGCTTTGCTCGTGTCCGGATTGCATTAAACACGGCGTCGAGGTCGTCGAAGAACAATTTAACTAAAAATTAGGTGTTGAAAATGAAAAATTTATTAATTATGCATTGCTTTTTAGCGGTGCTGATTTTTTTTATGAATATGCCAAAAGTTTCAGCGGAAAATGAACTTGAAACTGCCGAAATTAGGCTCGTCTGCGCGATTTGTTCAATGGGAGCCTATTCCGACGACGAAAGTTATCTTATGCGCTCAATGTTAAACGAACGCGGCTGGACGATTGAAAAAATTACTCAAAAAAATAATCGCGCATATGCAAGGGCGTATTTAGTAAGTAAAAATAATATAAAAGTGCTCGCAATCGCCGGTACGGAGAATTTAAAAGACGTTGAAGTCAATTTCCGCGTCGGTCGAGTGCATTTGAATGATAATTTTACGCTTAATCCTTATGAAAAAAATATTCGCGATAAAATTTTCGTGCACAGAGGCTTTCGCGATTATGCCGACTTAGTTTTAAGCGACGGATTGGCTGAACGGCTTAAAAATTCCGTTGAAAATAATCCGAACGAAATAATTTACTTGACTGGACATAGTTTAGGCGGTTCAGTGGCGACGATTGTGGCTATTCGGCTTGCTGATTCAGGATTTTCAACTAAAAATTTAAAAGTTATAACGTTTGGTGCGCCGGCGGTCGGTTCTCGCGAACTTGCAAAGAATTATTCCGATAAAATCGAATTAACTCGCGTGGTTATGCGCGGCGATGTCGTAAAAAAGTCTTTACGGGCACTCGGATACGTTCAATTTGGCAAAACTTTGGAATATCGGCAGAATTCGAGTAGTGAACATATGGAACATAAAATGGCGGTGTATTTGGATTGCACAATTCGCGATTATTTATCGTCTGGCGGCACTTTGCGCTACGAAACGCAAAATAAAATTGCTACGCCGATTTATGTTGCGCCGATTCATTTAGTTAAGGGCGATTTTCACTCCGACGACGAAAAAATTATTTTGAACGCGCTTGACGATAGTTTAAGGAATAATTTCAGCAATTTGACGTTCGCACCGGTTCAGAGCGTCAAAATAAACGAGAAAAAAATTTTGGACGAAGATTTTGATGAATTTGTCGCGGCGAGTAAAAATTTTGGCTGTAAATACGTGCTGATTCGTATACTTCGCGCAAAAAAAATACGTGACGCGCAATCTGGAGAAAAATTCGTCACGTTGGAGGAAATTATTTTAGATACAAACGGCGTGCCGCTGTCCATGCAAACATCAGGCGAATCAACGGCAGAATTGACGATATTTGAGGCGGCAATCGCCGTTCAAGAGAATTTAAAGGATAATATCAGGAATTTTTTAGCCAATAATTGAATTGTCAACAACGATTGGCGAGAAATCCGGCGTAGACTTTTGGGAGATTTTGATTTAAAATTCAGTCAAAACTTTTCAGAAGGGAAGATTCACTTTGTTTGATGAAAAATTTTCACGCAGAGATTTTATAAAGAAAACTTCAGCCGCCGCACTTGCACTTACTGCGACGAATTTCTTGATTAAAGATGTTCACGCCGCTGAACCTTGCCGAATTCGGACGCGCTACGGAATTTACAATGGTTTTGTCGATAAACGCGGCGTTCAAACGTGGCTTGGAATTCCCTACGCTAAACCGCCCGTCGGGAATTTACGTTGGCACGCGCCCGAACCTTTGGAGCCGAGCAATAAAGAGTTCAACGCAAAAAAATTCGGCTTTTCGCCCTTGCAAGACCGCGACCCCGTCGAGCCTGCCTCCATGCTTAAACAAAGTGAAGATTGTTTGACGTTAAACATTTGGCGGCGTAGTTCAAAAAAAAATCAACCTGTTATGATTTTCATTCCTGGTGGCGGCTTTGTCAACGGTGGCAGTGGCGACCCGCTTTATAACGGCGCAAATCTCGCGGCAAGTCACGACGTCATTATTGTTACGATTAATTATCGGCTTAACATTTTTGGCTTCATGAATTTTTCTGTTATTGATTCGGCGTTCGAGGACACGGGGTATCTTGGCATTAAAGATCAAGTTGCGGCGTTGAAGTGGATTAAAGAAAATATTTCCGAATTTGGCGGCGACCCTGACAACGTGACGATTTTTGGCGAAAGTGCCGGCTCAATTTCAACTATGTTACTAATGGTCACACCCGCCGCGCAGGGATTGTTCAATAAGGTTATCGCGCAGTCGGGGCATTTGGCTTTTTACCATGTGCACGAAAAGTCGTCGAAACTTGCCGAAGAGTTCATGAACTTTGGTGGCTATAAAAGTATGTCAGAGCTTATGAAAATGCCCGCCAAAAAACTCAACGCGACTTACGTAAAATTTACAGAGAAACGCGAGCTTGAGACGGAGGTTGACTACTTCCCGACGTGCGACGGAAAATATTTGCCTTTGCACCCGCTCCGAGATTTAAAAGACGGTGTAGCACGCGACATTAAACTTTTGACGGGCACGACTGCGGCTGAATATCTTTATTGGGCGTTTTACTTTGAGGGGATTTTGGAAGAACTGCAACAATACCATGCAATACTTACGCCGATTTTATACGAAGGCGAATTTTTAACGGCTAAGGAACTTTATCAATCGTGGGAGCAAAATCATTTGGAGTTTGAAGATATTAAACGTTATGTGGAGTTCGCCAACCAGTTAGATTGGCGCGTTGGACATGAGCTGGCGGCGGAATATCAATCGGCGTTCGATGACGTTTATTTTTATTTGTTCAGCCAAGAATCGCCCATTGAAGGTTTTGGCTCGTGCCACGCGATTGATTTGCCGTTTGTCTTCAACAACCCGAACAAGGAACTTGAGCCGAATCCCGATGCAAAATTAGTTAAGCAGATACAAGCGGCGTGGTGTTCGTTTGCGGCGAGCGGCAATCCGAACAACGATTTAATTCCGACGTGGAAAAAATATACCGCCGCCGACCGCGAAACTATGGAAATGAATTTAGAGGCGTGGACGCTGCACAAAGATTTGAACACCGAAAACTTGACCGAACTGCGCGGCGTCTACGAAGATCATCTTTTAGATTGAGTAAGAGAAAATATTATGTCTGCTACTAAAAAAAATTCGACGACACTAAGCACATTTGCGCCGCCGATTTTATTTTTATTATTCGATTATGCGGGCGTTGTCTTAAGTGAACACCTTGCATTTATTTTGCGCGACCTCGCCGATTTTTGGAACCGTGTAACTTATCTTTACGGCGACGCTTACATTTATGGTTGGGTGCCGTTGCTATTTTTAATTTTCTTAGGACAATCGCGCTCCTATCGACAAATGAAACCGGTCGTCGACACCATGCGCGATATTTTTCAATCGGTCTTCGCGGGCTGGATAGCGTCAATAATTTTAATTTACTTCCTCAAGGCGAGTAATCAATCATCGCGGCTGTTCATAATTTTATTCGGGCTGTTCGTTTTGGTAAATGTCTGCTTGATTCGATACGGCGTGTTAAAATTTCTCAAGCGGCGAAATTTATTTTGTGAGCCGATAATTTTAATTGGTGCGGGATTGACAGCGGAGAAGTTGATAAAATTTTGGCAGGAGGATTTAGGTTATCGCTACAAAATAGTTGGACTGATTGACGACCACCCAATTTCCGAGACTTTACCGAAAAATTTTCCGATATTGGGCGGCTTCGACGAGGCAAGGCGAATAATCAGAGCCGCGCAGGTTAAAACCGTCGTGATAGCCGCGCCAGGTTTAAGTAAGGAAAAACTTCAAGCCCTAATCAGCGAAATTCAACCGCACGTCAAAAATATTTCGTTCGTGCCAGATTTAATTGGAACGCCAATGTCGAGTGTGGAGCCAGCAATTTTATTCAGCGAAAAAATTTTAATGCTCAATCTGCGCAACAATCTTTCACGCCCGTATAATCGAGTTTTCAAAAGAATTTTCGACCTAACGTTGACGATTATCGGCGGGCTGATGATTTCGCCTTTCTTGTTGGCGATTGCGATTGCCGTTGGAATTGACAACCGCGGACGAATAATTTTTGCTCACAAACGAGTTGGCGCGGCGGGAAAAAAATTTCCGTGCTATAAATTTCAAACTATGGTGCCCGATGCTGAGGCTAAGTTAAAAAAATATCTCGCTGAAAACCCGGAGGCTCAACGAGAATGGAACGAAACTTTTAAACTTACAAATGATCCGCGTGTTACGAAACTTGGAAATTTTTTGCGTCGGAAGAGTTTGGACGAATTGCCGCAACTTTGGAATGTTATTCGCGGCGAAATGAGTTTAGTTGGTCCGCGCCCGATTGTTCAAGCCGAAGTTCCGCGCTACGGTAAAAATATTCGCGAATATTACATGGTTTTGCCGGGGATAACGGGCATGTGGCAAGTCAGCGGCAGGAGCGACACGACTTATCCGGAGCGCGTCGCTATGGATACTTGGTACGTACGCAACTGGTCGGTTTGGATTGATTTAATGTATCTTTTTAAAACTGTCAAAGCCGTCTTTACCGGAAAAGGTGCCTATTAAATTTAATGTCGCCCCTGTGGGGAGCCATTCAACTTGTATCTTAATTTCTTCGCCGGCTTTTACGTACATATTCCTGTTCGAGGAAACGTTTCATATCTTGATACGGTGGATAATTGCGCTGGCTAATTTCCACATCTTCCAAAACTTTCGTAACACCTACAACCGTATATAAAAGACGAAGACGCTCAAAAGATGAGTATCATAAAAATACGCCGCATAACGATAAAATTCCTCGTCAAAGTAGCTGTTAAACAAACTATAAGTTTTGCTGGAATCTTTTTTTTGCATACTCAATTGTTTCGGGCGCAATGGAACGATTACTATTAAAAGGGAACGTTAACGAATCTGGTGCATAGCGAGTAAAAATTAACGCAATGAGCAAATTATAATCTGGACATTCAAAACAATTAAGTTTCAAAGTGCACAATTCAGGGTCAATCGCAGTAGAAAACGTAAAAGCATTGCGTAAATAATTGTAAAGTACACTCTTTCCAAATTGATGCCTGCTATTTACTACAAAATAAAAGTATTGTGGAATGTCTATAGAATCTGCATTTTTAATACTGTGTAATATCTCTGTTAACAGTCAACGGATATTTAAACTTAATGTGGTCGAGCAAACGGAAAAAAGAATTACTCAACGCGAAATAATCGCCATGACGGAAAAGATAGATACCCCGGCAACCATTCAAATCCTGCTTGAGTAGCCATAAAGTCGGGGACGAATTTTGGATAAATTGTTAGAATCAATAAGGAAAAATTTTTTCGACATCGAAATAATTGACGCTATTTTTTTCAAGCTCCGTGATTTGCGTCAATAATTTCTTGTATTTGTCAGCGTTTATCATACGCATCAACCTTCTAAATAATTTATATCAAACGGTAATCTTAATGTCAATGATACTTACTCTTTTGTTGATCTTTGTTTTCAAAAAGGTTATCTAACTCTTCAGCGTTCGCGCACACGATTAACGCGGACGGCTGAACAAATTCATAGCAAAAATAAATAACAACGACATCGCGGCAAGCAACACCGCCCACTTAAAAGCGAGGTCGTAATCGTTAGCTTGAACGGCGGCATAAATGGCGGTTGACATAGTTTGAGTTTTGCCAGGCACGTTGCCAGCAAACATAATCGTCGCGCCGAATTCGCCCATAGCACGAGTAAAACTCAACACTAGCCCCGCCAAAATTCCCTGCTTAGTATTGGGAATTAGTATGTGCCAAAAAATATTCCAGTTAGAAATACCGAGCGTTCTAGCGGCGTTGATTATATTTTGGTCGAGCTGTTCAAATGCACCGCGCGTCGTACGATACATTAACGGCAACGAAACAACTACCGCCGCGATAACTGCCGCCTTAAACGTGAAGACAAAATTAATATCGAACTGCAGGAGGAATTGTCCGATTGGCGAGCGTTTACCTAGCGCGAGCAATAAGAAAAATCCTACGACGGTTGGCGGCAAAACCATTGGCAACATAATCACCGCGTCAACGAAAGTTTTACCGTGTTTTAGATTTACGACGAAATAAGCCAGCGCAATGCCGACAAAAAACGTTACGACGGTGGCGAGCGCGGAGGTTTTAAATGTGATAATAAGCGGGCTAAGTTCCATACTAATTCTCCAGCAAAATAATTTTATCGGGCGGGAAATGTACGTAGAAATCTTGAGCACAACGACGAGATTTATCAAGCTCTAAGCGTAAAGGTTTACCTTCGGCGCGAGCCATGACGATAAACGCAAAAGTATCCTCAATAATGCGGTCGGCGTGCATGGGAAAAGAATTTATTTCCGCGTTAACAAGTTGCAAATCGTGCGAACGAATGCCGATAAATTTCAAGCGGTCGGGAACGTCGGGAGCAGTCAGTTCAAGTTGCCAATCTTCGGCGTAAAGTTTATTATCGGCGATTTTGCGGGCGGGCGAAATATTTTTACAACCGGTCAATACAGTTGCGGCTAATGTCGTCGGGTGAGCAAAGACGGCTTTTTTTGTGTCTAGCGTCGTGATAACTCCGGAGTGCATGACGGCGATTTTATCCGCTAAACGATAGACTTCGCCGCGATCGTGACTAACCAAAACTGCCGCGCCGTAGTGCTTAAAAATGTCACCAAGTTCAAGTTCAAGTTGCCATTTTAAGTGACTGTCCAACGCGCTGAAAGGTTCATCAAGCAAAAGAATTTCGGCATGCGAGGCAAGAACTCTGGCGAAGGCGACGCGCTGTTGTTGTCCGCCGCTAAGTTGATTAGGATAGGCATTTTCCAGCCCGTTAAGTTGAAAACGTTCAAGATTTTGCCTAAGCGTTGCGGTTTTATCACCGACGGCGGCGAACGTGATATTTTGCGCTACTGTCATGTTTGGGAAGAGCGCGTAATTCTGAAAAAGATAACCTGCGCGGCGAGCTTGAGGCGGCAGGTTAATTTTATTTTCGGAATCATATAAAGTTCGTCCGTTAAGGATAATTTTACCTTCGTCGGGCGTTTCAATTCCCGCGATACATTTAAGCGTCATAGACTTGCCGCAACCACTCGCGCCGAGCAACGCGAAAATTTCATCGTTAACGGCAAAGTCTACATTCAAATCGAAGTCGCGGAGTTTTTTTCTAATGTTGATGACTAAGTTCATTTAACAACCTTGAATCCGTATTTTTCAAAAACTTTAGCGGCGGCGTCGGTTCCCGTGAAGTCTAAGAAAGCTTTAGCGGCGTCGAGATTTTTAGAAGATTTAATCGCGGCGGCAGGATAGATAACGGGCTTGTGAGAACCTTCAGGCGCGGCGCAAACGACTTTGACTTTATCGGAAATGGCGGCGTCAGTAGCGTAAACAACACCGCAATCAACCTCGCCGGATTCAGTCCACGCAAGAACTTGACGGACATCGGAGCCGTAAACCGCCTTAGCTTTAACGACATCTAAGATATTAAGATTAGTAAAGATTTCTTCGGAATATTGTCCGACGGGAACGCCTTTAGGTTCACCGAGAGCAATCTTTTGAACTTTATCAGTTGCCACGTCTTCATAACTCATAATGTCTTTAGTTGAATCATTCGGGACGATAAGGACAACGGCGTTTTCGAGTAAATTCTTGCGCGTGCCGTCAGCGAGTTCTCCTTTTTCTTCGAGTGCGTTCATTTGCTTTTGCGCGGCGGAGTAGAATAAATCGGTTTCGCCGCCGTTTTCAATAGCCTGTTGAAGTGCGCCGCTTGAGCCGAAGTTAAAAATAATTTTGACGTTAGGATTGTCTTTGGCGTAAAGTTCGGCGAGTTCGTTCATGGCATTGGTTAAGCTTGCTGCCGCCGAAACGTGCAACTCAACATTTTTTTCGACGCTACCGCCGCCGCAACCCGTCAGCAAAAGTCCCGCCGCGCAGATTGCCGCTAAAAATTTTTTCATGATGAATCCCTCCAATAAAAGTTTAAGGACTACCCTCCGCGTATGCAAAGGATAGTCCGAAACTTCAATGTAAAATTACTTGCGCACTACTGTGGACGTCTCCTTTTCAAACAGGGAAGGCGATGCAGTTTCCCGCATCACCCCGGCTAAACGTCATGGCATAAGCTTTAGACGTTTTCGCTCGGAGAATTTAAAGGATTTTAGCATAATAAAGTAACGTTGTATGTGACAACAATCACGCCGTAAAAAAAATTTGGCGACAAGCTTTAGAGCCTGCCGCCGTTTTTTATGCGGAAATTATTTTATCAATCTTGTGGTCTGGGTTTACGGATAAAGCCGAGAATTACGCAACCGACAATCGCGCCAACAATAATGGAAGCTAGATACATCAACGGGTTGCCGATAGTCGGGACAACGAAAATACCGCCGTGAGGAGCCATAAGCGTGCAACCGAAAGCCATAACGCCTGCGCCCGCGATAGCCGAACCGACAACGCAAGCGGGTATAACGTGGAGCGGGTCACCAGCCGCAAACGGAATTGCGCCTTCTGTGATAAACGATAAGCCCATTATGATATTCGTAGCAGTAGTTTTCTGTTCGTTCTTGGTGAATTTGTTCTTAAAGAAAATAGTTGCAAGCGCAATGGCAATCGGGGGAACCATGCCGCCAGCCATAGCCGCCGCGATAACGTAATAGTTGCCGTCAGCCAAAAGACCAACGCCGGTAACGTAAGCCGCCTTGTTCAAAGGACCGCCCATATCAACAGCCATCATGCCGCCGATAACCGCGCCCATAACGAGTTTAGCATTGGGATCCATGTTGGCAAGAGTATCTTTAAGTGCCTCGTTAATACCGGAGACAGGCGGACCAATTACAAAGTTGCAGATAAGACCGATAATCAAAACGCCGAGCAACGGATAGAAGAGAATCGGTTTGGTACCTTCCAACGAGGGCGGCAGGAAACTAAGAGCTTTTTTGAGCCAGTTGACGATAAAGCCTGCGAGGAAGCCTGCGAGCAATGCGCCTAAGAAACCAGAGCCATTGGAAGCACTAAGTGCACCGCCGACAAATCCAGCCGCTAAGCCAGGGCGGTCAGCGATTGACATAGAAATAAAACCTGCGAGAACCGGCAACATAAATCCGAATGACGCGCCGCCAATGCCCATAAAGGTTGCCGCAACAGGAGTTATCGAACCGAATTTGCTACGCTCTTCAGCGGGCAAGCTGTTCAAGTCAACGGAGAAACCGTCGACCAAGAATGCAAGCGCGATTAAGATACCGCCGCCGATAACGAACGGCAACATATGCGAGACGCCGTTCATTAAGTGCTTGTAAACTTGACGCCCAATACTTTCGTTTTCGCCGCCCCCGCCGCCAGAGTCGCCTGCAGATTCGCCCGCTTTAGCATGATAAATCGGGGCATTTCCTCCGAGTGCCTTGTCAATGAGTTCGTCAGCTTTGTTGATACCGTCAGCAACTTTGGTAATGACAACGTGCTTGCCGTCGAAACGAGCCATTGCAACGTTTTTATCCGCCGCAACGATAATGCCGTCAGCTTTGGCAATTTCGTCAGCAGTCAAAACATTTTTCGCGCCGCCAGAACCGTTAGTCTCAACCTTAATGGAAATGCCGCGTTTCTTAGCGTGTTGTTCCAAAGATTCAGCCGCCATAAACGTATGAGCAATACCCGTCGGGCAAGCCGTAACAGCAAGAATTTGGATATGGTCGGCAACAGGAGCGGGCGCGGCGTTTGCGCTATCAGCGGGTGCTTGGAATTTGCCGTCCTCTTTGTCGTCGATAATCTTCAAGAATTCTTCTTTGGTTGTCGCCTTAATCAAAGCTTCCTTGAAGTCGGGATCCATAACCATAGTAGCGAGCTTCGACAGAATCATTAAATGTTCGTCGTTGCCGCCGTCGGGTGCCGCGATTGCAAAGAACAAACGCGCAGGGTTGCCGTCCATCGACTCGAAGTCAATACCTTCGGGAATCGTCATGGCGGCGAGACCGGGAGCCTTAACGCCCGCTGATTTGGCGTGCGGCGTTGCAATGCCGTCGCCTAAACCTGTGGTGCCGGACGCCTCACGAGCTTGCACGTCTTTTAAATACTGTGCTTTGTTCTTGAGGTTGCCGCCCTTTTCCATCAAGTCAACCAGATGCGATATTGCGTCCGGTTTATCCTTGACTTTGGCACCGAGATCGATGCTCGCATTTTTGAGCAGATCAGTAACTCTCATAGTGCACTTCTCCTTACTAATAAATGGATGAATAATTTCTGCCCGCCGACCAGAGTCGACGGTTATACTAATCGGACAAAAAGACCGATTGTTTACGATAAAAATTTAATACTTTTCTACATACAAGCAGAAGCCTGATGAACTGTTGGCATTTTGACAAAGAATCACTTTTCTGTAGGTGTATAAATCAATTCTCGGCAAATTAACAGATTTTCCGTTGGAAAAATTTACTTGAATATCCCAAAGACTTTCGCTACTTGAGATTTTAGAAAAATAGAACGAGGTGCTTTTCCCGTCATATACAGAATCACAGACTTTGTGCCAAGTGTTTCCGTCAAAAATACAAATACTGTTGACCTTGTATCCCGAATAATTGATGAATTTGACGTCGTAGGCAAACGCGGGACTTTGCATCGCTCCAAATATAATCGCCATCAAAAGCAACGTCCGTAGAAAATGTTGAATCATGTCGAAAGTACCTTTCAATCGTCAATCAGATAAATTTGTTTAAAATCGGCTCGGAAAATTTTCAGTTGAAATTGTCATTGGACGTGAATCTTGCGCCCGCTCGTATTTTCGTTTGCGACAAACCATACCGTGTTCATATCTCTCTTCAATTCCACTCAGCACTATACTTACTATTTCTCTTGAAAATGGTCATCCGCCACACAGTGTAAAGGTCAATTTTTCGCCAGTACCAATATGAACCGTCAGAAAAACCTATCCGCACGTCCCAGTAGCGATCGGGTTTCTTCACGGAATCGAAAGAAAGCTCTTGAGAGCCGCCTGGCATTATGACTTTACCTTTTCCTAATATGTCAGTCGACCAATTCGGATCGCTATTTGAAGTGCAATAGACGTAATGAATGGCTTTTTCGGCATGATTGACAATAGTAAAGTCCCTTTTATCTGCCAAAGCCGAGCTTTGCACAGTTGCGACGAGGAACGCCGCCAAAACGAAAATCCGAACAAGTGGCGCGATATACCTACGTGTTATGGATTCGGGGGGGGGGTATTCAGTTTAATCATATTAACCAATCCTCCTTGATTGAACCGAGAAAAAACATACCAATTTCCGAGCCGACTTTAATTCATGAGAAAATACTTTTGATTTTGTTGAATAGTTTTTCGCCTAAAGTTTCGTCGTCCTCTGTGGCGTGGAAGGGTTGCGCTTGTCCCTCTTTGATACGTTTAAAAAGTTGTTCGGGCTTGCGAATACCAGTGCCAACCGCCGTTTGAATCATAGGTTTGCCGTCGAAACGCTTCATAGGAATTTTTTTGCTTGCCGCGATAATAACAACGTCGGCATTTTTAATTTCCTCGTCGGTTAACGAATGGTAGACGCCCGCCGCGCCGTGAACTTCAACGCGAATACTCAAGCCTAATTTTTCTGCGCATTGCTTAAGAGATTCGCGAGCCATAAACGAAGACGAAATACCCGTCGGACAAGCCGTGACCGCGATAATTTTTGTATTGGCTGAAACGTCAGGTTCGGGAGTTTCACTCTTGGCGCGAGCTATTTCCTTGTCGTCGATAATCTTAATAACTTCGGCGGGAGATTTCGCCTTGATAAGATTTTCTTTAAACTCGTCGTCCATGAGCAAGACTGCGAGCCGCCCCATGTTTGTCATTGCGGTATCGTCGGCTTTTTCGGGTGCCGCGAACAACATCAACAGCCGCGCAGGTTTATTGTCGAGTGAATTGAATTCGACACCTTCGGGCACTGTGATTATCGAGATTGACGGACGCTTGACTGCATTATTTTGCGCGTGCGGAGTCGCCAAGCCATTTGCTAAACCTGTGGAACCTTGAGCTTCACGCCTTAAAACGTCGCGCTTGACGAGTGCTTTATCCTTAATGGAACCCGCCGTCATAAGCAAATCGATTAACATATCAATCGCTTCGTTTTTATCGGTCGGGTGCACGTTCAGCGCAATGGATTTTTTAGAAATATAATTTGTAATTTTAGTTGCCATTGAAAACACCGCCTTTGTCGTTTTTGGGCAAGGAGGTTGTTAGATAGTTTTCAGCAGAGCCTCGACTTCGGGACGAGTAGCAAGATTTTCCGAGAAAGCAGACGCCGAACCTGTGCAAAGTCCCATTTTGAAAGCGCGTTCATAATCACCGTTACTTTCAATATAACCAGCAACGAAACCAGCAACCATTGAATCGCCCGCGCCAACAGAATTGACGAGCTTGCCTTTGGGAGCTGGGGATTTAAAGAACGTCTCGCCACCTTCGGGAACGAAAATTGCGCCGTCGCCCGCCATTGAGATTAAAACATTGCGTGCGCCTTTCTCTTGGAGTTTTTTGGCGTGCTCAACAATTTCCTCGTCAGTCTTGAGTTTTACGCCGAACATATCGCCGAGTTCGTGATTGTTGGGTTTGATAAGCCACGGATTGAATTTCAAAACTTTAAGCAGAAGTCCTTTTTCCGCGTCTACGACGAAACGAATTCCCTTGCCTTGAATCCTGCTTAGAGTTTGTTCATACATGTCATCGGGGAGCGTATTGGGAATGGAGCCAGAAAGAATCAGCGTATCGCCTTCGCCGAGCTTTTCGAGTTTTTGGAAGAGTTCTTCGCGTTTAGCGTCGCTGATTTTTGGACCTTGCCCGTTGATTTCGGTTTCGACGTCAGCTTTAATTTTGACGTTAATGCGGGAGAAACCCTCGTCGAGTTTTACAAAATCATCAGCGGCTTTGAAGTTACGGAGCTGGCGAACAATTTCATCGCCCGTGAATCCCGCCAAAAATCCGGTTGCTGTCGACTCGTGGTCGAGATTGCCGAGAACGATTGAGACGTTGACGCCTTTGCCGCCGCCAAGCACCTGCTCATAAGTCACACGGTTAATCGCGCCCGTCGTCAGCTTGTCAAGCCGGATAATGTAGTCAATCGCGGGATTAAAAGTTACGGTGTAAATCATCAAAGTTTCCCCCTTGTAAAATTGATTGAAAATTTTTAACGCGATTATACAACAGGCGCAACTACTTTTCAAGTTAACTTCATAGCTTTAAAAAATTTTTCTGTTGTTAACATTGAACGGCATTTTAGAGCAAACAAAAAATCTCTCAGCTTTTAAAGTCCGAGAGATCATCGACAAAATTTTTTATGTCATTGTGAAATTTATTTTATTAATGCCGTCTGAATATTCGTGAGAATAATTTTTCGATAGATTGTGCAGAATCGTCGCGCCTAAATTTTCCTCGTCGAAGTCGTCAAAATCTTTATCAAGCGGATTATACGGCTTGCCCGCGCAGGTAAATTTTATCGCGACGCTATTGTCAATCTCGGTATAAGTCACGTCAATCGTAATGTGAAGAATATTTTCGCCTTTACAAGTGTTTTCAATCATCTCGTAAATCAGCTCCTCGCAACAAAGCTGGAGGCGATTAGCTCGACGAGTACTTAAGCCGTATTTTTCCGCGAACATCTGAATTCCGCCTTGCATTTCCATTAAGTCAAAATTGCGTTCGGAAATTTCGTAGGAAAAATATTTTTGCTTGTGAATAAAAGCTATCGTCTTCGGGCGTTTAGGTGCATCAAAAATTTCTTTGGGCGTGCCCTGTTCGTAAATTTCTCCGTCAGCGAAAAATAAAATTCTCGTGGCGACTTCGCGAGCAAAATTCATCTCGTGCGTTACGATTATCATGGTTAAATCTTTTTTGGCGAGCATACGAATAACGGCAAGGACTTCGCCAACCATCGTCGGATCAAGTGCGCTTGTCGGCTCGTCGAACAAAATTACTTTTGGATTCATCATTAAGCTACGACAAATGGCGATACGCTGTTGTTGCCCGCCAGATAAAAATTGGGGATAAACTTCTGCCTTTGAAGTTAAGCCGACCTGCGCGAGTAATTCCATTGCCTTTTTGTGCGCTTCGTCTGTTGTCATGCCCAAAAGTTTTATCGGCGCGACGGTTAGATTTTCCATAACGTTCATATGCGTGAACAGATTAAACTTTTGCCAAACCATACCGAGCTTGCGACGAATTTTATCAATGTCGACTTTTGGCGCGGTAATCTCTTCGCCGTCAATAAAAATTTTTCCCGCATTCGGAGTTTCCAAAAGTTCTAAGCAACGCAGAAAAACGCTTTTGCCGCAACCTGAGCCGCCGATAATCGCAATGCGTTCGCCCGCTTCAACCGCTAAATCTACGCCGCGCAGAACTTCCAACTGTCCAAACGACTTTTTTAAGCCGCGAACTTCAATAATGCTCATTAACAATCCTCCGATAAATTTTATCTTTAATCAAGTGCTAAATTGTCAAAGCGCGTGATTTCCTTGTCAAAACGCAACCTTATTGATTTCGTCGGACCATTGCGATTTTTAGCTATGATTAACTCTGCAATATTAGCGTTGTTCGTGTCGTCTGGATTATAATATTCGTCACGATAGAGGAACATGACAATATCGGCGTCCTGTTCGATTGAGCCGCTCTCGCGTAAGTCCGACAACTGCGGCTTTTTTTCAAGGCGCATTTCAACATTACGTGACAGCTGACTTAACGCCAATATTGGAACGTTCAATTCTCGCGCTAAAGTTTTTAGTCCACGACTGATTTCCGACATTTCTTGTACTCGATTGCCGCGATATTCTTTGCTCGCTTGTATCAACTGCATGTAATCAATAACCATTAAGTCTAAGCCGTACTTGCGCTTGAGACGATGAGCTTTTTTCTGCAATTCCATTAGCGATAAGTTACTCTTGTCGTTTATGTATATTTTCAGATTGCTAAGCTCGATTAGGTCATTTATTACCTTAATTAAATCGTCGTTATTAATATTTCCCGTGTTCAAATAATGGCTATTTACTCTGCTAGCTGAACTCAACAATCTTATTCCCAGTTGCAATTTACTCATTTCCAACGAGAATATCATAACGCTGTGTGCGCTCGCCGCATTTGTTGCTATGTTCAATGCTAATGCTGTCTTGCCCATAGAAGGTCGCGCCGCCAAGATTATCAAGTCCGATTTTTTAAAACCATTTAATACTTTGTCCAAATCTAAAAAACCGCTCGGAATACCCAACATTTTTCCAGGATTATCCAATATAAAATTTATTCGCTCAAACGATTCAGACATTACCGTTGATATTTTTTCCGCGTCATATTCGTCGACTTGTTCTGAAAGTAGAGAGTTTTCAAAAGTACAATCTAAAACTTTCACGCCGCTTTCGCGATTATTCCAAAGCGAATCAAACGTCGCCTCTTTAGTCTTGACTCTTTCAGCGTCATGCGTCCACGATGTGAAAACATCAATTGCTTCGTAATTACTCTTGAAGGCATTAGCCGTTTCATTCATCGAACCCGAAAAAGCAATGACGTTGCCAGCCGCGTCGCACATAAGCCCAAATTTTTCATGGAACATGCCTAAATCATTATCCGTTTCAAGAACTGCAATTTTAAAATCGAGTCGCCCTATTGCTATTAAATTGCTCAAGAAATTCAGTTGACGATTTTCAAAATTTCCTTGAAACATTTTTTCGCGAACGGGCAAATCCTTAATAGTTTTGTCGCGCCGCTCAAAGCCGTCGTTAATCGCCCGCATGTCTTCCACAGATAATTTAGGTGATGTTATCATTTGAATAGAGCCGCCATTTTCTATCAACTTTAAAATACCTTCAACTAAATAAGCAAGTATGTTGGAGGAAAAAAATCCGACTGCACGCTTATAAATCACGGCTCGTTCTAATACGGGATTATAGAAATCTTCTATGATATTGTCGCGAAAAGAACGATACTCAGACTTTAATTTCAGCTCTAAGAAATTCATTGCGCTCGCCTCCTGTCTGTTAAGTGGAAAATTCCGTAGACAAGATAACTAAGCGCGAGATAAATTATCATGCCGCCAATAATCGTAATCATCGGTTGCATAGTGCGCGAGGCGGTATTATTAATGACACGGGTTAAGTCGGTAATCGTGACGTAGCCGACGACGCTCGTCCATTGAATTAAATTTACGACGGTAGATTGATAGACGGGTTTGGCAATGCGGGCGAGTTGTGGAAGTGTTACGAGTTTAAACGCTTGCCACTTTGAAAAGCCCAATGTCCGCGCCGCCTCCACTTGTCCTTTATCCAAAGCCATTAACGCCGAACGCAAAAGTTCTGCGACGTGCGCCGCCGTGTGCATTGAGAAAGTTATAACCGCCACGAGTACAGGACTTATGCCCGTGCGAGCAAAGACGCCGTAAAATAACAGCATGAGCAACATTAAAACCGGCGAGCCGCGAATTATCGAGATATAAACCTGCGCGGCGATTTTTAGCGGCTTAAACTTCCCAACGCGAAAAAAACACAGCAACGAACCAAACAACGTTCCGAGCAGGAGTGACAGCGCGGAAATTTGCACCGTCACCCACAGCCCGTTTAAAATTGTCAGCCAGCTGCCGTCTTTTATAAAAATTTTGTAAAGTAAATCCGTAAATTCCATAGGCTTACTTCTTCTCGTCTTCCTTGTAGATTATGTGGACAATTTTATCTTTGTAGTAAGGATCAGTCAAAATGACGCCCGAAGGTTTATCGCTGTCGGAAGGAATAATTTCACTAACAGGAACAATCGCCCAGAAAACAATATCAACTTGCTTGGAAGTCAACGCAACTGCACGCGCTCCGCTGTCGATGTTAACGAGTTCGATATTTTTCAACATACGATTGCCAATTTCCGCTAAAACTGCCGTATTAAAGCCTGCAGGCTTGCCCTCCGCGCTCACAAAGTCCAAAGGCGGCAAGTCACCTGTAACGGCAACTTTAATCGTTTCTGCGCTGTCGAAATGCGGCAACTCAACGGCGGGCGGGTCATTTTCCGTAGAAATGTCGGTAATGTATTCTTTCGTCAGGCGGTCGAGTGTACCGTCGTTTTGCATTTCCATAATAACTTTGTTCAGCGAATCTCTAAGTTCGGTTTCGTCGTCGCGCAAAGCAAAACAGAACGAATCAATAAACTCAAGCGAATGATCTTTTAGCACTTGGAAGCGCGGGTCTTTAGCAATTATATAGCGCGCCACGCTACGATAAGTGCTTATCTCGTCGATTTGTTTGGTCTGCAACGCCATTTGCATTTGACTCAGATTGTCGAAGAAAACCGGCACATGCGAAGAAATTTTTACGTCGAGGGTATCCTCTATTTTCTTCATGAATTCGCCGAAATTTTCCTCGCTGGCGTTCAGGCGGGTAATCATGCCTAATTTAGTTTTGCCGGCGTCATCGGAAACTTTTTTCTCCTCTCCGCCGCCGCAACCCGTCATGAGTATTAACGAACAAATCATTAACAATGCTAAAATTTTTTTCATCGTATCACCTCAATTTTACATGAACATTTTTATCTGAAAAATAAGGCTCCGTAAGAATCACGCCGTCAGGTTTATCAACGTTATGCTGAAGAACTTCTTCTGTTTGTGGAACGACAGCCCAAAAAACGACGTCAATATTTCCAGAAGCCAACGCGGCGGCACGTGCGCCACTATCAATTTGCACGATTACGAAATTTTTACCGATAAGTCGGCTAATTTCGGCAAGAACGGCGGTATTGAAGCCTGCAGGGACACCATCGGGGCGAATATAGTCGAGCATGGGCAAATCGCCTGTCACACCGACTTTAACAATACTATTATTATAAAACTTTGGCATTTCGATAATCTCCGGCGTCTGGTCGAAGTAAAATTCAGCGATATATTTTCTTACGAGCTTTGTAAGTGTACCGTCCTGCGTCATTCTCAAGATTGCTTCGTCGAATTCCTTTTTTAACGCAATATCTTCCTCACGCATGGCACAACAGAAAACATCAGTGAGTTCGGGGGACAGCGGCTCATATTCAAAGTCCGAATGATTCTTGACGAGGTATTTTGCAACGGCTTCGTAAGTGCTCATATAGTCAATTTGCCCCGATTTAAGAGCCGACAACATTGATACCATATTATCAAAGAAAATGTATTCGACATCTAAATTTTCGTGCTGTTTATTAAATGCCTCTTCAGTGACGTTTTCATATCTAATCATGCCAATTCGCTGAACGTTATCCGAACCGCAACCGCCGATTAACAAACACGCCGCGCAGATTAAAACTAAAAACTTATTCATAAAACAACCTTACTTTTTAAGCTTGAGGTGCTCCACATTATCTTTGAAATAAGGCTCGCTAAGTTCGACGCCTTCGGGTTTGTCAATATCGGCAGGAACTTTGCCAACGGTCGGGACGACAACCCAGAAGATAACGTCAATTTGCTTGGAACTTAAAGCCGCCGCACGCGCACTGCTGTCAATGTCGACAATCTCAATATTTTTGCCGGCACGTTTAGCAACTTCAGCGAGGAGCGCGGTGTTAAATCCTGCGGCTTTGCCGTCTGCGCTTACATAGTCAAGCGGCGGCAGGTCGCCCGTTACACCGATTTTAATTGTATCTGCGCCTTCAGTTATGGGGATTTCAACGGCGGGCGGAACTTGTCCTTTATCAACTTTGGTAATATAAGTTTCAACGAGTTTATCCAATGAGCCGTCGGATTTCATTTCGGTTATAGCTTTGTTGAGTTCGTCTTTAAGCGCGGTATCGTCTTTACGAAAGGCAAAACAGAAATTATCGGAGAGATTTTTAAGCGTCGAGTCGCTGACGGGTTCAAACTTATCGTTATTGGCAACGAGATAATCGGCAACGCTTTTGTAAAGGCTGATTTGGTCGACGCCGCCCGACTCAATTCCCATTTGCATAAGTTTCAAGTTGTCGTAGTAAGTGACCGTGTAATTAGAAATGGGCATTTGGGCGTCTTCTTCTACCATCTTTAAAATCTCGTCCATTCTTTTTTCGGTAGCGTTGAGATGCGTAATCATGCCGAGCTTGACGACAGACATTTCAGCGGGTTTTTCAGCGGCAGGTTTATCAGCGGTTTTATCGCCGCCGCCGCAACCCGTAAACAACGCTCCCGCCATTACGCAGGATAATAAAAACTTTGCAACCTTTGTGAATTTCATTTTATAAAACCTCCTAAATTATTTATTGTCTTTAAGTTTGACGTGTTCAACGTCGTCTTTAAAATATGGTGCGCTAATTTCGACTTTTTCGGGACTGTCAATATCTTTGGGCACTTTGTTGCTACTGGGAACGACTACCCAAAAGATAACGTCGATTTGCCCGGAACTTAAAGCCGCCGCACGCGCCCCGCTATCGATATGCACAATTTCAATATTTTTGCCGGCACGTTTAGCAACTTCAGCGAGGAGTGCGGTATTAAATCCTGCGGCTTTACCGTCTGCACTAACATAATCGAGCGGCGGAAGGTCGCCCGTTACACCAACTTTAATATTTTGTGCGCCGTCAGTCATGGGAATTTCAACGACGGGCGGGACTTTTCCTTTATCAATTTTGCTAATGTAAGTTTCAACGAGTTTATCAAGTGAGCCGTCAGAATTCATTTCCTTAATAGCTTTATCGAGGTCGGCTTTAATATTGGCGTCGTCCTTACGAACAGCAAAACAGAAATTATCGGGGAGATTTTTGAGCGGCATGTCGCCGACGACTTCAAACTTGTCATTGTTGGCAATAACGTAATCTGCAACACTCTTGTAAAGGCTTATCTCGTCAACGTTGCCCGCCTCAATTCCCATTTGCATAAGTTTTAAGTTGTCGTAATAAGTCGGTACGTAGTGAGTAATTTTTGGACCGGAATTTCCTTGCGTTTTCCGCAAAAGATCTTCCATTTTCTTTTCGGTAGCGTTAAGGTGCGTAATCATGCCGAGTTTAACGTCGGGTATTTCAACGGGCTGTTCTGCAGGTTTATCAGCAGGTTTATCAGCGCCGCCGCAACCCGCGAACAACGCGCCCGCCACTAAGCAGGACAACAACACCTTTGCAACCTTCGTAAACTTCATTCCATAAGACCCCTTGAATTATTTATTGTCTTTAAGCTTAACAACTGCAACATCGTCTTTGAAATATGGCTTGGAAAGGTCGAGACCTTCGGGCTTGTCAATATCGATAGGAACTTCTTGACCGACAGGAACGATAACCCAAAATACAACGTCAATAAATTTTGAACTAAGAGCCGTAGCACGTGCGCCCGTTTCAATCTGGACAAGCTCAATATTTTTGCCAATGCGTTTGGAAATTTCAGCGAGCATAGCAGTATTGAAACCTGCTGGCGAGTTATCAGGCAGAATTAAATCAAGCGGCGGTAAATCCCCCGTCACACCAACTTTAATTGTTTCCACGCCGTCAAATTTAGGAATTTCAACTGCGGGCGGCGTTTTGCCCTTGTCGACTTTTGTAATGTAGTCATTAACGAGCTTATCAAGTGTGCCGTCAGCTTTCATGTCGTCAATAGCTTTGTCGAAGTCATTTTTAAGTTGAGTTTCGTCTTTTCTTACAGCAAAGCAGAAATAATCGCTAAGCTTGTTAAGGGCTTCGTAGGGGACAATTTCAAACTTATTGTTGTTGGCAACGAGATAATCGGCGACGCTCTTGTAAGTGCTTATCGCTTCGACTTCGCCGGATTCAACGCCAAGTTGCATAAGCTTCAAGCTGTCGTAGAATTTGGGCAAGTGTTTCGTGCCTTTGACGCCGAATTTTTCTGCCACATCGTCGAGAACTGTACCCATTTTCTGTTCGTCGGAGTTAAGCCGAGTCATCATACCGAGTTTAACTTCCGCGCCGGAAAAATTTTTGGCAGGTTTATCGGCAACTTGTTCGCCGCCGCAACCGACCATTAGCAGAGCCGCCGCGCAGATTGTCGCTAGAAACTTTTTCATTTAAGCACCTCAATTCTTAAGTTTAAGATGAGCAACGTCGTCCTGGAAATAAGGTTCGCTCAAGTCGACGCCTTCCGGTTTATCGACATTGGCTGGGAAATGTTCGCCAATAGGAACAATCGCCCAAAAGATAACGTCGATTTGGTCTGCCGATAAAGCCGCCGCACGCGCCCCGCTGTCGATATGCACGAGTTCAATATTTTTGTTGAGACGTTTAGCAATTTCCGCGAGCAAAGCTGTATTAAATCCTGCGGCTTGACCGTCTGCACTTACATAATCAAGCGGCGGGAGGTCGCCCGTCACACCAACTTTAATCGTTGCCGCGCCGTCAAATTTCGGAATATCAATTTTGGGCGGAGCCTTGCCCTTGTCAACGTTAGTAACGTATGCTGTAATAAGTTTATCAAGTGAGCCGTCGCCCTTCATCTCGGTGATAACTTTGTTGAGGTCGGCTTTAAGCGCGGTATCTTCTTTGCGCACGGCAAAACAGAAATTATCACTTAATCCTTTAATCCAATCGTCGTTGGCAATTTCAAACTTGTCGTTATTAGCGAGCAGATAATCAGCGACGCTTTTGTAAGTACTGATAACGTCGACTTTGCCCGAATCCAATCCCGCTGTCATTATACTCAAGTTGTCGTAAAAAACTGGCACGTGATTAATAACTTTGGCACGCGCTTTTTCTTGGATTTTGAAAAGATATTCTTCCATTTGCTTTTCGCTGGCGTTGAGGTGACTAATCATGCCGAGCTTAATTATCGTAGCTTGAGAGTTAACGTCCTTAGTTTCAGAGCCGCCATTATCTGAGCCGCAACCCGTCAACAAAAGCCCTGCCGCGCAAATTGCCGCCAAGAATTTTTTTAATCTCAAAATGAAAATCACTCCTTTAAAGTTTTTTGCTGAACTCTATAGCCTTGCCGGTACCGATAGCCACGCAACTCAACGGGTCATCGGCAAGCATGGCGGGGATATTTGTTTCCTTGCGAATCAAATCCGCTAAACCGTAAAGCATGGAGCCGCCGCCAGTCAAAACAATTCCGTGATCCATAATATCGGCGGCAAGTTCGGGAGGCGTCTTCTCCAAAACATTTTTAACGCAGACAACGATATTTTCAACTGAATCGTGTAAGGCTTCGGCAATTTCGTCCGAATCGACGGTTATATTTTTTGGCAAGCCGCTAACCACATCACGACCACGCACGCTGATACTTTCACGCCTCGCGCCAGGATAAGCCGCGCCAACTTGAACTTTTATATTTTCCGCTGTCCGCTCGCCAATCATCAAGTTGTATTCTTTCTTGATATAAAATTCTATGTCGCTGTCGAATTTGTCGCCCGCCACGCGCAAACTTTCGCCAACTACAATTCCGCCTAATGAAATAACTGCAACGTCGCAAGTGCCGCCGCCTATGTCAACAATCATTGAACCCATTGGCTCGGAAATATCAATCCCCGCGCCCAATGCCGCCGCTATTGGCTCTTCAATTAACTCTGTACGTTTTGCGCCCGCTTGTTCAGCCGCCTCTTGTACAGCGCGTTTTTCTACGTCGTTAACACCCGTCGGCACGCAAATCATTACTTTTGGACGAAACAAAAACGAACGCCCAATAACTTTTTCCAGAAAGTGACGAATCATCGACTCCGTCATTTCAAAATCGGCAATAACACCGTCGCGCAACGGACGAATCGCTACGATATTTCCTGGCGTGCGTCCTATCATATCTCGCGCCTCTTGTCCTATTGCTAAAATTTTGTCCTTGTCTTTATCGACGGCGACAACTGACGGCTCGCGCAAAACTATGCCCTTGCCTTTGACGTAAACTAAAATATTTGCCGTGCCCAAATCTATCCCGACGCTCATTGACATCCCAAACAAATTGCAAAACTCCTTTCTGCCAACGCGCAAAAAAATTCCTAAAGTACGCAAGGATTGTATCATGCTTTATTTTCATTTACAAGCACAACAAAATTTCTGCGCGGGAAAAATTTTTATTAGCACTTGTCTAAAAATTTCTTCGGTGATATAATTTTTGCCCGTTAGCAATAAAAAACTCTCTGCTCGTTTGAAAGCGAGCCGAAGACCAAAGGGAGGTGTATCAAGTTGAGGAAGTACGAAGTTATCTTCATAATCCGCTCAATGGAGGAAGAGGCGACGGTTGCTGTTATTGACAAATTTGCAAAGTTAATCGCGGCGAACGGCGGCACTATCACTAAAGAAGACCGCTGGGGTAAACGTCATCTTGCCTACGAAATTAAAAAAGAGGCGGAAGGCTTTTACGTGCTGTTCTACGTGACGTGCGAACCCGCTTGCGTTGCTGAAGTTGATCGCGTCATGAAAATTACGGACGAAATTCTTAAGCACATGATCGTTCGTTCTGACGAGAAAGGAGCAGCCAATGAATAAAGTTTTTCTTTCCGGCAATTTAACTCGCGACCCTGAAGTCCGCTATTCGCCAGCCGGCAAGGCTTATTCTCGTATGGGTATCGCGGTTAATCGTCCCTACAGCAAGGAAAAAACTGTTGATTTTTTTAATCTGACGGCGTTCAACAAGACTGCTGAATTTTGCAGTCGTTACATGACAAAGGGCACTCGCGTTGTGGTCGAAGGCACTTTGCAAACGTCTACCTACGAGAACAAAGACGGCGTCAAGGTTACTGGATTTGATATTTTGATTGATAATATTGAATTCGCCGGATCGAAACGTGCTGACAGCGGCGGCGATAATAATTATTCCAAACCGGCAAATGACAGCTATCAAAATCGCCAACCCGCGCCGCCACAAAAAAATAATTACGACGACTTTGGCGGCGAGCCTATTGACCCCGACGACACGCCATTTTAAGGAGGATTGAAGATGCGCAGAGAAAGAGGTCGACGCCCGCGCAGGAAAGTTTGTGCGTTTTGCGTCGATAAAGTTGAACAGATAGATTATAAAGACGCGGCAAAACTTCGCCGTTTCACCACCGAGCGCGGAAAAATTCTGCCGCGCCGCATTTCGGGCAACTGCGCCAAACATCAGCGTCAAGTGACAATCGCCATTAAACGCGCCCGCAACATTGCGCTTTTGCCGTTCACTGCAGACTAAAATTTTTCACAGGGAGCCAGCCTTGCGCGGCTCCTTTTTCGTTAGGAGCAGGAAACATGCGCGACAAATTTTTTCTGCCGGCGACGATTATTTTATGCGTCTTAATCTTTGTCGGCTGGCACCAATTTTTTTACGCGATGACACAGCGGGAAATTTTAAACATGGAGCTTGAAACGCGACACCTGCGCGAAGTTGAGCGGGAAATTTTGGAGCTTAAAGCGCGGCATGAAAATTTATCGGCGTTCGTGGAGACAAAAGAGCTTGAACTTGACGCGGCACGGAATTTTCTACCGCCGACGATTGCGCAGGATAAATTTATCGACGAACTTTATCGAACGGCTGAATTGCGCGGCGTGCGAATCATTTCAATTCAAACGGGCGAGGTAATTTCTGCGGAAAATTTTCAGTCACAAATCGTAACTGTAAATGTAGAAACGGATTATATTTCGTTACTAAATTTCATACGCGAACTAATTGACGGCGGACGCTTAATAAGCCTCGAAAATTTTTCTGCAGAGAGCGAGAGCGGGAAAATTATTGCCTGTGAATTGAGCTTTAAAATTTTTGCCGAACCAATAAAAAATCCCGCCAATAATCAGACGGGCTAATAAAATCATGTTTATGATTTATACAAATCCTTGCGCATTCGAAAAATCAGCGCGTTATATTCTTGTCCGCGCCGCTGAATCGCCTCGCCATAAGCTTTATTGTCGGCAAGATACGTTGTGAAATTTTGTTGCTTTAATGCGGCGAATTGTGTCAAAACTTCCTCCGAAATCGCGTCAAGATTTTTGTCATGAATAAAACTGCTTATCGCGTTAATCGGCAAGTTCAACAGCGGCTCCGACCACTTCAACAGGAAAATTCGTTCTTCTGTCTTGTCGCAGGAAAAAATTATCGTTTGCAAATCGCGCTGAAATTTTTCTGCCAATTTATAAAGTTCGCTCTCCGTCTCGAATTTTTCTTGTAAGTCGCCGCCCACTTGGAACGCGAACTTCTGATAAATATTTTTCCGTTCGTGCAAATAAAATTTGTCGACGGAATCACGATAACCTTGCAAACTCTCCAAAATATTATAAATTGCCTTTTGAAAATGTCCGTCCAATGCAAACTTGATGAGCGGCAAAAATCTTTGTTCAATCGTGAAACGTTTCTGTTGCCAATCTTCATACCACTCATCAAAAATTTCTGCGTCAATGCTCTCGTTGCGACAAGTGGCAGAAAGTTCCTCGCGCAAGCTCGTTTTAAAGACTTTATAATTATCGCTCCACGCTAATTGAGCTTCCACGACTTTTGAAACTAAATCTTTGTGCGCGGCGAAGAAATTAACCTTGCGTTGCGCGTTCAAAATAATTCGCGATAAATTTTCTACCAGCAATTCAAAACCTGCGCGGGGTTCGGCTTGAAGTTCGGCAAGTTCACGGATTGAATCATCCCTGCCGTTAATCGCGTCCAGCTCCGCAAAAAAGTTTTCAGCTTGCACCTTGACTAAAAGAATTTTGCGCTTAGGTTCGTCGGTGCCCAATTCCAAACGTTGCGCCAAAAATTTCTGACGTTCGGCGAGCAGTGAATTTTCTTCGGGCGCGAGGTTCGGATTATCGAGATATTTTACATTGAGCTTTAATGTTATCTTCAAGCATTCGGCGATTGTCTCTGATTGCGCCGCTTCGTAATCCTGCAAAATGTTTAAAAGTTCGTCCGTCACGTTTAACACCGCGTCGAAATATTTTATTGGCGACTTTTTTATTTCCGTAGCGTCAAACTTTTTGAGAATTTCGCGGTAGTTAAGATTTGGCAACGCAGGCTTAGAAATTTGTTCTGTAAGTTTGGAAACAGAAGGTTTAGACTGGGGAACGGGCGGTTCAGGTTTAGTAGCAGGTGGCGCGGGTTTCGGTTTTTCTTGTGATTTATTTTTTGAAGTTGGTATTGGTACACCCAAAAAATATCTTTGGGCATAATAATATGTATTTTCTGATACTACAGACCACCTATTATCAAAATAAACTCCCGACTTCTTTAAAAAGTCAATAAGTTCATCTTCGCTACAATGAAATTCTTTAGCAAGCTCATAAACTCTTTGTCCATTATAAGGCACGATATTCGCCTCCTCAAAAATTTACGCTCAATACTTTGTTGCGATTATAGCAGGAAAAATTGACGCTTAAAAGTCCCTTTGATAAAATTGCATTGTCAACGCGGTGATTTATTCGCTGTTGGGATAAATTTTAATTACATGGGGAGGAAAATTATTTATGGCGCGTCAATCAAAAAAGATTGCAAAAAAAATTCAGCCTAAGAAAAAAGCTGAACCGGAAAATAAAAAGCCCGAAAAAGTCGGCAAGGATTATCTGTTAATCATCGTCCTTGCGCTGACAATCGTATTTTTGCTGGTCGGCTGGTCGAACTTCACGCCATTAAATCGCGGATTGTATATCGCGCTTTTGGTGTCGCTGTCTACAACTTACGCCCGCCGCCATTACAACTTTACTGATACTCAAGATCTTTGGCTTGAACGCGCAGGAATGATTGCAATGGGTTGCGCAATCGTGCTGTTCGCATTCGTCGTTTATCAACAATATTTTGCGTAAAAAATTTGCAAACAAAAACCTCCCGTCAAAATTCGGCGGGAGATTTTTTTTATCTATTTTAAGACGAAAACGGTAACTGTACGCCGCCCGAAATCCATTGCCTGCCAATAATCCTCCATGCAAAGGTCGATTCGATAACCGTAAATTGCGCCGCCGGTATCAGCCGCTAAAGCCTCGCCGTAGCCAGGTATATAAACTCTGGTGCCGAGCGGAATTATATCAGGGTCAACTGCCACAATCCCATAAGTCGCGGGAATGCCCATTGCCGTTAAGCCTTCTGACGAGCCGTCGGTGGGCAAATAAGCTGTAGCCTCCATGCCCAAAACTTGTGTGTAAGGCACGTAACCTTGAGGAGTTTCGACAACCTCTTCAGGCGCGGGCGGCTCTTCAAATGGAGTTTCGACATTCGCAGTTAAATCTCGTCCCAAAGAATTTTCAATGACATCTGCAAAGGCGCGAGTTAATTCATCGTCTTCGCTAACTTTAATTTGTCCGTTTTCGCCAACTGCAATCGCTGTAGGTTCTGCGTTCGTCTCTTCTACTTGAGCTTCCTCGATTGGAATTGCGGGAAACTCCACTTCTTGTTCGGTAAAGCCTGTATTAATCATCGCAAAGCCAGCAAGTATGAGACTGAACGCGCATTTTCTTTTAATAGTCTCAAGTGTCTTGAATATTTTTCGCTTCATCATTCCGCCGCCTGACGCAACGTCCTGTCACGTCCCAAGCAGGACGACTGCCTTAGTCGCCTCTTTGCTTCGGAGCAGCTGTTCCCCCTTTCAAAATAAGACAAAATGTTGATAACTTAAAAACCGCCGCGTAATATACTGCGCGACGGCGATTTTGTCAAGCGTTTGATTATTTTTGTAATAGTTTGACAGGGAAAGTAAAGTATGTATCGGGATACGGCTCGTCTTTAAGCGTGAAATGCCACCATTCTTCCGCAAGCGGTTTAAAGCCGTGCTTAATCATCACGTTGCGAAGAATCATTCTGTTCTTGTACTGCGTCTTTGTAATTTTTTTATAATCGGGGTGAGATTTTTCGCCGAAATAATCGAACGTACCGCCCATGTCGACTTCCTTGCCGGTCTTCATGTCAAAGAGCGTCAAGTCAACCGTCGAGCCGCGAGAGTGTCCGCTTTTAACAGCAACGTAACCTTCGGGGATAATCCTGTCTTTAGCGATTTTGGGATAGAAATATTTTTTCATGCGGGTATCGTTGACGTTCGCAGCCCAGCGCATAAAATGATCAACACCCATTTGCGGGCGATAGGCATCAAAAATTTTCAGACGATAGCCCATTTTCATCACGTCATCTGAAACTTTTTTCAAAGCCTCAGCCGCCTCAATCGTCATCAAAGCGCAAGGCATTTCGTAGCCGTCAATCTTCTCGCCGACAAAATTATATGTCGTGTAATAGCGAATTTCTTGGATAATGTCGGGAATGAATTCGCCCAAGACGACGAATCCCGACGGGTCGTCGGCAGACTGTGACCTTTGCGCCTGCGCGGGCGTGACGAATAACATCATCGCCAACAACAAGCCCGTAAAAATTTTAGTGAACTTCATTTAAAGTGCTCCTTTCAAGCGTTAATGTAAAATGAATTTTAGCGTCATGTTCTTCTGTTGGCAAGCTGTCGACAAGTTGAAAATCATAGGCAAGCGCGATTTTTTTTGCGTTAACGGCAAGCGGTAAAAATTTATCGTAGTAGCCGCCGCCTAAACCTAATCTTCCGCCGTTTAAATCGAATGCCGCGCCAGGAATAATTACGCAATCAATCTGCGCGGGTTCGATAAAATTTCTTAGCTCGCTTTTGACAGTTAGAATATTAAATGCGCCGATTTCCAGCGCGTCAAAGCTCGGAACTTCAACGGCTTGCATTTCGCCCTTGCTGACGATATACGGTATCGCTAAAATTTTTTCATCCTTAAAGCACGCGGCGAATAACTCGTTAAGCTGAAGTTCATCGGGCGTCGAGGCATATGCCATAATAACTTTTGCCTCGCGATAAATTTCCGTTGCCAAAAATTTTTGTATAAGCTCGTGGCTGATTCTGTCGCGTTCGTCGTGAGAGATTGCCGCCCGCTTAGCTAAAAATTCTCGTCGTAAAATTTTTTTCTGCTCTTTAAGTTGCAACATTTTTATTATCCGCCACACCGTTAATAGCATTGCGCGAAACTTCTACTTCGACTTTATCGGCAATTTTTATCGTAACAATTTCATCGGTTAAGCTAACAATCGTGCCGTAAATGCCGCCGATTGTTATTATGCGGCTCCCGACTTTCAAACTTTCTAACATTTTGTTACGTGCCTCTTGAGCCTTCTTTTGTGGACGATAAAGCAAAAAGTAAAATATCAAAACCATTAAAATTATCGGCGCAAGATTTGCTATCATCGCTGTCATTTCATTCATTTAAATATTTGCCTCCTTCGTAAATAGTAAAAAAATTTTCTCTGAACTCGCTAAATCTGTCGGCAAGAATAGCTTCACGCATTGCCGCCGTAAATCGTTGTAAGTAGCGCAAATTGTGCAATGCCAAGAGCCGCAAGCCGAAAATTTCATCGGTGCGGACAAGGTGTCTGATATAAGCGCGAGTGAATTTATTTCTGCAGGCGTAGCAGTCGCAATTAGATTCAAGCGGCTCAAAATCTTCCGTGAACTCGGAATTTTTCATGACGAGCCGTCCACGAGTTGCAGTTTGCGGCGAAACCATAGCCATACCATTTCTAGCAACACGAGTTGGAAATACGCAATCGAACATATCGACGCCGCGCAGAACGCCTTCAATCAAGTGGTCAGGCGTGCCGACGCCCATTAAATATCGCGCTTTGTTTTCGGGCAAATGGCGCGTGGAAATTTCTAACATTTTATACATAAGTTCACGCGGCTCACCGACGCTTAAACCGCCGATTGCACAGCCCGCAAAGTTCATGCCGCCGATAACTTTTGAACTCTCTTCGCGCAAGTCCTCGTACATGCCGCCTTGCACAATGCCAAAAATACCTTGCTTAGGATTAGACGCCGCCTTTAAACTGCGTTCCGCCCAACGATGTGTTCGTTCTGTTGAGGATTTGGCGTAGTCGTAATCGGCGGGATAAGGTATACATTCGTCGAACGCCATAGCAATATCTGAACCGAGCGCGGCTTGTGTGGCGATTGAAATCTCTGGCGACAAAAATTTTTCCGAGCCGTCAATGTGCGAACGAAATTTTACGCCGTCTTCCGTGATTGTGCGCAAGTCGCCTAAACTGAAAACTTGAAATCCGCCGCTATCCGTCAAAATTCCCCGCGTCCAATTCATGAACTTATGAAGCCCGCCCGCCTTTTCGACGAGTTCCGCGCCTGGTCGCAAGAATAAATGATAAGTGTTAGCTAAGATGACGCCCGCGCCTAAATTTTGTACCTCGTGCGGCGAAAGCGTTTTAACTGTCGCTTGCGTCCCGACCGGCATAAATAGCGGCGTTAAAAATTTTCCGTGCGGCGTATGCAAAATTCCTGCGCGTGCGCCCGTTACCGCGTCTTTATGTATTAGTTCAAATGTTATTGCCGCCATTAAGCCCGCTCCTTAGAGAATCAAAAGTTATTTTGTCAAAGCATCCCGCCTTATTATTCAGTCCGTTAAAATTTTATTCGTTATAAACATTGCGTCGCCGAAGGAAAAAAATCTGTAGCGTTCTTTAACCGCCTCGCGATAGGCTTGCAAGATAAATTCTCTTCCTGCAAATGCAATGACTAACATTAATAACGTTGACTTCGGCAAATGGAAATTAGTTATCAGCGCGTCAACTATTTTAAATTCGTAGCCGGGATAAATGAAAATTTTCGTTGAGCTTGAGCCGACTGCCACAGAATTTTTATCCAGAGCCGCCGCCTCTAACGTTCGGATTGAAGTCGTGCCTACCGCGATAATTTTTTTTCCGCGTTCCTTAGTCTCGTGAATCAAGTCAGCCGTTTCTTGCGGTATAGAAAAATATTCTTCGTGCATTTCGTGCTGTTCGATATTTTCAACTTGCACGGGGCGAAAAGTTCCCAATCCGACGTGCAAAGTTACAAAGCCGAGATTGACGCCGAAATTTTTAAGTTCCTGCATTTGCTCCGCCGTGAAATGAAGTCCGGCAGTTGGTGCGGCGGCGGAGCCTCTTTCGCGATTGTAAATCGTTTGATAACGTTCGCTGTCGTCAAGTTTTTCGTGGATATAAGGTGGCAAGGGAGTTTCGCCAAGCCTGTCAAGAATTTCCTCGAATACGCCGCTGAACTTGAATTGCACGACACGACCGCCAAAATCCGTGCGTCCGATAATTTTGCAACTCAATTCATTGCCGAAAAAAATTTCTGCGCCTTCGGTGATTTTCCTGCCTGGTTTAACTAAAGTTTCCCAAGTTGTAGCGTCAAGGCGTCGGAGCAAAAAAATTTCGGCGCGTGCGCCAGTTGATTTGTATCCGATAAGCCGCGCCGGAATTACTCTTGTGTCATTAAATATTAGCGTGTCGCCCGCCGTTAAAAATTTCTGCAAGTTATAAAAATGTTCGTGTTCTATCGTTTGCCGCGCAGGATTGAGTACCATTAGCCTTGAAAAATTTCTTGGCTCAATCGGTCGTTGCGCGATAAGTTCTTCTGGTAATTCGTAATCAAAGTCGCTTAGTAGCATTAGGTTTCCTTCCCAAATATTTTATTTCTAATTGCTCAAGGGTGCCATCCATGCGCAATTCCGCTAATACAAAGTTTATGTAGTTTAAAAATTCCTGGTCGCCCTTTTGCATTAAAATTCCGCAAGAATGTCGCGTGCCCTTAAACGGATTGTCTACAAGTGGCGCGGCAAGTCTCGGTTCACGTTTAACCCAACTAACAGCCTCTACGGTCTCGGTTATCATAATATCTGCATTGCCCTCCGCGATTTGAACGGGAATATCAGCGTTGGATTTGTGAACAATCAACGTTGCATTCGGCAAATTGGCATGGGCAAATTTTTCGTTGGTGCCGCCGGGATTAATCATGATTCGGACGCTCGGCTTGTTGAGGTCGGCAACGCTTTTAAACTTTTTGGCGTCGGATTTGCGGCAGAGAATAGTTTTGCCAAAAAGCCCCTCGCCGTAAGCATCGCTCATCGCCATAGTCTTCGCCCGCGCAAAATTCCTCGAAATACCGCAGAGCGCAATATCAAATTTGCCAGCTTGACAATCGGCGGCAAGCGTCGGCCACGTCGTCGGCACATATTCAATCTTCACTCCCAACGAGTTCGCAATAATTTTGGAAAGTTCAGCGTCAATGCCCTCGTATTCGCCCGTCGCAGGGTTGAGATAAGACATCGGGATATAATCGCCCGTCGTGCCGATTCGGATTGTACCTCGCGCCGCAATGTCGTCTAAATGTCCCGCCTCAAGTTTAGTAATCGGCAAAAGTAAAATCGCGGCGAAAATTATTAAACAAAGTTTTTTCATGGTAACAGCCAAGCTAAAAATTTTTTTAATAGCCAAAACAAATTACCTCCTTAAAATTTTTAGGTATTATAACACAAAAGTTTGCTAGAGCGTGTTGGTAAAGTGCAAAAATTATTCTTCTACTCTAGGGTTTACCAACACTCTCTAGCAGAGGCGTTCAAAGCAAAATTTGGCGGCACCGTCAACGGCGATAAAGTGACATTTACCAGCAATTATAACGGCATACAGATAAATCTTATCACAGAAACTTTGCGCCACTACGATATAGATTTTTCAAACCTCAATGGTAAAATTCCCGACGATTTATAAGGCAAAGTTTTTCGAGCTTATTGCGCGACCGATAATAAAGAATGATTCAATTATTTGCTCGGCAATCCCAATCCATCAGGCATTCTCGATAACGGATTAAAATATCTACTCGACGCAGCAACTTTGGTTGGTGCACAAAATAGACGCCTTGAATTTACAGCAGGAAATATTACGGCGGAGATAGAAAATTTAACTGCTTACGAATCTGTAATCAATGATGCAGATGTTGTCATTGCTCGAATAAGGAGGCGATTTTTTTGAAGTGGTTGCGTTTGGGAATTCGTGCGATAATTGCGGTGGCAGTCGTCCACGTAATATTTTTCCTGTTCATGTTGCTTAAAATGTTGTCCGCGTGATGATTATTCGGATAAAAGCTTTTCAAAGTCGTCTTCGGACAAAATTTTAATTCCGAGTTCAAAGGCTCTTGAAAGTTTATATCCAGCTTTATCGCCAGCAATTACATAATCGGTATTCTTAGTTACTGCGCCTTTGACGATACCGCCGCGCTCCATAATAAGTTTGCTTGCCGCGTCACGAGAAAATTTTTCCAGCTTGCCCGTCAACACGAAACTTTTGCCAGCTATCGGCGATTCTTCCACTGCAATAATTTTTTTCTCCTCTCCCATATTCAAGCCCATATCTCTCAGCTCCTCTAAAATTTTAAGATTGTCCGCCTCGTCGAAGAATTCTTTAACACGCCGCGCAGTAATCTCGCCAATATCCGGCACTTGTTGAAGTTCTTCAAGCGTCGCCTTAGAAATTTCGTCGAGACCGCCAAAATGTTGAATCAAGTCGCGAGCCGCCCCAACTCCGACGCCGAATATCCCTAAGCCCGTCAAAAGTTTAGCTGGCGGATTTTTTTTGCTCTCTTCAATCGCTGCCAAAATTTTATCGGTAGCTCTTTTAAGCCCGAAAATTTTCTTAGCAAGCAATTCATCACGACGATTTTCAAGTTTGTAAATATCGGCAACAGTCTTGACGAAACCGCCCGCAATAAGTTTCGGAATAGAAGTTTCGCCAAGCCCTTTGATGTCCATTGCATTGCGCCCTGCGAAGTTTAGCAAATGATTTTCCAACTGCGCGGGGCAATTCGGATTGACGCAACGATAATCAACGGCACTTTCCTCGCGCTCCAACTTGTGATTGCAAATGGGGCAAGTGTCAGGAATTTTATACGGAACGGAATTTTCCGGACGCTTAGAAATGTTGACGCCACTAACACGCGGAATAATTTCGCCGCTCTTGTAAACTTTTATCGTGTCGCCAATGCGAATGTCTAGCCCGTCGATAAAGTCTTGATTGTGGAGCGTTGCGCGTTCAACTCGTGTACCGTTTAAATTTACCGCGTCGAAAATTGCCGTCGGAGTAACTCTACCCGTGCGCCCGACGCTTAACTCAATCTTCCTTAAAATCGTTTCGCGTTCGTCCGGCGGATATTTATAGGCGACAGCCCATCGCGGAAATTTACTTGTCGCGCCGAGTGTTTCACGTTGCGCAAAATCATTTACCTTGACAACTGCGCCGTCAATGCCATAGTCAAGTTTTTCGCGCCGCTTGCCGATTTCTTCTATCGCCTGCCAAACTTCCTCGAATGTCTTACAAACTTTGTAATCGTGAATAATTTTTATGCCGTTGCGCGTCATGAAGTTGTAAGCCTCTACGTGATTTTGAATTTCCACGCCGTTAACTTTTTGCAGATTGAACACGAACATAGAAAGTTTACGTTCGCGGACAATTCTGCTGTCAAGCTGGCGAAGAGTGCCCGCCGCGCAGTTTCTAGGATTGGCGAAAATTTTCAAGCCAAGTTTTTCTTGCCGCTCATTAGTCGCTAAAAAATTTTCTTGCGTCATGTAAACTTCGCCGCGTATCTCGAAATATTTCGGATCGTCAACGAGTTCTTGAACAACGTCATCAATAACCCGCGCATTTTCCGTAACGTCCTCGCCTTGAGCACCGTCGCCGCGTGTTATCGCTTGAATTAATTTTCCGTCTTCGTAGCGCAACGCCAATGACAAGCCGTCAATTTTCTCCTCTACGACAAATTCCGGCGAACTTAGTTTTGCAATCGCGTCGTTGATAAAATCTTCTACCTCCTCGCGACTGAAAACATCTTGCAACGAAAGCATTTTAACATCATGCGCAACGAGTTTACCTGCCTCGCGACGAGCCGCGCCACCTACCGTTTGCGTCGGGGAAGTCGGCGTAATAAATTCTGGATAAGCCGCCTCCAACTCTTTAAGCCGCGTCATCAATTTATCGTACTCGTAATCCGAAATTTCCGGCGCGTCGAGTTCGTAATATTTTTTATTGTGCCGCCGAATTTCCTTGCGAAGCCTTACAAGTTCCGCCTTAACTTGAGAAATGTCCATAAATCTCACCTGCTTTCAATCTTTTTACTATTTGAATTTGTTGTTAATTTGTTCGACAGATATATTATCTTTACCTGCTGAAAAAATTTGCAGGAATTTTAATAGTGGCGTAGAAATTTTTGAGAAAAATATTTTGGGAGTGAGATTGATGGATAAAGAGCAACTTGCGAAAATCGTTGCGGAAAAAATTGACGCGGCGTTAAAGTCTAGCGAACATCCGAAAAAATTTTTCATCACGGCTAACGGGCGCGGTGTAACTGACGGCGGCGACCTCTATAATGCCTTGCTCAATGACGTTTTGGGCGTCGTTTCAGTTGCCTTGACGGAGATTTTCCAAGAATTGATGAATGCAACGGCTCCTGCGCCTGCACCCGCCAAAGCCCCTGAAAAACTTACTAAAACTTCGGCAAGAAAATAATGATTTGTAATTAATGTTTAGTGATTAGTTAAAAGCTATCAGCTAATTGCTAATCACTAACTTTTTGTTTGGAGGGAAAAAATTTTTGACTAATGAAATAATCTTTGCTACAATGCCGAAAATGAAAGTAATATGAAACGTCGCAGTTCGTGAAAAATTTTCCGGCTGTACTGAGGAGTGAGCAACAGTAGAATAAAATATTGACATTCATAGACAAAGCGGGGCAAAGAACCATGTTAAGAGCATATAAAATAGAACTCTTGCCGAGTGTGCAACAAGCTTTGAAAATCCGCCAAACGCTGGGCATATGCCGCTATTTGTACAATCTTTATCTTGCGAGTAACTTTGAAGTTTACGAGACGTTAGGTAGCGAATTCTTCGTTACGGCTTTTACCTTCGACAAATACATCAATCACGTCGTCAAAAAGGAATTAGAGTGGATAGACAAGTGCGGAGCCAAAGCGCGTAAACAAGCCCTGTGCAATGCCGAACGTGCTTTTAAAAATTACATGGCAGGCAAAACGAATCGTCCAAAGTTCAAAAAGAAACGTCAACAGAAAGTCAAAGCCTACTTCCCGAAAAATAACAAAGGTGACTGGACGATTTGGCGACACAAATTGCAAGTACCGACAATCGGGACAATCAAGCTCAAAGAGAAGGGCTATCTACCGACGCAAGCTAAAATCCGTAGCGGCACCATTTCTTACAAGGCAGGTCGATATTATGTGTCAGTGATTGCCGAAGTTCCCGATAATAATTCTGAGCGAGCGCAAGGCGAAGGAATTGGCATTGATTTAGGTGTCAAGGAATTGGCGGTAATGTCAAACGGCGTTATTAAGCCGAACATCAATAAGACACCGCGATTAAGAAATTTAGACAAGAAGCTTAGGCGCGAGCAGAGACGTTTGAGCCGAAAATATGAATCAAAGAAAAAGAGAGGTGAAAAAACTGCTACTTACTCTGCAAACATAGAACGACAAGTTGTCAAGATACAGCGACTTTATCAAACCTTGACGAACATTCGCGTAGACTACGAGAATAAAATTATTTCGGCGATAGTGGAACGAGAGCCAAGTTACATAGTGCTGGAGGATTTAAACGTCAGGGGAATGATGAAAAATCGGCATTTATCAAGAACAATAGCGGCGCAACGATTGTATTACTTCAGAATGAAATTGACGATAAAAGCGGGACAACGTGGGATTGAAGTGAGAATCGCAGACAGATTTTATCCGAGTTCCAAGAAATGTTCACAATGCGGGCGAATCAAGTCTGATTTAAAACTTAAGGACAGAGTTTATCGTTGCGAATGTGGTTTGGAATTGGACAGGGATTTGAACGCGGCAATCAACTTGACAAATGCGCTGAAGTATGAAATAGCATAACTACCGGTGGCTAGCCGGAAAGTAACGACTGTGGAGTGTTACACAAACGTCGGTAGCTTCGGCAAAGACGGACACTAAGAAGCAGTAAGACAGAATCGCGAGGTCTGTCCGATTCATCTTGACATGGACACTAAGGAATAATGTCTACAAGTGACTATGTTTTAAGTAGCAGGATTGAAAACAATGGCTCTTGTTGTAAAAAAATTCGGCGGCAGTTCGGTTGCGACGACTGATAAAATTTTGGCAGTGGCAAACAGAATTCTTTCCGAAAAAAAATCAGATGACAAAATCGTTGTGGTAGTCTCGGCAATGGGCAAGACGACCGACAATTTAATTGCGTTGGCGGGCGGCATAGACACGCAACCTTATAAGGGCGATTATCTGCGTGAAATGGATATGCTTCTCACGACGGGCGAGCAAGTGTCGATTGCGCTGTTGGCTATGGCATTTAAAAAATTGGGACAACCTGCCATTTCTTTAACCGGTTCACAAGTCGGCATGAGAACAAATTCCGTGCACACTAAAGGCAAAATTTTGGGCATTAAACCAAAGCGCGTGCATGACGAACTTAACAAAGGACAAGTCGTCGTTGTTGCCGGCTTTCAAGGCGCAGACAGATTCGGCGACCCTGTGACACTTGGGCGCGGCGGCTCGGATACTTCTGCTGTGGCGTTGGCTGGTGCACTTAAAGCTGACGAGTGCGAAATTTTTACTGATGTTGACGGCGTCTACTCGGCTGACCCGCGCATTGTCAAAAACGCTCGCAAGATGCGCGAAATTACTTACTACGAAATGTTGGAAATGGCTCGTCTCGGCGCGGGAGTTATGCAGCCGCGTTCGGTGGAGATGGGGCAATTTTTTAATATTCCGATTCACGTCCGCTCGACTTTTACAAAAGATGCGGGCACGATTATCAGGGAGGATTATACGGTGGAGGAAAAAGATTTTGAGATTCGCGGCGTAGCTCACGATATGAAGGTTGCAAAAATTTCAGTTATCGGCGTCCCGAACAATCCAGGCATTGCGCATACGCTCTTCCAATCTCTCGCCGACGCAAATATTTCTGTTGATATGATTGTCCAGAGCATTCGCAATATCGACCGCAATATTAACGACATTGTCTTCACGATTGACCTTAACGATTTGGCTGAAGCAAAAAAAATTATCGGCACGGCAAGCGAAAAAATTAATGCCGCGTCTGTTTTGGTTGAAGAGGATATGGCAAAAGTTTCAATCGTCGGCGCAGGCATGTTAGGTAGTCCGGGTGTTGCCGCTAGAATGTTTGGTGCACTCGCCCGCGCAGATGTCAACATTGATATTATTAGTACTTCGGAGATTAGTGTTTCGTGTCTCGTTCAAGGCTCGCAAGTCACTGAGGCAGTTAACAGCATTCACGACGAATTTTTCCCTGACAGGTAAGGGCGCATGAAAGTTTTCGACTGCTTCCCGTTCTTTAACGAGTTTGAACTTTTGGAGCTTAGGCTGGAAACTTTTTACGACATTGTTGACTACTTTGTTATCGTCGAGGCAGATAAAACCCACGCGAATATTTCCAAGCCTTTTAATTTCTACGAGCGCAGAGACGAGTTTAAAAAATATTTTCCGAAAATCCATTACATTATGGACACTACGGTTGTTCCGTATAAGGGCGCGGGCGATTGGTCGATTGAAAATAATCAGCGCAACAGTATTGCTAAAGGTTTAAGCGCGGCTGAACCCGACGATTTGATTATGATTAGCGACTTAGACGAGTTTCCTAATCCTGCAATGTTGAAGACGCTGATTGAAAGTTTTTCCAACGATAATAAATTTGTAGATTTCATTGCCTTTTACGACACGACGCCTTACACAAAAAATCAGTTAGTGCCATTTCATAGCGGCATGAGAATTAATAAATTTCTGGACTTAAGCCCTGTCGGTTGTCAGCAAATTTTTCACAGCTATTATTTTGATTGGGTTAATCGGGATTTGCCGTGGTCGGGTACGGTTATTGGTAAGTTTAAGCATATGGAATCGCCGCAAGCTTTTAGGAATGCTCGAAAAGTTTTGCCGCGTATCGTTGACGGCGGCTGGCATTTCTCAAGTATGGGCGGCGTAGAAAAATTTTGGGAGAAAGTTCGTTCCGCGCCCGATTTCCAAAAAGTTTCTAATGCGGATAAAGATTTTTTGGAGGCGGCAATGAAGAGCGGAAAATATCTAATCGGCGGTGCAAAATTTGTTTCCTGCGACGTGGACGAAATAAAATTGCCCGCGCTTAAAGATTTTCTTAAAAAATATCCGCACTTCATAAGAGGCTGACTAAAAGCATCGGAGGGAAAATCTCTGGTGCTTTTCTGTTGCGAATTTTGAATTCTGCCGTTACAATATAAAAAACTTTGTCGGAGGTTTGCAAAATGAATGAGCGTGAATTAACTGGATTAATGTACAAGCTTTTATCACCCAAAGAAAATTCCGAATGTTGGCGGCTCTATCTTGAGTTGTTCGATAAACATGTTTTGCTCCTTAACATGACGGCGGCAGAATTGGATAGCGCGGAAATTTATGGAGAATATCCGACGAAATTCACTGAACGCACACGCTATATTGATTTGGTAATCATCACGAATAAGCGATTCATACCGATTGAAGTCAAGATTGAGGCGGGTAGCGGCAAATCGCAATGTGACGATTATTTACACGAGGCTCAATTTCATAATCGTAAATATTATTTTAATGAGCCGCCTATGCTTTATTATTTAACGTTGCACGGATATTTTCCGGAAAGAGCAAGCGCAACTAATACGGGCTACGGCGAACGCGACGATTTGGCAATTCACCAAGATAAAATTATAAAGGTGACTTTCCGCACGGAACTTTTGCCTTGGCTTGAAGAATGTTTTAAACATGTGCCCAAAAATTTTTCTTGCCGAAATAATTTATTGCGTTTGCTTTCCTACGTTCGTAAAATTACGCAAAGAACTAATGAACAGTTGCAAGTCGAAGAGATTATGCGCAAATTCTTCGCGGCACTTGAAAAACGTTTCGATGAAAATTTTTGTCGGAAATATCATCTCCAATTAGACGCCAACTATGAGCAACCTTATCACTACGAAATTTTAAAATTTTTTTTCAAAGGACATTCTGCACCAAATATAGGTTTTCGTTGCACGGACTCGGCAGGCAATGTCATAAAGTTCGACGATGATAAAGAGCTTTGGTTTTTTGTAGAAAGTTACAATGGCGGCGAAAATGATTTCAAACGTTCAAGAACACTTATCGCAGCCTTTGCGATTTATGACATTAGCATATATAACGCCCTTTGCAAAAGGTCAGATATTAAGCGACTTCTTGACGGAAAAAATATTTTGCCGCAAGAATTCATTAAAAATTATCGTAAGAAATTCGCTGGTTGTCTCGGATTAACAGAATTGCCGCAGGGCAATCCCATTGATTTTTGTAACGTTGACAAGACTTTGACGCAATTTAAGAATCAAGCGGATATTGACAGCGCGATTGATAACATCATGATTGAGATAGAAAATCTTTTAAGGAGATTTGTTTATGGATAAAAATTTTTTAAATGACTTCCCGATTTTACACAGCCGAATGAACGGGCATCCAATCGCTTACCTTGACAACAGCGCGACAACTCAAAAGCCGGAAAGTGTCGTGCGTTCGATTTGCGGCTATTACGGCGGTTGCAATGCTAATCCTCATCGCGGCGTTTATGAACTAAGCGTTAAAGCTACAAAAGTTTACGAGAACGCGAGAATTAAAGTTGCCAAATTTCTCAACGCAAAACCACAGGAAATTATTTTTACTAAAAACGCGACTGAATCGCTTAATCTTGTTGCTTATAGTTATGGATTAAATAATCTGCGCGGCGGCGACGAAATTTTAATTACGATAGCCGAGCACCATTCAAATCTTGTTCCGTGGCAAAGAGTAGCTAAGGCGACGGGCGCGACGCTCAATTATATTTACCTTGCGGCGGACGGGAATTTATCGGCGGAAGAAATTGATAAAAAACTTACACGGCGCACGAAAATTTTAGCCGTCACGCAAATTTCAAACGTCTTGGGAATTGTCAACGACGTTAAAACTTTGGCAGCAAAAGCTCACGAAGTCGGAGCGATTATTGTAGTTGACGGGGCGCAATCGGTGCCGCATATCCCCGTTGACGTTCAAGACTTGGACGCGGACTTTTTAGCTTTTTCGGGGCATAAAATGTTGTCGCCAATGGGCATAGGCGTTTTATACGGCAAGAAAAAAATTTTGGACGCAATGCCTCCGTTCCTTAGCGGCGGCGACATGATTGAATACGTCGAGGAGCAAGAAACTACTTTTGCCGAACTGCCACAAAAATTCGAGGCTGGTACTCAAAATGTCGGCGGAGCGGCGGGTTTGACGGCGGCGATTGATTATGTGCAAAGTGTCGGTTTTGATACGATTGAGCGCATTGAACACGACTTGACGACTTACGCAATTGCCGAGCTGAAAAAAATTCCTTACGTTGAATTGTACGGTTGCGACGTGGAAAATAAAATCGGCATAGTAACTTTTAACGTTAAAGACGTTCACCCGCATGACGTTGCGACGATTCTTGACGCAGAGGGCGTGGCGATTAGGGCTGGTCATCATTGCGCTCAACCGCTGATGAAATATTTAGGGCAGAATTCAACATGCCGCGCAAGTTTTTATTTTTACAACACGCGCCGCGATATTGAACGATTAATCGAGGCTGTTCAAAAAGTTAGGAGCGTTATGCGGCTCAATTAGAAAGGAGATTGTAATTTGAGATATACCAGTACACGTTCAAAGATAAGGTCGATAACTTCGGCGCAAGCAATTTTACAAGGCTTGGCGACGGACGGCGGGCTTTTCGTGCCACAAAAAATCCCTAAAGTCACGTTGGAAGAAATCGACACGCTCAAAAGTAAAACTTACGAGCAAATTTCCGCGTGGTTGTTGGGAAAATATTTGACTGATTACACGGAAGACGAACTCGGCGAATGTACGGAACTTGCTTATAATTGGTTCGATACAACTGCGCGGGTGCCCGTCGCGATTTTAATTCAAGATCCGAAAAATCCAGTGGCTCCCGTCGGCAACATTGAACTTTGGCACGGACCGACAAGCGCGTTTAAAGATGTTGCGCTCCAAATGTTGCCGCACCTAATGCGCATGGCGTTAAAAAAAGTCGGTGAGACGAAAGAAATTTTAATACTCGTGGCGACTTCGGGCGATACCGGCAAGGCGGCTTTGGCGGGTTTTGCAGACGTGCCGCAAACTAAAATTATGGTCTTTTATCCCGACGGCGGTGTAAGCAAGATTCAGCGGTTGCAAATGGTTACGCAGGTCGGAAAAAATGTTAACGTCACGGCAGTCAGAGGAAATTTCGACGATGCGCAAACTGGCGTTAAGAAAATTTTCAACGACAAAAAAATCCGCGCAACACTCGACAAAATCGGCGTTAAGCTTAGTTCCGCGAATTCGATTAATTGGGGGCGGCTCGTTCCGCAAATCGCCTATTACTTTTCTGGCTACATTGAACTTATCAAGGCTAATCAAATTACTCTCGGCGACCAAGTTATAATCAGCGTGCCAACCGGCAATTTCGGCAATATTTTAGCCGCTTATTACGCCTTCAGAATGGGGTTGCCCGTCAAAAAATTAATCTGCGCGTCTAACAAAAATAATGTCCTAACAGAATTTTTCAAGACAGGCACTTACAATCGTAACAGAGAATTTTTCAAGACGATTACGCCGTCAATGGATATTTTAATCTCCAGCAACTTGGAACGTTTGCTTTATCACGAGAGCGGCGGCAATTTCAAGCTGGTTAATCAATACATGAGCGAATTAAATCTTTACGGTAAATATACGATTGACAAAAGTTTAAAGGCGCGGCTCGATAAAATTTTTCAAGCCGAATACGTCAGCGAATACGAGACGCAACTTTTTATCAAGCGCATTTACAATTCGTTTAAATATTTGCTCGACACGCACAGCGCGGTTTCAATCGCCGCCCTTAGCAAATATCGCGGCAAGACAAATGATTTAACGCCCGTTTTGAGTGCCTCGACTGCCAGCCCCTATAAATTTACGAACGCAGTTTTGTCGGCTCTTAATCAATCAGTTGACGGCGTTGACGACCTCGCTCAACTCGATTTGCTTAACAAGTTGACGAACGTCAAAATTCCTAAAAATCTCGCCGCGTTGTCTACTGCAAAAATTTTACACGAGGACATTTGCGATAAAGAGGAAATGGCTCAACGTGTTTTGGACTTCGCCGCTAAATAAAAAATTTCCCCGACGGTCGATTGACTATCGGGGATTTTTTTATGCGTTCGTGCCTTTACGATAAAAATCAAGCGCGTTGCCGTGAAATGTATTGCAATATTCATCCTCAAGCGCAAAAATTTCGTGGAGATTCGGTGCGATAATTTTCGTGTCGTTGACAAAAGACCTTACCCAAGCATCGACAAAATCTTTATCAATCGGCACGCGCAAAATTATATCGCCGAAAATTTCCAACACGTCGCGGAAAAATTCTTTAATGCCCTCGTGAATTTCTAAAATATCATCGAAATGAATTTGTCCGGGTTCAGGCTCGCCGAAGACAGGCTTGCCCGCCGCGTCGAAATGTTTCAGTTGAGCATCGGGCGCAACCAAAATCGTTTCAAATAAAAGGTGGTCGCTGTAAATTGCGGAGGTCGTTTGGGCGTAGTCATCATTTTCAGCAAAACAACCGCGCATTCTTTTAGTAGCGTCCTTGCCGAAATTATTCGTCGCGGCAGTTGCAAAATAATAGCCCGTGAAAATTTTGCCCGTCAGCTCCTGCAAATAAAATTGAATCGTGCCCGAATAACCCATATCAACCAAGCTAACTTTATCTAAATTGCCGCCGAGATTGGCAATATATTTCTCGTAATTGGCGCGTTCCGCCGCCGCGTGCTGTAAAATTTCTTCGGCGTGTTCGTCAATCATTTTTGATACGGTCGCTAAATCTTTGTCGGGCAAATAAACTTTATTATTGTCGTCACCCAAATCCAAGCCGAATCGCACTTTAAAGAAATGTTTCGTCGTGCCCTCGAATTTTAATTTCAACAATCGTTTTGCCTGCGAAATTTCCCTAATCGACGCAACTGTTACTGCTCGCCGCGAGGCATAAAAATATTCGGAAGGCAACGTTTTAATTTCTAAAGTTTTCGTCACGAATTCATAAAGCTTTTGCAAAAAATATCCGTCGCGTGCCAAAAATAAAATTCGCTCTACGCCGTCAATTTGTGTTCGCTGAATCAGCCAGAGTATAAAAGTTAAAAGCGGTACGCCGTAAAACCAATAACCCAAATCGCGGAAATTTTTCAGAATCAATCGCCCGTCGTCTTCGTGCAAGGCAAAAGGATCTTGAAATTTTTTAGCCAGCGTGACGCCCAACATAATTCCCGCATAAAGCGACATTTTATAGCCGAGTTGTTCAAGTAAATTTCTTCCGAATGGCACTTGCGACAAAAGATTTATCGCGCTCATTACGTGATAAACTCCAAAATTTCTATCGCCTGCTAACTGTACGTCGCTCATTTCGTTATCGCCGAAGTGCAACAACTTTCCTGGGATATTTAAATTTTTGCTCGCAAGATTATCCCAAATCGCCGCCGTATCTTTCCTCATGCCCGTTTCACACGAAATTAAAAGTTTTTGATAACCTTCAACGCCGCACTTTTTGAGGAGCCGTTTAAGGTCGGGCGTCTGCATGTACATATCCGAAATCAACCAAACATTTTTTCCGCGTCTTAAAGTCTCTCTTAGCCAAGCAACAACTTTTTCGCGCGGCAAAATTAATTTGACTTCCGTATAAATTTCCAGCTCGCGAATCTTTTGGCAAGTGTCAGCGTCAAGTTCAGTCAACTCTGCAAAATTTTGATAAATCTCGTCAAGGGTAACGTCGCCCTGCTTTTTTTGCCTCGCAACTTCCTCTGCTTTAACGCGCAAATTCGGAAAATCAAAACTTCGTCCAAGCAAATCTTCAACTTTGAGCCGAATAATTTCGTTGACGTGATAGGGCTTGGCAACATAGCGCATTAACAGCGTATCGAACACATCGAACGAAAAAATTGCCGCCTTATTTAAAATTACGTCAAGAACTTCAACGTCGTTGCGAACATAATATTGCCAAAGATTTTTGTTACCAAGATTAATCGTGTAAGTGTCAGTGTTGGGTGCAAATTCGTAGTAAATCATATTTTCAGCTTGCGTCGCCAACAAAATCGAGCGTTCAAAGGCGTGGGCAATCGTTCCGTCGTTTTGTCCTTGTTCGGGCGGGAAGTCATCAAACGTAAAGCCTGCCTTGAAAAATTTACTCAACGCCGCAGTTCTAGCCCAAAACATCGTGCCTGCAGGAAAGTCAAAGTAATCAGTTTTATTCGGCTGAATGTCTAACTGACTTAAAAGTTGCCGCCCGATTTCGCGATTAGACATCCACGTAAAAGCAACATATGGAACATTTGCGGCGGGACGCGGATAAATTACGCCAACGGATTTGTTATCGGCAAAAGCCTTGAAAATTTTCCGAATACGGCTTTGGTCACCGAGCAAAGCATTAAAAAGATATTTGCGCCAATTATGTTGCTCGGAACCTGTGTACAGCGATTTTTTAGAATGAATATGCGCAACAAAATCATATTCGGGCAAAATGTCGCCGAAGCCCGCTAAGAACGGCGCAACATCTCTTCCGCGATTGGGCACGACACGCACGATAACTTTTTCCGCGTTGGGAATTTTTTCAAAGGCAATGCGAACGTTATCCTCTTCCTTAGCGTCGATAATCGAAACTAACGCGTCAAATTTAAACGGCATGTTCATACAATACGAAGACATCTCGTTTAAAAGGTCAAGATAAAAAACGTGTGCTTGAATTGCAATCTTGCCCGGCTGCTCAAAAAGTTCGCCGACAAAAGAACTTTGCTCCTGATACAAAGCGTGCGGAACAAAATTGCCGTTGCTCATCTGCCAAACTTTATAACGTTGAGTATTTTTCAACAGCGGCGCAAAACACGTATAAAATTTATCCTTAAGCCCAATTTTTTTCTCTTCGGAAAGCGGCAGGGATTTATAAATAAAACGGGCGGCAGTAAGTGCTTTATCTTTTTTGTCAGTGTCAAGCCAATGTTTGAAATCGCGGAGCGGCGCAGTCAATTTCCACGAATTGGAATTTAATAACGAGTCAATGAGTTCCGTAAGCCGTTTAAGTTCCGCGTGCAGATTTTCATTTTGTGCTTGCAAGTCCTTAGCAAATTGCGTGCCCGTTGCACTTTTCAAAGTCTCTTCGATAATCGCGGGATAATTTTCCTCAAGCTCGCCAAAAATTTCAAAAGTCAAGTGCCCAGATAAATTATCCACTTCAAAAGTAAATTGCGGATCCGCCGTCCAAAATCTGCTGAAACCTCCAACAAATTCCGCCGCATTGTCGGAAAAATCATTGTGCGGCGTACCGTTAATCAATACGCGGTTTACCCTAACGGAAATAAAACTTATATCGGGGTCGAAGCGCAGAGCATTTATCGGGCGGTCAAGTTCAATGTCAATGCGTCCGTAAAATTTTCTTGTCGGGTCGACGCTGACAGATTTTTTTGCAACCAAATGGAATTCGTCATCTTCGCGAATAAAAAGTTCCGTGCGGAGCATTTGAAACTTTTGTGTGAGATTGAACACGTCATAATTGCCGCTGTCTTGGAGAAAACTTTTTTCGTCGTAGCCGTAGAGGTTTTTAATCTGCGCGGCGTCGGAGGGATTGCTTAACAAATTTTTAAGAAGTTCAAGCCCCGCAAGATTAAAATACTGGCGGTCTTGCTCAAGACAAATTTTAGCAAAAGCAAAGCGGCGATTTATCTTCCCGTTAATCAAAAATTTTTTGGCATTCGGAAAAACTTCCAAAAAAAATTTATCGTCTTTGAAATGATTTACAAATTCTTGCGCTATGAAATAAAATTCCAAATCTGCGCGGATTAATTTGTCGGAAGAAGTCGCCGAAGTATTTTCCTGCCGCGCCCGCCGCAATCTGAACTTTGTTAACCGTTCCTGCAAAATAAAAATGTCCGCGTTAAAGCAAAGCCGAATCCACATTAACAAATCAGGCAGTTGCCAAAAGCCATGCGCGTCCAGCAAATGATATTTTTCGTAAGCCTCGCGCCTAACCATTGCGCTTGGGTGGCACAGGCAGTTTGCATTATAAAAAAAATAATTCAGCCACTCGGCTCGCGAACGGTTGGATTTATCGAAAACATTTTTATAGGAATCATCTTTATCAAGTTCCTGCGAATGCCCTTGCTCGTTGACAAATTTAACTAACGTAAAACACGCCGCATAATTTTTATTGGCGTCGAGGAAGGCAACTTGCTTTTCCAATTTATCAAGCGTCCAAAGGTCGTCGGAGTGGTGAACCGCAATATATTTTCCCCGCGCAGATTTCATCGCGTCGCCGATTGCGATACCAGGTCCGCGATTTTCCTCGTACAAAAAAGTTTTTATGCGCGGGTCGTCGAAAGTTTTAATAATGTCGCGGCTGTTGTCGATTGAGCCGTCGTCAACGATTAAAAGTTCAAAGTCCGTGAAAGTCTGGTTGAGGACGCTCTTAATCGCCGCCGCAACGTACGCCGCATGATTATAGCTCGTCAATATTACACTGACTTTAGGCAATCTCATCACCCTTCTTTTGCAACATGTTTGATAAATCTGCAATGCACCCCGCCCAACTTAAGCCGACACCGTATCCCGCTAACATAACTTGCTTTAAATTCGTCGCGCCGTGATTTTTAATAACTTGCTCAATCGCGAGCGGCACACTGCCTGAAACTAAGTTGCCCGTCGTCGAAATGTCGTTATGAAAAGGCACGTCGTTTAAGCCCGCCTTGTCGCGCAAGTAAGTCATCATAAACTTGTTAGCTTGGTGAAAAATGCAATAGTCCAAATCTGCGCGAGTTAAATTGGCGGCAGTTAAAACATTTTCAACAAGGGGTGGCACTTCGCGGAGCGTAAAATAAGTTATCGCCATGCCGTCCATAAAAATTTCGTAGTTCGAGCGGTAATTATTATTGTCGTCGGTAGAAAAAACTTCGGGATTATCGCGAGGCATGAATTTACTGCCGCCAACAGGGATAATCAATTTGTCGTAGCGCGAGCCGTCCGAACCGAATACAAAAGCTTTTAAGCTTTCCTTATCGCCGCCGTCAATCCAAGTTGCCGTTGCTCCGTCGCCAAATAGCGGGCGCGTCGACGTGTCCTTAACGTTAATATATTTCGTGTAGACGCTTGAGGTTATGAACAAAACTTTTTTAACAAGTCCAGTCTCAATCAAGCCTTTAGCGACGGCAAGCCCGTAAATATAACCTGAACAGCCCAGCGAAATATCCATAGTGCCTACAGATTTTTTTAAGCCGAGCCGATGTTGAAGATGTCCAGAAGTGTGCGGTCCCAAATGGTCAGGGTGTTGCGTGCACAGCAAAATAAAATCCGTTTCGTGGCGGTCAATGTCGTATTCGGCAAAAAGTTTTTCTGCGGCTTTAAATGCCAAATCTCCCGCCGCCTCGTCCTTAGCTGAAATGTGTCGAGACTTCACGCCGATTTTTTTTATAAAGCGTGCGTCTACAAGTTCTGAATTATTTTCAATCTGCGCGGGCAGATAAGTTGATATTGCGCGTATCGTTGCAAACATTTGTTCAGCTCCTAAAACTTTTTAAAATCGCACAAATTTTTCTAACGTCGTCTTCGGTCAATTCGCCGTACATTGGCAAACTTAAAACTTGCTGTCCGATAACATTAGCGACGGGCAAATTGGCAGGGCTTGACGAATTCAGCTGACGATAGCAAGTGTACTCACTGCAGAGCGGGTGAAAATATTTGCGCGTGTAGACGTTGAAATTTTTAAACGCACCGTAAACAAAATCCCGCGAACGCCCAAAAATTTTTTCGTCAATGCGAATCACATAATACTGATAGTTCAGCTTAACATTGTCCGCGCAGGTCGGCATAAGCTTAACGCCCTCAACGCTGGCAAGTTCCTCGTTATAAATTTTGTGCAGATTCATTCGCTTATGTCGTTCGTCCTCAACGTAATTCAACATGATTCGCCCGATAGCCGCCCGCACCTCGTCGAGTTTACCGTTTATGCCGGGCATGACGACTTCTTCCTCGTTCTTGATACCGAAATTTTTCAGCAGGTCAATTCGTTGCTTAACGTGCTCATCTTTCATGACAAGCGCACCGCCCTCGACCGTGTGATAAAGTTTCGTCGCGTGAAAACTAAGCATGGAAATATCGCCGAAATTCCCAATGCCGCGTCCGTCAATTTCAACGCCAAATGCGTGCGCCGCGTCGTAGACAACTCGCAAACCGTAGCGGTCGGCAACGTCTTGAATTTTTTCAACGTCGCAAGGCGTCCCGAATACGTGAACTGCTAAAATTGCCGTCGTGTGTGGCGTTATCATCGATTCGATTTTGTCAGCGTCAATGTTCATCGTCTCGGCGTCCACGTCGCAGAAAATCGGCGCGATATTATTCCAACTCAAAACGTGAGGCGTTGCGGCAAATGTAAAAGGCGTCGTGATAACTTCGCCGCTCAACCTTAAACTTTGACACGCAACCATTAGCGCGATTGTTCCGTTATTAAACAGCGACAAGTACGGGACTTTCAAAAAATCTTTAAGCTCGCGCTCAAGCATTGTGTGTTGAGGTCCGTTGTTGGTTAGCCATTTTGATTGCCAAATGTCGCGTAATTTCTCCGTGACTTCCTCAATCGTCGGGAAAACCGGTCGTGTCACGAAAATTATTTTCTCGAAAGGCTCAAGATTTGTCATTAGTCGTCTCCTTCTCCTTGCGAATTTTTTCAGCCGCTTTAGGGTCAATTTTTTCTAAGTAATTCAACGGAACGGCACGAGGATTTTTTTTCGTCAGCTCGTAAACTTTTTGATAACTCGCCTCCGCTTTATCCGTTTGCCCGCTCTCGTCGAAAATTTCTGCCTGCAACTTGTAAGCAATAGGATTTTTATCGTCGATTGCTAAGGCGCGGTCAATGTCCTCCAATGCAAGCTCCAATTCGCCGCGCATGTGTCGAACGTCCGCACGATTTAAAAAATTATACAGATTATTAGCGTCTTTATCAACAGCCGCATTCACGTCAGCAAGTGCCCCGTCATAGTCGCCGCAAATCGCCTTAGCTCGCCCGCGTATCGCTAAACATTCTGCCATATCGTCTTGATTTTTAGCGTGCATAGCTCGTTCAATCTGTTTAAGCGCAAGTTCGCCCTGCCCGTGATCGTTATAAATGTCAGCGTTAATTCGGAGTTGAGTGGCGGCTTTTATTTTAGCGGCGTCGGCTTCCGCTTTTATCTTAGCCCAATAATTTTTTCGTGCCTCGTCCGCCTCGTGAATCCTCTGCCGAATTCGCGGGCTTTCATAGTAATAAGCTTTGGTGACTGCTGTTTGAATTTTATCGCCAAGATTGTACATGCTCGACAACTCGCGCAATTCCCGATATGCAAATTCATCGTTCAGAAAAACTGTTTGATTGCCCTCGCGTCGAAAATTCCAGCCGTCAACCGAATCATAATCATGAAAAGCCTTACTCAATCCGCCCGCAAAATAATAAGCATTAACCGCCGCGCTGTTGGTGTCGTCGCCGATATTCATTGAGTAAAAAATTTCCAAGCCGTCAATCAGCACTTGATAGGCGCGGTCAACTTTTCTAACTTTGACATGCCCGCCGCCGTAATTCGTCATAAGCTCCGCCATTTTAGCTTCGCGCCTTTCGGTGTCGGGGTGGTCGCTAAAAGTTTGTTCGCCGGGTTTATCGTGCGCGTCGAATTCCCAAAAATCTCGCGTCTCATATCGAACATAATAGCCAAGACGATTCATAGCTGCCGCGCCGCCGCCAGGATTAAAGCCTGCACTCGTCATCAGATAAAAGCCGCCCTCGTCAGCCGCGTATTCGGCAGGCACGTTAATATTTTTTGCAATGGAATAATCGACCATAGCAGAAAATTTTCCCCAGTCAATATTGCTACCTGTGCTACGGTCATCGATATTCATTCCAATCATCAGCGCGCCGAGTTGTTGAGCTACGGCTTGCGCATAACTTTTCGCGGAATGTTGCTCAAGTCCGTGTGTCATCTCGTGGGCAAGGACAGCGGCAATTTGATTTTCGTCGCCGTTTAAATTTCTAACCAACCCGCGATTAACGCTAATGTAATTCATCGGATAGCAGGCGGCATTAAATTTTTCGTCGTCGTTGACGCTCCACACGAACGGCAGAGAATTTACTTTAAGTTCGTATTGTCCGTTGTTAACGAGCCGCGTCATCACCGAATCGACAAGTTCAACGTCGCGTTTATTTTTATCGACGCCGTTTTGCTCCATGTCCTGTTTGCGAACTGCCATTTGCGCATCGACGTTGTTGCCGAGCGCGAGCATTTGGATTAACGTTGATTTGTACGCCGCAAAAACTCCAAGAGCTTCCGCCGCGATTGCCCAAGCATCAGCCGCCAAAACTTTTGCCGGATTTAAAATCGCCGCGAGCGTTACGAGTATCACGATTAAAAATTTTTTCATATCAATCACCGCGCAAATTATATCCTTAATTCATGACAATGCGCAATTCGCCGCTGAAAAATTTTTTTATTGCAAGGTGGGGTTAAATGCTGTAAAATCTTTCAGAAATTTTTTTAGGAGGCAACATTTAATGAGAAGTGACATTGTTAAGAAAGGCGCGACACGTTGCGCTCACAGAAGTTTATTCCACGCTAACGGCTACGGTGTCGAGGAACTTAGTCGCCCGCTAATCGGCGTGTGCAATTCTTTTAACGAAATTATTCCCGGTCATATGCACCTTAAATCTATAACCGAAGCGGCAAAATTGGGAGTTGCGGCGGCAGGTGGAACGCCCGTTGAATTCCCTGCTATCGGCGTGTGCGACGGAATTGCAATGGGGCATACGGGCATGAAATATTCACTGGCGAGCCGCGAACTTATTGCCGACTCAATCGAAGCGGTTGCAATGGCTAGCGGTTTCGACGGACTGATTTTAATTCCGAATTGCGATAAAGTTGTTCCTGGTATGTTAATGGCGGCGGCGCGTTTAAATATCCCGTCGATAATCGTAAGCGGCGGTCCAATGTTGGCAGGGCGTTTTCACGGCAAAAATATAAGTGTCAGTCAAGCGTTCGAGGCGGCGGGCAAATTCGCGGCGGGCAAAATGACTCAAGAGGAAATGACAGACCTTGAGGCGCATGCTTGTCCGAGTTGTGGTTCCTGCGCGGGATTGTTTACGGCAAATACCATGAATTGCTTAAGTGAGGCGTTGGGTATGGCTTTGCCTGGCAACGGCACAATTCCCGCCGCTTATACTGGCGACAGATTTATTCTTGCTAAACGCGCCGGCAAAGTCATAATGGAGCTTATTGAGAAAAATATTTGTCCGCGAGATATTTTGACGCGCAAAGCTTTTGAGAACGCGATAACCGTTGACATGGGCATTGGCGGCTCGTCGAATACTGTTTTGCATTTAACGGCGATTGCTAACGAGTGCGGCATAAAAATTCCTGCGACGTTGTTTGATGAAATTTCTGCACGGACGCCATATATTACAAAGCTCAGCCCAGCAGGAACTCATCATATGCAAGACCTCGACGAGGCGGGCGGAATTAATGCCGTCATGCACGAGCTTTCTAAGAAAAATTTGCTTAATCTCGACGCGCTAACAGTTACGGGCACTTTAGGCGAACGCATTAAAGACGCGCAGATTGAACGCCCCGACGTAATTCACACTGTTGACAATCCCTATCGTGCGACGGGCGGCATTGCAATTTTGCAAGGCAATCTTTGCCCTGATTATGCGGTTGTTAAGGCGTCGGCTGTTAGCGAAGATATGCTCGTCTACAGAGGCAAGGCAAAATGTTTCGACAGCGAGGAAGCGGCTATTAACGCGATAATGGCTAATGAAATTCACGACGGCGACGTTGTTGTTATCCGCTATGAAGGTCCAAAGGGTGGTCCAGGTATGCAGGAAATGTTAAATCCGACGGCGGCTATCACGGGCGCAGGTTTAAAAGTCGGCTTGATAACAGACGGACGTTTTAGCGGCGCAAGTCAAGGCGCGTGCATAGGTCACATTTCGCCGGAGGCTATGGAAGGCGGCACAATCGCGCTTATCAAAGACGGCGACAAAATTTTTATTGACATTCCCAATCGCAAGCTTGAACTTGAAGTTAGCGACGAGGAAATTGCTAAACGCCGCGCAGAGTGGACTAAGCCCGAACCCAAAATTAAAACTGGTTACCTTGCCCGCTACGCTAAACTTACGACTTCCGCCTCAACGGGTGCCGTTTTAAGGAGCTAACTTTATGCTTTGGGAAGAAACTTTTGGTGCACAGCTTGAGAAATTTTTGCGCAAGGAGCAATTTATATTCCATGCGCCGATGAGTGCTCACACGACATTTAAAATCGGTGGCGAAGCGGACGTTTTAATTTTCCCGTCAAACGCGGAGGAAGTCTCGAAAATTTTTAAACTGATTGATATGTTCAGCTTGCCATGTACAATTCTCGGCAACGGCTCTAATGTTTTGGTTCGCGATAAAGGAATTCGCGGAGTGGTCGTCAAGTTTACGGAAGAATTTTTCGGCGGCATGAAATGCGAAGGTCAACGCTTGACTGCCTGCGCGGGAGCTAAACTTAAAGACGTGGCGATTTTTGCGGCTGAGAATGGCTTAACGGGTTTAGAATTTGCTTGCGGCATTCCAGGCAGTATTGGCGGCGCAATTTTCATGAACGCGGGCGCATATGGCGGCGAAATGAAAAACGTCATTGCGAGCGTCAAGGCAGTCACTCAAGGCGGCGACTTTATCGAATTCAGCGGCGCAGGTTTGGATTTACATTATCGTCACAGCATTTTTCAAGAAAACGGTTGCGCGATTTGCGAAGTTGAATTGATTCTGCAACGCGGCAACATTGACGAGATTAAAAATACAATGGCTGACTTCACGGAGCGGCGCGAGAGTAAACAACCGCTTGATATGCCTAGCGCGGGTTCGACATTTAAAAGACCTAAAGGACATTTTGCGGGCACGTTGATTGATAAGGCGGGCTTAAAAGGTTTAAAAATCGGCGGCGCAATGGTCTCTGAAAAACACGCGGGCTTTGTAGTAAATACTGGCGGTGCGACGGCTCAAGACGTGTTGACTTTGATTGAGGAAGTAAAGCGTAGAGTTTATGAGACGCACGGCGTTACCCTTTCGCCGGAAGTCCGAATTATCGGCGAGGAATAAAGTTCTACAGCAGTAAGGAGTTTCAAAGATGATTAAAGAAGCTATCGTTAAAATCGTAAACAAGGAGGATTTGACTTACGAGGAGGCATTTGCCGTGATGAATGAGATAATGAGCGGCGAAACGACTCCGACTCAGAACGCGGCATTTTTATCTGCGCTGTCGACCAAAAGCGCGGGCGCGGAGACGACTGACGAAATTGCAGGTTGCGCGGCGGCTATGCGTGCACATGCTACGACGGTCAAAACGGGCATGAAGCTTTTTGAAATCGTCGGGACAGGCGGCGATAATTCGCACAGCTTTAATATCTCGACGACTTCAGCGATAATTGCGGCGGCGGGCGGCATGAAAGTCGCTAAACATGGCAATCGCGCCGCTTCGTCTAAATGCGGTGCCGCTGATTGTTTAGAGGCTCTCGGCGTCAACATCAATCAATCGCCCGAAAAATGTGTTGAACTTCTGCGCGAGGTTGGCATATGTTTTTTCTTCGCGCAAAAATATCATAGCTCAATGAAATACGTCGGCGCGATTCGTCGTGAACTGGGTTTTAGAACTGTTTTTAATATTTTGGGACCGTTGACTAACCCCGGCAAGCCTTCAATGCAAATTCTCGGCGTCTACGCTGAATATCTCGTTGCACCGCTTGCGCAAGTTCTGATTAATCTTGGAATTAAGCGCGGCATGGTCGTTTATGGACGCGATAAACTCGATGAAATCTCTTTGAGTGCGCCAACTTCCATTTGCGAGATTAACGACGGCTGGATTAAAAATTTTGTCATCACGCCCGAAGATTTTGGCTTTGCTCGTTGCACACGGGAAGATTTGCGCGGCGGTAATCCAAAAGAGAACGCGGAGATAACTCGTGCAATTCTGTGCGGCGAACACGGACATAAACGTAACGCTGTCCTATTGAACGCGGGCGCGGCTCTTTACGTCGGAGGCAAGGCAAATAGTTTTAAAGCGGGCGTCAACTTGGCGGCTGAACTTATCGACAGCGGCAAGGCTCTCGACACGTTGGAAAGATTTATTGAGGCGTCGCAGTCATGACGATACTTGAAAAAATCGCTGAACGAACAAAGTTGCGCGTCGAACGTTATAAAAATAAAATTTCTCTCGACGAAATAAAATCTCAAGCTTTATCCTCGCCGAGAGGAAATTTTTTATTTGAAACTGCGCTTAAAAAGCCTGACTTGTCTTTTATCTGCGAATGTAAAAAAGCGTCGCCGTCCAAAGGATTAATCGCGCCGAATTTCCCGTATCTCGAAATTGCTAAAGCTTACGAGGCGGCGGGAGCAGACGCCATATCGGTTTTGACGGAGCCGGAATTTTTTTTGGGCGATGATAAATTTTTAGCTGAAATTGCCGCGCAGGTTTCGATTCCTTGCCTTAGAAAAGATTTCGTCGTCGATGAATACATGATTTGGCAGGCAAAAGTTTTGGGCGCAAGCGCGATATTGTTAATCTGCGCGATTCTTGACGATATTCAGCTGAAAAATTTTATTTCGACGTGCGACGAACTCGGATTGAGCGCGTTGGTTGAGGCTCACGACGAAATTGAGATTAAACGGGCGATTTCGGCGGGCGCAAGGATTATCGGCGTCAATAATCGCAACCTTAAAGATTTTTCCGTCGATATGGATAACGCTAAAAGACTTCGCGCACTCGTTCCGCCCGAAATTGTTTTTGTTTCGGAGAGCGGCGTTAAATCTGCCGACGACATTAAAAAAATCCGCGAAATCGGAGCGGGCGCGGTGTTAATCGGAGAAATTTTAATGCGTGCCGCCGATAAAAAATCAAAACTCGACGAACTCAAAGGAATTTAACGCTTAAAATAAAAAAATCCCTTGCAGACTTTTGCAGGGGATAATTTTTTATTTGTTGAAGGTTTAGCTTACATTTCGCCGCGTGAGGCTCGTTCTGCTAAGTCGCTCACGATTTGCGGATAAATTTTGTCCAATTTCCAGCTGTAAAGGACTAAAATAACCGCCGCCCAAATTACAAGCACGCTGTAGCAATAAATCGAGACAATCATATCAATTATGCTTTGAGATTGAACGACATCTGCCGCCGTAGAAGAAATATAGCCCGCCATCGTCAATAATCCCGTCAAAAGTGCGCTGACTAAACCGCCGCCAATCTTATTTCCGACTGAACCGCAAAAAAAATTGACCTGCGTCCGTTTTCATGATATTTCGGCGTGCAAAGTCAATTAAATTCACGAGAGGGCGGTTAATCATGAAGAACTACAGAATGACAGCACGTCAGGCTAAGGCAATTTTTATCGCAAATTTCGATTCACTTCCCGAAAAAGTAAAACAAGCTGTCGAATTTACGATTTCCAACTGACGCAAACTGAATATCGAGGAAGCTAAATTTTTTCTAAGCGATTTTGGCAGATTGCCGAGAAGTCCGCAAGAATCTGATAAAGAAACTCGCCAAAAACTTTCCGACGCAGTTAATATGTCAAAAAAATGCCCCGAAGTTTGGTTGAGTCTCGAAAATTTGCCTCAAGAAGAGTGACGCGACGTTTTTGGTTACGAAAATTATTACAAAGTCAGCAATTATGGATGCGTAAAAAGTTTTAAGCGCGGAGTTCCGAAAATTTTTCGTGTTGCGCAAGATAAAGACGGCTATGAATTGGTAAATTTAAGTGGAAACGGTCGCTCAAGAAATGTCGGCGTTCATGTTTTGGTTGCAGAGGCTTTTATTGACAATCCGAAAGATAAACCGCAAGTTAATCATTACAACGGCGTTAAATTTGATAATTGCATTTGGAATCTCGAATGGAATACGGCGGCAGAAAATGCTCAATATGCTTTAGAATTTGGACTCACTATTTGGCGACATCCCGAATTTGGAGCTCGTGCATTGGCTAAACAGTTCAACGTGACAAGAAAAGTTATTGAAAACGTCGTCAAAGGTAAAATTTACAAAAATATTCCCTGAACAACGCGATAAGAGCATGACTGAGCCGACGATTGCCGGTGAAACGCCCGCATAATCCGTATAAAAGAACGTTAAAATGCCCATTGCGCCTCAAACGACGTTGCAGGACGTATCGCCGAGTCCATAAGCTACTCGCGTGAACCACGACAGCGGTTGAGCAGTCTGCGCGGCGGATTGAGCAGTTGTTTCCATAAAAATTTCCTCGTATAATCAAAGTAATAGTTATTAGCATCCCTCTCCAAGGACGTGATACAATTCAAAAGATGTTGTGGATTAATTTTTATTCCTTCCAAAATATGGCTTATTGGAGATTCTGACCACAGCTCTTCATGTTTAACTGATAATAAGTCATATACCGCAAGACGGTTTATCTCGCACGAGGATTCAGTCCAAAGAGTTTTGTGGAACCCAACATCTAATCTTTTTGAAAGGTTTTGATTTTTTATGATTCTGGTCGGTATTGATGTCGCCAAGGACAAGCACGACTGCTTCATTCAAACATTCTCGTCGTCTTTCAAAGGATTACGAACTAAGCGTTAATTCTGCTAAAACCTTGATTAAGATTTCCCATATTCACACCTTACTTAAGCGTTTATGAACACCGCTTCTAGAGCGTGTTGGTAAACTCTAAAGTTGAATCAAAAGAGCAGATATAATAACAAAATTGAGAAAGCAGACAGCTAATTTGTCATAACGAGTTGCGATATGGCGACGAGTCTTTATCCGCAAGAAAAAG
>JAFRRH010000053.1 GCA_017428215.1 Selenomonadaceae bacterium
CGTTTGGCACCGCAGTTAAAATTAAGGGCAAATACAACTACCACATAAGCCCGAGGCTTTTCATGGATTACACGGGTTGCATAGTAGAAAAATTAAGGAGCGATTGAAATGTAAATTTATCTTAAAGGTACACCAGAAGAGATTAACGATTTTCTTTACGGCGGTTGTGGCGAACTTGACGCTATCGCTGAAAACGACAACCCGAATATCCCAATCGGTGACGATGAGGAAGTTGACGCTGTTAAAGTTGCTCCCCCCCGTCGTTAAAGCTCGAATGGCTTTGATTAACTTCATTCTCCTTAAGTGGTCACTGTCGCCTAAAGGAACAAAAAACGCAATGTTGCGTTGGAACGGCAAAAGAATGACTATGACGCAGCCACACTTACTCTGGCAACTTCACGGCAAGATTGTTAGCAAGAAACGCCTCGTGCCGGTCGTCATCAGCAAGGGAACTCGTTCACTCCGCTTTAATTCGCTTAAGCAATGCGCTTGTTGGCTTGCTAAATATCACGGCAAGAATCAAGCTAGTTGCCAAGCGGGACTTCCACGGATACAAAAACACGTCGGCGGCTGGCAAACTCATTGCTGTTATTGCGGTGAAAACATGGGATTTGCATTTTACACATCAAAGGGCGAATTGCCTTTAGACGAAGACTTGAGAAATTGTTCAAAAATTGATTCGGGGACAAGCAAATATTTGTACCATTTATTGCCAACAAATTCTACGAAAAGATTTCCCCGCATCATAGCCGATGTTTAAAACAGCTGACGAATTCACCTTAACAAAGTACCTTCGCTAACGCCAACTCCGCTAGCAATATCCCGTTGTGTGACGCCGTTTTTTATCCGAAGAGCTTTTAACCGTTCATTTGAAGCCAGTTAGAACACCGCCCAATAAAATTTTCTAATTACTTGACACACCTTACTGTGGTGTACCACTAAAAAGAGAGGAGCGAAATGAAACCGCCGATTAAAGAATTTAGAACCGGTGTTCATAACCGCTTAAATAAGGTGTGAATATAGGAAATCTTAATCAAGGTTTGGGCAGAATTAATGGTTAGTTCGTAGAAAGTCGACGAGAATGATTAAGACAAGAAAAAGTTCTCTCTACCCTCTAACGTTTTGGTAAGAATTGCCAACCTTGTGGCTGTAGTTTCTTCGATATTTCTACTCTCAAACCGAAATATTTGCATACTTCGTAGACAAAGGAGCCGCGATAACCACGCGCATATTTTCTTCAACGTTACATTTAACAACCTATCGTAGGCAAAACCCAGTCCTTAGCCAACGAAAGCACAGACGCTCAGCCGTTCGGAGCCGTTTGCCGTCCCGCGCTTACTTTAAAAAAAGAAACGCGGAATCGACTAAGCCGCGCTGGGCGATTTTCGCCCAGACCCACTTTAGCATTTCAAAAAAAATTATCATCACGATAATTTTTCAGCTTGTAGATAAAGCCCGTCTTGGAATGCTCTGAGACGGGCTTTTAGCTTTGATTTTCTTTTCAGCGGCGAAGGAAGAAGAACTATATAAAGTTTTTGCGCTTTCTTTTTGCCTATTTTTTCAAATTTAGGCAGGAGAAAATAAGCATTGCATTTTGACTTTAGCTAAGCCGCGATAATTAGTATAGCGTAAGCAATGTCGTTCCTTAGCATCAGCAAAGACTTGCTCGATTGTCTCCTTGCGCTTTTTATAAGTATCGCAAATTTGAGTGACATGGAGCAGGTGCTCTGCTTCTTCCATATATTTAGCCTAAACATGGCGCAAGATAACTTTGGTTTTATTTTTGCTCAAAGTGCTCGTCGTAAACATATTCGGATTTCCTGAAAAAGCAGTATTTAGTCTTGGGGCGAGTGCAAGCCACTGCGGAACTATTTTTTTTTACAGTCGGCAAGGCGCAGTTAGTTTATTTCCGCCTCGAGTTCCTGTTGGTATTGCTTAATCGGCTTAGCGACTTTGACTTCTCTGCTCTTATGCTTATTGGCGCAGGCTTTTATATGAGAGATGAAACTAAAATCTATCGCCTTATCTATCACTCGCAAGATGTGATTTTCCGGCACCAACTTTTCCAAACTGATTTTGACTTTCTGTACATAGAGAAGCATCTCTCAAGCTTATTTTACTTGAAATGTGTTTTTTGTCTATAGTCTGGGACGGCAGATATTTGTATGTCGTTCTTTTGTTATAATTTGTTTTAGTTTTTATAAGTTCATGTTTTTAGATTAGCTCGTTTGCTGGCTAAAATATTTTCCACAGCCTCAAAAACTAAATTTTTATCTAGTTCGTCGACTTTAAGGCGAGCGGCTTTGAATGCGGCATTTAACATTGCGTTTGAAATATCCGAACCGCTGATTCCCTCGAATTTTTTAGCCAACTCATCGAAGTCAAGGTTATTTGGCACTTCAAGCGGCGTGTACATGCGCCAAAGTTTTTTTCGGCAAATTTCGTCTGGTAAAGTAAATTTAATGTGAATGGAAATTCTGCGCATGAACGCCGGGTCAAAATTCTCAATAAAATTCGTCGCGAAAATTATAAAATCTTGATATTCGTTCATAAGCATAAGCATTACCGAGCGCGTCTGATTTACGCTGACATCAACCGCTTGCGTCATGTTCGTTACACGCTTGCTTAAAATCGCGTCTGCCTCGTCGAAAAATAAAATGCTATTGGAATTCTTCGCCGCCTCAAAAGCTTTACGAATATTTTTAGGCGTTTCACCTACATATTTTGATTCAATGTCGGCATAGTTGACGATTAAAATTTTTCTGCCAAGTTCTTTAGCTATTGCATGAGCCGCCATAGTTTTACCTGTACCTGGTGCGCCGTAAAGATTTACTCCGATTCGCCGCGAAAATTTATGAGTTTTTTTGAATCCCCACAGCTCAAAAACTCGATGAGAATTCTCCGCATAAGTTGCCACGTCCAAAATTTGATTCTTAACTTCGTCGGGCAAAATTATTTCGTCCAGTGAAAATTTCGGTTCTTCGGGAATAAAAGTTTCTTCGACAGGTTGAGATTTTTCTTGTTTAGGCTCGTCAGCCGCGTGTTTAGGGTTAATCGGCATTTTTATCCTCCTTCCAAAATTTTTTTAAGTCGTCTTAACTTTAAATGAGGCGTCAATTTCTTCAAGCGATTTCCGTTTGCTTTCAATGCCCAAACTCAAAACGATAATCGAAACGATGACGAAAACCGACGCGAACATTACAAAGATTGAATTTATATACGCACCGTGAACTAACAGGACACCGACGAGCATTGGAGCTAACATGCCGCCGATACGTCCGAAACCAGCTGCCCAACCCGAACCTAAAGCGCGAATCGCCGTCGGATAAAGTTCTGGAGTATAAGTGTAAATGACGCCCCACGCGCCGAGATTGAAGAAACTCATTGCCGCGCCCCAACCTAAAAGTTCATACGACGTTGCCGCATTGCCGAAGAAATAAGCACATACGCCAGACATCAGCAGGAACAATGACAGTGTGTAACGTCGCCCGATTATGTCGACTAAAAACGCCGCAGTAACGTATCCTGGCAACTGCGCCAGCGTCATTATCAAGACGTACTCGAAAGTTTTAACGACCTCGAAGCCTTGCGAAAATACTATCGACGGCAACCACATAAATATTCCATAGTAGCTGAAGACAATTCCGAACCACGCAATCCACAACATCAGCGTCCGCACTCTAAAAGTTTTCGTCCACAGCGTGAAAACATTCAGCTTGAAAATCGGCGTTGACTCGTCCACAAATTCTTTATCAAAAGGTTTGCTCGGCACGCCTAATTTTTTCTCCAGCGATAAAATTATTTTTCGCGCCTCGTCAACTTTACCTTTGGAGATTAAATAGCGGATTGATTCGGGCATGTGCAAGCGGATTAAAAAGACGTAAAGCGCGGGCAGTGCACCGATTATAAATGCGACTTGCCAGCCGAATTTCGGAATTAACAAATAAGATATTAACGCCGCCACGAGCCAGCCGATGCCCCAAAAACTTTCCAGTAAAACTATAAATCGTCCGCGCAGGTGACTTGGTGAATATTCGCTCATAAGCGTCGCCGCAACGGGTAATTCGCCGCCTAAGCCGAAGCCAACTAAAAATCGGAAGAACAATAGACTTTCATAACTCCACGCCACCGCGCACAATCCCGTTGCTACGCTGTATAAAATTACAGTTGCCGCGAAAACGTTTTTGCGCCCGAATTTATCAGCAATAGTTCCCGCTAACACTGCGCCCAATGCCATACCAATTAGACCGACACTGCCAATCCAACCGACTTTTTCAGGCGTCAATCCCCACTCTCTAGCTAAAATCGGCAACACGAACGAGATTAGTCCCGTGTCCATTGAATCGAACAGCCAGCCCAGCCCCGTCACGATTAAAAGTTTATAATGGAACGAACCAACCGGCAATTCCTCAAGTCGATTAAGTATCATAATCAAACAACTCCTTAAAACTTAAACAGAAAAAAATCAAACGGCTTGAATTTTATTTCACATGCAAAGAAATTGCAAGACTATAAATAAATTTAGTTGCTAATTTGTGCGTTGTCTTGTAAAATGTGATTGCAGTACAAGGATTTACTTTTGGATTTGCCAAGGAGGCGATTAAAATGGATTTTGCGACAATCGGCACGCTCAGTTCGTATGTCAAGCAGAAGAATTTGACTTTTGCCGCAAAACACAAGATACGAACGGGGCAAACTCTCACGAACGCGAACGGAAATTTTATCTCGATGACAACTTCGACGTTCGATAAGCTCCGCGAGGCGGCTAATGCGTCAAAAGACCAAGTTAAACAGCAAAAGCTCGCTCGAATCAAACAAAAGCTCAAGGCGGGGCAAAAACTCTCTGATGAGGAACTCGGATTCTTGCGCGTCAACGACACAAAGACTTATAAAAAAGCTAAAGCGGCTGACGACGCACGCGAAGAACTCAAAGAGGAGCTCAAAAAAGCTAAGTCTAAAGGCGAGGCTCGTGAGGCAATGACGCGGGCAATGATTAAAGCCTCGACGACGGCAATGTCGGAACTTTCTGCACTCGGTCAAGGCGGCGGAAATGTTTCGGCGGGTGGCGGCTCTGCTATGCAAACGGGCGGCGAGGTAATGTCTTCCGGCGACGCTGGCAATATTTCTGGCGGCGAAGTTTCTGCGACAGGTAACGAAAATGTTTCTGGCGTGGAAAATCAAACGCTCACCGAAATTAATCAATCTATTCAAGCTTCAAATGAAAATTCTGCCGACGCTGATAAAAATTCCCCCGCGCAGAAAAATTCGGACGAGGAAGCTAACACGCCCGAAGACATTATGGAAAAATATATCTGGACAATCCGCGCTCTCGAAGACGAATGGGCGAAATTTACGAACTCGAAAAATTATAGAGACTTACCTAATAACGTTACAGATAAAAAGCTTATTGACCGCAAACTTTTAAATGCGGCGGCGGCTTATCGCAGGGCAATGACAGCTTGAAATTTTATAACGGACAAAAAATTATCCCCCTCCAAAGCGGAAGGGGATTTTTCTATTTGCTAAGGAAAGGTTCAATAATTCGCACTAACAACGAACCTAAGCTAAAACCTGCGTCGACATGACTGCGAGCGACGAGCGGCACCCTTGCAACGGGCTTGCCGTCATAGCGCAGAACAGCTTCGCCGAGAACTTGTCCTTTATCAATGCCTTTGCCCACGTCAACAATTTTCGGCAAGTCGTAAGTAACTTTTAAAAGTTTTGAGTCCTCACCCGCCATTAGCGGAAAATCTAAATTTTCTTTAGGCGCAACGCGCAGAGTAGGTTTTTTGCCGCCACTAACGAAAACTCTTTTCTCCAAACGTTCCTTATTAATGCCGTTAACCATGCGAACACGCTCAAAGCCGTAATTCAAAAGATTAGCCGCGTCGTCAAAGCGCGTATCTTGGTCAGGTGAATGCATGACAATCGCGATAAGCTCAATTTCACCGCGTTTAGCACTTGCCGCTAAGCAACCGCCCGCCGCATTTGTCCAACCCGTTTTAATGCCGTTCGCGCCCTTGTACTTGCCCAAAAGTTCGTTGGTGTTGTTAAGCTCCGACCATTTTTCTTTTGGATAAATCCAGTGAATCGAAGTGCGCCGCGTGTTGACGATTTCGCGAAAGTCCGGATTTTTCATACAGTAAACGGCAATGCGTGCCATGTCAGCCGCCGTCGAGTAGTGATTAGGATTGGGCAAGCCGTTCGGATTAGCGAAGTGCGAATCCTTACAGCCGATTAACTTAGCCTTGTCGTTCATCATTTCGGCGAATTCCAACTCATTGCCCGCGATAGCTTGCGCAAGAGCCAATGCGCCGCCATTTTCCGAAACGAGCATGACAGCAGTTATCATATCCCGCGCAGATATAGAATCGAGCGACGACCAGTTTAAAGTATTATCTTCCGTCAAAACCGCCGCTTGGCTCATATTGACTTCTTCGGACGACTTAAGTTTTTCCAAAGCTAAAACGCATGTCAACATTTTTGTCATACTCGCTGGTTCGCGTCGAAAGTCAGCATTTTTTTCCCAAATGATTCGCCCTGTCGTCGCCTCAACTAATATCGCCGAATCCGCTAAAATTTTTGGCTCCTCTGCCGCCATTGCAAACGAATTCATTGCTAAGACGACGCAAAAAGTTATTATTGTAAAAATTTTTTTCATATCATCATTGTACACTAACGTCCGTAGTAATTTGCCCATTAGCAACTGTAAACAGGATAAAGTTCGACAACGCGCTTTCTTCAGCCGTAGGAGACATAAACTCAAAGCAATAACCGTAGTTGCCGTCGCCAAGTGCCTCGTCTTTAATCTGCGGATTGTCGCCGATCGTAAACGTATCAACTTCGACTTGCGTAAAGTCTTCGTCTTCGCCCGAAATCGTCATTCCGTAATGGAGCGTCGTAATTTCGTCGCCTGCATGAAGTTTGATAAGTTCGCGGCTACTCATACCGTGATTGTCCAATCCTTTTCTTGCGCCGAGAATATAATATTTTTCTTCAGCATAAACATAGGCGACTTGTAAATTGCACTCGACGCCGTTAAGTTTAATTGGTATTGAGTAAAGATTGTAGCCGTCATTTTCTTCCGTAATTTCGACGTAAACGGGATGTCCGTCAAGCATAGGCCACACGCCGCGGAAATTATCAGTAAAAATTCCCTTCTCCCAATCAGCGTTAATATCGGCGTCGCTACCCAAGTAAAGAATTATATCGCTCTCGATGTCCATGTAGACCAGTTGACAGTGCACGCTTGAAAGTAAATCCATTTGCTCCTTATTAAGTTGCACGAATGCATTGCCGTCCTTGTCTAGCTGAACGGTGAAATCTTCCAGCTGTGAAATTTGGAAAATCTCTTGACGTTGCGGCGGAGGCGTCGTCGGCGCAGGTGTTACTAAAGTATCGCCGTCCAAAAGCGGAACAACGTCTGAAGGAATCTCGCCGTAAATCAGATAGTAATACAAAATTTTCTGCGGAATGGGCGCGGCATCTTGATTGAGATAAGCAACCAAAGTTTGTTCGTCGCCGCTGTAAGAATAGAAACTTGACAGCCCGCCGCCGCGATTGCGATATGCGCCGTTGACTTTATAAATAACAGCATCATCGACCGCGCTAATTAATTTGTCGGCAGTGTTAGGAAGAATATCTTTGTTGCCCTTTGCTAAGTCTACAATGTCAACCATATTCGTGTAGCCGGTGCGTCGCGTGTTGCCGCCGTAATTTTCTGCCTGCGCGGCACCGCGTCCAAAGTTAGCAAAGAAATTTCGCGGACTTTTATGAGCCGCCCTTAAAGCCTCTAAACCAAAAGATTCATAAGCATTGCGCAGATAGGGCAGTTGAGCTAAATCGATAACAGAAAGCGTCGCCGTATCCTCTACCCAATAACTTTCGCAAGCCTCCATGTAAGTATTACAAATAGTTTGACCGAGTTTTGCGCCGCCCATTGCGGGATTTTCGGCGAGTGCTCCAACCCAGCCCGTATAGTTCCAACCAATGCCGGGTTCAACTTCCTCCGACGCCGTGACGTAGCGCGTTAAGCCGTCAAGAGTGTTAACCGTGTCATAAGTCGCCATTAAGCAAGCGTCAAAACCGATAAGCTCAAACGGCGGATTATCAGCGTTCGGTTCATAAGCGGCAGTAAACGCGGTGCGCAAGTCGTTTAAGCTTAACATATTGCCCGTCCGTTCGTCTAAGCATATGCCAACAGCCGAGCCGCCGCCATGATCCCAAAATACAAAAACTCTGTGGTCGGCGGTGTAATTTTCTTTACCAAAACGAACGAAATCAGCCAATGTGTTAACGTCGCCCATGTCAGCATCTTGCAAAGTCGCAATGCGTTCAAGTCCGTCCGAAGTGTAAATAAAACGTTCAACTGCAGAACTTGAGACAACGTTATTTTGCCATTGATTAGTGCCGCCCGTCTGAATTAAAAATTTCACGTTAGCGGGAAGTTTGACTTCTAACAACTCTTGAATATCTGCCGACGCCGCGCCGCCTTCCGTTTCCAAATCCGTGCCGCACAAGTACCATTGAATCAACCACGTGTCTTGAGCGTTATACGTATCTTCAAAGCTTGCAGATTTTGCCGATTTAGTTTGAACTTCACCTTTAGGCGTGTCGTCGCCGCAAGCCGTTGCCATTAACGCCGCTATCAAAAATATTGTCAACATAAAAAACCGTCGAAACTTTTGCATGTCCTCAACTCCTTTACTAAAAAAAATTGCCGCCTTTCACGCGGCGAAAAATTTTAAGCCGAATTATTTCTGCCCTGTCACGAACTTTGCAACTTCTTCGGGATTTTTCGGTGCCCAATACATTTTCCCGTCGGAACCTTGCACAGCTTCGCAAATAACTTCGATTTTTGATTCGGGGTTAAGCGGGAATTCGTCAATGAATTTGTTAATAGACTCAAGCGCGAATTGTTGGAATTCGGGACTTGCTTTAAGTTGTTCTTCCGTCAAACCTTGCGCTTGCAATTCGCCATAAGCCGTACCCAATGCTACTAAGTCAGCATTATTTTCGGCAACTTTAGCCGCGCCCTCTTGATTAAGCGTCGTAGCAGTCAATTCAACAACGGGATTAGTCGGGTCTTCTTTTTTGACGGTCGCTTTAATGTCCATTCCCGCGTGAAGTTTAGCGACGTATTGTCCCGTCATCTCTGCGACGCTCTCATCACTAAGCGGATATTGTTTGAAGGCATCAACAATCGGCGAAAGAACTTGATCTTGAACAGCCTCAATATCCTTATCAGTCATGCCCGCCGCCTTCATGTTTTCATCTTCAATTATGCCGTAAGCGTAAAGTTGCGCATAAGCGAGGACTGCCTTATCGGGGCTACCTTCCGGCATCGTAGCTTCCGTTTTGGCTTCGTCTTTCTTAGCGTCGCCGCCCGCCGCGTCTTTCTTGCCGCCACAACCGACTAAACAGAACGCGAGCAACAGCGTCAACGCTCCAAACAAAACTCTCTTAACCATAAATACAACCTCCATAAAAATTTATATTATTTTTTGCCCATGATAAAATCCACGAGCGAATTGACATCAGCGGGTGCCCAATGAATATTTCCGTCGGTGCCAGTTACTTTTTCGCAAGCTACCTCTAAAGTTTTCTCCGGTTGCATTGGGATTTCTTCAATATTTTTTTTGCACGCCTCAACCGCCAATTTCTGAACTTCAGGATTGTCTTTAAGTTGATCGTCAGTCATGCCATCGGATTTGAGCTTGCCGACCATGCCGATTAACGCAATAAGTTCATCATTTACGCCGGACGTACTAACTGCTTTGTACATATCAAGCGGCGTCGTCGTCAGTTCAACAACGGGCTTGTCGCCGTCCTCGCTTTTAATTTTGGCTTGGAAGGTCATTTTTGCCTTGTTGTTTTCGTAGAAAATGTTAGCTATAGCGTCAGCACTCTCGTCGCTTAACGGAACAATCGCGTCGAATGGTTCAGCAAAAACTTTAGTCAGCATGTTGCGAAGATTTTTATTATCCTTATCGGTAAAACCAGCCGCCGCCATGTTCGGTGATTCGCCCATTGTAATTATCTCGCAGTATGCAAGTATTGCTTTATCCGGCGTGCCGACAACTTTTTCCTCGCCACAACCGACAATTAACAACGTAATCAACATTAATGCACAAACCAAAATTTTTTTGAGCATAAAGAAATCCTCCCTCCATTCAAGCGCATTATATCAAAAAATTTCTTAGAGGCAACCACAACTTAAAAAGTGGTCGAAAAAATAAAAAAGTGTACCGCCTCACTTAAGACGATACACGAAAATTTTATCGTTTAATCCTTGACAAGTGAACTTGTAATATCAATAGTTATTCGGCAAATTTCAGATCAGGCTCGACATCAATTAGTTTAAGCGCGTATGCTTTTTTATAATAAAGTTTCAACGCCTCTAATGCTTCTAACGTTAAATCCCACTTGATGACGCCGCCCAAATATTTATCCAGCTCGTTGAAAGTGAACGGCTTTTTATCAAGTACGGATTTTATCGCGTCTGCTTTATGTTCCATGCCGAATTCAAATGCACGAAGAATTTTTTCATACGTCGATTTAAAAAGTTCGGGATTTTCTGCGACGAAATTTTTTCTTACACTCCACAATGCATAAACCATTTGCCGCCCAGTGAGTTTGTGCCATTCCTTACCCAAATCATAAACGTAAAAATTTTTCGGACGGTGCAAATAAACATAAAGTGCGTCGTCACCAATTAAAAGCGCGGCGGTCGCGTCTTCGTCGACGAGATTTTCAACTGTAACTGTTCGCGTCTCGTAATTTGGCGCGGCGTCGTAACTATCGTGAAGAATAATTTTCAGCAACCTTTGAGCAGTTGCCGACTTCGACGTTAGAATAATTTTATCGTCGCGAATTTGTTCAATAGGTTTACGCGACACCAAAATAATACTCGTAACGTCAACATCTGCGCGGACGCAAATTTTCGGCAGAATCAAAAGTTCGTCGCTCTGCCGTGCAAATTCAATAGAAGAAATATTGCTAATATCAATGCGCCCCGCTTTAAGTTCACCGTTTAAAAATGTTGGCACGCCGTAAACAATCTGCAAATCGTGCGCAGTGTTTTGATAACCGTAATTGAGCGGCGACACGTTCAAAAAATTTATGTGACCAATTTTAGGAATCACGCGCTCGCCTCCTTACTCAAATTCAATCGTGGCGGGCGGCTTGCTAGTGCAATCGTACAGCACGCGGTTGACGCCCTTGACTTCGTTGACGATACGATTTGCGACGACGCTTAAAACTTCCCAGGGAATTTGCGCCGCCTCCGCAGTCATGAAATCGCTTGTTAAAACCGCTCGCAGAGCAATCGCATAATCATAAGTTCTACCGTCGCCCATAACACCAACTGAACGCATATTAGTTAGCGCGGCAAAATATTGCGCCAAATTTTTCACGCCCGCTTTAGAAATTTCCTCGCGATAAATTGCGTCGGCGTCTTGAACGATTTTTATTTTTTCCGCCGTAATTTCGCCGATAATCCGAATTCCAAGACCGGGACCGGGAAATGGTTGACGATTTACAATATTTTCCGGCAAACCGAGTTCACGTCCCGCTTGACGAACTTCATCTTTAAACAGCAAGCGCAACGGCTCAACAATCTCTTTAAAGTCGACAAAATCGGGCAAGCCGCCAACGTTGTGATGAGATTTTATAACGGCAGATTTTCCCAACCCGCTTTCTATCACGTCGGGATAAATCGTGCCTTGAACGAGATAATCAACCGCGCCAATTTTTTTGCTGACTTCCTCGAATACGCGGATAAATTCTTCGCCAATAATTTTGCGCTTACGTTCAGGCTCGACAACGCCGCGCAGTTTACCTAAAAATCTTTCGCCAGCGTCAACTTTTATAAAATTCAAATCAAACTTACTGAAAACCTCTACGACTTCTGCTGCCTCGTTTTTACGTAAAAGTCCGTGATCGACGAATACGCACGTTAGATTTTTTCCGACGGCTTTACTAAGCAGAGCCGCCGCAACACTCGAATCAACGCCGCCGCTTAACGCGCACAAAACTTTTCCGTCGCCGATTTTATTTTTAAGTTTAGCAATCGTATCGACAACAAAGGAGCTCATCTTCCAATCGCGTTTGCAACCGCAGATGTTTACGAAGTTTGAAAAAATTTTCGCGCCCTCGACGGTATGCACAACTTCAGGGTGAAATTGCACAGCGTAAAAATTTTTTGCAGGATTTTCCATAGCGGCAATCGGACAATTTTTAGTTAAGGCAGTTTTGATAAATCCTTCGGGCGCGGAAAAAATTCTGTCTGTGTGGCTCATCCACGCGACGGATTTTTTATTTACGCCCGCAAAAAGTTTCACCTCGCTGACGACTTCAACTTCCGTCTTGCCATATTCGCTGACCTGCGCGGGTTTAACTTCGCCGCCTAAGACGTGAGCCATTGCCTGTGCACCGTAGCAAATTCCGAGAACCGGCACCCCTAAATTAAAAATTTCCATTGGCGGCAGAAGCGAATCCTCTTTATAAACACTTTGAGGACCGCCCGTCAAAATAATTCCTTCCGGATTAAGTTCGCGAATTTTTTCCATAGAAACTGCCGTGTGTACTTCGCAATAAACATTATTCTCGCGCACGCGCCGCGCTATCAGCTGATTATATTGCCCGCCGAAATCCAATACTAAAATCATTGCCAACACCTCCGAAAATTTTTTCCTGTCCATTATAGCCAAAAAAAAGAGCCTGTGCAAAATTTCTTGCACAAGCTCTGAAACTAATCGTTATTATTTTTATCGGCTGATTTTATTTTGTCTTGTAGCTACTAAAGTCGCTGATAGTCTTGGACGTGCCGTAAGCACTCTTGGGACCGAACTTGACCGACTGCGAAAGTGTGCTCCAATCAGAGTAGCTAACGTTAACTATTGCGTAGTCGTCGCTCTTCATTATCGTTTTGAGAGCACTCTTCGTAGTCGAATCCGTGCCAGTGACCCATTCGCCTTTCTTGTCGCCGTCAATGTCTTCAAACCAGTAAAGTTTGCCGTCATTCTTAATGAAGACATTATTGGCGGAGAGACCGCTAACTTCAATCGAACCTTTATCGCTCATGTTGAAATTGAGACCGCCTTTAATCGTGCTAACGGAAGTAAGATTGTTCTTTTTATCAATCTGGACAACGTCCTCATTGCTGGTGAAGTCCGCAATAACGTCCTTGCCGTCGCCCGTAGCATAGTAGAAGGTATCCTTAACGCCAACCGCGCCGGTGAGTTTATCATTACCTGCGCCGCCCATGAGAGTACCGCCCGACGCTCCGCCAATTAACGTAACTTTATTTGCTGTCATAGAGGCGTAGATTGATTTGATTTCGTCGCTGACTTCGTAAGTACCTTTTGCCGAAGAATTAAGCGAGTAATTTCCTTTGGCGTCTGTCCTGCCGGAAATTATCACGCCGCCCGCATATTTGCCTTTGGAATTAACGAAACCGCTAACCGCGTTTTTAGCAAGACCGTTAAGCTGAACCGTATTATCACCAATGGTTAGCGTTGTAGCATTTGAATTGTGTTCAACATCGCTTATATCATTTAGACTGAAGCTACCCAGTCTGAGTTTATTGTTTGCAACGTCGAAGCCGTTGATAACGTCATTGCCCTTGCTTAAGATAATAGTGTCGGAGCCGTCGCCAGCATAGATAGTGTCATCACCTGCTACAGCATTGACTGAACCGCCTGCACAGCCCATAGTGATTATATTGTCGTTGCTGTTGTCAGTGATTGCGACGATGTTAGTAGCCAACGAGCCGTCAACCAAAATGATATTATCTTTGCTCTTGTATGCAAATATTTCGGTTTGAGAGGAGAGATAAGCAAGAAACTAAAGCCGCACTCCTGGCAAGTCTTATCAAAACGTTGGAGGATAGAGAGAACTTTTTCTTGGCTTAATCACTCTTGCCGAATTTCTAAAGATTACGAACTGACTGTTGCTTCTGCTGATACCTTCATTAAAATTTCCCATATTCACACTTTACTCAAGCGTTTGTGAACACTGGTTCTCATATTGAAGAACAAGTGCTTGATAACTTCCCATTGCTTATCCGTTAGATCTGTTTCGTATTTTTTTCTATGAACACACGTTCTAAGAACTCGGAATATTTGCGCTTAACGTTGATAACTTTGGTTTTCTCCTGTGAAATTTCCAACTTGAGTCTTTCAGCTAGCCATTGCGTGATCACGATTTTAGTCTTTTCATCCGCTGTTTTCGTTCGGCAAAAGATTCGGATTTGGCATTTTGATTGGAGTTTTCAGCATTCGCAAGATTTTTCCCAGAAAATGTTTATCTCTAACTCCCAATTTCCACATTTGCCGTATTAGCTTTGCATGATTCACATTGTCGAAAAAGCCTTTAATATCAAATTCTATCACGTAATGTAAATGACTGCGTTGAAGTCTGAAACATGTATTTGCTATTGCATTTTCTACCGAGCAATTAGGTCTGAAACCGTAACTATGCTTGCTTAAGTGTGCTCCACAGATTGGTTCTAAGACTTGCTTGAAACATTGTTGAATCAATCTGTCCCATATACAAGGGATACCGAGTGGGCGCGTGGTTCCATTGGGCTTTGGTATGTCCTTTCTTCTTACGGGTTTAGGTCGATAGTCTCTTTTTGTGCCCGAAACGATATATCTGACTTTAGCGGTCACTTCTTCGGGCGTTAATTTGTCGATGTCCGCTATTGTCAATTTGTCCGTTCCGGTAGTGTTGCTCTCTATGTTGTTCTTGATATTTCTGTACGCCAGCAAAATATTTTCCCTGCTAAGGACGAGTGGCATTAATTTTGGTCTTGCTCGAATCCTTATTCGATTGAGTGATTGTTTGAAATTACCAAAGACTTGTGCCCATTCCTCCAGTTCCATTACAGAGCCTTCAATGGTTCGAGCACTACTTTTCAGCACCGATTCAACCGCTTATTTTTCTTCGTCGGTTTAGTCTCTTGACTTCGATACCTTTCCTTGTTCTGATAACTCTATCTTTAAATTCAACCTTAATTGATTTATAGACCTCCGGCATATAGGTAGCACCATTCACATCTGAACAGCTTGCCTCAGCATAACCTGTTAGGGCTACTGTCTGCCGCCTTTACCGAGCTTCTGACGTTGCCGCCAATCGGAGTATTAAGGAGAGCGTTTCAGGGCGTTACTCCCTCATTCCACTCTTCAAGTTATCAGTTCGCCTTTTCTAGGCGGAGTATCTTTTCAATACTCAACAAGTCGCACCCTTAGCTGATTTATAGACCTTCGGCATATAGGATACACAACCCACCGCTGAGCCGCTTTCGTCATCTTACTGTTACGATTTGTAAACAGGTTCGCGTCAGTGAATTGATAGAATATTTTCTTGAAATTCCTGACGAAATAAAATTACCAGCTGTTTATATTCCAATCAAAGATATGCTGAGGCACCCGGCGGGATTTCTGGCAATGGCAAATAAATATCGCGATTTTCCTTTCGACAAAACTTTAACGGACATTGTTATCAAGGCAAGTCAGTGAAAAGTAAAACAATCGTCAAAGTTAGCGTTGGCTATTTTGCCGCTCTTGGAAGAAATGATAGACGGAGTCGTTGTATTTGAAAATGACGAATTCTATATCAAGAAAAATAATGGACAGATGATTCTCTTTGAGCTGGAGGCAGAAGGATTAAAGAAAGTCGGCTTGCTGTGGCAATTACTTATGACAGACAATCTCAATGAAGATAGTATTTTAATCTGGAACGAACCGGAAGCTAATTGAAATCCAAAGTTTTTGCCGAAAATCGTGGAGTGTCTGCTGGAACTTTCTCGTCATGGCGTTCAAATTTTCCTCTGCACGCATAATTACATTTTTGCCAAATATTTTGATGTCGCAAAAAAAGACAATGACAGCCTCCTTTTCCATTCTTTGTATTTTGAGGAAAAGTCAGAGGGAGTAAAGTGTGAGACGCAACCTTATTTCGAGACTCTAAGGCACAACGAAATTTCTGCCGCGTTTAATCACTTATTTGTCCAAATTGAAGGCGCATTCCTCGCGCTGAAATTCATCCATAATCCCTTGAAAAAATTTTGATTCAAGAGAAATGCGAGCTAAAAGTTCTTCAGCGGACATCGCTTTTTCGGACAGAAGATATTTTTTGAGTTCATGAGGATTATCAAAAAGATACTGGCGATTTTTATCTAAGCGGGTGCGCAGGAATGCTGTTAAGAATTTTTCTTCGTCAAACTCTTCGCCAGAGATTAAAAATTTTCCATGAGAATAATCTTTGTAGGAAAATTCCAACCAGATTTTTTGTTCACGCGCTGATTTAAGAGCCAAAAGGAAATCATACGCCCAGATACCTGTAAGGATAGATTCTTTTGGATAAGTAATACCGTTTTTATCTTTCAATTCGCCTTCGCTACCATGATAGAGAACTTTCAAGTCGTGGAAAATTTCTTCGGACGTAATGTTTTCCGTAGCCGACTTTATTTTTTCTCGGCGAAGATTTTTCAAAATAGTTTGTGCCTTGCTCATGGCGTCAAAAAGAATGTCGGGTGATTAAAGTCAAGTCTGCGCGGACAAAATGGAAGTCAATTCGTTTGCGCCGTGAGATTCAGAATATTTTTTAACAGCGTCGATACCGTCTTGAAGAGAAACAATTTTGTCATCGACTTCCAAAAAACCGTATAGCTACAAATATCATTGACAATGGCGCGTTGTAGTTGTAATTTTATTTTGAAACTGTTATCATGTGGAAAAAATTTATCGAAAGGGCGTGTTTTCCGTGATTAAGAGAGTTCTCGTCGCCTTCACGCTCTGTTTTCTTGTGCTAAGCTCGCAAATCGTCTCCGCCGCGACATCGATTGGGATTCCGCTCCCAAAATTGGTTCCAAAGCTGAATTCGCTCGCTACATTGAAGAAGGGAGACGAAATGGGCAAACTGTTTTTCCTATGATTCTTACAAATGAACTATTTGTTAATACACAAGCAGAACTTAATGTATTGAACCAAAAATTATTTCTTGATAGGTTAGCAGGTGCTCCATATGGTATATCGGACATGTACGGAAAAGGAACTGGATGAATTACTTACAAAATAACAGAATATCCAGGCACACGCGTCGCAAATGCTTATCTAAGTAGCAATTAACATCAAGCTTGGATGAATCTCACGAATGTGATAAGTATGTGCGATGGAATTTTTCTTCAGAGCAAGCCCGATTAGCAAAGTGGACTGTCAACAAAATTTTAGAAAGCAAAAACTAACTTTTACGCGAAAAAAATGCTAAAGCGTGAAAGCGATAATCTTGCCCGCGCTGTTGATGACCTCAGAAATGAAATTTTTGCTCAATCTCAAACTCACAAACAAAAAAATATTTTTAAGACTCTCGAAGTTTACGAACTCATTCGCAAATAATTCTTCGCCATAAAAAAGAATATGAACAAACTATCGAACAAAAATTTTCTCTCCAACGCCAGATTATTTCACCGCAACGCGCTCTTGCTATGGCGAAAAATATTTTCGTGCACAGCGACTTCAAAAAATTACGTGACGACTTGCACCATTATAAAAAAGATGAGCAACGGCTCGCTCAAAAACTTTTAGACTTCAATCAGCGCGAAAATATCTTTCTAAATCGTGATTGGACTCCAGATAATCGCTCTGCTTTCCTTCAAGAAAAATAAATCCTTTTCGCGTTGTGCTACAATATATCGAAAACTTTCTGGGAGGAAAATGTCGTGAAAAAATTTTTATCGTTCCTTATCGTTGCCGCTGTCTGCGCTATCTTCGTCGGCGAGTGCTGTGCCGAAAGAATTTGCGTCATTCCCGATTTTAAAGACGGCGCAGCAGACCTTTGCATTGAAACTTCCGGAATAAAAATCGTACGGCTCCACGATTCACGAAATGACGAGCCGCAATTCGCTTTTATCGTGCCTACTGAATATTTTAACCACGAAACGGGCGAAATTTCCAAACATAACTTTCCGATTTGGGTTTTCTTCAAAGATAATAACGGCGAATGGTGTTGTCGTAATATTGATGAGGAATCTGCGCGCATGGCTCAAATTAAAATTCGACACGGAAGTCCTATTAAAAATTACGAAACAGGCGAGCGCACTTTCGTTGAAGATATTTTCGATAAAGCTTGCGAATATATTGATGTCAACGAAATCGGCAATACCGAAGCCGAACGTTTCGGCGAAAAAGGCAACGGCGTCATGGTATTTTTCAAGTAAACTGCTCTGAATAAAAAAAGCCCTTCGGCGTCATGTCGGAGGGTTTTTCGTTTGAAACTCGGAATTTTTATTGCTCTGCTTTAGTTTTATGTAGCATATAATCGCAATGGCGACGAAGATTTACCGCATTCAATTCGGGATAAATTTCTATGCATTTATTAAGCTCCTCAATCGCCCGTGCGTATTCCTGTAGTTCAGAATATATCATTCCGCGTCCTTTATACGCTTTAAAATTCTTCGGGGCGAGTTCGAGAGCCTTGTTATAGTCCAGGAGTGCCGAATCATACTGCTTTAAATTGTGATAAACGAGTCCGCGATTGTTATAGACCGCAGGATTATCCGGATTAAGCTCGACCGCTTTATTTGCGTCTTTAAGTGCCAAATTATTTTGCCCTATGTTCAAATAGATACTACTGCGCGCCATATACGCCCTAAAATCTTTCGGATTGAGCTCAATCACCTTGTTTAAATCTCTCTGCCCCAAATGCCCCGTGTTGGCATAAGCATTGCCGCGCCCGATTTTTGCGAGATTGTCTCCGTCAACTTATCAATCAGGCAAATTCACTTCGCAAAATGCTACTATGGAAAAACGCGGCTCACGATATTTGCGTTGTGCTTTGTTCTTAGCCGCTCGTCTTGTCAGCAGATATTCAAAGACCTTTGCCTTTTACTTACAGAAAAAGCGCGATGAAGGAAAACATTATTTTGTTGCTCTTTGTTGCCAAAAAACTTGTTCGTGTTATTTTTCACCTTCAAAGAACCGGTGAATCTTTTTTAGATTTTGCTTGACTCTTTATATTCAGTCTCCCAAAAATTTAAATTAAGGAGACAGTCACTCCCGATTTGGAGCAACTGCCTCCTTTTTTTATCGCTTCTTGAGCTTATTTGAGTTTCTTGCCGCTGAGAGTGTAATTTTTGCCGTTGATATTGAAACTTTCGCCGGAACTTACGCCCTCGAAGACGATTTTACCGCCGCCAGAAATCGTTAGCGTCAAATTGCCATCGCCGAAGGCGGATTTTGTAAACGAACCGCTTGCCGTGCCGTCCGATTTAAGGATTTGCAACATATCGCCGCTTTGGTAATCGAAAATGGTATCAGTTCCTTCGCCGGGCTTGTAGATAAATGTGTCTTTACCGTCGCCGCCGTACAAAGTATCGTTACCTGCGCCGCCCCAGAGCGTATCGTTGCCCTTGTTGCCGTAAATTATATCCTTACCCGCGCCGCCGACCAGATAATCATCACCATTTTTGCCGTAGAGCGAATCGTTACCACTGCCGCCGAGAATGGTATTGGCTTTGGCATTGCCCGTGAGTTTAATGACTTTAGTGCGTTCGGAGGCGTCGCCGACTTCAATTCCAGATGAAAGCGTCACTTTTGCAGACGAACTGTTTGTAAAGAGTTGCGCACCGCCGATAATCGTCCGAGCCGTTCCGTCCGCCTCGATGAACGAAAGTTCCTTACCTTTGCCATTTTTAACGGTTAGAGTGTCCGAATTGATTGTAAATGTGGCGTCGGAGCCTTTTACGGAGGATTTACTTATCGCCGCGCCGATTGAAATTCTGTCGCCCGCCGCGTAGTCCGTAATAACGTCTTTGCCGCCGCTGTAGATGAACAAATCCTTGCCTTTGCCGCCCGTGAGAGTGTCATTACCCTCACCACCGGACAAAGTATCCTTACCGTCGCCGCCAATAAGTGAATCGTTGCCGTTTTGTCCGTAAAGTTTATCGTTACCTGTTTTTCCTGTGAGTGTGTCGTTACCTTCGCCACCAACCAAAGTAGAGTTGCCCTCTCCACCTGTCAGCAAATCATTACCTGCGCTACCCGTAACTTTAAGAGCCAGTTCCTTATTTTTAGCGTTTTTAACGGTCAAAGTGCCAACATCGGTTTTAAGTATGACATTGGAACCCTTGACGGACGATTTAGTTATTGGCGCGCCGACTGAAATTTTATCGCCCGCCTCGTAGTCGGTGATAACGTCTTTGCCACCGCTGTAGATGAACAAATCATTGCCTTTACCGCCCGTAAGCGTGTCATTGCCTTCGCCACCGAACAAAGTGTCGCTACCGTCGCCGCCAATAAGCGAATCATTACCCGCGCTACCCGTAATTTTGAGAGCCAGTTCCTTATTTTTAGCGTTTTTAACGGTCAAAGTGCCAACATCGGTTTTAAGTATGACATCGGAACCCTTGACGGAGGATTTAGTTATCGGCGCACCGACTGAAATTTTGTCGCCCGCTTCGTAGTCGGTTATTACGTCGTTGCCCGCGCTGTAGATGAACAAATCATTGCCTTTTCCGCCCGTAAGCGTGTCATTGCCTTCGCCACCGGACAAAGTGTCGCTACCGTCGCCGCCAATAAGTGAATCGTTACCCGCGCTACCCGTAACTTTAAGAGCCAGTTCCTTATCCTTAGCGTTTTTAACGGTCAAAGTGCCGACACCGGTTTTAAGTATGACATTGGAACCCTTGACGGACGATTTAGTTATTGGCGCACCGACTGAAATTTTGTCGCCCGCCTCGTAGTCGGTTATAACGTCTTTGCCACCGCTGTAGATGAACAAATCATTGCCTTTACCGCCCGTGAG
>JAFRRH010000054.1 GCA_017428215.1 Selenomonadaceae bacterium
GAAGGAAACTTACCCCAACCGAAAGAATACGATATGGCAAATCAGCGATTATTAGATATTTAGCTGGCGAACCAATTTACCCAATCGGCTATGTTCAGCATAAAATCCCAATGAATAAGAGTTACAAAACAGATTGTCAAAAATAGAACGCCGTATGCGCTGAAAGGTGCATGTACGGTGTCGAGCGGAGGAAAAGCCGGAGATTATTTCAAAAGCTTACCTATCGTTATAAAACGGGCATATTGTAAGACAATCAAAAGGCTTGCCCGCACCCGACGCAGAAAAAATTCCGTTAATCTGTACAAGGGACGACGGGAAATTGGTATTGAAAGAAGTTATTGTAAGGTTTTTAGCCGCCGAAGGATTAAACGCCCATTCGTTTCGCCATACTCATGCGACGCAGTTGATAGAAAACGACGCGTCTCAAGAAAGAATGTCAGAGCGATTAGGTGGCAAAATTCTGCAGACAAATCCCTAATACAGACGAAATTGATATGTATTCAATAATATTAACAATATTTAAGGAGAAATTTTTATGATAGTAGTAATGAAGCCTGGTTCTACGCCAGAAAATTTATCGGCAGTCGTCAAAAAAATAGAGGCGGCAGGTTTGCGTACGCATCTTTCCAAAGGCGAAGAAGTGACTATCGTCGGCGTTATCGGCGACAAAAAAATAATCGCGAACTTGGAACTGCAAATGATGGCGGGCGTCGATAAGACCGTTCGCATAACCGAAAAATATAAACTTGTTAGCCGAGATTTTCACCCCGAAGACACGATAATTGACGCAGGGGGCGTAAAAATCGGCGGGCGTGAAATCGTCGTTATGGCGGGTCCCTGCGCGGTCGAAAGTTTAGAGCAACTTCGCGAAGCCGCTCAATCAGTCAAAGCTTGCGGTGCAAAATTTCTGCGCGGCGGAGCATTCAAACCAAGAACCTCGCCTTATGACTTTCAAGGACTTGGCGAGGAGGGTTTAAAACTTCTGCGCAAAGTTGCCGACGAATTTAATCTGCGCGTCGTAACCGAAATTGTCGATAAAGACGACATAGAAACTTTTTGTCGATACTCTGATATTCTTCAAGTCGGCGCAAGGAATATGCAAAACTTCCAAATGCTCAAAGCTCTGGGCAAATGTTCCAAACCGATACTTTTAAAGCGCGGGCTTTCTGCAACTATTTCAGAATGGCTCAACGCGGCAGAATATATAATGAGCGGCGGCAATGAGCAAGTCATCTTCTGCGAACGTGGAATCCGAACTTACGAAACTTTCACGCGCAATACTTTGGATTTATCGGCAGTGGCAGCAGTTAAAGAATTATCGCATTTGCCAATCGTCGTCGATCCTTCTCACGGTACAGGGCGTTGGAAAATGATTGCGCCAATGGCAAGAGCGGCAGTAGCGGCTGGTGCAGACGGTTTGATAATCGAAGTACACCCGCACCCCGAAAAGGCACTTTCTGACGGCGATCAATCGTTAACGCCCGAAGCCTTCAAGGATTTAATGGAAAGTTTAGGCGGCATTGCAAAAGTTATGGAGCGTTCGATATGAAACTTGCGATAATCGGTGTCGGCTTAATTGGTGGTTCATTGGGACTTTGTTTAAAAGATAAACTCGGTGATAAAATTTTTATAACGGGCTTGTGTCGAACGGAAAAATCTATGCAACGAGCAATGAAACTTGGCGCGGTCGATTTGGCAACATCAGACCTTGAACAAGTTGTCGGTGACGCGGATATAATTTTCTTAAGCCCGCCCGTTTTGCAGATTGTCCCGATGGTAAAAAAAATTCTGCCCTTTATAAAGAGTAGCGCAATCCTCACCGACGCAGGCTCTACTAAACAATTCATTTGGCAGGAGCTAAAGAAAATTCTTCCGCCTGATATTTTTTATATAGCAGGACACCCCATGACCGGACGTGAAAAATCAGGCGTCGAAGCGGCAGATAAAAATCTTTTTAAGGGCAAAGCTTATGTTATCGTCGAGGACACGTGCGCACCGATTGAGGCTCACGAAAAATTAATGGACGTATTGCGCTTGACTGAAGCGAATTTTTTGACGATTGACATTGCCAAACACGACCGTTGCGCCTCGATTATAAGTCATATTCCACATTTGACGGCGGCGGCTCTGGTAACTCTCTTGAATGACGCGGGCGATGACCTCGACTCTTGTTTGAAACTAATCGGCGGCGGCTTTAAGGACACGACACGAATCGCAAGCTCCAATGCCGACATGTGGGCTGATATTTGTATGACCAACGGCGAAGCAATCTCAACACACCTGCGCGATTTACAAAAAATTCTCGGAAATGTCATTGCGGCGATTGAAAATCACGATAGACAAGCCGTCCATGATTACTTTGCAAAATCTAAGGAACGCCGTGATAAAATTCTTGAATCTTTGAATTTCGACCCTAACTAAAATCAGTGTACAGCGATAGATGAATTGCTTTGTAAATTTACAAAGGGCTTATTGTCTGATATAATTTTTGCCCACACCAAAATTGTAAAGGAGAGCAATTATGGATAAACAAAAAGCGTTAGCGGAGGCATTGAAGAAAATCGAAAAAGATTTCGGAAAAGGCTCAATCATGCGACTCGGCGACGATACAACCCGCCAAGATGTTAAATTCGTGTCAACGGGAATTATGCCGCTGGATATTGCGCTTGGGATTGGAGGACTTCCGCGCGGCAGGATAACAGAAATTTACGGTCCCGAATCTGGCGGCAAGACAACCGTAGCTTTGCACATGATAGCTGAAGTGCAACGACAAGGCGGTACGGCTGCTTTTATTGACGCAGAACACGCCCTCGATCCAGTTTATGCAAAACGGCTCGGCGTAGACATAGATAATCTTTTACTTGCCCAACCTGACAACGGCGAACAGGGGCTTGACCTGGCAGAAGCTTTAATTCGTTCCTCCGCAATAGATATTGTCGTTATAGATTCTGTTGCCGCACTCGTTCCAAAATCTGAAATTGAAGGCGAAATGGGCGACGCTACTATTGGACTTCATGCGCGAATGATGAGCAAGGCAATGCGCAAAATGGCGGGCGTTATCAGCAAAACGGATACAATCGCGGTTTTCATTAATCAAGTTCGCGAAAAAGTCGGTCTCTTGTTTGGTAACCCTGAAGTAACGACGGGCGGTCGCGCTCTGAAATTTTATTCGTCAGTTCGTTTGGAAATTCGCAGGGGCGAGCCTATTAAACAAGGCGCGGATATTGTCGGCAATCGCGTTAAGATAAAAGTTGCTAAAAATAAAGTTGCGCCGCCGTTCCGCACTGCCGAATTTGATTTGATTTATGGTGAGGGCTATTATCATCTCGGAAGTATTATTGACATGGGCGTTGCCTTAGAAATTCTCAAAAAGGCAGGCTCATATATCTCTTACAATAGTTTGCGTCTAGGTAATGGTAAAGAGAATTCTAAAAATTTCTTGATTGAGCATCCAGACGTTACTGCGGAGATTGAAACTAAAATTCGTGAGGCAATGGCGAATTCTTTTAAAACTGTGGGAACGACAGATAACGAGGATTTTAACGATGAGGCGGACAACTTCAGCGACGAGGACTAAAACAAAAAAATCCGCGCTTGAAAAGGCAACGGACTTGTTAGCTCATCAGGAACAAAGCTCGGCTGTCTTGCGTAGAAAATTATTGGCTCGGAAATATGACGCGGCGGAAATTGACGAGGCACTTGCTAAGCTCAAAAAATATAATTATCTGGACGACGCGGAAACTTGTCAGCGTCAATTTGAAAGTTTTTATTCGGAGGGCAGATTAAGTGTTCGGCAAATCGTTATAAAGCTAATCCAGCGCGGCTTTGATAAAGATTTTATCGAACAACTAATTCCCGACGATTCGGACGAATATGAACGGCGCGTAGCAGGAAAATGGTTAGAAAAAAAATTTGCTCGCGGCGAAAATTTTGACAGAGCTAAGGCGTGGCAATTTTTAGCGACGCGAGGTTTTAACAGCGAAATTATTTCGTCAGCGATTGAAGATTTTCAATAGCAACGGTATTAGCGGATTTGCCTGCCTCAAACCCAAGCATTACACTTTTTGCCAAAATCGCTACACTTTTTCGTTAGGGCTTGATATATAGACGGCTAAGCATTATAATTTGCCCAAGAGGTTACCTCTAACAAAGAGGTTGCCTCTAACAAAGAGGTTGCCTCTAAAAGATAAGGAGGTAACTCAAAATGTTAAACATGATTCATCAGCAGTCCGCCCTCAAGAGCCTCAACGTTAATCGCACCGGCGTTGCTGGCTTGAAAGTCTCCACGTTGAAACTCGGCACGACTGCAAAGACGAGTAACGTACTGGGCTTGATTCGCGGCGATTCCGCGCCCGCAACTAACATCAAGGTCGACTTTACGCTCGCCAAGTCCAACAACACGCCCGCGACTGACACCGCCACGCCTGCGACTGGCGACGACACAACTACGCCGAACGTCACGCCCAAACAAATCATCAATTCCGCGATTCTTAACTCCGGCAACGCCGCGCAGGAGCAAGTCAATCAAACGCTTAGCCTGCTTGACGGCACGAACACCACGACTAACATCAACTTGCCTTCGACGTTGGCAGAAAAAAGCCAAAAGCTTAACGACCTCGCGAACTACGACGGCAACTGGGGCGGAAATTATCAATCCGATTTGCTCGACGACGCCTCGACCACTTTCACGGGCACAACATCTTCGCCCAGAATGGATTTGGATTCGATAACGCAACCGTCCTCCGCAGGTGGCGCAATGCCTGACGTTGCAGATGATATGACGAAAGCCACGAATAACACCCAGTTGCTTGCATCTGCTAAGGCTATGGTGGAACAGGCAAATCAACAGCCGCAGGGAGTATTGCAACTCCTCCAATGATTTCCATGAGCAAACAACGCTAAATTAATCGAATAAAAAATTCAAGCCCTCGTCGGAAATTTCGGTGGGGGCTTTTTTGCTTGTTGAAACTTATTATCAAAAAGCTTGACAAGCCGATAATTAAAGTTTATTATTGCGGCGACTTAAGAGAATTTGAGAAATAAAATCATTTGAGGAAACACGGCAACTCAAGTTGATAAACTTCCCAAAAAATCAAAAGTCATAAGAAAATTTTTAACAGCAGATTTATTGGAGGTCTTCAACATGAAGAAAACATTAGCAACAGCATTAGCGGCGGCGTTCGTATTGGGCGCAAGTGCAAACGTATCAGCAGCGGCAAATCCTTTTAGTGACGTTCCGGCGGGGCATTGGGCGTATCAATCCGTTGCAAAACTCGCCGCGCAGGGCGTTATCGAAGGTTACGGTGACGGAACCTATCGCGGTGACAGAAACATTACCCGTTACGAAATGGCGCAGATGATTGCTAAAGCTATGGCGAAAAATCCTTCTGGCGCGGCTAAAGCTGACCTCGACAGGCTTGCGGCTGAATTCCGCGAAGAACTCGACGCTTTGGGCGTTCGCGTTGCTGAACTCGAAAAATACGCCGACAAAGTTATTTGGCATGGCAAGATTGAATACACCTACGAACAAACTAAAACCGACCCCGAAAATACCGGCAAGAAAACTAAAGATACTGCCAACGGATTTATTTTCCGCTTTGAACCTAAAGCTGAAGTCAACGACCACTGGACAGTTAACGCCCGCCTCGACGCATATGCCGACATGAAAAAAGACGAGACGACTAATTTTGAACTCAAGCGCGCATGGGCTGAAGGCGACTACGACAAGTTAAATCTTAAAGTTGGTAAGTTTGAATTCTATCCTGAAGGCGAAGCCGGTCTTATGTGGGATACGGAAATTTCCGGCGGCTCCTTGACTTTCGGCAGTAAATGGAAGTTCAACGTTACGGGCGGTCGCGTGGCAACTGACGTTGTTGGCGGCGGCATTTATGGCGAAAACGAAACTGAAGACGATCCCGCAACAGTTGTCGGCTTAAGAGTCGATTATAATCAAGGCGATAAAGGTTTATTCGGCGGCGCGGGCTACTATTACGTCAAAGATGATGACTTGGCTTGGAGCAGGAACAATTATTTGAGAAGAGGTCTTGCCGACAGTATCGATTTTGATAATGAACACAGTCGCAAAGCTTATGCTAAGGCGAGTATTTGGACGGTCAATCTCGGTTACAAATTCACCGACCTTTTGTCGATTCAGGGCGTATACGCTCAAAATACCAAAGCCGACTTCGAGGATAAAGCTTGGCAGGCTGAACTTTCCTACGGTGATTACGACGACGCCTCCGAAAAAGGTCAATGGAACGTCTTCGCTGGCTACCGCAAACAAGGCACCAACGTTTCCTTCGCGCCCACTGCAGAAGATGCCCTGCGCGGCACTCGCGGTTTTGTTATAGGCGCGAGTTGGGCACCGTTTAAAAATATCGGCGTCATAGCAAAATATTTCGACGGCAAATATATCTCCGACGGTATCTATCGTAGTGGACACGGCAAAGCTCGTCACCTCTTCGGTCGTGTCGAATTCTTCTTCTAAAATCTAAATCCGAGCAATCACAAGCTCCCGATTCGTCGGGGGCTTTTTTCATTTTCAGATTCATATCAAGAAAAAATTTCGCGTCTGTGCTATGTTTTATGTGTATTTGCCGGCAGTAAACTGCGGCTTAAGTGAAAAACTTAAATTATAACATGAAAAGAACATGAAAGCAAAAACAAAATTTTTTTAGAAAGTGTTGACAAGCGGAATAATCTGTATTATGATTGCGGCGACTTAAGGGACAAGTCAAAGAAGTAAAGAAGATTTGAGGAAACACGGCCACTCAAGTTAGAACAACTTCCTAGACAAGTCGCAAAAGTCAGCCGAATAATTTTTCTAAGCGACATCTTTAAGGAGGATGTTCAAAATGAAGAAGACAGTAGCAGCAGCGGTAGCGGCGGCAGTAGTAGTCGGCGCAAGCGCAACCACGTTCGCAGCAGCGAATCCGTTCAGCGATGTTCCTGCGGGTCACTGGGCATATCAGTCCGTAGCAAAACTTGCTTCGCAGGGTGTTATCGAAGGTTATGGCGACGGCACCTATCGCGGCGACCGCAACATCACCCGTTACGAAATGGCGCAGATGATTGCTAAAGCTATGGCGAAGAATCCTTCCGGCGCGGCTAAAGCTGACCTCGACCGCCTCGCGGCTGAATTCCGTGATGAGTTGGACGCTCTCGGCGTTCGTGTTGCTGAACTCGAAAAGTATGCTGACAAAGTTGTCTGGCAGGGCAAAATCGAGTACACCTACAAGAACCACAGAACCGACAACGTTTGGGCTGACCAGCGTCGCAAACACCACAGCACCAGCGAACACACCCGCGTTAAGCAGGACGACTGGATTTTCCGTTTTGAGCCGATTGCGTACGTCAATGATCACTGGACACTCCGCGCTCGTATTGACGCACACGTTGACTTGAGCCATGATACATCCACCGACTTCGAACTGGTTCGTGGTTGGGCACAGGGCGATTACGACAACTTCCAAGTCAAAGTCGGTCGTCAACCCCTCTACACCAATGAAGACGGTATCATCTGGGATACTGAATACACCGGCGGTGAAATTACTTTCGGTAAACTCATGGACGGCTTAAGAGCTACTGTTTACGGCGGTCGTCTTAAAGCAGACAAAGTTAACGGTGCTATCCGCAATTCAGGTGCGTGGAATGGACGTCAAGACGGCGTCAGTGCTGATCGTTGGGATAGAGCAAACGGCAGATTTGGTAGCGACAGCGAGTATACTTCCAGTTTCTGGGGTATTAACCTTCAATACGATCCGGGACAAAAAGGTCTCTTCGGCGGCGCAGGTTACTACCACGTTAAAGACAACGACTTCAAATATATGGGCGAGGTAGACGGTGTCAAAATTCCCAACGTCTTCTACAGCAAACGCGGCAATGTCGACAAGGCTCAAATCTGGTCTGTCAACCTCGGTTACAGAATCGGCAAAGCGCAACTGTGGGGCGCATATGCTAAGAACAGCAAAGCCGACTACGAAGACAGATCTTGGCAAGCACTCATTCGTTACGGCGATCTCTACGGTGGCGGCAACCAGAACACCAAGAAAGGTCAGTGGGCTGTCTGGGCTGGTTATAAAGAACTCGGCTCCAACACTTCTTTAATCGGTATCAACTGGGATGATGCTTATGCAGGCACCAAGGGCTTCGTCGCAGGCGCGAGCTGGGCACCGATGGATAGAATCGTCCTTATCGGCAAATACTTCAAGGGCAAATACATCACTGGGCCTGGCGATGCAGAACGTCTCTTCGGTCGTGTCGAGTTCTTCTTCTAAGCCGACACTTTCAACCGAAACAATTTCATAACGTAAATTACAGGAGCCTCCGAGTTAATCGGGGGTTCCTTTGATTTTCACTTGAAAAATTTTTATTGACATGCTAAACTTAAATTGGTCACAATGAACTGCTCTAGCATACTGTCAAAGGAGTCTTCAAAGATTGGAAACTCTTTTGACTTTGGGCTTGTCAAAATTTCAGACGTATGCTAAAATGAAAATGCATTCGAAGGAAATCTTAATGCATCGTCAACATATTATCAAAAAGAAAACCCCCGACTTGGCATCGGGGGTTTTCGTTCGTTTTGTGGGGTAACGATAACCACGGGCTTTTGTTACCTGCGACGGTCAAGCCACTTGCAGATGAAGTACGAAACCACATTTGCTGCGACCGTCACGACGAACATCGCCAACATATTAACACCTCCTCCTGTTACCCGAAGGAGTTCTCGGTAACAAGAAGATTTTACATGAAAGCAATTGCTTAATCAAGAAAAAATAGTGAGAGCGTCACTGAGAAATCGGAGGCTCCTTTGATTTTGCAGGAAAATCGCCAGCTATTGTAGAAAATTGTTAAGCAAATAATTACGACTGCTAACAAAAATAAATTAAAGGAAGTGAGACGCTTGACCCAACGAAAAGAAATGACCGCCGAAGAAGTTTTAAAAAAATACGACAGCGAATCAAATACAATGGAATATACCGGCGTCATGGCGCGAATAATTTCCGCACTGGCAATAAGTTTCTCAGTCTTCCAAATTTATACGGCAAGTTTCGGACTCCTTGACGCACAAATACAGCGGGCAGTTCATTTGGGCTTTGGATTGTGTTTATCGTTTCTGCTTTACCCGATGAGAAAATCTTGGCGGCGTGATAAACTTCACCCGCTTGACGCAATACTTGCAATTTTGGGCGCGGCAGCTCCTGCCTATATCGTAATAAATTATAGAGAACTTATTTTGCGGGCGGCGTTGCCAACTTCAACGGACGTTTTAATTGGCGCATTGGGAATAATTTTAGTAATTGAGGCGGCGCGGCGAGTGGTCGGTATTCCTATGGTCTGCGTCGTTTTATTTTTTATAACTTATGCGTTTGCGGGTCCATATATGCCGGGACTTTTGGCGCACAGAGGCTTGACGATTGATTATTTTGTAAGTCACGTATATTTCACGACGGAAGGAATTTTCGGAATCCCGCTGGGAGTGTCGTCGACGTTCATATTTTTATTTATTTTATTCGGCGCGTATCTTGAGGGGACGGGGCTTGGAAAATTTTTTATCGACGTTGCAAACTCAATCGCAGGTTGGGCGAGCGGCGGTCCCGCTAAAGTTGCAGTTTTATCAAGCGGATTAATGGGAACAGTCAGCGGCTCTTCGGTTGCAAATGTCGTAGGCACTGGCTCATTAACAATCCCGATGATGAAAAAATTAGGCTATCATAAAGATTTTGCTGGTGCAGTCGAGGCGGCGGCGTCTACGGGTGGGCAATTAATGCCTCCTGTCATGGGCGCGGCGGCATTTTTAATGGCGGAATTTGTCGGCGTCCCTTACGTTGAAATCGTCAAGGCGGCAGTAATTCCTGCGGCTTTATATTTTATAGGCGTGTGGTTAGGCGTTCACTTCGAGGCTAAAAGAAATAATTTGCAAGGACTTCCGCGATCGGAACTGCCAAAGCTCGGCGAACTTTTAAGAACTCGTGGACATTTGGCAATCCCGCTGATTGTAATCGTCTATTTATTGGTCAGCGGATATACGCCAATGCGGGCGGCACTCGTCGCGATAATTTTATCAATCGTCGTGTCCTCAATAAAAAAATCAACGCGCATGTCACCTGCCGCAATCGTAAAAGGTTTGGAGGCAGGCGCGAGAAATGTTTTGGGCGTATTAGTTGCCTGCGCGGCGGCGGGAATTATTATCGGCGTCGTAACTAAAACGGGCGTCGGATTAAAATTAGCGTCGGCATTGCTTGACTTATCGGGTGGATTAGTTTTGCCGAGCATGTTCTTGACAATGATAACGGCAATCCTGCTCGGAATGGGCGTCCCGACTACAGCAAATTACGTTATAACTTCGACGATAGCCGCGCCCGCGCTAATTCAAATGGGCGTACCGATTTTGGCGGCGCATATGTTCGTTTTCTACTTCGGAATAATCGCTGACGTGACACCACCGGTAGCACTCGCGGCTTATGCGGGTTCGGGCATATCGGGCGGCAATGCACTAAGGACGGGAATCAATGCTTCAAAGTTGGCAATCGCGGCGTTCATAATTCCCTATATGTTCGTCCTAAGTCCTGAACTTTTATTGCTTGACGGTGTGACTTTGCATTTAGGTTTATCGTTGTTAACAGCGATAATTGGAATGGTTGCGTTGAGTTCGTCGCTAATCGGTTATCTTGCCGCTCCACTTAGGACTTTGGAACGTGTGATTTTGGGAGCGGGTGGGCTTATGATGATTAAGCCTGGACTTGTAACTGACATTGCGGGCGTTGCAATTTTCGCGGCTATTTTATTCTTACAACTTCGCAGAAAAAATTAACTCTATCGTAAATAACTGCTGATGAGTTCATTGTTGCATAGAATTTACGGAGGGATTTTCTAATGGCAGATAACCGGTCTAAGAAAATAAAATTTGCACTCTACCTCAAGAATAACGAAGAAGTTCGCTCGAAAAGCGATTTCAAAAAACATTTTGACATGACGGCGATTATCGGCTACCTATTTGACGGTAAATTATTGCAATGGATGCGTGTCCACGATTATCCTAATGCCACTTGCCGCGCAGTTGATGAACTTGTAAAAAACTATAATAGAAAGACAATGCTCTTAAAAAATCTCTCGCCTGAAAATGAAAAAATTTTTACTCGGAAAGTTACTAGCGAGATTTGTAAAATTTTTGAAATCGACGAATCAGAAATTGGAGGCATTGAAAGCATTGAGCAGATAATAAAATCTTCAAATAAAGAGTACGATATAATTCAAGTCGCTGCTTTCGAGGACGAGGGCGAGGAAGAAGAAATTCTGCAATACGTTAACCAAATCGTCCGCACGCAAGAAGAATTGGACGAAGTTATCACCCGCCTCAAGTCTCAGAAAAAAGCCGGCAAGTATAAAATTATTTATCTGCTGAATAAAGGAACACCGTACGAATTGCACAAAGAAGACGTTTTTGATACCTCAATTCGTTTCGTTGGAATAAATCGTCAGTCGTCAACAAAAGATGTGACAAAAATTCGTATCGTGCAAACCAACTATGAAGGTAAGATCGAGCTTTTAAAAGAAGAAGAGGTAAAGAAACCCGAAAATCGTGACAAATTCAGCAACCTAGAGCGTGTTGGTAAACTCTAAAGTTGAATCAAAAGAGCAGATATAATAACAAAATTGAGAAAGCAGACAGCTAATTTGTCATAACGAGTTGCGATATGGCGACGAGTCTTTATCCGCAAGAAAAAGCGTTCAACGAC
>JAFRRH010000055.1 GCA_017428215.1 Selenomonadaceae bacterium
ACTTAACCGCTTTTTTCACGCAGAGCGGCAAGTTCGGGTAATACTCTACAAAAATGTTTCTAGCTTCGTTAATGTTCATTTAGAATCGCTCCTTTGTGGGTTGTTGACTTTACACACCGGAACGCTTAAAATGCAATTTGCAAATGGCTTGCGCTCTGGAGTGTGTGTTGTTTTATCAAAACCAATTTAACACAAAGGAAGCGTCAAGTCAATTTGTTTTAGGAGGTAAAAAAAATGAAACTTTCAATCTGCAGTGACGTTTTCGGGAAAATTCCGTTCGGTGACATGCTCGACAAAGTCAAGGCTTATGGAATTGGCGCGGTCGAAATCACTACCGGTGGCTGGGGCGGTTGCCATTATGTTCCGTCGGCTCGTGACTTGCTCGACAACCCCGCTAAGTTGCAAGCGTTCAAAGACGAACTCGACAAGCGCAACATTGCAATTTCCGCGCTGAATTGTTCGGGTAATCCGCTCGTAAACAATCCGATGGGCAAGGCTCACAGCAAAACCATTCATGACACGGCAATTTTAGCAGGAAAACTCGGCGTAAAGACGATTGTCACGATGAGCGGTCTTCCTGAAGCTAAAAAAGGCGACGTTACTCCGAATTGGATAACTTCTACCATTTCTTGGCCCGAATTTGACGGCGTAAACTACATGGTCGAGGCTGTGAAGTATCAATGGGAAGTCGCGGCTAAATGGTGGACTGAATACGCCCAATTTTGCAAAGATAACGGCGTAGAAAAGATCGCGATTGAAGAATTCCCCTGCCAACTCGTTTACAACGTCCGTAGCCTCAATAAACTCGTCGAAGTCGTCGGCTCCGATTTGGGCAAAATGATCGGCATGAATTTAGACCCGTCGCATTTGATGATTCAAGGCGCGGAACCGATTGCCGCCGCTCGCGCTCTCGGAGAGAAAATTTTCTACATTCACGGCAAAGACGCCCGCATTGAACGTTACAAGGCTGATGTGGACGGACTTTTGGAGAATTTACCCGTTGATAAATCCGCTGACAGAACTTGGAATTACGTTGCAGTTGGTTGCGGTCGCGATTTGCAATGGTGGAAAGAATTTTTCAGCGTTTGCCGCATGATGGGCTATAACGGTTATGTCTCTCTTGAAATGGAAGATTTAACGATGAGCGTTGAAGCCGGCTTGCAAACTTCTATCGACGCTTTGAATCAAACCATTAGCAAATAAATTTTTATCCATAAAAAACTTTATCCCCGCCAACTTGACGGGGATTTTTTATTATTTAAATTGTAAATTCATTTTACTAAAGATTTAGCGTCGACGACAGTCATAACGTTTAAAGAAATTTCTAGTCCTCGCTCAACGGCAGAGTAATCTTCGCGCTCAAAAACTTCTCCGAACTCAACGAACTCATGAATCATTCTGTGGTTAAATTTATTCAGCGAAAATGATTTGACTTCCTCGCCGCGAATTTTTAGTTCAAAAGAATTCAGCTCATTGGGCGTACCGTGAACTAAAATATAACCGCCGTCGCCTTGTATGCTTAGGAAAGACGGACTGTCAGAATCTTTTGCACCAGCGCATTGAGCTAAAAAATTTTCGTAGTCAAGTGTAACGACGCCGCTAGTGTCTACGCCATTCCAACCGAAGTTCGCATGATAAAAAACTTTCTTAGGCAAACCGAATAGCGCGATAACAAAATTCAAGTTGTAAATGTTAATGTCCATGAGCGCACCGCCAAAAAGTTTAGGGTCAAAGGCGGGCGAAATTTCTCCGCATTTATAGGCGTCGTAGCGACTGGAATATTGCGAGTAATTACACATTACAAGTTTAACGTTGCCGATTTTAGGAAGTGCGTCGCGAATCGCATAAAAATTCGGCACGTGCAAAGTCGTCACCGCCTCGAACAGATAAAGCTTTTTACTCAAGGCGAGGTCGATTAAATCTTTAGCCTGCGCGGCAGAAGTCGTAAAAGGTTTTTCGACGATAACATTTTTGCCAGCCTCAAGAAATTTTTTTGCGTACTCGTGGTGAGCGGAATTAACCAAGCCAACGTAAACAAAATCAATCGTGGGGGCGTGAGCGATTTCGTCGAGGTCAGTTGTAAATTTATCGACGTTGAATTGTTTAGCGAGCGCGGCGGCTTTATCGCGGCTGTGAGGTCTTGCCCAAATGTTCACGACGCGAAATTTTTTAGAGGCTTGCATTGCGCCGATTGCCTCCGGAATAATTTTCCCAGTTCCCAGAACGGCGATATTAATCATAAAAATCCCTCCTATAAAGTTTTTACTTGATAGCTTTGATTTTTCCTGCACTTATGATAAAATTTCGGCGCAAAGGAGTGAACGAATTGCGCAAGCCGACTCAAGAGACGATTATAAAATTTTGTCACGCGAACACAGTTATAGATTTTTTAGAAGTGGAGGTGGTGCCAACGCCCGACGGAGAAGCGCGTTTAGAATTGTGCGCTGATTCACGGCATGCAAATCTTTATTCTATGACGCACGGCGGAGTTTTGACGACAATGGCAGATACCGCAATGGGCGCGAAATGTCTTGCGTTAAATAAACGTGTAGTGACTATTTCGCTAACGATTGAATTCATGCACGCGATAATGACTGGTACGCGAATCATGACGGACGCAAAAGTTTTGCACGACGGACGCCAAACTATGGTTTGCGAATGTAATATTGTTGACGCCGCCGGTAAACTTTATGCAAAGTCTAGCGCAACTTTTTTTGTCACGGGACTTTTAGACGAGACTTAATTAAAAATTGGGACGATTCAAAGCGGATTTTAATAATCATTGACTAAACTAAACTCAAATCAACATGAAAACTTTTTAGGGGGTTTTAGGTATGCTAAGGAAATTTAAATTGCTCGGCGTGCTACTGGCGGCAATAATCTTATCAATCAGTACACAAGTCGACGCCGCGCCCAACTGGAATACTAACGTAATCCAAGTAACTGGCATGGGTGTTGCTCCGCCACATGCAGTAAGTCAAGCTCATTCGGCAATGATGGCGCGTCGTGCGGCTGTAGTAGATGCCTATCGTCAGCTGGCGGAAGTTGTCAACGGCGTTCAAGTTGACTCTGAAACAACTGTTGAGCAAATGATTTTGACTTCCGATATTGTTAAAACGAGAATCAGCGCAGTTATTAAAGGCGCGGTTATCGTCTCCGAAGGTGAACTTTCTGGCGGCGGCTATTCTGTAACTATGGAACTTCCGCTTTTCGGTGGTGCAGGCGGTCTTGCTGAAACTGTTATCGAACGTCCGACTGCGATTGAACCGTTCCCCACGCCCGCGCCCGATTATCGTCCGCCCGTTGACTACAATCCTCCGACCATTCCCGATTATCAGCCGCCGAAACGTTCCAGCGGTCATTACACCGGTCTTGTAGTCGATTGCAGAGGTTTGGGAATGATTAACCCCGTCATGAGTCCTGTTATTAAAAATTCAAACGGCAATAAAATTTATGGACATAAAAATCTTGACTACGACAGAATTATTCGCGAGGGCATGGCGACTTATGCGCAAAGCATGGGACAAGCAGACCGCGCAGGTTCCAATCCGCTCATCGTTAAGGCAATCCGTCTCGACGATTTAAACGCAACGCCCGTTCTCTCTATGGAAGATGCCGACATGGTTCTTTACGAAAATAATTCTTCGCACTTCCTCGAAAATATCGCGGTCGTCTTCCTTTATTAAGAAATTATTTTTATCGACGCCGACTTTTTAACCGATTTTTCCCTTTGCCTCTCTGAATAAGAGCGGCTTTTTTTATATTAAAGCATTTGACATATCCCTTGACAATCTATAAAATATCTTGGTATTCAAGAAAAAGTTTTGGGAGGTGAGTGTTATCGCTATTACAATCGCAGCAGTCATCGTCGCAATAATTCTCGGAGTATTCGGCGGCTATACGGCGCGAAAAAAATCTGCAGAAGCGCAAATCGGCTCGGCAGAAGATGAAGCGCGGCGTATCGTCGAAGAGGCACGGGAAAAAAGCAACGCAGAAAAAAAAGAAGCCATTCTTGAAGCTAAGGAAGAAATTCATAAAATGCGACAGGAACTCGACCGCGACACCAAAGAGCGACGCAACGAAATATCTCGGCAAGAACGCCGCGTCGTTCAAAAGGAAGAGAACCTGGACAAGAAATTGGATTCGCTGGAGAAAAAAGAACTTCTTTTGAGTAAAAAAGAAGCGCGGCTTAATGAATCGCAAGCACAACTTGACGCAATGCAGGAAAAGGAGGATGCCGAACTTGAACGCATTGCCGAACTTAGCCGTGATGAGGCACGAAATATTTTGATGAGTGAGGTTGAGGAAAGTTTAAAACACGATAAGGCACTTAGAATTAAAGAGTATGAAACGCAACTTAAGGACGAGGCGGACAAACGAGCGCGGGATATTTTAAGCACGGCAATTCAACGCTGTGCGGCAGATCACGTCGCCGAAACAACAGTATCAGTCGTGGCACTCCCAAGCGATGATATGAAAGGTCGTATTATCGGGCGCGAAGGCAGAAATATTCGTGCGTTGGAGACGGCAACGGGTATTGACTTAATTATTGACGATACGCCGGAGGCAGTTATCTTGTCGGGTTTTGACCCTATCAAAAGGGAAATTGCCCGCGTCGCACTTGAAAGATTAATTGCAGACGGAAGAATTCACCCTGCGCGGATTGAAGAAATGGTCGATAAAGCAACTCGCGAAGTCGATAACCGCATGAAAGAAGCCGGCGAGCAAGCAACATTTAAAGTTGGCGTACATGGAATTCACCCTGAACTTATTAAACTTTTGGGGCGGCTCAAATACCGCACGAGCTACGGACAAAATGTTTTGAATCACTCAATCGAAGTGGCAATGTTGGCGGGCATTATGGCTAGTGAACTCGGCGTTGACGTGACTTTAGCTAAACGCGCCGGACTTCTTCACGACATAGGCAAGGCAGTTGATCACGAAATTGAAGGTCCGCACGTGACATTGGGCGCAGATTTGGCTAAACGTTATCGCGAAAATAAATTCGTCATAAATGCTATAGCTTCACATCACGGCGACATTGAGGCGACTTCTGTCGAGGCAGTGTTAGTGGCGGCGGCGGACGCTGTATCTGCGGCAAGACCTGGAGCACGTCGCGAAAGTTTGGAAATGTACCTTAAGCGGCTGAAAATGCTTGAGGAAATTGCCGAGTCATTCGAGGGCGTCGAACGTTGCTTTGCAATTCAGGCGGGGCGCGAAATTCGCGTTATGGTTAAGCCGGATAAAATTGACGACGCGTCGGCAGTTACTCTTGCTCATGACATAGTTAAAAAGATTGAAAAAGATTTGGATTATCCCGGACAAGTTCGGGCGACGATAATCCGCGAAGTTAGAGTTGTTGATTACGCGAAATAAATTTACTTAGGGAATAGGGAACGGCTTTTCTAATCCCTATTCCCTTTGCCTTACAAAGGAGGTTAGAGCAATGTTTGATTTTCTGAAGAAGACGAAGAAACCAAATCCCGATGCCAGTCGGCTGTTGGCGTCGATTCTCGTGGTGTTTCCTGCAGTTCAATCAGTGACTTACGAGTCGAAAGGCGAGATGCTTGAATTCTCCTTTGCATTGGACATAAAATTTTCGCAAAATGAGATTGAAAACTTTTTAGCTTATGTCGCGGAGTCGTTAGAGACTTTCCACCAATTAGAAGGGCTAAGCGGTGCCAAAATTGAACTCAATGCCGAGGGAGTTTACGGAACATGCTTTTTAAATGTGCGACGCGACGTAGCAACGTTGACTTGTCGAGAACTGTCACTTTTAACGGAGCTGACGATAAATTATTTTGGCGACAAATTAATTGAGGAGTATGACAACAACTTTTACCCCGACGAAGAATATTTGATAGCGCAAGAAAATTATTTGGAACAATGTTTGAACAATATGAGACAATTACGCGTCGAAGGGCGATTAGTCGGCGTGCGTGAACATGAGCGCGTTGTCGTCTACGCTCGCTAAGAAAGGAGATTTTTTTTGAGAATTTTAATGGTCGGTGATGTTGTCGGGCGAACCGGCAGATATTTTTTTATGGAGCAGACACCCGAACTTAAGCTGACTAAAAATATTGATATGGTTATCGTTAACGGCGAAAATGCCGCACACGGTAAAGGCTTGACGCCGAGTATTTTTAACGAGTTAATTAGAGGCGGTGCAGATGTCGTAACTACAGGCAATCACATTTGGGACAATCCTAAAGTCATGGAGATTATCGACACGGAACCTTTTTTGCTCCGTCCCGCCAATTATCCAGAAGATACGCCCGGTAAAGGTTTTTGTATTTATCCTGTCGGCAAAAAGAAAGTTGGCGTGATTAATCTTTCCGGTAGGACTTTTATGCCGCCTATGGATTGTCCGTTTCGGCTTGGCGAAAAAATTTTAAAGTTTATAAAAAAGGATTGCGACATAATTTTAGTTGACTTCCACGCCGAAGCTACAAGTGAAAAGCTTGCCCTTGCTCACTACTTCGACGGACAAATTACGGCGGTTGTCGGCACGCATACACACGTTCAGACGGCTGACGCGAAAATTTTGCCAAACGGCACGGCTTATATCAGTGATTTAGGCATGGTCGGCGCGGAGAATTCTATTTTAGGAATTGAAATTGAACCCGTGATAAAAAAGTTCATGACGGGGCGTCCGAGTAAATTTGAAGTCGCAGAAGGTGCCGCGATTTATTGCGCCGTGATGATTGACATTAACAACAAGACGAATAAACCCACCAGGATTGAACGCATTTTTATTAAGGAAAGAAAGTAAAAGCTAAATATATTACCTGCCGCAATAAAATATATGACAAAATCGGCGGGGCAATGTGAAGGATTTAATTTAAGTTTGAAGAATTAATAGAGAAGACAATTTAGACGCAGAAGGAGCCGCAGCAGGTAGAAAACCACTACAACAGAAAAATGCAACAAGAGAGGAGGATCAATCATGGAAATCCTAAAGGTATCAGCCAAATCTAACCCCAATTCCGTCGCCGGCGCACTCGCGGGAGTTATCCGCGAAACCGGAAGTGCCGAGATGCAGGCGATAGGTGCCGGAGCGCTGAACCAAGCGGTTAAAGCAGTTGCCATTGCACGCGGCTTCGTGGCACCGCACGGCGTAGACCTCATCTGCATTCCTGCCTTTACGGACATTGAAATTGACGGGAGTGAGCGTACTGCTATCAAACTCATAGTCGAGCCGCGTTAATTCCTCATCTCGCCAAAGCAGTAAAAAAATTCTGAAGCCGCAAAGGTAAACATTTATTAACGGAGGGAAGCTCAATGGCCGGCGATTTGCACACTCACACGAATTTTTCGGACGGTTCCTATTCGCCTGAAGAACTCGTGACGACGGCGAAAAAAATCGGTCTCCACTATCTAGCTATTACCGATCATGACACCGTTGACGGCATTCGTCATCTTTATGAAAACGGGCTATATCCAGGGCGGGGCGTCAATATAATTCCTGGAGTGGAGCTTAGTGCGAATCACCCCGAAAAAGATATTCACATTGTCGGCTATAACATTGACATTTACAACGAAGCCCTCTCGGAACTTATTGACAAAATTATTGAATCGCGTTGGGAGAGATTTAGCGAAATTATCAATACCCTGCATAATCAAAATTACAATATTCGAGAGACAGACGTTTTAAAAATCGCGGGCACAAGTCATTCAATCGGGCGAGCGCATATTGCCCGAACGCTGGTAAAAATCGGCGCGTTTAAAACTGTTCGCGAGGCATTTGAAAAAATGTTAGGCAAGGGAAAACCCGCTTATGTTCCGCGCTATTTGCCTGAAGTCGACGAAGTTATTGACGTGATTCACCAGGCGGGCGGCGTAGCAACATTGGCGCACCCAAAACTTATCGGCGATGATAATTTAGTCGAGGAGCTTTGCAAAAAATTGGACGGCTTAGAAGTTTATTACCCCTATCACAAGCCCGAAGAAACGCAGCATTATTATTTCCTAGCAAAGAAATATAATCTGCTGATAACCGGCGGCAGTGATTTTCACGGGGCGTCGTCCAGATTTGTAAATGAGCTCGGCGAGTTCACGATAAGCGATGACCTTGCAAAAAAATTTTTCATTGAACAACAGAATTAAATAGCGTATGTAAAAAAATAATCCGTCACAAAATCGCGGCGGGTTATTTTTTTATGGTATAATGTCTGTGAAAAAATTTTAAGGAGGATTAATCATGAGCATACTTGGCGCAGTGGCAGTGCCGCACCCGCCGATAATTTTACCGGAAGTCGGTCACGGCGAAGAACAAAAAATTTCGGCGACAATAGCCGCTTACAAAGAAATTTCGCGGCGAATCGTCGAACTCAACCCCGAAACGATAATTATCACCAGCCCGCATTCAATCATGTACGCGGATTATTTCCACATTTCACCGGGCGATGCGGCGTCGGGCAATATGGGACAATTCCGCGCACCACAAGTAGCATTGGCAATAAATTACGATGTAGATTTTGCAAGAAAACTTTCAACCGACTCAATGGCGGCGGGCGTTCCTGCAGGCTCAATCGGCGAAAGAAATCCCACGCTTGATCACGGCACAATGATTCCGTTGAGATTTTTGCAAGAGGCAGGGCTTGACTTCAGCCGCGTAAAATTTTTGCGAATCGGCTTGTCGGGCATGTCGGCGGCAATTCATTACAAATTCGGGCGGATAATTTCTCAAGCGTCGGAAGAACTCGGACGTAAAACATTTTTCATAGCGAGCGGCGATTTGTCGCATAAATTAAAATCAGATGGTCCTTATGGCTTTGTGGAAGAGGGACCGCAATTTGATTCGCAAGTTATGGAAAATTTGGGCAACGCAGATTTCTTGAAGTTGCTGACTATGGATAATAAAGTTTGCAATCGGGCGGCGGAATGTGGTTTGCGTTCGTTCTGGATAATGGCGGGCGCACTCGACAAAAAAGCTGTCCGTGCAGAAAAATTATCTTACGAGGGGACTTTTGGCGTTGGTTATGGAATTGTTTATTTCAACGTCGGCGGCGAGGACTCCTCAAGAAATTTTGCTTATCAACTGGTGCACTTTAAAAAACACGAGTTAGAACAGCGCAAGGCTAAAGAGGACGACTTTGTTAAATTGGCGCGTTATAGTCTTGAAACTTTTGTTAAGACTCACAAGCCTGCAAAATTGCCCGACAACTTGCCAGCCGAATTGACTAATCGCCGCGCAGGAGCCTTTGTAAGTTTGCACAAGGACGGAAATCTGCGCGGGTGTATTGGCACGATTATGGCGACACAAGACACGCTTGCCGAAGAAATTCTGCAGAACGCAATCTCGGCTTGCTCCAAAGATCCGCGCTTTGACCCCGTGACGCTTGACGAACTTGACAGCATTGAATACAGCGTTGACGTTTTGGGCGAGGCGGAACGCATTTTTGATATTAAAGATTTGGACGTTAAAAGATACGGCGTGATTGTCGAGAACGGTAACCGACGCGGATTGTTGTTGCCTGACTTGGAAGGCGTCGACACTGTAGAAGAGCAAATTGCAATCGCCAAACGCAAGGCGGGAATTCGTCCCGAAGAAAAAGTTATGCTGTGGAGGTTTGAAGTTATTCGCCACCACTAAGGAGAACTTGTCATGAAAAAATTTATAATTTCTGCCGTCGTGATGATTATTTTGATGACGGCGAACGCTCTAGCGGCGAATTACGTTGGCAATGCTAACAGTAGAAAATTTCACTACGCCGATTGCTCAATGGTCAACAAAATGAATCCCGCGAACAAAGTTTTTATGAACACCCGCGACGAGGCGATTAACGCGGGTTACGTTCCTTGCAAGAGGTGTAAGCCTTAATGGAAAAATTAAAAGTTATATTTATGGGAACGCCCGATTTTGCCGTTCCGAGTTTAGCCGCGCTCGCTGATAAGACGGAAATAATTTGCGTCGTCACACAACCTGACAGACCTAAGGGGCGCGGTCATAAACTTCAGCCGCCGCCCGTCAAAGTTTTTGCTGAAGAAAATAATTTGCGCGTGATTCAGCCCGTCAAAGTAAAAGCTCGCGAGGTCGTTGAACAATTAGCGGAACTTAAGCCGGATTTAATTGTCGTCGTCGCGTTCGGACAGATTTTATCGCAAAAAATTTTGGACATTCCGCGCTTTGGTTGTATAAATGTCCATGCGTCATTGTTGCCGAAATATCGCGGCGCGGCTCCGATTGAGTGGGCAATTATCAACGGCGAAAAAATTACGGGCGTAACTACTATGCAAATGAACGCTGGACTTGATACAGGCGACATTTTATTCAAGAGCGAAGTTAAAATTCCCGACGATATGATTTTGCCTGAATTGCGCGAACGGCTTATGACGACAGGCGCAGATTTACTACTCAAGACGCTGTATAAACTTCAGAATGGCGGAATTGAACCGATTAAACAAGATGATTCGTTATCGACATATGCACCGCTACTAAAAAAGGACACGGGACTAATTGATTGGAATAAATCTGCGCGGGAAATTCATAATTTAGTTCGCGGGCTTTACGGCGGAGCGCGAGCTGGAAAGTTTAAAATTTGGCGTACGCGGCTCGCTGAAGAAAATCTTTTGCCTGGCGATATAAAAGTTATTAACGGAAAATTTTTTGTCGGAACGGGCGACGGCGCACTTGAGATTTTAGAAATTCAAGCTCCAAATTCAAAGAAACTCAACGCGGCAGATTTTTTACGCGGCAATAAAGTTGGTGAGAATTTTTGGACGAACGAATAATCGCGACAGTTGAGCAACGCACGGACGATTGGCAATACAGCTTGCGCCCGCGTCGATTACGTGAATACATTGGGCAGGATAAAGCTAAGGAAAATTTAGCGGTGTTCGTTAAGGCGGCAGTTAATCGGCGTGAAGCTTTAGACCATGTTTTACTTTATGGACCTCCCGGATTGGGCAAAACGACATTGGCGGCGATAATCGCTAATGAATTGGGCGTAAATTTTAAACAAACGTCGGGACCTGCAATCGAACGGGCGGGAGATCTCGCGGCAATCTTAACCAATTTGCAAGATCGCGACGTTTTATTTATCGACGAGATACACCGCCTTAATCGACAAGTCGAAGAAATTTTATATTCGGCAATGGAAGATTTCGCGCTGGATATAATCATCGGCAAAGGACCACGAGCGCGGAGTATTCGCGTAGATATTTCGCCATTCACGCTGATAGGTGCGACGACTAAAGCCGGTTCGTTATCGCCGCCGTTGCGTGATAGATTCGGCGTCATAAGTCGGCTTGAATATTATTCGACGGACGCATTGGTTGAGATTATCACTCGCGCCGCGCAGATTTTAAAAATTCCGATTGAACTAAACGGAGCGCAGGAAATTGCTCGTCGCTCAAGAGGAACGCCGCGTATTGCCAACAGACTTTTAAAACGTGTTCGCGACTTCGCGCAGGTTGAAGGCTCTCAAATTATTACTGACGATATTGCAGACCGTGCACTGCTTGCTTTGGAAGTTGACCGCGAAGGACTTGACCATACAGATAGAAGAATGCTTGACGCTATGATAAAAAAATTTCACGGGGGTCCCGTCGGCTTAGAAACTATTGCCGCCGCCATAAGCGAGACCCGTGAAACTATCGAGGACATTTACGAACCATATCTTTTGCAACTGGGCTTTATCATGCGGACGCCGCGAGGTCGTGTAGTGACGGAGGCAGGCTATACTCACATGGGCGTTGCCTATCCGAAATTAAACGAAACGCCAACACTTTTTGACTTTGAAGACTCATAAAAAATATTTTCGCCCTCGGGCGATTTTTTTTACCCTTACAATACGTTAAGTAAAAAAAGTCTTGCCTATTTGCTTTTTTGAAAGTATAATGTCAAAATATCAAGAGGTGATAATAATGCTAAACAATAAAGCAGACACGATTGAAGAATATATATGCAAGCTATTGGCGCAGAATGCGAACAGGCAAATTGAGTTGAAACGCACGGTATTGGCGGACGAGGTAAGTTGTGCGCCGTCGCAGATAAGCTACGTTTTGAGCACGCGCTTTACGCCGGATAGAGGTTTTGTTGTAGAGTCGCGGCGCGGCTTAGGCGGTTACATTCGCATTGCGCGGATAACAGAGCAAATCGACCGCAAGCAACTTTTATATCAAGATATGCTTGACTCAATCAACGAGGAAACGCCGTTCGTAAACGTGAAAGACATGATAAATTTTCTGCTGGAGAACAAAATAATTACACAGCGCGAGGCGGCAATTGTCGTACAGCTGGCGGTAAATCTCTATCAATCGGAAGCGGCAAAAAAAATCGCGCCTACTGAACGCGCAAGATTAATTCGTTCGCTCTTTGTGACATTGGCGAAGATAACCTAAAGAATAGCTTTAAAAATTTGCAACAAAAAAGCTCCCGTCAATATGGCAGGAGCAATTTTTATTCTCATTTTTCGCTGTTGAGTGAAGTACTAAGCGGCACCATAATTTTTTCGTCGTAGCACTTAAATGCGTCATCAACTAGCTTTTTATCGGGCGAAGGTGTTATCGCGCTAACAATCGGCACGATGATTAATCCGGCTAACATAGCGATTGCGCCTGAATTAATTGGCGACTGCAATATCGCGGGGAATGCGGGACGAATTAACATGTTGGCTGACATTAACACGCTTGCGAATATAAAGCACGTCCAGCAAGACGCCGTTGAAACTTTTTTCGAGTAAAGCGAATACATAAACGGGGCTAAAAATGCGCCCGCCATTGCGCCCCAAGATATGCCCATTAACTGCGCGATAAAATTCACCGAGCTTTTATATTGAACCAACGCCAACACCGCCGAAATTGCTATAAACACGACGACTAAAGCTCTTATCAATAAAACTTGACGCGGTTCGCTCATATCCTTATAAAAATTGTCGCGGATTAAGTCAAGCGTTAAAGTCGACGCCGAAACGATAACTAAGCTTGAAAGCGTTGACATTGACGCGGATAAAACTAAAATAACGACAAGCGCAATCATGCCTTCCGATAAGCCGCTTAACATGGTCGGAACGATAGAATCGAAGCCATTTGCTTTAATGTCGATTTGGTCGGAAAATAATCTGCCGAAGCCGCCGAGAAAATAACAGCCGCCCGCCACTACGAACGCAAACAAAGTTGAAATAACCGTTCCTTTTTGAATTGCCTGTTCGTTTTTAATGGCGTAAAATTTTTGAACCATTTGCGGCAAGCCCCAAGTGCCCAGCGAAGTCAAAATCACGACGAATAATAAATTCAACGGGTCAGTGCCGAAAAACGATGCGAAAATTCCTGGCGTTGCAGAAACTTTATCATCTGTGATTCGTGCTAATCCGTCGAGTGCAGACATAAAGCCGCCTTTAGTCTCAAGCACGGCATAAATAACTGCAGAAATGCCAACGAGCATAACAATTCCTTGAATAAAATCGTTAATAGCCGTTGCCATGTAGCCGCCCGCAATGACGTAAACCGCCGTTAAAACCGCCATTAGCAAAATACAGACGGAATAATCAATGCTGAACGCCATAGCAAATAATCTGGAAAGCCCGTTGTAAAGCGAGGCGGTATAAGGTATCATGAAGATAAAAATTATGATAGCCGCGCCGATTTTAAGTGACGGAGAACCAAAACGCTTTTCAAAAAATTGGGGCATGGTTGCGGTATCTAAGTGGCGAGTCATAACGCGAGTCCGACGTCCTAAAATAAACCACGCCATAAGCGAACCGATTAGCGCGTTGCCGATACCAGCCCAAGTTGCGGCGATACCGTATTTCCAACCGAATTGCCCCGCGTAGCCGACAAAAACGACTGCAGAGAAATAACTGGTTCCGTAAGCAAAGGCAGTTAGCCAAGGACCGACATTTCGCCCGCCGAGAACAAATCCGTCAACGTCGGTGGCGTGCTTGCGACAATACAAACCGATACCAATCAGAACTGCAAAATACAAAACGAGTAAAGCAATTTTCATACCAAAGACCTCCGTAAAGCTAAAAAAGGAGTTGACCGCCATGATAATCGATATGCATACGCACATTTTCCCCGACGAAATTTCTGCCGCCGTCATTGATAAACTTAGCCACGTCAGTCGAACGCTCGCTTTCACTGACGGAACTTTGAACGGCTTAAAAAAATCTATGGACGCCGCGCAGATAAATTATTCGGTGATATTGCCCGTTGCGACGAATACAAAGCAGGTCGAAAAAATAAATTCCGCCTCCGCCGCTCTCAACGAGAAAAATTTTAGCGACGGGATAATTTCATTCGGCTGTATTCACCCCGATTTTACGAATTATCGCGAGGAATTGAGCCGCGTGAAAAATTACGGGCTAAAAGGTATCAAAATTCACCCAGTTTATCAAGATACAAGCCTCGATGATACAAAATACATGCGAATCCTTGACCGCGCCGCCGAATTGGATTTAATCGTCGTAACGCATACGGGGCTTGATATTGGCTTTCCTGGAGTTGTGCGTTGTTCGCCGCAAATGGCTAAAAATGTTATCGACACGCTCGGCGAGTTTAAATTTATATTGGCGCATATGGGCGGCTGGAAAAATTGGTCGGAAGTCTTAACACTTTTGGCGAGCAAGAAAATTTATCTGGACACATCATTTTCAACAGGTAAAATAATTCCGCGCAGTGATTCCCGTTGGCAAGAGGAAGATTTAAAACTTTTAGACGCCGCGCAGTTCATGACGTTTATAAAAGTATTTGGAGCGGATAAAATTTTATTTGGGACGGATAGCCCGTGGACTTCGCCAAAAGTTTCGATTGAGTTTATAAAAAATTTGCCGCTAAGCAACGATGACAAAAATAAAATACTCGGCGGCAATGCGCAACGTTTGCTGAAAGTTTGAACGTTACAAATTTTTTTCATTAAGTTATGCTAAACTTGCACAGCTTACGTAGAAAATTTTTTCACGGAGGGAAAGCAGATGTTCGAATTCGACGAGAATACATTAGATCAACTAGCGAAAATAAAAGTAATTGGAATAGGCGGAGGCGGCTCGAATGCGGTAAATAGAATGATTGAATCGGGCTTGGAAGGCGTGGAATTTATCGCAGTCAACACCGACTCGCAAGCTTTGTTGATGAGCAAATCACCTAAGAGAATGCAAATTGGAGAAAAATTAACTCGTGGACTTGGAGCGGGTGCACGTCCCGACATTGGCGAACGCGCCGCGCAGGAAAGTCGCAACGATATTTTGGAAGCTCTGCGCGGTTCGGATATGGTATTTATAACGGCGGGCATGGGCGGCGGCACGGGAACGGGTGCGGCTCCCGTCGTTGCGGAATGTGCTCGCGAAGTTAATGCTTTGACGGTCGCGGTTGTCACACGTCCTTTTTCATTTGAGGGACCAAAGCGCAAGAAAAATGCTGATATGGGCATTGAAAAACTTAAACAACACGTTGACGCGATTATAACTATTCCGAACGATAGACTGTTGCAGGTCGTCGATAAAAAAACTCCGATGACTAAGGCGTTCGTGATTGCTGATGATATTTTGCGTCAAGGCGTCAAGGGTATCTCGGATTTAATCGCTGTTCCTGGCGTTATAAATTTGGACTTTGCAGACGTTCAATCGATAATGAACAATGCCGGAGCCGCGCTTATGGGCGTTGGCGAAGCGTCGGGCGATAATGCGGCAGTTGAGGCGGTTAAGAAAGCTATTGCCTCTCCTCTGCTTGAAACCAGTATCGACAGTGCACGCGGAATTTTGCTTAACTTTATGGGCGCGCAAGATAATTTGCCGATGATGGAGATAAATGAAGCCTCAACCACGATTCAAGAAGCGGCGCACCCCGACGCAGAAATTATTTGGGGTGTCAGCGTTGACGAATCTTTGGGAGATACGATTATCGTTACGATTATTGCTACGCGCTTTGGCGAAGAAAATGCCACTCCCGCCGAAGAAAAAATTCCTGCAACGAAATTTTATACGCCGCCCGCGCAGAAGAATCAGCCGCAATTCAATCAGCAACAATACAATCAACAGCAATTTAATCAACAACAGTACAACCAACAGCAATTTAATCAACAGCAATACAATCAACAACAATATAACCAGCAACCGTATAATCAGCAAGAGCCGCCGCCTTACAACAGAACTGCTCAACCTCAACAAGAGGAGCCGCCTAAGTCAAATAATACTTTCCCGAATATAATTCCCGACTTCTTTAACAGGCGCAGGAGATGAATTTTCGACGGAGGGTTGATGATTATGTTAGTAAACAGTTTGGATAATCAATTTGTAAAAGTAAAAGTCGTTGGCGTCAACACTGCGAGCAATGAAAAACTTTCGGGCGGGCTTTCCGCCCTTAATTATATGTTGGAGCAAAATTTGCAGAGCGTGAACTATTTGGCAGTTGACAGGCAAGACGTAAAAAATCTTGACGGTTGCAAGGCGATTCACAAATTCAGGTTACTTGACATGGCGGACGAGCGGAATTTAGTCCGAACTCTGCGCGGCGCGGATTTAATTTTTGTCGTAGCTGATGAGGTTTGGGAAAATATAAAGGCAGTCGCACTTGTCGCGCACTGTGCTAAAAAAGTTGGTGTTCCGGTGATTTTTATAGCGGGCGGGAATTTTGAGGACGCGGAGGACGAAATAATTTTCGACGTGCTGATAAAATTGCCGAGCAAAAATTTTGAGTTTGATTCTTGCAAAGTTGTCAAGAATTTTATCGAGGCAGTGACGCTTGACGGACAACCGAAAATTGACGTTAAAACAATTTCAGAGCTTGTAAAAGATTCTGCGGCGATTATGGGCTACGGCGAGCGCGAAGGTAAAAATTCCGTCATGAAAGCCGCCAAAGCCGCCCTTGAGCACGTGGAAAATTCTACAGATAATTTCAAAGCTGCCAATAAAATTTTATTCAACGTGACAGCTTCCAGAGGAAATCTTTCATTGGAAGAGGCGCAGAAACTTTCCAAAATTTTCAAGCGTCATGCGCCTAAGGCAGAAATTTCATTTGGCTTTTCAATCGACGATTGGTTAGTAGATAAAGTAAAAGTTTTGCTCGTCGCTTCCGTTTGACAGAGGCGGCGTATTTTTATAAAATCAATTTTTAAGGAGGGGAGATTAATGGACGCTAATTTAAAGATAGTTTTAGACCAATATTTTGAGGGAGCCTCGAAACTCCAGCCGAATGTTTTTGTACCTGTGCGCGATAATCGCGTGATTGAGCCGTTGGTTGACGCTTTTTTCAGCGAGACCGAACAGAGCACGCTCATCATGAGTGACAGGCAGGACATTTTGGAGGGCGATATTCTGGTTTATCCCAAGACGCGCCAATTCTGCTATATTGACGACATTCGCCATATTACCGGCAAAAATATTTACGTCGTCCACTACCACACGAAATATCAGCGCAAAGCTATCACGCCCTTTGAAGCAGAATAACTTTTTTCCGCCATAAAAAACTCCCGCGAGAAATTTTTTTTGCGGGAAATTTTTTTGTGTGCTATAATTTACCAAACTCGTGTTTATCTTTACAGAAAATTTTTGAGGTGATGTTTATGGGAAAAATGGATTTACAGCGTATCACGGAGTGCGCCGCAGATTTTTTTGTGACGGGCAACGGATACGTGCGCGACAGTTTGAATTTAAAATTCATTCCTTGTGGACGCGCAGATAAAATTGCTTATGCTGGTGGACTAATCCTTGATTTAAAATTTATCCCCTATGACTCTGAAGATATTCATGGGGGGGGTAATTCTTGCTGACGATAATCAAGATTTGCTCCAAAGTTATTCGATTGCCAAAAATGTTTTTGAACACGTCGGAAGCGGCACGATTAAATTTGTAATTATCGGGCTGTCTCCGTATATCTTGCCGAAAAATGATTCGGAACCTTTAGTTGCTTGGGACGTTAAAACAAATGCGCTTGTTCTTGAAGATTATTTCAAACTTTGTCTTGACAACGGCGCGAAACCTGTCGTTGTCGTCCTTCCCGTTCATTCGTCCCTCAAAAAAAATTACAATGCAGATGTTTTGAAGACTTTTCGCGACACAATCAATCAAGTCGTGAAAAAGTTTCAATCATCTGCATTTATTGATTTACTCGATGTTACTCTCTCTAATGTGCGCTTTCAGGACAAGACCCATTTGAATTCGGAGGGCGCGAAGATAGTCAGTGTTTTGCTTAGCACGCGGCTTTATCTCAAGGGAATTCTTTATCCCAAAGACCTTTGCGCCGCAGACAACGAGTTTTTTTATGTGTTCGCTAAATATTTTCCGCAAGACGCAAATTTTCCGAACGACGACAAACCATTGATTAATCTCGTCTTTTGCATACTAGCATGCGAGGATTTCAATCGCCTTTCTAAAACCATGCCAAAAGAAGAGTGTATGGATTTAATGGCGCGTGTTTTCTCCGAATTGACTTATAGTTATCTCGCAAATTTGGCGGACGTATTGCCCAAAGATGATTTTAATGAACTCATGAATCGTATTTTCAAGATGACTGTAGAAAATATTCGCCGCAAAGATAAAATCAAAGTCGGTTTTTATTTCGATTTCTCTGCCCATTGGTGCAACGATGACTTGTACAATGTATTTGCTAAAGATGAACGTTTCGATCCCGTAGTCTTCATGCCCGTTGATGGTTGGTATAACAATCAATTTGATAAAAATGATTTCCAAAAAGATGCAAAAAAGTTTAAGGCACGAGGCTTAAATGTATGTGATAAGAATAGAGCTTCCTTTGATACTCCTATGGAGGGCATTCTCTTTCGCTTTAGACCGTATCCAGAGTTCATACCGCCTGCTTTTAAGCTTGCAAACCTTAAATTAAAAGAAACTTTGGTAATTAGAGCGTGTTGGTAAAGTCGAAAAATAAAACATAAGCAAAATCTTTGGTAAAATGAATTTGAAAAATCAGCCAAAGGAAAGTGCTTATGTCAAATTCATTTTATCACGAACGCTACTGCCTTACAAAAGCGCAACGA
>JAFRRH010000056.1 GCA_017428215.1 Selenomonadaceae bacterium
AGAAGTATCTACAAATCTGCAAGCCTGATATGAAAAAACTCAATGTGTTAAGAAAACAAGTTGGAAATAGTATTCTTTCGGTAGATTGATTAGATTGAAATGAAATATCAAAGATGGAACGCCGTGTGCGATGAAAGTCGCACGCACGGTGTGGAGTGGGGGAAAACTCGGAGATTATTTCAAAGAGTTACCTATCACTATCGCGGGAATTAAAATTCGTCGTCGGAAAGTAACTGGCAAGAAGAAATTTTATGGTAGGCAACTGAGTATAAAGATTGGCAAGAAAATGACATAAAAATTTTTATTGGCAATTTTACAGTGTAAAAATTATTGTATAATAAAATGAAATAAAGTTTTAAGGAATGACACGTGATGAAAAAATATTTCGTAGCAGGATTGGTGTTTTTGCTAATCTTGTCTGTCGGACTTATATTTTACGGTATTTGGCTTAACAATCGAGGCGAAGTTCAGATAACACAGAGAATGTCCGAAAGTAAATTAGATTTGCCAGGCGTAAAAGTAGAACGGCGCGAGCTTTATCCTAAAGTTATGCTAAGTGATGTAAATCTTTATTCCGACGATATGGTTGATGCCGTTACATTGATAGACGGGCGCATTACAGAAACTTTTGCTCCAAAGAATAGTCGAGTTAGACAAGGCGAAGTTATTTTTGTTGTTGAAAATGAAGATATAGGCTTGGAGCTGAAGGAGGCAGACGCGAATATTCTTGAAGCGACCTCGCAACTAAAACAAGCCGAAAATGTTTACGAGCGACAAAAACGTTTGCTGGAAAGAAAAGCAACCTCGGCTGCAAAGCTTGACGAAGCGGAAACGTCTTATCAGGCGGCACAAGCTCGTTTAGAAATGTATAGGGCGAAACGAGATAAGTTGCTCATGCAAAAAGATCGGCAAGAAGTAATCGCGCCCATTGACGGAAAAATTTTAGTGTTGTATCGTCAGAAAGGTTCCTATGTAAACGCAGGTATGTCATTAGCGTTGATAGGAGATTTTTCGACGCTGTATTTTTCGACGCCGATAGATGATAAAAATGCAATTCATCTCGGAATTGGCGAGCAGGCAGAGTTGATTTTCGACGAAAATGATTTCCAAAAAGTTTACAGCACAGATTATGCGGCGGGCAATAAGGGAATCCACCAGACCTTTACGGCAACAGTCAAGGAAATAACGCCGCCTTTAGAAGAGCCTGCCGCTATTCGCAATGTAATTTGGTCGGTAGATAATTCTTCGGAGCTTTTGGAGTCGCAAATTTACGGTGCTGTAAGTTTTCAATCGCATTCGTCATATCAATGTTTGACAGTTCCGCTTGACGCGATTATAGATATTGATGAACCGGCAGTATTTGTCGTGACGGCGCAAGAAACTATCGAGCGAAGAAAAATTAAAATCGGTGCCAATGACGGGAAATATATTGAAGTTTTGGAGGGCTTAAAAGCCGGAGAAATTGTAGTAAATCACAGCGAAGCGAGTTTAGCGGACGGGACGCCGGTTAATGTCACCCTTGAAGACGAAAAAGAAGGTAAGGCTCCATGAGTTCAGAAAAACAGCGCGGGCAAAAAAATATTTTTAACAAAGCCGCCCTAGAAAAATTGAATTCGCCCGAAAAGTTGGACACTATGGTTAAAGTAACAGAGCCGATAAGCTGGATAGGCTTGATTGTTGCATGTGTGCTTTCTTTAGCCGTTGTACTTTGGTCAATTTTCGGGTCGTTTACGGAAAAAGCAGACGGCGTAGGGCTTATACTCGACTCGGCAGGCGTAGTAAATATTTCTCATGCTCAATCGGGAAAATTGCATGCGCTTATGGTAAAAACGGGCGATTTTGTTTATAAAGGAAAATTAATCGCTCGCATAGAGCAACCCGCGCAAACGGCCGATACGCAAATGACACGTTACAGTATAGATTTGGCAAGCAATGACAGAGACGCCGAACAAAGCGTTCATCAATATAACGCCAAACGCCAACAAGAAATTACACAGAAAAATATTTACAGCAGTTATGAGGGAATAGTTGATGAAGTCATGGTTCAGGAAGGCAATATAATTTCTGCGGGCAGTCCGATTTGCTCGGTGCGCATTACGCAAAATCGCGACGAATTGAGCGGCGTTTTCTATATTTCAGTGGACAATGGCAAGCGCGTCGAACCAAGTATGACGATTCAGCTTGCGCCAAACGGCGTCGACACCTCGCAGACAGGCAGTCTGATTGGAATTGTAAGGAGCATTTCTCAATATCCGCTGTCGTCAGAAGGCGTTGTAAAAAGTGTGGGCAATTCGCAACTCGCACAACATATATTGAGCAAGGCAGGCGGCGCGGCAATGGAAATTCATTTCGATTTAGTCAAGGATAAAGATTCGGAGTCGGGCTATCTGTGGACTTCGGTAATTGGCAAACATAAACCGATAACGCCCGGCAGTTATTGTACAGGATATATCATAATCGACCGCCAGCCGCCTATTGAAAAGGTTTTTTTATAAAATCAGCCAATTACTTAGGAGCCGATGAAATGAAAGTGCTTGATTCGATAAAAAATTTTTTTGACACCGGCTCGCGAGTGAAAGTCCCGACGATATTGCAAATGGAGGCAGTCGAATGCGGCGCGGCGTCTTTAGCAATGGTTTTGGCTTATTATGGAAAGTGGATACCGCTAGAAAAATTGCATCAAGAATGCGGCGTTACTCGCGACGGTTCTAATGCCGAAAATATTTTAAAAGCCGCTGAAAATCTCGGTTGCGTAGCCAAAGGTTTTGCAGGTCGTCCGGTTGCCCTGCGCAAAAAGGCAAAAAATAATTTTCCGCTGATTTTGTTTTGGGAATTTAATCATTTCGTCGTACTCGAAGGCATTAAGGGCGATATTGTTTATCTTAATGACCCGGCAATGGGGAGGCGTAAACTGCTTTGGAAAGATTTTTTGCCTTCCTACACGGGAGTTTATCTCCAAATTCGCCCCGGCAAAAATTTCCGCAAGGAAGGACACCGCTACAATATTTTTAAAACGCTTGCCGAAAAACTCGTAGAAGATAAATGGGCAGTTCTATTCGTACTGATACTCGGTCTTTGCATGATAATTCCTGGACTTGCCGTCCCCGTCTTCAATCAAATTTTTCTTGACGATATTTTGACGCTGAAGCGAGCCGATTGGATAAAAACTTTACTCGTTACAATGGTGGGAACTGTAATTTTCACGGGCTTTTTAAATTGGTTGCGAGCGTCCATTTTGACTGTTTGGCAAAAAAAATTAACGCTTGTCGATTCGTCAAAATTTTTTTGGCACATCATACGCTTGCCGCTGACTTTTTTTCAGCAAAGATACGCCGCCGACGTTGCCGCACGTATCCAATACAATGAAACAAATGCCGAAGTGCTATCGAATCAAGCGGCAACTGCCGTGTTGGATTTTTTTATTGCACTTTTTTATTTGGCGTTGCTGTTCCAGTACAGTGTATCGCTGACTTTGATTGGCGTTTCCATAAGTTTTATAAATCTTGCGCTGGTAATTTATATGCGGCGTCGGCTTGTCGATTTGAATATGAAAGTTCAACAAGACGCGGGCAGAGAATACGGCGTTTTGATGAGCGGGCTGATGATGATTGAGAGTATAAAAGGTTGCGGCAATGATGGCGAATTTTTTTCAAAGTGGGCGGGCTACAAAGCAAAAGTAATTAACGGTATGCAAGAAATACAGCTTTGGACGTTGAAAGTAAAACTTTTGCCGAGTCTTTTTGCCGGCGTCAACGGCGCGTTAATCATGGCGATTGGCGGTTTCTCGATTATGGAAGGCGTCATGACTGCCGGGATTTACATGGCTTTTCAAAATTTGCTCGGCAGATTTCAAGAGCCGTTCAATAAATTGCTGATGTTGGGCGGCACACTTCAGACGATTGAAATGCAAATGCAACGCCTCGACGACGTTCGCAAATACGAAATTGACCGCTTGAATTATTCCGAAGATAATCAACCCAAAAATTGTTCGCGTGAAAGGCTTTCGGGCGAATTGGAGTTGAAAAATATTTCTTTCGGCTACAGTCCGCTTGACCCGCCGCTTTTGGAAAATTTTAATCTGCACATTGAGCCGGGACGTTGGGCGGCAGTAGTCGGAGCGTCGGGCAGTGGTAAATCTACGCTAGCCAAAATCGTCGCAGGACTTTATGAAGAATGGTCGGGCGAAATTCTCTTTGACGGGATAAAACGTCGTGACATTCCGCGCCACATAATAGTTAATTCTTTATCGACTGTTGACCAAGATGTTTTTCTGTTAACAGGCTCCGTGCAAGAAAATATTTCACTGTTTGACGGCACGATTCCCAAAAGCGAAATTATACAGGCGGCGAAGGACGCTTGCATACATGACGACATTATCCGACTTAACGGCGGCTATGATTCACAAGTTACGGAAGGCGGAGTAAATTTTTCGGGCGGGCAACGTCAACGATTGGAAATTGCGCGGGCACTGGCAATTAATCCATCGCTTTTGATTCTCGACGAGGCGACCAGCGCACTTGACCCCATGACGGAACAGCGCGTTCTGGATAATATAAGGCATCGCGGTTGTTCGTGTTTAATCATAGCACACAGACTTTCCACAATTCGCGACGCCGATGAGATTATTGTTTTGGAGCGCGGCAAAGTTGTTGAGCGCGGAACTCATAAAGAAATGATTCAACACGACGGAGCTTATCGCCGACTGATTGAGGAAAGAAACGCACAGGAAAATGTCGACTAAAGGAAGTGAGATCCTTTGAAACTCGTTGCAGGTGAGCGTTATTGTTTGCCGGAAGAAAATTCTTTTGTTGAGATTACGGCGGGCAAGGTTGAAGTTTATGCCGTCACACACCAAAAGGAAAATTTCCGCCAAATGTACTTAATGGAATTGAACGCAGGCGAGGCGGCTTTTCCTTCCTTTGATGATTTCGAGAACATAAAAATCGAAGTGCACGCCCTGACGGATTCCGAATTGAAAACAGTATCGGTAAATGAAATTGCTCCGTCTGAACTAGCGCAACTTATACGTTCGTGGTTTAAAAATTTAATAGCGTTGCCGTTTCTAAGACTTTTAGCGGATAAGGGCGACGACACATTGGCGACTTGGCTTGACGGCTCGTTAATTGGCGACTCTCAAGACAATCAATCGCTGTGGGAGATTTTCATTGACAACCAAAGTATTTTCTCGATGATGTTAGGCGTGCGATTTCAAGCTGAAGACGTTAAATTTACTCGTCGAATTGCTCGCCGCTTAAAACAAAAAAATCGCCTTGTAGAAAATACGCTGTCAATTTTATTGGGCAAAGATACCGTACCCGCCGAAGAAGGAAGCTCCGGAAATGCTAAGTTTGAAGAGGTAGCCTTTGTAATTCGTTGCGCACTCCAAGCTTTGCATATGCCGAGCCGTTCAGCTAACCTCGCGCCGGAAATGATAAGGAAACTTGACAAATTTGGCATAATGTACCGCCTGGCGCAAAAAGTCGGAATCGGATTGCGTCGCATAACTTTGGAGCAAAATTGGTATTGCGGCGATAGCGGCATTATTCTGATTTTCTATAATATCGACGACAAAACAAAAGAATTGGGAATTTGTCTGCCGCAGACGGAAAATCGCTATCGGCTGATTACTAGTTCAAATCCCGACGGCATTGAGGTTACAGAAAAAGTTGCGACGGCTCTCGATAAAGAAGGCTTTGCCTGTTATGCGGGACTGCCGTCCGAAAAAATCAGCTTAAAAGATTTATTTAAATTCGCATTCAATCAAACTTGGTCGACGGATTGGCGAACTATTTTTATCGCAAGTTTTGTTATGGGCATTATCCCGATTATCACGCCGATTGTAACGGAAACAATTTTTGCCGACTTAATACCGATTCTTGACCGGCAAGGCTTAGCGACAGTCGCGCAGGTTGCAATGGTTGCCGGCTTTACTTCTGCTGCGCTAAATATCGTGCGTTCCGTAGCACTTTTGCGCTTTTCCGTTCATGTTGATATGGCTTTGGAATCAGCGATGTTGGCGCGGGTGCTTGCCTTGCCGATAAAATTTTTCCGTCAATTCACGTCGGGCAATTTGGCGGCGCGTATGCAAGGACTTAGCAGAATTCAAACTTTTTTGCAAGGTGAAATGGTCGGCACTGTGTTTAACTTTGTTTTCGGCTTTTGGAGCTTGGGGCTTATGTGTTATTACAGCGTAAAATTGACGGGCGCAGCGGTGCTCGTATGGATTATTTACTCGCTGATTTCTTTTTTTATTTTGAACAGGCTGACCAATTTTAATCGAAAACAAATTAAGGCATATAATGAGACTGCGGGCATATTGCAACAAATTTTCACGGGCTTAACGAAATTTCGCGTAAAAGGCGCGGAGGAAGATGCTTATAATTTATGGGGGAAAAAATTCGGCGAGGAATGGAAATGGAATTATGCCGTTCGTTGGCAAAAAAATTACACGACGATTTTATCAGCCATGCAACCGATTTTGCTATCAATGTTCCTTTATTACTTCGCCTTCAAAGAAATTGTTGAGGCGGCAACAACGGCGGCAAGTGGCGCAAGTGCCGCAACTGATTTAATGGAAACGGGATTGACTTACGCCACGTTTATAGCATTTCAAGCGGCGTATTCGGCATTCAATGTCGCGCTTATTGGAATTTTTCCTGCCATTCAAGAATTTGTCGCGATTCGTCCGTTATTGGAGAATTTGCAACCGATATTAAACGCCGAGCCGGAAAGTTCCTCTGATAAACCTGAAGCCGATGTACTTTCGGGCGCGATAGAAGTTGAAGGACTGACTTTTGCTTATGGCGAAAATTTACCCGACGTTCTTAAAAATGTGAGTTTCAGAATCAAGGCGGGCGAAAGTGTTGCCTTAGTCGGCAGTTCGGGCTGTGGTAAAACAACTTTAATGAGATTGTTATTGGGATTTGAGCAACCGAAAAGCGGAGCCATATATTACGACGGCTATGATTTGTCCGAGCTGTCAGCGGCGTCAGTTCGTGCGCAAATGGGCGTTGTCTTGCAAGGCGGGCAGTTAATGACGGGCAATATTTTTTATAATATTGTCGGCATGAGTAATTTGACGCTTGACGACGCATGGGAGGCGGCTGAAGCGGCGGGCATTGCGGAAGATATTCGCCAAATGCCAATGGGTATGCAAACCGTCATTTCCGAAGGTAGCAACAATATCAGCGGCGGGCAACGTCAGCGAATTTTGATTGCCCGTGCTCTTGCCGCCAAACCCGCCATTATAATTTTGGACGAGGCAACTTCCGCACTCGATAACCGCACTCAAGCCATTGTTACGGAAAGTCTTGACCGAATCAACGCCACGAGAATTATTGTTGCGCACAGACTTTCCACGATTCGCAACGTCGATAAAATTTTTGTTCTGGACGGCGGGCGCATTGTCGAGAGCGGCACTTTTGATGAACTCGTTGCTAAGGGCGGCATGTTTGCAGGTTTCGTGAAACGCCAAGTCGTATAAAAAAAAATTTTCTTGTAGGTTGTAACATTATGCCGTATAATGCGTAAAATTTTTAAGGAGGAATTGCGCAGAGGATATTTCAATTTTTGGTGTGCACCTCAAAAATTTAGGTTTTAACGCCGTCAATGAAGAATTTCTGCAACGCTGTAAAAATAAAAATGATTGACACAAATAAACTTCTAAAAAAATTTTCTTGGTGATGATTATGAAAGTTAGTAGTTATGAAATTATCCTGCCACTTGTCGGCAAGGACGGAAAAGAAATTTCAGATTATCGTTTGCTCGTCAACGGGCTTTACGGCGCGTATGACATCGTTGCAAAGGACGATTGCGAAAAAATTGCGGCGGGCAAATTTGCCGAACTGCCGCTCGCGCTTTTGGAACGTCTTATGCTTAGGGGACATATCACGCGCAAAAACGAATCAGAAGAACTTGCCGATATGAAATTGCTCGCCCGTATAAATAAAAAAGTTTATGGCGGTTCCGGCATCGGATTGATTATCCTGCCAACCTACGACTGCAATTTCCGTTGCCCGTATTGTTTTGAGCAACACCGCTTGAACAAGGGACAGGATTGGCTTTCACGGACAATGAGCGACAAAATAATTGAGGCAGTTTTCTCCGGGCTGAAAAATTATAAATCGAGAGACTACGACGTTGACCATTGCACTTTTTACGGCGGCGAGCCTCTTTTGGCAAAAAATCTTCCCGTCGTGCGCAAAATCGCTGAACATTGTCGCGAACTTAATATGAATATGAGCGCAATAACCAACGGCTACGACCTCGATGCTTATCGCGAATTTTTTAAGGAATTTAAATTCGATATGCTGCAAATAACGGTTGACGGCGTGGGCGAAGTCAACGACCGGCGCAGAGTTCATAAAGACGGCGTCGGCACTTACGAAAAGATTTTGGCAAACGTCGAACTTGCTTTGGAGCTGGGCATAAGAGTTTCTTTACGTGTAAACATTGGATTGGAAAATATTCACGGCATGAAAGATTTGATTGACGACCTCAAGGCGCGTGGCTTTATCGACAAAGAAAAAGAACGAGCCGCCGAAGAAAAATCCTTGAGAGAAGCCGATCCTAAGGCAAAAACTAAGCGCGGCAAGTTTAATTATTATTTCAAAGCCGCAACCAATGACTTTAAACACGAAAAAGCTACTCTTCGCGAAAAAGATGTACTCGACGAGCTGATAAAATACGGACTTAGCACCGAAGAAGCTTTCGATCATGAATCTCAATATTCAATCGCTGACAACTTAAAATCTCTCTTACAAAAGAAAAATTTTTCGCCATTTGCTCCGAATTTTTGCGGCGCGGAACGCGGTATGATGGTTGTCGACCCATTTGGAAAAATTTTCCCTTGTTGGGATTTCGTCGGCATAGATAATAAAGCTGTAGGATTCACTGATATAAAAACCGGACGTTTTCTTTGGGGTTTCGACAAGGCGAAATGGAAAACTCGCACCGTTGATATTATGGAAAAGTGCAAAACCTGTCCTTATTGCTTTATTTGTCGCGGCGGTTGCGCCTCTCGTGCCGAATATAATACCGGCAACTGTTTTCACGAAGATTGCGGCGAAAGTAAGGAAATTTTTAACCTTGTTGCCTCAATGGTTGCCGGTGCCCATTGGCAAGAACATCGCGCGGAAGAATTGTCGTTGTCTTTGGCTGGTCCGCTGTCACGTCTTACGGAAAAAGAGCGCGAGATTATCATGACGACCAAAAGTCAGAAAGAAATTTTCAACATTGCCAAAGCTGTGGGAGTTATGCAGGAAAAAGTTCAGGAGAATTCTTAATGGAAAAACCAAAATTATACGTCAAAGAATTTTTAGCGCATCTTCGCCGCCAAGCCGTATCGGAAATTATTTCGGACGAGTGTTTGGCGGCTTTTTCAAATGTCGAGGCGCAATACGGCAATGAAATTAGTTATGTGAGCGGCTATGAAATCAGGCTCGGCAACCCTGCGCGTTACGTCGATTACATATTGACTGCCGATGAAAAAAATATTCCGTTTGTAGATTTTATCTGGGTTGAAATTGATTACGAACAATTTGCGACTGATAAGAAAATTGAGCCTTGTTTTTTTGTCAACGTCATCTCGAAAGACGGCGATTATACGAAGTTTTGGGATAAAGTTTTGCCAATATTTATGGGCGAGCAAAGAGCGCGTAAACTTCGGGCACCGCTGGATAATTTAACTGCGAATTTGCCTAAAGGCGCGACTATTAAACACTTAGGCACGATGACAGGGCGCGGCGAACTCGACATAATGCGCCTCGCCGTGATGCTTCGCAAATGGGAAGATATTTGCCCTGCGCTGGAGAAAATCGGGTGGAAAGGCGACATTAAAGCTTTATGGGCGGCGATTGAACCCTGGCACGAAAATTTTAGCGTAGCACTCACTTTCGATTTGAGCGAAAAAGGCGTACATGACAAAATGGGCTTTGAATTATTTCCGCGCTGGCGTCATCCTCTGCTTGTTGACAGGTTTATTGCGCGTTTGGAGCGGTCAGGATTGTGTTTAAAGTCGAAAGGCGACGCGCTCCGCCGTTGGATAAGAATTCTGCCCGATGCCGAACCATTTATCCAGACCGATATTCATTATTTTAAGCTGAATTATTTGGACGGGAAAATTATCGAGGCAAAAGCATACATTGAGCAGAAACCGCACCTTATCCACCATTATTTTTCCAATTATTATCGCCCGCTTTACGTCGAATTTATTTTGAAGGACGAAAAAAATACGTTGCCGATTGCTACAGCCATGAAATATCTTTACGATTGCGAGGCGGAAAAAATTCGGCGCGTTCATTTCTTGGGCGACGTGGCAGGTTATGAACATCTCGACCGATTATTATCTGAGTGCAAAGAGGCAGGAATTATCGCAACGGTTGAGTTATCGGGCAAAGTTACTCGCAAGCAATTAAAAGACATGATAGCGGCGGGCGCAAGCGAATTTATTGCCGATATTGAAAATTCCGCGCTCAAAACGTTGCAGGAACTCAACTTTGCTGACGTTAAGGCGAAATGGTTCATGGACGATAAAAATTTCCGTGACCTTGAACAAATAACAAAACTTGCCGAATCGCTCGGCGTAAAAGAATTGATTATAACCGGCATGAAACCGCACGACGTAAAAAAATCTGCTCCGAGCCGTGAAGCTTTGGAACAGACAGCGAATTTTATCAATGCTTACGAAAAAAATCCCGCGCAAATGAAATTATCGGTCGAGCCGTGTTTTTCGGTGCTTAAAGCGTTTATGGGCGGCGAAGACCCTAAGAAAAATCCCAATCGCGGCATAAATCGCGGTTGCACGGCAGGACGAAATCATTTCTGCATTACGGCGACGGGAAATTTTTCTCCGTGCAGTTTCATTCCCGACGAGGCAACAACTTCAATCGTCGATTATTGGGAAAAATCTTCGACGCTTAAAAATTTCCGCGCATTGGAAGAAAACCATAAGGAACTGTGCAAGGATTGCTGTTATAAGCGGCGTTGTTTACCTTGTCCCGCCCTTAAAATTCCGAACTGCCCGCTTGCAAGCCATAAATCCACGTTATATAATGCGGAAAAGTTTTAAGGAGGAATTGTTATGAGAAAATTGACCGCCGAACAGAAAGCTAACCTCTCGCAAGAAATAATCGCGAAGGCTATGCAGTGCGAAACGGCGGCGGAACTCGTCGAACTCGCCAAGAGTGAAGGCATTGAGCTGACGAAAGAAGAGGCAGAGGCTTATCTTGCCGAAATGGACGACATCGAACTCGACAGACAACAACTTAAAGCCGTTGCCGGCGGCTGGGGCTGCGATAAGCATGAGCCTTGTTACAGGGATTCATAATTTAGACAAGTTGCAGATAACTGAGGCGAGGATTTATGCACCATAGATAGAAGTTAAGGAGGAATTGTTATGGGAAATTTGACAGACGAAATGAAAGCTAACCTCTCGCAAGAAGTTATCGCGAAGGCTATGCAGTGCGAAACCCCCGAACAACTCATCGAACTCGCTAAAAGCGAAGGCATTGAACTGACTTTGGAAGAGGCAGAAGCTTATCTCGATGAAATGAACGACTTTGAACTCGACAGCCAACAACTTAAAGGCGTTGCCGGCGGCTGGGGTTGTGGTGATAAGGAATGTTCCAAACTGAGCATCCATAACCGGTTTTAGCCTTCTTCATAGAGACCACTCTAACATTTGCAACTTAAAAATAAGAATACATCGACAAAAATTTTGTCCGGTGTATTTTTTTTGCCCGCTTGCAAGTCATAAATCCACGTTATATAATGCGGAAAAGTTTTAAGGAGGAATTGTTATGGGAAAATTGACCGCCGAACAGAAAGCTAACCTCTCGCAAGAAGTAATAGCGAAGGCTATGCAGTGCGAAACGGCGGCGGAACTCGTCGAACTTGCCAAGAGTGAAGGCATTGAACTGACGACGGAAAAGGCTCAAGCTTATCTCGATGAAATGAACGACTTTGAACTCGATAGACAACAACTTAAACAAGTAGCCGGCGGTGAAGAGTGGGATGATTGCACGTGTTATGCTAAAGATAAAAGTCCTAAGTCGGGAGGTGCTTCTAGTTAAACAAGGAAAATATGAATATGCATTGGTGTTATGCTAGTGGGAAAAGTCCTAAGACGGGAACAGGTGGAGTGGATAATAGCTGACTTTGGAAGAAGCAGAAGCTTATCTTTCCGAAATGGACGACTTTGAACTCGACAGCCAACAACTTAAAGCCGTTGCCAGCGGTTGGTGTCCTTGCGAGGATGACAATTGCAATCACTGTGGTCTAGAGTCATAATTCAGATACGTTGCAGACAACTGAGGCGAGGACTTATGCACAATAGATGGACGTTAAGGAGGAATTTTTATGGGAAAATTGACCGACGAACAGAAAGCTAACCTCTCGCAAGAGGTAATCGCGAAGGCTATGCAGTGCGAAACGCCCGAACAACTCATCGAACTTGCCAAGAGTGAAGGCATTGAGCTGACTTTGGATGAGGCGGAGGCTTATCTTTCCGAAATGGACGACTTTGAACTCGATAGCCAACAACTTAAAGGCGTTGCCGGTGGCTGGGATTGCAACAATTGCGATGATTATTGTGGCTTGGAGAGTTAATTGTGATACTCTATTTTCATAACTTAAATAAGTTTCGGTCGATTATGTTGGCGTTTTTGTAAAATTTCTTCCGATGTGGATAAAAATTCTTCACTCGGCAAATTATACACAAAAGGAAGAATACAGCGTTCTATATTTGCAACGGCTCGTTCACTCATTTTAATTTCGTAGGCGTCAAAAGTTCGTTTTATATCTTCAACAGAGTTCCACTTTTTGCTGTCACGGAATATTTCGCGGATAATTTTATCATCGGTTACGTTTTTCCTCACTCACAGAATAAATCTCATGCGGTCGTACATTTCAATTTGATAATTTTCTTCCAAGAGATAAAGACGGCGCAATTTTTGTAAATCCGGACAACTATCAAGCGTTTTCAGAAATGCTTTTACTTCACTGCTTAAACTCACACAACCTGCATAAATTTCTTCAAAATAATTTTCAAGGTCGTTCGCGGTAAGCGGATTACTTTTTTTTTGTTCTTCAATAAGCATAGCCAAAATATTTGAGACATGGTGTTTATAACAGCGAAACCAATGCAAACCACAGCCCAAAAGCATTTTTTTATTCGACAATCGAAAAGAAAGTTTTTCGGAGTTTATATCAAGCGGAAAAGTTTCCTCAAGAATTATTTTTTCAAAATGCGCAGGATTATTTTCCCGTAATTCAAAAGGCAATTCATCAAAAAAAACGCCAAAACGGTTTGAAATCATTTGTTTGCATTCATCAAAAATCGGCGACGCCTTTGTCAAAACTATGTCTATATCTTTCGTATCTTCTTTAAAATCGAACTGAAAAATGGCAGAAGAACCGCCGGCAATTAAAACCGTCAACGGTTCGCCGGTAGTTTTATCATATTCTGTTGCCAACTCGGAAAGGATAGATTTTATTTCGTCTGTTGAAAAAATTTTTTTGTATTCCACAAGCATTCCTCCAAAACTCATAACATGACAGCGTTTTTGCACATGTATTAGAAAAAATTTTGGAGAATATGTCAAGATGCTCGCTTGCAAGCTATAAATCCACGTTATATAATTCGGAAAAGATTTAAGGAGGAATATTTATGGCATTAACCGACGAACAGAGAGCTAACCTCTCGCAAGAAGTAATCGCGAAGGCTATGCAGTGCGAAACACCCGAAGAACTCGTCGAACTGGCTAAGAGTGAAGGATATGACCTGACTTTGGACGAGGCAGAGGCTTATCTTGCAGAAATGGACGACGTGGAACTCGACCGCAAACAACTTAAAGCTGTTGCCGGTGGTTCCTGCTATAACGATTGCGATGATTTTTGTCACTGCAATAGGCAGGATTATATGTGAATCTGATTTATTGGACGACATATAACGTTTGCAACTTAAAAATAAGAATACATCGGCAAAAATTTTGTCCGGTGTATTTTTTTCTGCCTGAATCAAGTATAATGAACTAAATCTGAATTTATGAGGTGCAACGTCATGAGAATTTTTTCAGTGGCATTGATTGCGGCAATAGTTTTCACCTGCGCGGCAAATGCAGAGGATAATCTGACTATAACGCTGGAAGAGGCGATTGCCCTTGCACTGGAAAACAATCGCTTAATTGAACAAGCTCAAGAAGATAGAGAATCGGCAAGATTGGAGCTTTCAGCCGCTCGAAAAAATTTTGGACCGACTTTAAGTTGGAATAGCTCTTCAATGCGGATTGGCGGCAGAAATTATCATCAAGAAAGAGAAAATCGTTATAGATATAGAGCAATGGACAAAGAAACGCGCAGGGAACGTGATATAAATCTTGCAGATTACCCGCCTTATAAAAGTTCCAATGCAAATTCCGTAACTTTGTCTATTCCGATTTATACGGGCGGTCAACTCGAAGGACAGATTAAATCGGCTGACTTCGGTTTAAATTCTGCTGATTTAATTTTGGAAAATACTCGTCAAGAAGTCAAATTTCAAACCGCGCAGGCTTATTACAACGTTTTGCAATGTAAAAACCTTATGAAAGTTCGTCAAGAAGCATTGAATAACTTAAACGAGCATTTACGAGTTGTTCAAATTCAATATGACGTCGGAAATGTCGCTATGGCTGACGTAATCGAAACAAAAGTACAAATTGCAGACAGCCGACAAGGACTTAACACGGTACTCGGCGATTATGAAAACGCGATGGCTACTCTTAGAGCGTGTTGGTAAAGTCGAAAAATAAAACATAAGCAAAATCTTTGGTAAAATGAATTTGAAAAATCAGCCAAAGGAAAGTGCTTATGTCAAATTCATTTTATCACGAACGCTACTGCCTTACAAAAGCGCAACG
>JAFRRH010000057.1 GCA_017428215.1 Selenomonadaceae bacterium
GACCACAACCAGAAAAAGGACTGCTTAGAGAAATCCGGCAATACAATAAAATTGTTGTCGGGATACAAAATTATTACCGAATCGCAACTAATATCAGTTTAGACGCACATAATCTTAATAGGGCAGTCATGACCAAAGGCGACACGGAAACTGTCCACAAGCTTATACACGCAACAAACGCTAAAATAATTCAGAAGTATCTACAAATTTGCAAGCCTGATATGACAAAACTCAATGTGTTAAGAAAACAAGTTGGAAATAGTATTTTTTCGGTAGATTGAGAGAAATGTTGAAGATGGAACGCCGTGTGCGGTGAAAGTCGCACGTACGGTGTGGAGTGGGGGAAAACTCAGTGATTACCTCAAAGAGTTACCTATCACTATAATATTATCAAAAAGACCGTACAGAGAATCGTTGCGGGCACCGTCTTACGCCTTATATACGATTGGCTCAAAAGTCTTTTCAAGGACAATGACTGAGCCTCAAATGCGCTGAATCATAGCGCAACCCCCGAAGGTCTGTTACCGCAGATTGCTTCGGGGGTTTTTGCTTTGTGACAACAATGCTTAGTAATCCTTAAAGTATTCGTTCATATGTATTATATCAGCCGAGCAGAATTTTTCAAGCGTCAAAACTCTATTTCGGGCAAATTTTCTACGATGTCCAGAGTTTTTAGGCTGACTGTGATTGAACTCAAGATTAAATCTAAAATGTAGCGCGGATTGTCGTGTTCGGTCGCCCAATCGTTCGGATTGTTGATTATTCCGCTCGCCGAATCGGTTTTTATCTGGTAGCGGTCGATTATCCACTCCAACGGACTGCGACCATTTACTACATACTCAAAACTCCGCGCAGGAATATTTTTTATCGTGATGTGCTCGTTGTAAATCAATGTTGTGCGGTCGTCGCGGGCAAATCGCAATTTTTTTACCCGAAAATCGCCGTCACCTATAATTTCAACCTTCGCGGGCGGCTGTGATTCGTAGTTCAGATGAATCTCGGCAAGCTCACGTCCTGCGCGGCTAAATTCCCAAAATCGCTCACTCAATATGATTCGCGGCAAACTTTTCTTCAACTCCGCACTAAATTTCTCCCGATAACTTCGCAAATGCAAAAATCCATACACGTAATAGAAAATATCTTCCTTGCTCACGTCGCCAAAACGTTTTCGCGCCTCGTTCAAGATATAATCGCTGATTCCGTCCCGCCGCTCCAAATTTTCCCCAAATAAACTCCCCTGCGCACTTCCCTCGTAATAATACAGCGGGTAGCACTGCCCGTTAAACTGAAATTGTACGTCCGTGATTCGATTCGTGATGAAAACCGAAAAATCTTTGTCGCCAGTGCCATTTACACAGATTAAAAGGTTGTCTTCGTGTCCAGTCGGGAAAAATTTAGAAATTGTGCCGACAACTTCATTCAAAGCGCGGTCGTAGTAAAGATTTGCCTTGCAGAACGGGCGATAATACGTTTCAATAATTTTCGCGGTGTCAAATTCGATTTTAAGCCCGCGATTTTTATTTTGAACGGCTCCACGAGTCCAAACAAACTTTGTCGGGTCAATTTCCGTCGGCGAAAGTGAATTGTAGTAATCAATCGTCGTTCGGATATTTTTTTCGAGTTCAGAGCGTGAAAAATTATAACACCATGCGTCGCGATTGGTTTTTAGCCCGTTTGAACGTGCAAAGAAGAAATTCCGATATATTGAAATTTCACTTTCGTGCAACGGAATGAACGTTTCAAACTCATTTCCGCGCTGATTTATCCAATCACACCGCTCATTCGGAGAAATTTCCTCAAATTCGCCGCCAAACACCTTCGCACGCGAAATTATCGCCAATTTCTCCTCTCGACTCAAATATTCGCCGATGTCGCGGTAAAAAATCCTCGCGTGTCCGTTTTGGGCACCTTTTACAAGGATTGTTATCGCTATCGGGGCGCGTGAACCACTTCCAAACACTTTTCCACCCTCTCGACGCGACATTTCGCCTTGCGTACGCTGATTTCCGCGCAAATTGAACACATAAATCTGCGAAAACTCCTCTGCAAAGCATTTTCGCAAGCCATCCATCGCCGCGCCGTCTATCCAGCCCGCATTCGTCACGAAACCGATAATTCCCTCCGAAATTCGGTCGCTCGCCCAGCGAAATGCCTTGATATAGCTGTCGTAGAGCGAATTTTTATTCGTCGCGGCGGTTTTGGCGGCATATGTCGCTGAAATTCGATTTTCAAGGCGCGGATAGTAATTATTTTGCGCATTATCGTTCGCCGAGCGTTGTCCGACCGAATACGGCGGATTTCCCACGATTATTTTTATTTTAGTCTGCTTTTGCTCGTCTACGCGCTCAAAATTCTCCTCCAGAGTAAAAAGCGTCTCAATTTCGTCGCGTTCGTACATTTCAAAGCTGTCAGTGAGGCAAATTCCGTCGAAAGGATAAAAATCAGGCAAATTCGCCGCGTCATGGAACGCATTTTCGATATTTATCGCCGCAATATAATACGCCAGCAAAATAATTTCGTTGGCGTGCAATTCGTTCTGATATTTCCGTAGCAAATCCTTTTTTTTAATCAAATTGCTCTGAATCAGCCGCGTTATGAAAGTTCCGGTGCCTGTGAAGGGGTCTAGGACGTGAATATTGCGGTCTGAAAGCGTTTTGCCGAAATTTTTCTGTAAAATGTCGTTGACGGAGCGCAAAATAAAATCTACGACTTCAACGGGCGTATAAACGATTCCTAAACGCTCAACAGTCATTGGCAACGCGGTTTTGAAGAATTTATCGTACAGTTCGATGATAATTTTCTGCTTATCTTCGGCAGTCGTGGCGATTTTGCACCTTTCGCGCACCGAATTATAAAATTTTTCGAGTTGTTCATTGTCCGAATCGGTTTCAAGCAGATTTAAAATCTTTTGCATGGCTTTTGACACGGCATTATTCTTCGCGAACGAATAATTTTCAAATAATGCCTCAAAAACGGGCTTGGTGACGATATGTTGCGCTAACATTTCTACTGCGTCGCGTTCGGAGATAGTCGGATTGATATTTTGCCGCAAATCAGCGAGGAAATTCTTAAATTCGGGCTTATCGACGAGTTTTAGGATATTATTTTGATGACGTTCGGCGATTTGGGCAATATCTTTAGCCCATTGCTCCCAATAACGGCGATTTCCGACACGCTCAACCATTCGGGCATAAATTAAGTCCTTTAGTTCGTCGAAATGCAAAATAGTTTGGAGCGGAATGCCATTATCGACTAAAATTCTGGTTCCGTCGCCTTTTTTACCGTTTTTAGTGCCGTGAAGTTTAATTTCCTCGATAAAAATGTCCATACGGCTATCATGAGCGCGCAAAGCGTTTAAAATCTTCCAAACAATATCAAATTCGCCCTTCTCAAGCGCAATTTCGGGGCTTTTATCGAGTGGAACGACGACAGGAATGATAATATAGCCGTATTTTTTATCATCAGCCTTGCGCATGACGCGCCCGACGGCTTGAACAATATCAACCTGCGATTTTTTGCTGGATAAAAATAAAATAGCGTCGAGGCTTGGCACATCGACGCCTTCGGACAGGCAACGGGCGTTTGTAATGATTCTTAAGTCATTTTCGGGCGTATTTTTGAGCCAATTAAGCTTTTCAGTGCGAAAACTGCTTTTTTGTTTGCCGTCAACGTGTTCAGCGTTAATTCCCTGCGTTTTAAACTCTTCAGCGATATTTTTTGAATCATTTATGCGCGAACAAAAGCCGACGGCGGTTTTCATGGGGCTTGGGTCGCCTAAAATTTCAATATCGGTCAATTTTTTCTGCAAAGCGTTGATACAACCGGTAACTTTTACCTTATCATCGGTAGAAATTTGATTATCGCCGACATTTAGGGGCTGATTGACGGTTAAAATCAAAACTTTGTAGTCGGACAGCAAATTTTTTTCTACAGCCTCGCCAAAACCGATATGAAAAAATTCTTCGCCGAAAATGCTTGAATCGTCCATACTCCAGAGCAAAAAATTATTATCGGCGGCTTTTTTCTTGGCTTCGGAGGTGTAAAGTCGGGGCGTTGCCGTCATATACAATCTTTTTTTGCCGCGAATGTTTTTATCGTCGTGTACAAAGGTAAATTGCGTAGATTTTTCGCCGTAACCGGTCGTTCTGTGCGCCTCGTCGCAAATAATTAAGTCAAATTCGATTTTAGCGGCAGAAACTTTATCCAGAGATTGATAAGTCGAGAAAATAACGGTCATCGCGTCGTTAAAAGTTTTCATGCGGCGTAAAATTTCGTCTGGATTAGTCGTTGCGGGCAGTGGAAGGTTTACGGAGCGGATTTCGTCGTCATTTTTCTTAGAAACGGTTTCATCGGAGCAAACGCAAATGTAATTAAAAGGATTTTCGGCGAAAGTAGCCCATTCGTGCAGAATTTGACTTAAAAGCGAGATTGACGGCACTAAAAATAAAATTTTGCCGCGTGGAAAGAGTTTTTCGGCGATTTTTAGGGAAGTGTATGTTTTTCCTGTACCGCAAGCCATAATCAACTTGCCGCGATTATGATTTTGGAAATAAATCTGCGCGGAATTGATAGCATTAAGCTGATGTTCTTTAGGAGTGCGGAAATTGTTGACTGCTTGCCTGCCGAAAGCTCCTTTATCGAGTTTTTCCCAGTCAACAGCGGCATTTCTGAGTTCTTCCATACCGATTCGAGCGACGGGCGGCGTTTGATTCTGCAAAGTTATCTCTGCGTTGTCGGTTAAGTTATCGGAAGTCGAAATCCACAGCCGCGCAGTGAATTTTTGCCCGTTAAAAGTCTTTGAACTGGTTGCAAGGAAAGTATCGACCGCAGATTTAGTAATTGGCGTCGATTCGGCGTAAAATTTGCATTGAACAGCCCAAAAATCGCCGTCAAGCGTTTTGCAGACAATATCAATGCCCAAATCAACGGTTCCGAGTTCATTTTTAAACGGAAAATCATTCCACAGCCACACTTCGGAAAATTTTCCTTGATATTCGGGATAAGTGAGCAGAAAATTCTTCATGAGCCGTTCAAAAGCTTTTCCGCAGTCAACTTTACTGTCGAGCGCACGATATTTGATTAAAAGTTCGTCAATCGTCATTGGCACCGCCTCCGATAAAAATTTTTGCCGATTATAACATATCCAAACGGAAAAAGCCTCGACCGGAGTCGGGACTTTGTTAATTTCATATGGCGCGTCCGGCGTGACTCGAACACGCGCCCCACGGCTTAGAAGGCTTAAAGCTTAAATTTTAACCTTCCATAAGTTATGTTAAGTCTTGATTTTAAAGGGTTGAATCAATTTTTCTGTCGCGTGCTTTCCAAGAATTTCATCGGTTTTTTCTGCTAATGCCCCACGCTCATAAAAATTTATTCTTTAAGCTCGATAATGTTCAACATCTCACGCGGCGTAACTATAAAAGTTCGTTGTGGAAAATGTTTTAAATTACCTGTAACCAAATAGGCGTCGTGCTCTTTGCGAGATTCCATTACAACTTCGTAAAACACTGCGTCTTTGGGATCGGGAAAGAATTCCTCTGTCTTAACCGCATCGACATGAATTGCACGGGATATTATTCCGGTTATTATGACCTCAACGGCTTGCTCGTCGAATTTGAATTTTTTTCTTCGCAACACGTCGTTATATTCCTCAAGAATTTCAGCGTTCACAAGCGGAATAATTTTTCCTTCGAGTGCGTGAGTGACGACTGCTCCCGGCACGGATTCTTTGCGTATAAGCGCGGACACAAGTACATTTGTATCGAGAACGGCGTAATAGTTCATTTTGCGGCGAGAGCCTCCCTTGAACGTCGCGAGGCAATAATCTCTGCGTTAATATCATCCAACGTCAAATTACAAACACCATTGATTGCAGAAGCGTCGCTCAATTCTTGCATGGCGCGAACAGCACGCTCCGCTTTGTAATTGCGTTTTGGCAAGGTCATGTTGAAAGGAATTCCGTTTGCCAATACAGATCTCTTCAAGAAAATTTTTATCGCTGTCGAAAAATCCAGCCCTAACTTTTCAAATATGTCCGTTGCCGCTCGTTGCAGTTCTTCATCCATTTTAATTTCCACCGACACGGTTGCCATGCTATCACTTCCCGTAAAATTTAATTACAGTCAAATTTTAATGGGCTTTTTCGATTCGGTCAAGAATTTTTGGCAGGCAAAGAAAATACAGTTGTCGAATCTATCGGCAATTCATTGTAAGGGCTTGTAAAGAGTAAAGAAAGTAATTATACATAACTTCGGACCGATAAAAGAATGCGAAATAGAGTTGGTTCAATTTATCGTTTTGACGGGAGCACAAGCCGCCGGTTTGTTCATGCCGGAAATCGAGCAATTATAACGACGCACAGCCCCTACATATTGGGCGAGTTCAATAATTTGCTTTATGCTAATGAGATACAAGGCGTTGATGAGCAACGGAACGAAATCGTGGACGAAGAAAAAATTTTGCCCTATGATGATTCGCGGGCATTTTACGTCGCGGACGGTTTTGTTAAAGATGCAATGGAAGATCATTTGATTATCCATTCTCTTATTGATGGTGCCTCCGACGAAATTAACGCAGAAAACGACAGGCTTATCGAACTGAAATGGGCAACGGAGGGGCAGAATGAAAATTAACCTTTCCGACTACGAAAATATTTGCAAAGACAAACGTCAACCAATTATTGTATCGCAAGATCGTAAAAGCGATTGTCAACATAGGGCGCAGAACGTTGTAAAGCAAAATAACCTGCGCTCTGTTGTTCATCATTATAAAATTGACGGAAATATAATTACCGTAGGAAACAGATGCGACTATCTCATTTTAAATGATGACCTGAAAACTGCGTATCTTATTGAATTGAAAGGCAGTAAAATTCCTCATGCAATAAAGCAGCTGGCGGGGTACGCTTAATGGCTTGTCTTTGCAAGTTGATGTTGCATTTCTTTAGCAATGGCTTGAAGTATCGCCGTGAAAAATTCGTCGGGCTAATCGGCTCACTAAACGGGCTGATAAAGATTAATCCGTTCCTCGCAAATTTATCGCCTAATTCATCAGCGTAATTTTTTTGCCATTGCCGATACTCTTTCAGAGATTGAACGTCTTCCGGCATGAGCAATACACGTCGTCGACTGTTTTTAGTTTTCGGTTCTTGAAAAACTGCACCGCGTCCTACAACGTGAGCGAGAGAACGTCTTATGGATATACAAAAATTTTTAAAGCCAACGTCTTCCCACTTTAGCCCGAATACTTCGCCTTGTCTCAAACCTGTTTTGACCGTGAACGATAAAATTTCCGGCATCATGTTTCTCATAAATTCATTGTTGATTTGTTTTGCACCTTCAAGCAAGGTTGTAACCTCATCTCGCGTCAACACGACAATTTCCTTGCGCGTCAACTTTGGAGATTTTGTTAAGCGCACCACATTTCTCAATACAAGCCCTTCGCGAATGGCATCGTCCACGCATATAGCGAAATATCTTCTTGCCGCTCGTACTGTGGAAGACGATAGAGCATTTCCGCCGGCTCGTCCATTCACCAAAAGTGAATTGAAATATTCTAGGTCTGATTCGTGGCTTAACGTAATTTTCCATCCACTCATCAATCCAAGTTACAACCGTCATATCAGCTTTTAAAAAGATACTGCCTTGTTGATTTGCCATAAGAAAAGTTTTGCCTTTTTCCATAGCCTCGTGTTTGGTTTTTACGGCAAATTTTTTTCGTTTCGCTGAGCCGTCAGGAGCTTTATAACTCACTTGATAAATCCAAAACCCGCCTTTCATCTTAAAGATTGAACTTCTTTACACGATACGAATTTTCATTATGTAAGATGACTGAATTAAAATTCTACGTCCGACTCGGCGCGAAGGAATGTACTTCTTGCGAATCCTATAACAAATCAGCGACTTACTCACGCCGAAAATCTCTGCAACTTCCTTGACCGAGAAAAATTTTTTCATCGTAATCACTCTTCATATGAGTATTCAAAGATATAGTATATGCTTAAACTATTCAATTTATTCATATTGAATCTACCAGCCCATAGCCATTCGCGTCAGTTGAAAATCTGTGTATGATTCAGAAAGTGATGCCGCACGTCGTTTTTCTCGCTCTGCGAAGCACCTATCTTGAAAACAATCAAGCCAGCATTGCGGAAGGAAAGTTTGCTCGGTGTTATACCAGTACCTAGAATAAAATTTTTCCACATAATTTTGACGGGCGGCAATTACTGCAGTTTCATGCGACGACTCAAGCCAACGCGCAACCGGATAGGCAAGAGCACCACCTGCGAGTAACTGACAAAGTTCAATGTCGCTTGGCGCGGTGCAAAATCCGTTCAATGTGCTTATCGCCCACTCTCCCGTCTGAACGAGCGGTATCAAGTTTAGTTCAACAGAGTCATCCGATGAGGGAGCTTGAAGACACATTGTTTCAGCGACAGTCGTTGGCAAGGAGATTTGAGCTATCGGATTTTTTTCGTCGCCGTTGCACTCAATGAACCTATGCTGAGAAATTCCCGCCAAATGACGCAAGTCGTCCCATTTATCCGAGCTGTAAAACATTGCCTTAACTCCTCCTCCAAAAATTTTTCGATTGCTTTTTCCATAGCATCTTTAGAAAGGACAAACATCTCGACCAAATGCCCGTTAAGCTTTACGCGCTTGAGATACCGTTTGCGTGTGCCACCATTGCCGTCCTTTTTCTCGTAGCCTTTCGATACGCCGTGATTCAATAGTTCCTTAAAAATTGTCGTCGAATCAGAGTCCAATTCCCGTCCTGAATCTGTCAACAAATAACGAACCGTCGATATAACTTTGTCGGTTTTTTGAAATCCCGTATATCGTCCTCCGTTTTGTTCAAACTCTTCTTTACTTACGGCGATTAAAATTGTGCTCGTGGCGATTGCCTGTTGCATTATTATCAAAAATTGTTGCCACGGCTCAGCCACAGTTGCCGCTGTTTGATTACGCAACATAAGATCGACGATGATGCGATGCCATAAAATAAAATTTTCATTATATTGCTGAATATTTATACTTCTCGATTGTAAAACCCACTCATTAATCAACGCCTTCGACGCTTTCTTCTTAAAGATGTCGTCAACGACCATTGTTTGATCTATACACTCCTCGCGGTAAAGCTCAAGCGCATGACTCGTAGACTCAAAGCGCAACATCGAGCCTTCATTGAAAGGTTCGGCGAAAGTCTCGCAAATTGTAGTCTTGAGACTTCCCGTCTTGCCAATGAGCAACAACAAAAACTGTACTTTCAGACCTGCGTTCATGAACAACTTGCAAGTGAAGATTAGATGTAAGTACAGCCAAAAAGGCAAGCTCACTTTTAAACTTACAATATTATCATGAGTACCGTTGAGATTGTAAACTTTTTTATCGATTCCCAGAATTTGCAGATCGTTCCGCCAAGCAACCGTCATTCGCTCTGAAGAAATTTTTGGAATGATGACGCCGCACTTACAATCGGCGCGGCTGTCTGAAAGGTACACCATTTTACCGCCAAGCAATTCCCAGCCGTGATACGAGAAAAATTCTTCGTGCGTGACTTCGTCGGAATTCGAGATAGACAATGGCACCGTATTCGCGAAGATAATCCCGTGCGATATTTTTTCTTTCGGGACAGATATAACACTCCTTGAATTGGCGGAGAATTTCGTCAACGACTTTGTCAAAATTTTCATCCGGAATGCTTGGCAAATTCTTTTTGTCGAATTCGTCTGCGCGATGCGCTAAATCCGAACTTATGACGTTGTAAACAACCTCTTGTTGGGTTGTGCCGTCGCGATTTCTCAAGACGCGAATCGTCCGTATCTCGAAACTGAAATTGCATAGCTGGCCTTCGTCTTCCGTCAACTTATTCTTGGGCTTGAGGTATATGCCGTTTAATTTGACAATGAATTTTTCGGCAACTTCCTTTCCTTCGTTCGGCGCGGAAATTTTTTCAAATTTTGGTCGGGCGATGTGTTGACGTTTTCTGCAGACAATTTCACGCTCGTTTGAGCTTGATATTCTTCCGCACTTATTTATGGGCTCTCTCTTTCTGTCGACTCGAAGTTTGCCGTTGAAAAGGAAATCACTGTTGGCGCGATCTCGACGACTTGTTTCACGATTTTCGCCTGGTGGTAAGGATTTGGTGCCTCCTTGTTAGGCGGTTGCCACATTACATCTCGCTTGACAAAAGGATTTTCATTCATGAATCATCACCCTCCGATAATATTTTTTTAATTTTCAAAGAACGTTGCTCTGCCGAAGCTTAGCTTTTTACTACGGCTCGAAGGATACCACAGATGAGATATTTTCTGCCATTGCTAAGAGTTTCTCGATTTTGTACATAAAAAACTGCCCCAAACGAAGCAGTCAGAAAAAATTGTATTAAAATTTGCAATGCCTTGTTTATTATCACTTGTCGCTGTGTTAAGGGAAAAATTTTTTCAATCAAGCTTTCAAGTGGAACTGTGTAGCTTGATTCTGTCAACAACGGAATTGTTTCCCGCCAATATCTCAACGAAGCTGACTTCATCTTTTCTCGCAGGACTTGAATTTTAATCGTCCAATGATTCGTCAGGATATACATCTGCTCGGTCAACCAACTGCAAGTCAGAAAATATTCCTCGTCCGATAAAGGCGAATCTATTTTCTGATTCTCGAATCTTGCGCGGAGCTGTTTCACGAGAGCCTTGATTTTCAAGTCACGTCTTTTCTTGTCCTCTTCGCAAATGCTATTATAACCACTGTGCAAAAGAATATCCCTGCCTGTATCCGACAGATACTCGTACAGGTATATAATCGAGAGGGTTTCCAATCCGTTAAGCTCGGAAAATTCATCTCTGTTGATTCCCAAATTGTATACGCGACCGATGATGGCATAATCTGCCTTGTGTCTTTCTATACGAACATAAAATTTTCTTAGCGCCTTGTCATTCTCTACATCTGCGTGAATAATCTTTGCCAATTCTTTTTTATGTTTCTCTGCTACGCTGGAAATTTTGTCCAATGGTACAAATTCGATTTCGTCAGAAAGCAAAAAATTCTTTGCCCTACCATAAAAATCTTTTTTAGCTTCCACAGCAAAAAATTCGAAATAAAATTCGCTGTAATTTCATAAGCAATATCCAGCATTAAAAAGTGTTCGTAAGCGTAGCATTGAATTGCCTCAGAGCAGTTAAATTTTTCATGTGGTAGGCTAAATCTATTTGGTATTTATCTAAGAACGTGTGTTCATAGAAAAAAAGTAGTATAATGAGCTTACTATGAGAAAAAATACGAAACGGATTTAACGGACGAGCAATGGAAAGTTATTGCTCCTTTGTTCGTCAATATGCGAAATCGCAATTGGGAAAAGCGAAATTTACAGTGCACAGCTTTTATCGACGAGCGCACCTCAGCGGACTGTGGGACTCTATTCTCACTCATCTTGTGAAGCTTACTCGTCAAAAGGCAGATAGTCACCGATTATATTGGTTGTTAAATATAACGTTGGAGAAAATATGTGCAGATGGCGGTTATCGCGGTTATTTTGTCTACGCGGCTTACAAATATTTCGGCTTGCGAGTGGAAATATTCACGCCTACTAA
>JAFRRH010000058.1 GCA_017428215.1 Selenomonadaceae bacterium
AACATATCGCCGGAAATTTGCTTGCCCGCAAATTCCATGCACAACGTCCCAACGAGAAATAATTGCTACGTGCGATTGAATCTTATATCATCTACTACAACGAGCAACGTGTGCAACGCAATCTCTGAACATTGACGCCGACTGAAGAAGCATAATTTTTCTTTGGCGGCATAAGAAAAGACCAGTAGAAGAATCTGCCAGTCAAAATAATTTTTTTTATTGTCCTCTTGACGGGGAGCATATCACATTGTCGGAGGGTTTTTCTTTACAAAAATTTTTTAAATAATCGGGTTCATTTCGCTGTGTCGACGTAATTTTTCCTCGCCCATGTCCGAAATTATCTTTTTTATGCCGTCAATCAGCTCAAATTTTTGTTTCGGCAACTCTGCACGGACGAAAAATAGCATTAACACATTTCTTTAACAAATTTGGGCGAATTGCTAATCTCGTCGTTGAAAAATCTCAATAATTGGACATAAAATAATCTTTTGCCTCAAAAATCCTCCGCCCGTGACAAAATTTTATCTTGAACGTAAGAAATAAAGTCGTCAACGCTCATTGACACGCTTTCTTTGGAGCTGTATTTTCTAATCGGCAAAATGCCCGTCTCAACTTCCTTGTCGCCGATAACAATCGTGTAGGGAATTTTGCGGACTTGGCTGTCGCGAATTTTTTTATTGATTTTCTCGTTGCGGTCGTCGATTTCTGCGCGGAATTTGAGTTGGAAAAATTTATCGGAGAGTTTCTTAGCGTAGGCAAGATGATTGTCGGTTATCGGCAAAAGTTTTATCTGAACTGGAGCCAGCCACACGGGGAACGCGCCCGCATAATTTTCTATCAAAATTCCGATAAAACGTTCGATTGAGCCGTAAACAACGCGATGAACCATAATCGGGCGATGTTTTTCTCCGTCTTCGCCGATATAATTCAATTCGAACTTTTCGGGCAACAACATATCAAGCTGAATCGTTCCGCATTGCCACGTTCTGCCGATTGAATCCTTTAAATGGAAATCAATTTTGGGACCGTAAAAGGCTCCGTCGCCCTCGTTGATGACGTATTCAAGCCCGCGATGCTCCAAAGCTTTTCTAAGTGCGTCCGTTGCCAATTCCCAAGTCGCGTCATCGCCCATAGAATTTTCGGGGCGCGTCGAAAGTTCCGCTTTATAAATAAGTCCAAAAGTTTTATAAACTTCGTCGAACAGGTCAATCGTCTTTTGAATTTCGGGTTCAACCTGCGCGGGCGTCATGAATATATGTGCGTCGTCCTGCGTGAAGTTCCGAACTCTAAATAATCCGTGCAAAACGCCGCTCTTTTCGTGACGATGAACTAACCCAAGCTCGCCAAGCCTCAACGGCAAATCGCGGTAGCTGTGGACATGCGTATTGTAAACGAGCATTCCGCCAGGACAATTCATAGGCTTGACGGCGTAATCTTCCTCGTCAATCTTCGTGAAGTACATATTTTCTTTATAATGATCCCAATGCCCGGAAGTTTCCCAGAGCTTGCGATTTAAAATTATCGGCGTCTTGATTTCTTGATAGCCGTAGCGACGATGAACTTCCCGCCAATAATTTATCAGCTCGTTGCGAATAACCATGCCGTTGGGGTGGAAAAACGGGAAGCCAGGACCTTCGTCGTGCAAACTGAATAAATCAAGCTCCTTGCCAAGTTTACGGTGATCACGACGAGCCGCCTCCTCCAGCATATGCAGATAATCTTTAAGCTCGTCTTTAGTTTCAAATGCCGTGCCGTAAATACGTTGGAGCATTTTATTATGCTCGTCGCCGCGCCAATATGCGCCCGCAATCGACATTAACTTAAACGCCTTAACTTTGCCCGTCGATTGAACGTGAGGACCCGCGCACAAGTCAGTAAAATCGCCCTGCGTAAACAGAGAAATTTCCGCGTCTTCGGGCAGAGCCTCAATCAATTCAACTTTATAAATTTCGCCATCGTCAGCAAATTTTTTCAAGGCGTCGGCTCGTGAAAGCGTTGAACGTTCCAGCTTAAGATTTTGCTTGACGATATTTTTCATTTCGCGTTCGATGTCGGCGAGGTCTTCGTCGGTAATTTTTTTCTCGGTATCAATGTCGTAGTAAAATCCGGTGTCAATCGCCGGACCTATAGCCAGTTGGACGCCTTTACCGTCCGTGCCGCCGTAGAGATGTTTTATTGCTTGCGCCATGATATGCGAGGCGGTGTGTCTTAGTGCGTGCAAAGCCTCCGCGCCTTCGACTTCCGCTAAACTTCCGTCTTTAGTTATAATTGTTGCCATTTATTTAGCCTCCTTTGTCTGCTTTGATTCGGGCAATTAAAAATTTTTCCTGCTTAAAGTAAAAAGCCTCCGTTGCGGAGGCGGGACTTTCTGCGCATTTTAGTGGTTAATGTTAACTACTGTTACTTTATATTGACAAAAACGGAAATCTAGTTAAAAATAACTTTGGAGATTCCAACAGAATTTCAAAGAAAATATTATCTATACGAGATTATACTTGATGATAATTTAATTTGTTAAACGCAAGAGGAATGACTAATGAGCAAAATTAATCTATATCCCACTGATGAAGAAGCAAAAAAAATGATCGTAGAAATCGGACGACGCATGTACATTAAGAATTTCGTAGCTGCCAACGATGGAAACATTTCTTGCAAGGTAGGTGACGAAGTGATATGGACAACGCCTACAGGAGTTTCTAAGGGTTTTATGTCCGAAGATGATATGGTCAAAATGCGTCTGGACGGAACGATTATAAAACAAGGGGCACGAAAACCTTCCAGCGAAGTAAAAATGCATCTGCGAATTTATAACGAAAGGACAGACATTGGCGCGGTGTGTCATGCACATCCTCCCATTTCATCAATGGCATTAACTTAACGAAAAGGGGAAAAGAATTTATGATAGTCCCGAAAGGACTGTTATAAAATGAATCCGATAGAAAAGTTACAGGCAATTCTTAAAGAGATGGATAGCAATAAAAATCTTTATGTAACTAATCCG